>JBBCGG010000001.1:2172500-2772500 GCA_037200525.1 Methylocella sp. | reverse complement strand
AATGGATGAGCGAGGCCTGCCGAACACATTCGTCCCCGGCCGTAACCTGATGTTCCTCACTCTGGCGGGGGCGCTCGCCTATCGGCGCGGCCTCGCCCATATCGTCGCCGGCATGTGCGAGACAGATTTTTCGGGCTACCCCGATTGCCGAGACGATAGCGTCAAAGCTATGCAGCTCGCCTTGAACCTTGGCATGGACTCGAGGTTCAACGTCGAGACGCCTCTGATGTGGTTGGACAAGGCCGACACCTGGCGCCTTGCGGCGCGCCTTGGCGGCAAAGCGCTGATCGACATCATCAATGAAGAGACGCACACCTGCTACCTCGGCGAGCGCGGCGTCAAACATGAGTGGGGCTACGGCTGCGGCGCCTGCCCGGCCTGCGTTCTGCGCGCCAAAGGCTGGCGCGAATTTAGCGCCGCGTGAGTTTCCGAAATTGCGCGCTGTTGAGATATTGCGTTGATTATACCTAAGCTCGCGTTTGGCTCGCCCGCAAATCGCCTACCGCAATCCTATGCAGCGCGGGAGCAGACCAAGCAACGTGTAAAAAAAGACGGCGAATGACTTCTTCCTGAGTGCGGCTCTATTTGCGGATAATTTGCAGAACTCTGGGGCGACCGAAATCCTTCGCTCGCACAGCCATATTTTGCCAGAGCGCCCCTTTCGCCGCCGTTTCTTTTCTGTATAAGTGGCTTACGCGATCGTCGCGCAACCCATCGGCGCCTACCCTGCTGGACGACATCCCGGCAGGGCTGCGGCTTTGGTTATCCCCTTCCAGTCCGGCCCTGCGCCCCATGCATGTGGGTTAGCAACGCCTCTGGTTATTATTTGTGAAAGGTCCACACGATGTCGATTACAGCGGAGCGCAAACAGGCGCTCGTTAAAGATTACGCTTTGAAGGCCGGCGATACTGGTTCGCCCGAGGTGCAGGTTGCGATCCTGACAGAGCGGATCACCAATTTGACCGAGCATTTCAAGACCCACGTCAAAGACAACCATTCGCGCCGGGGCCTTCTGAAGCTGGTCTCGCAGCGCCGTCAGCTGCTTGATTACGTCAAGACCAGAGACGAGCCGCGGTACAAATCCTTGATTGAACGTCTGGGCATCCGGCGCTAGATCTTTCCCGAGCCTCTTCCGCTTGGCGTAAGCGCTGCCGGACTAGGCCTGATTTGCATTAAACTATCGAAGGCGGAGCCGTAGGCCTCGCCTTTGCGGGAAGCGACGGCATGGGGCCGTCGTCCCGACACCTGGTGAAGACAAATGCGCCATGGCAGGATCGCCAGGCGCTGTACGCGGCGGCTCTTGGCATGATCCTCTATCATGCGGCGCATCAAAGAGCTCTCCCCGCGACAGCTTCTTGCCGTCTTGCTCTGGCACCAGTCTTCGCCTTTCATTATAAGAAAGACGAATAAATGTTTGAAATCCATCGTGAAGAACTCGATTGGGGCGGCCGGAAGCTTGTGCTTGAGACAGGCAAGATCGCCCGCCAGGCCGACGGCGCCGTTCTCGCCACCTATGGCGAAACCACCGTCCTCGCCACCATCGTCTCCGCCAAATCCGCAAAGCCCGGCGTCGATTTCTTTCCCCTTACCGTCAATTATCAGGAAAAAGCCTTCGCGGCCGGCCGGATTCCTGGCGGCTATTTCAAGCGCGAAGGGCGCCCCTCGGAAAAAGAGACCCTTGTCTCGCGTCTGATCGATCGCCCGATTCGGCCGTTGTTTCCAGAAGGCTATCGCAATGAGACGCAGGTCGTCGTGACCGTGCTCTCCCACGACCTCGAAAATGACCCCGACATTCTGGCGATGGTCGCGGCTTCGGCGGCGCTGACTTTGTCGGGCGTGCCTTTCATGGGTCCGGTCGGAGCGGCGCGCGTGGGCTTCATCAATGGCGCGGTCAAGCTCAATCCGACGATTGAGGAGCTGAAGGATTCAGCGCTCGATCTCGTCGTCGCCGGCACGGGCGACGCCGTACTGATGGTCGAATCGGAAGCCAAGGAGCTGTCCGAAGCGGTTCTGCTCGAAGCCGTCATGGCCGGCCATCGCGGTTTCCAGCCGGTGATCGACGCGATCATCAAGCTTGCCGAAAAGGCTGCCAAAGAGCCGCGCGATCTTGTCGTCGTCGACAAGGAAGCAGTCGAGACGGCGGTGCGCCAGATCGCCGAGGCCGAGTTGCGCGAAGCCTATAAGATTACCGCCAAGCAGGATCGGTATAAGGCCGTTGACGCAGTGAAAGCGAAAGTCGCGACGGGGCTATTTCCAGAAGGAGCGGAGCCTCGCTTCTCGAAAGAACTCGTCAACGAGGTGTTCCACGATCTGCAAGCCAAGGTCGTGCGCTGGAACATTCTCGACAGCGGCATCCGCATCGACGGACGCGACGTCCGCACGGTTCGCCCGATCCTCGCGGAAGTCGGCATTCTGCCGCGCACCCACGGTTCAGCGCTATTCACGCGCGGCGAGACGCAAGCCCTTGTGGTCGCGACGCTTGGCACGGGAGAAGACGAGCAGTTCATTGACAGCCTGGAAGGCACCTACAAAGAGCGCTTCCTGCTGCACTACAACTTTCCTCCCTATTCGGTTGGCGAAACGGGACGGATGGGCTCGCCCGGCCGTCGCGAAATAGGCCATGGCAAGCTAGCCTGGCGCGCCATACGCCCGATGCTGCCGACCGCGGCTGAGTTTCCTTATACAATCCGCGTCGTTTCGGAGATCACCGAGTCGAATGGCTCGTCATCAATGGCGACGGTCTGCGGCTCATCGCTGGCCCTGATGGACGCCGGCGTTCCGCTGAAGCGGCCGACCGCCGGCATCGCCATGGGCCTCATCCTCGAGGGCGAACGCTACGCGGTCCTGTCCGATATTCTCGGCGACGAGGATCATCTTGGCGACATGGATTTCAAGGTGGCCGGAACCCAGGACGGCATCACCTCGCTGCAAATGGACATCAAGATCACCGGCATCAACGAAGAGATCATGAGGGTCGCTCTGGAGCAGGCCAAAACCGGCCGGCTGCACATATTGGGCGAAATGGCCAAGGCCCTCACCGGAGCGCGCGCTGAGCTTGGGGAATTTGCGCCACGCATCGAGACGTTGAAAATCCCGACCGACAAGATCCGCGAAGTGATCGGCACCGGCGGCAAGGTGATCCGCGAAATCGTCGAGAAAACCGGCGCCAAGATCAACATTGAAGATGATGGCACGGTGAAAGTCGCGTCATCCGACGGCAACTCGATCCGCGCCGCGATCAACTGGATCAAGTCGATCGCGAATGATCCGGAAATCGGCCATATTTACGAAGGCACGGTCGTGAAGGTGGTCGATTTCGGCGCCTTCGTGAACTTCTTTGGCTCCAAGGACGGTCTTGTTCATATTTCACAGCTCGCCAAAGGGCGCGTCGCGAAATCCTCCGATGTCGTCAAAGAAGGCGACAAGGTCAAAGTGAAACTGCTCGGCTTCGATGAACGCGGCAAAGTCCGCCTGTCTATGCGTCTCGTCGATCAGGAGACCGGCGAAGACCTCGAAGGCAAGGAAAAACTCGAGCAACAGGCAGCCGGCGAATAAGCGCGGCCTTTGCTTGAATGCTATCGAGGGCGCTCCAAAAGAGCGCCCTTTTTCTTGTCCAGGCGTCGAGTCTGGCCAGACTCGACGTCAGGCGGCTTTTTTTGCGAAGCGGCCGTAAAATGTCTCGTGCGCTTTCGCCATGTCGATCAGAATCTGCGGCGGCGCAAACCGCCGGCCGTATTTACGGCTCAGCTCGTCACACAGCACGACGAATTGCGGCAAGCCGATTCCGTCGATGTAGCTCAAGACGCCGCCCGTAAATGGCGCAAAACCGAAACCGATGATCGAGCCGACATCCGCCTCGCGCGGGTCGCTCACGACGCCGTCCTCGATCGTTCGCGCGGCTTCGAGAGCCTGCGCGACGAGAAATCTTTGCTTGAACGAAGCAATATCTACGCTGTCTGGATCAAGCTTTGTCGGCTGGAGCGCGGCAAGGCCGGGCCATAGCGATTTCGCGCCGTGCGCCGGATAGTCGTAAAAGCCCTTGCCGTTTTTGCGGCCCAAGCGGCCGTGGTCGACAACCAAGGCTTTGAGCAAGGCTTCCTGCTCTGCGTCTATGGCCTCGGCCCCAAGATCTTCCCTCGTCGCCTCCAATATTCTGAGCGCGAGATCGAGCCCGACTTCATCATTGAGAGCGAGCGGCCCCACCGGCATTCCGGCCATCTTGGCGATGTTCTCGATCATTGCGGGCGGCGCGCCCTCGCGCAGCATGATATGGCCTTCGCGGATATAAGCCCCGACGCAACGATTGGCGAAAAACCCGCGCGCATCATTGACGACGATCGGCGTTTTCTTGATCGCGCGCACATAGTCCAACGCCGCAGCCAGAGCGCGCGCGCCGGTTTTCTCGCCAAGAATGATTTCGACGAGCAGCATTTTCTCGACCGGCGAGAAAAAATGCACCCCAATGAAATTTTCAGGCTCCGCGTAGGCCTCGGCAAGCGAGGTAATCGGCAAGGTCGATGTGTTCGAGGCGAAGATGGCGTCGGGACCAAGCACCTTGCGAACCTTGCGCGTCGCCTCGGCCTTGATCGCGCGATCTTCAAAGACCGCCTCGATCACAAGATCCGATCCCGCCAGCTCCCCATAGTCGGCGGATGCCGTGATGCGGGATAAAAGCGCCTCTTTCTCGGCGCCCTTGGCCCGGCCCTTCAGCACTTGCGAAGAGATCAGCTGCTCGCAAAAGACTTTGCCTTTGTCGGCGGCGGCTTGATCGCGATCGATCAGCACGACATCCATCCCAGCCGCCGCCGTTACATAGGCGATCCCGGCTCCCATGAAACCGGCTCCGAGAACGCCGACTTTCCGAATCACGGTCGGAGGAAGATCGGCGGGACGCCGCGCGCCTTTGTTCAATTCGCCCATGGAAATGAACAGCGAGCGGATCATCGCCGCAGCTTCTTTCGAACGCAGGATTTTCGCGAACCAGCGCGCCTCGACGCGCAGCGCCAAATCCATCGGCAGTTGCAGCCCTTCATAGACGGCTTGCAAGATCGCCTTGGCGGCCGGGTAATTATCATGCGTCTCGCGGCGATAGATCGCGTTGGCGGCGGGCCAAACCATCATGCCTTGCGGCGAGAACACCTTTCCCGAGGGAAGCCTAAATTCTTTGGCGTCCCACGGCGCGACGCTTGATCCGCCCGCCGCGATCCACGCCTTCGCTCTAGCGACAACCTCGTGCTTTGGCGCAACCTCATGCACAAGGTTCATGGTCTTGGCGGCCTTCGGCCGAATCTGATCGCCTTTGAACAACATTTGCAGCGCATCGCCTGTCTGCATCAGGCGGGCGACGCGTTGAGTCCCGCCAGCGCCGGGAAACAGGCCGACCTTAATCTCCGGCAGCCCGACCCGAACTTTGTCATCGTCGCCGATGACGCGGTAATGGCAGGCGAGCGCCAGCTCGAACGCGCCGCCAAGGCAGAGGCCATTGATCGCTATGGCGAATGGCTTGCCGCAAGTTTCGAGCTTGCGATAGAGCAGCGATAGACTCCGCGCGGATTCATAAAAGAGCTTCGTAGCTTCCTCTTCGCCCTTTTCCGCGAGCGCCTTTTTATAATCCTGCGCTGCGCTCTGGAGCATGGAAAGATCGGCGCCGCCGGAAAAAGTCTCCTTGCCCGAAGTTATAACGCAGCCCTTGATCGACGGCTCCGCAGCGACATGGTCGATGACCTGTTCGACCTCGCTCATGACCTCCGGGGTGATCACATTCATCGACCGTCCCGGCATGTCCCAGGTGAGAAGCGCGACGCCGTCCGTCTCGATCTCGAATTGAAAGTTCACGAGATTCATTTGTCGCTCCCCGGCGAAAATTTGAATTTCTAAAGCATGTTTTCACGCATGACCTCATCCGAAAAGTCTGCAACTTTTCGGGATCATGCTTTAAACCCGCTCAATGATCGTCGCGGTGCCCATGCCGGCGCCGATGCACAGTGTAATAAGCGCCGTCGCTTTGCCGCTGCGCTCCAGTTCATCAAGCGCCGTCCCGAGCAGCATCGCCCCGGTCGCACCGAGCGGATGGCCCATCGCTATCGCGCCGCCATTGACGTTGAGCTTCGTCGTATCGAGATCGAAAGCCTGCATGTAGCGCAACACCACAGCGGCGAAGGCCTCGTTGACCTCAAAGAGATCGATGTCGCCAAGGTTCATTCCGGCGCGCGCCAGAAGTTTTCTTGTAACGTCGACGGGGCCGGTCAACATCATCGCGGGCTCCGAGCCGATATTGGCGAAAGCCTTGATTTTGGCGCGGGGCTTTAGGCCAGTCGCCTGCCCTGCCTTCGCGGAACCTATCAAAACAGCGGCGGCGCCATCGACAATGCCGGACGAATTGCCGGCGTGGTGGACATGGATGATTCTTTCAACTTCGGGATGCGCATCGATCGCGACGGCGTCGAAGCCGCCTTGTTCGCCCATCAAGGTAAACGACGGTTTTAGCGCGGCGAGAGACTGCATATCGGTTGATGGCCGCATATGTTCATCGCGATCGAGCAGCGTAATGCCATTCACGTCGCGCACAGGCGCGATCGACCTTTTGAAATGGCCGTTAGTCCAGGCGCTTGCCGCGCGTTGTTGCGACATTACCGCATATTCATCGACGTCATCGCGGGAGAAGCCGTATTTCGTCGCGATGAGATCGGCGGAGACGCCTTGCGGCATGAAATAGGATTTGATCGCGATCGATGGATCGACAGGCCACGCGCCGCCCGAGGCGCCAAGGCCGACACGGCTCATCGATTCGACGCCGCCTCCGATGGCGAGATCATGCTGCCCCCGCCATGACTTGGGCGGCCGCGAAATTAACCGCATCGAGCCCCGACGCGCAGAAGCGATTGATTTGAACGCCGGGAACCTCATCGCCATAATCCGCGGTCAGCGCCGCAGCGCGGGCGATATTGCCGCCGGCCTCGCCGACGGGATCGACGCAGCCGAGAATCACATCGTCAACGAAGCTGACGTCGAGTGCGTTGCGATCCTTGATCGCGCCGAGAACCGTGGCGGCTAGCGCAAGGCTCGAGACTTCGTGCAATGCGCCGTCCGACTTGCCGCGTCCGCGCGGCGTGCGCACGTGGTCATAGATGAAGGCTTCGGTCATGCTATCCTCTTCGCGCGCGCTCGAGACAAAGCGCATCTCTCTTTCAATATTGTGACATCGAGGAGAGCGCAGGCCCAGCGCATAAGCCTAGAACTGTTCTGGTGCCAGCGCCATCACCGTGTCGGCGCCGGCTTCTATGCGGGCGAGGCGCACACTCGTTTCCGGCATCATGCGCTCCATGAAAAATCTCCCCGTCAGCAATTTACTTTCAAGAGCAGCGGCGTCGCCCTCGCCTCGCGCCAGTTTCGCCTGCGCCGCCTTGGCGATCTTGGCCCACATGAAGCCGAGCGCGACCAGCCCAAAGAGACGCATATAGTCATAGGAGCCAGCCCCGGCGTTCTCAGGTTTCGCCATTGCGTTTTGCATGAACCAGAGCGTCGCCTTTTCGAGATGGCCCGAGCCCCGCCGCAGGCCATCGAGATAGAGCTTTAAGCCAAGGTCCGCCTCATTATCTTCGATGAAGGATTTGATTTCGGCAAAAAAAGCCATTACGGTGCGGCCGCCGTCCTTGGCGAGTTTGCGGCCGACGAGATCGAGCGCCTGGATGCCGTTCGCGCCCTCGTAGATCATGGCGATGCGCGCATCGCGGACGAACTGCTCCACGCCCCATTCGGCAATATAGCCGTGGCCGCCAAAAATCTGCTGCGCCTTGACCGCATTTTCGAAACCAAAATCGGTAAGCACGCCTTTCAGCACCGGAGTCAGCAGACCCAGATGATCGACCGCCGCAGCCTGCGCGTCCTTATCCCCCGAGCGATGCGCGACGTCGCTGCGCAGGGCCGTCCAAATGACGAGCGCGCGGGCGGCTTCGTTGAAGGCGCGGATCTCCATCAGATTGCGACGGATATCAGGGTGCACGATGATCGGATCGGCCAGCTTGTCCGGATTTTTCGGCCCGGACATTGAGCGGCCCTGCAGACGATCCTTGGCGTAGGCGACTGCGTTCTGATAGGCGACTTCGGAAATCGCCAAGCCCTGAATTGCGACCCCGAGCCGCGCCTCGTTCATCATGACGAACATCGCGTTGAGACCCTTGTGCGGCTCGCCGATCAACCAGCCTGTGGCTCCATCATAATTCATGACGCAGGTGGAGTTGCCGTGAATTCCCATCTTCTTCTCGATGGCGCCGCAGGCGACGGCGTTGCGAGCCCCGAGCGAGCCATCGGTCTCGATCAGGAATTTCGGCGCGACAAACAGCGAAATGCCTTTGACGCCGGAGGGCGCCCCCTCGATGCGGGCGAGCACTAGGTGGATGATATTTTCGGCAAGGTCATGCTCGCCCGATGAGATAAAGATCTTTTGCCCGGTGATGGCGTAAGAGCCATCGTCGTTCGGCGTAGCCTTAGTCCTCAGCAAGCCGACATCCGTGCCGCAATGGGGTTCGGTCAGATTCATGGTGCCCGACCAGGCGCCGCTGATCAGTCTTGGCGCAAACATCTCTTTTTGCGCCTCGGTCCCATGGGCCAGCAACGTCGCCAACGCGCCTTGGCTAAGGCCGGGATACATCGCCAAAGCCATGTTCGCGGAACTGGCGAATTCATTGACGATGGCTGTCAGGGTGTATGGCAGCCCCTGGCCGCCAAAATTTTCGGGAGCCGACAATCCGACCCATCCGCCGCCTGTGAAAGCGAGATAGGCCGATTTGAAGCCCGGCGGCGTCAGCACATCGCCATTCTCTTGCCGGGCGCAACCCACCCGATCGCCGATCTGATTAAGAGGCTGCAGCACTCCTTCACAGAGTTTGCCCGCCTCGGACAGGACAGCCTCGGACACATCTGGCGTCAGGTCGGCGAAACCTTGCAAATTACCGTAGCGGGCGATGTCAAAAACATCGTGCAAGAGAAATAAAACGTCTCCAATCGGCGCTTTATAGCTCGACATATAATTTCCCCGCTTGCGGATGCGCAGACTGGGCGCCGGCTCGCGAGAGCTGGAGCGCAACCTATGCTAAATTCCAGATAGCATTACTGCGCCTTTTTGGAAGGCCTCCCAGCGAACTCTTTGCCCTTTTCGGCAGCAGAATGGAGCTTCCGCCCGCGACTCCGATTTATGCGATCGAGGCGCGATACGGCGATTCGAGAAGGCGTCGATGCGCGGTCTGCAAAGCGATGATGGCGGCGTCAAGTTCCCTGCGTTGCCGCTCGAGATGGTCGATTTGGGCAATGATTTGCGCTGGCGCCAGACCCATTTCCAGGTTTGCCTCGTCGCGGCTCCATCCCTCGAAATCGCGCGCCCCGGCCGGCTTTGAACTCGCCCCTTTGCGCGACGACAGCATGTCATGGATCTCAGCTAGCGTGAACCCAAGATGTTTTCCCTTCACGATCATTTTGAGGCGGAGTTTTTCGCGCGCGCCGTAGTAACGCGCGGCTCCTTCCCGCCTTGGTTGAAGCAGGCCGCGATCTTCATAAAAGCGTAGGGCTCGGATGCTGACGCCAAAAATTTCCGCCATCTCGCGAATGGTGCTGACCGTTTGGCGCCGTGGCGATGCGCCGCGCCGGACGGGACGTTTGCGCCAAGGGCTGATGCTTGCGATGCGGCCGGTCCGGAAGATGCTGATTGCTCCAGGCGGGATTTGTATCCATGGAATGCCCCTCTAATCACTGATAAATAAGCATTGATAAAAAATACCAAACTTGAGTTTCTTTTGCCACTTAAAAGTGTATCATAAAAATATACAACTAGTTCCGCGAGCACTCGGATGAGGACGCGGCGATGGAGACCGGTAGTGGCGGCGGACCGAGCAATAATTAACGCATTGTTCACCAAAGGCTTCGAATGTCTGGAAGGAGTCGCGGCTGACCCATGCGCGCGACTGCGATTCGTCGCCGGAAAATGCAATCTGATTAGCGTTGGGGCAGCCTTGGAACGTCAGCGATCGCAGCGGACTACGTCATGAACAAGCCGAACGCGGGCGCCGCGGACAGCATCGAAATCCATGGCGCCGATCGCGGCGTGTTCGCCCGTCGAGCAGTCGACCGGCCAGGAGCGGCGCCCCGCGATTGGCTGCGCCGCGTAGCTGCCCAACTTTCAACTCGAAGCGGCGCTGACCTAGCCTCCGTCGAGGTTGCGCAAAGCCTTACCGCCGTCGCAAGGCCGCGCGCGGAGACCGCTGCCGCCGATGCTGTCGCCAGCGACATGCAACGCGATGCCGAATGGGAGACTTACGCGGAGTTGAGCCATAAGCTCGACGAATTGGAGTTGCGCCTGCGCCGTGACGCCGACGACGACAGCAGCAGGTTTCTAAAGGAGGCGTTGAAGGAACTCGAAGCTAAGCTCCAGATTTCCGTTAGGCATCGCGCGCCGGCTGCGGCAGGGCGCGCTCCGGCGTTCGTGAATGCAGACCAAAGTCCGGCCAACCGCGACGCTCCCGGCCCCGATCTACCCCTGCAAAACGCGCCCGCAACGATTGGACGACTTGAACGCGAGATCAGGGCGATCGGCGGCAAGCTAGAAACTCTCCGCAGTCCTTTGGTCGATGGAGCCGCGTTTGCCCAGATGCAGAAGCAGACCGAAGAAATCCGCGATCTCTTGACGGACATCGCCGCGCGCCCTCTGTCGACGGGAAAGCTCGAAGCGCAGCTCGACGACTTGACGCGTAAGGCCGAGGAGGCGATCGCCAACACCGCCCAGCCTCGCGATTATGACGCGCTTTCGCAAAACATCGAGGCGGCGCATCGGCGCCTCACCGCAAAGTTCGAGGCCGGCTTGGCGGCGACCTCCGCCGAGACGGGCGGGATCAAAGATTTGGTTCAAACGCTCGCTGAAAAAATCGATGCCGTGCGCGATCCGAAGGCGAGCGATCCCGCGATCGAAGCGCTACAGCTGGAAATGACGAAGATCGCCAAACGTCTCGATGGGGCCGAGGCGGGTTTTGCGTCGTTAACAAGCCTCGAGCAGTTGATCGCGTCTCTGTTCCAGCAGCTTGAAGATTCACGCGGGGCCGGGGGCGCCAAGGCCGGACGTGATCTCTACCCCGACGCCGGGGCGAACCGGCATGACCTTGGCGTCCGCGATGATCACCGGGTGACGCGCGAAATCGCCGACCTCCGCGCCGAGCGGGATGAAGCAGACCGGCGCATTCACCTCGCCTTAAACGCCGTCCAGGAAACCGTCGGGAAAGTCGCCGAACGTTTGACCAAGATGGAAGCCGGTCTTGGCGAGATGCGGCCGAATAACTTCGGCCCTTTATTGGCCTCAAGTTTGGCTCCGATTTTCGCGCCGCGCGTGGAGCGCCCCCAAAATGACGGCTGGCAAAACGGCTCCCCTCATTCTGACGCCTTAAACGGACGAGCTGGCGAGGCGGCTCCCTTCAGGGGCGGGGAAAGCTTCGGCCCAGTGAGCGCTTCTCAGGGATTATTCGACGGCCCCGGCCCACGACAGTCCGAACATGGCGTGGAAACCGCCGCAAAAGCCAACGACTCGGTCGATTTTCTGATCGAGCCGGGCAGCGGTTTTTCGCGGCGGCGCGACCCGGCCGGAGCTCGCGTTTTTGACGAGCGGACGACGGTTGCGCAGGAGCGCGAAAGGGGAGCCGGCCGCGCTGACTTCATCGCCGCCGCGCGACGCGCTGCAAAGGCGGCGAAGATGGAGGCGAACGCATCTCGCGCCGTCGCAGCGGCCGAGGACGCGGGGCGACAGAACGGCTTTTTTCGCGCTCATAAACGCCCGCTTATCTTAAGCGTGGCCGCGTTGTGTCTTGCTTTGGGCGCTTATGCCCTGGCGAAAGCCGTCTCCCATGGAACAGTAACCGCGCCGTCTTTTACAAAGCTTCTAGGCAGAAGCGCGGAGCGCGATACCGCCTCCACGGCCGGAGGGGTGGCGGTTTCTACCGATCCTGGCCCCACGCCGGCCGCAGCAGCAACGCGACGGGCGACGCCGGATTCAGCTCCGCCTGCCCATCCAATTTCGGATCGGCGGAATTCCGCTCGGCAAAGTCTGATCAATTCAGGTCTGCTTGATCCTTCGCCGGTTGCGCCTGCGCCGCTCGCTGGTCCCCCGGATTCCTCGCAACCCAGCGAGACGCCCGCGACGCGAGCCATCGCGGGGAGCGACCCGATCATCGTTGGCGCCATCGGCCGCAGCGCAGCGAACTGGACCAACGCCGCCTCTTCCGCGCCGGCGCTTAACGCCCCTCTCTTGGCGCCGGCTCTCGCTGCAATGGCTGTTGAGGATCTGCGCAATCAAGCGGACGCCGGGGACGCGGCGGCGCAATTCGAATTGGGCCGCCGTTTGGCCGATGGCCGCACCGGAGCGCGAGACATAACCCTCGCCGCGCAATATTACGCCAAGGCAGCCGAGCAAGGCATTGCTGCGGCGCAATATCGGCTCGCCGTGCTGACCGAAAAGGGCCTCGGGGTCGACCGCGATCCGGCCCGCGCGCAGGCCCTCCATCTTGAGGCGGCGGAACATGGAAACGCGCGCGCGATGCATAATCTCGGCGTCTTGGCCGCCGATGGCGTGGATGAAAAGCCAGACTACGCCGCCGCCGCGATCTGGTTCAGCAAGGCCGCAGCGTTTGGCCTTCGCGACAGCCAGTTCAATCTGGCGATTCTTCTGGAGCGCGGATTGGGGCTTCGTCAGGATTATGAACAAGCCTATGCATGGTTCTCGATTGCAGCAGCAAAGGGCGATGCGGAAGCCGGACGGAGGCGGGACGATGTGGCGCTCAAATTGTCTGCTGCGGATCTCGCGATGGCCAAAACGGTGGCCGAAGCGTTCCGGCCGCGACCTCTCGACCCGGCGGCAAACGAAACGCTCATTCTGCAACCACGGCCGACAGCCGCTTCGCCAGCGAATGACGCTCTGTCCAAGCCCAAGGTTTCAGGCCTCTAAAGCTTGACGATTCGCCGTCTAAATCGGTGATGATGTACAAGATCCGTCGAGGGTCCACATTCGGCGTCTCTTGCTTAAGCGCTGATGAAAGGATCTGCGGCGCGGGCCATTTTACTCCCGCGCCTCTCCGGCCAACGTCGCCGTTGGCTTGAGCCTAGCTTTGCTGCCAAAACCTCTAAATTTGTTGTGAGGATAGACAGGACTTTCCCCTAACGCTTAGGCTTTCATTGCAATTTGATCCCGGCTATGGATGCGACTCGAATTTGTTTTCCGCCGCCGAGTCCATCATGAAAGCCGTCCACGTCCTGAACGGGCCAAACCTCAATCTTCTCGGATCGAGGGAGCCAGAGCTTTATGGCTCCGAGACGCTCGCAGCGATCGAGGCGCGTCTTTCAGCCATTTGCGCGGCGCGCGGGACCGTTTTGCATTTTCGCCAAAGCAATCACGAAGGCGATCTGGTGAGCTGGGTGCAGGAAGCAGGTCTCGCCGGGGAGCCTATTATCTTAAACGCCGGCGCCTATTCGCATACATCAATCGCGCTCCAGGACGCGATCAAGGGCTCAAGGGCCAAAGTCATTGAGGTGCATCTCTCCAATGTCCACGCCAGGGAGAGCTTTCGCCATCGTTCTTATATTTCTCCTGTCGCACAAGGCGTGATTCTGGGTTTTGGCGCTTTGTCTTACGATCTCGCGCTGCAAGCCTGCATCGCCAGCGCGACGGCCAGCGAAAGTCGATAAAAATGAAATATACGGGGCCTAAACCGGCCGGGAATTCTGTTGCGAGCGCGATCGATACCGAGCTTATCGAGACGCTGGCTAAAATTATTACGCGTCTTGGGCTTTCCGAGATCGAAGTTGCGCATGGCGACCTCAAAGTTCGCGTCGCGCGGCAGCTGACGGTCGCTGCAGCTCAGCCCCTTACCGCCGCCGCCTCTCCGGCAGTCGCGCCCGCGGGGGCGACTGCCGCCGCCGAAGTTAGCGCGCCTGGAGCCGTCAAATCGCCGATGGTCGGCACGGCCTATCTCCGCGCTTCGCCCGAGGCGGCGCCTTTCGTCGAAATCGGCTCGCAGGTAAAGGCCGGGGACAAACTCCTTCTTGTCGAGGCCATGAAGACGTTCAATGAAATCGTTGCGCCCGCGCCCCGGCACGGTGACGAGCATTCTGGTCGAGGATGGGCAGCCCGTGGAATACGGCCAACCGCTCTTTGTGATCGAATGACAGCCGCGCTTCCGGTGAACTGAGATGTTCGAAAAGATTCTCATAGCCAACCGCGGAGAGATCGCGTTGCGGATACTCCGCGCCGCGAAAGAGCTTGGCATCGCCACGGTGGCGGTCCATTCGACCGCCGACGCCGACGCGATGCATGTGAAGCTCGCTGACGAATCTGTCTGCCTCGGGCCGCCCGCCGCGCGGCTGTCCTATCTCAACATTCCGGCTCTGCTCGCGGCCTGCGAAATCACCGGCGCCGAAGCGCTGCATCCAGGGTATGGATTTCTTGCCGAAAACGCGCGCTTCGCGGAAATCCTTGCCGACCATCACATCGTTTTCGTCGGCCCGAAGCCGGAGCATATCCGGATCATGGGCGATAAGATCGAAGCAAAGCGCACGGCCGAACGCCTTGGCATCCCCTGCGTCCCCGGCTCTCCTGGCGCGATCACGGACGACGTCGAGGCGCTGGCGATCGCCAAGGAGCTTGGCTTTCCAGTCCTTGTCAAAGCGGCCGCGGGCGGCGGCGGACGCGGCATGAAGGTCGCCCGCAGCGCCGACGAGCTATCATCCGCGCTCGAGACCGCGCGGCTAGAAGCCAAAGCGGCGTTCGGCGACGATGCCGTCTATCTTGAAAAATATCTCGAAAAGCCGCGTCACATCGAAATCCAGGTCCTTGGCGATGGCCGCGGCAAAGCCATTCATCTTGGCGAGCGCGATTGTTCGCTGCAACGCCGCCATCAAAAGGTTTGGGAGGAAGGCCCCTCGCCCGCTCTCAATGGCTCGCAGCGGCTCGAAATCGGCGAAATCTGCGCCAAGGCCATGCGCGAGCTTGGTTACATGGGCGTCGGCACCGTCGAATTCCTTTATGAAGACGGCAAGTTTTACTTCATTGAGATGAACACGCGGATTCAGGTGGAACATCCGGTTACGGAGATGATCACCGGCGTTGATCTCGTCAATGAGCAGATCAAGATCGCGGCCGGTTCGTCCTTGGCTCTAACCCAGCAGGAAGTCGTCTTCAGCGGCCACGCGATCGAATGCCGGATCAACGCCGAGCATCCGGCGTCGTTTCGGCCCTCGCCCGGCACAATCAATTATTATCATCCGCCGGGCGGCCTTGGCGTTCGAGTCGATAGCGCGGTCTACGCCGGCTACAAAATCCCGCCGACCTATGATTCGCTGGTAGGCAAACTCATCGTGCATGGGCGCACCCGCAACGAAGCGCTGATGCGCTTGCGGCGTTCTCTCGACGAATTCATCGTCGACGGCATAGACACGACCATTCCTTTATTTCAGACGCTGGTTCGCAACTCCGACATCCAAAACGGCCTCTATGACATCCATTGGCTTGAAAATTTTCTCGCCAACGGCGGCATGGATGTCGAGGAAGTCTAAGCCCCGGCTTAAATCAGCGAAACGAGATCGCCGCCATGGCGCTCGATTTGGCCGGCGAGTTCAAGCTCGAACAAAATAGTTCGAACCTCCCGCGCCGGGGCCTCCGATGCGCGGATCAATTCGTCGACGGAGACCGGCGTCGGCCCCAACAATTCCATAACGCGCATTGCGACTTCTTCCCGCGTTGGGATGGCCGGCGCCGCATCGAGCGGCGGCGCAAACTCCTCCTCAATCGCGTCGATTTCGGCCAAAAAGGCTCCGTCATCGATCGAGGGGCCCGAGGGAGAGGCGCCAGCAAGTTCGGGCAGATCGAGTTCGTCCCACAGCGGGACGTAAGATTGGTTCGAAAAATCCGGTTCAGAAAAGCCAAGGCGATGGTCCGGCGAGAGATTCTGATTGGCCAAGGCGTCCAGCACATCCTCCGCCTTGGTGCAGAAAGTCGCGCCATCGCGCAACAGATCATTCGGGCCTTCCGCGCGCGGATCGAGCGCCGAGCCGGGAACCGCGAAGATTTCGCGGCCCTGCTCGGCGGCAAAACTCGCAGTGATCAGCGAACCCGAACGGCGCGCCGCCTCAACGACTACGATTCCGCGCGAGAGCCCGGCGACAATGCGGTTGCGTCGCGGAAAGTCGCGGCCGCGCGCCTCCCAGGCAAAAGGCATTTCGCTGATCGCGGCGCCATGCTCCAGCAGGCGCTCCAGCAAAGCCGCGTGATTGGCCGGATAAATATTGCCTAATCCGCCCGGCCAGCACGGCGATCGTCCCCGTCTCCAGCGCCGCCTGGTGCGCCCGCGCGTCGATCCCTCGCGCCAGTCCAGAAACGATGACATGCCCGGCCCGCGCAATGCCGCGCGAAATCTGCTCGGTAAAAGCGAGCCCCGCCGCCGAGGCGTTGCGCGAACCGACTATCGCAACCTTGGAGCGGCGCAGCGACGAAAGATCGCCGCGCACGGTAATGAGAGGCGGGGCCGTATTGATTTGTCGCAGCAGCGCGGGATAGTCGGGCTCGTAAACTCCGAGCAGAACCGCGCCTGAACGGCGCAATTCCTCGAGTTCCTGGTCGACTTCCGCGATAGTCGCGATGCGAATCGGCTTGCCGCTGGCGATCAGCCCCGGCAAAGCCTCGAGCGCCGCGGCGGCGCTCCCATAACGGCTCAGGAGAGCGGAAAACGTGCGCGGGCCGACATTATCGCTGCGGGACAGCCGCAGCCAGTCGAACCGCTCCGCCTCGGTGAGCGGATTCTTGGCCTCCACGGCGAAAGCCGGGAGCATCGAGGCTTTCTGCGTCAAGGTTTGCGGCGTCAAGACTTTCGGCGTCAAGACTTGCCGATCCGGGATTCCGTCCCGGCTCTAAGGCGCGCGATATTGGGCCGGTGCTTGTACCAAAGAATCGCCGCCAACGCGGCAAAAACGATCGCCGAATCGGTCTGACCCAAGGCGAAAAGAAAGGCGGGCGCGAGAGCGCTGGCCAGCAGCGCCGCAAGCGACGAAAAGCGCGTGATCCCCGCAACGCCGAGCCAGACCGCGATGAAGGCGAGCCCGGCCGGCCACGCGATGGCGAGAAGGCAGCCCAAAAATGTCGCAACGCCCTTGCCGCCCTTGAACCCGAGCCAGACCGGAAACACATGGCCCAAAAAGGCGCCGGCCGCCGCCGCCAGCATAGGGCCCCGCGGTGAGGAGCCATCCGGCGAAAGCCAGCGCTGCGCAAGATAAGCGACGATCAGAACAGCGATCGCGCCTTTGGCGAGATCAAGCAGCAATGTCAGAGCGGCTAAATCTTTCCGCCCCGTGCGCAAAACATTCGTCGCGCCAATGTTGCCCGAACCAATCGAACGCAGGTCCGTGGTTCCGGCGAAGGTCGTGAGAATGAGCCCAAACGGAATCGAACCGCAAAGATAGCCGAAGACGAGGGCGACAAGGGTGAGGATCACGTGGGAATCCGTGGCGAGAAGGCGGTCTCAACCTAGCTTGCGGGAGTTTGGGTGGCAACTCGGCGCGGGCGGACGAGCGGGCGGCGCCTAACGCCGCCCGAACGACTATTGGCCTTCGTGGCTCTTCATCATCTCCTCCACCGAACGCTTCACCGCCTCGAGATTGAAAGTTGCAGGAGCCTGCATCGGAGGAAAGTCGATGGCTGTTTCCGCAAGCGCCGCCACTTGCTTCTGAACGAGAACGAAGCGCCAGAACTCACGCGCCATGAAATCATTCATATACCCCCCACCTGCGTCATTGAGCGTTTGACCGCGTATCGATGGCGTCCGCTCAAACGGATCTTGGCGGAGGTTGACGATAGTCGGCATATCCGTCGTCACCTTCTCCCCGGGCCAGCCATAAGGTTGCTGAAAGAACTGGAACTTGAAGTCATCGATTCGCAGCGCTCCGAGGTGCGGACCGCCAAAGTAGAAAAGCTCGTGACGCGCGGAGGGTCCCTTGCCGAGCAGGAGATCCATCTGATTGTAGCCGTCGAGGTGATTCTTGTAGGTTTGATCGCCGAGCTTCACGCCTTTCAGCAGCTGATTGGAGATGTCGGGGTTGCCTGCGGCGGCCGCGAGCGTCGGGAGCCAGTCGAGACCGGAAAATATGCCGTTCTCCACTGTTTGCGGCTTGATCTTGCCGGGCCAGCGAATGATCGCGGGCACGCGAAAACCGCCCTCAAATACCGTGCCCTTCGTTGACCGGAACGGCGTCATGCCGCCATCTGGCCAAGTGAACACCTCGGCCCCGTTGTCAGTGGTGAATATGACGATGGTGTTGTCGGCCTCGCCGATATCCTGCAGATGCTTCAGCAAGTCGCCGATGCTGTCGTCCAACTGCGCCATGCCGGCTTCCTCAAGGCCGTAATTGCTCTTGTAGTTCATCAGCGCCTGGTACTTTGGCGGGATGTAGGTGAACACGTGCATGCGCGTCGTGTTGTGCCAGATGAAGAACGGCTTGCCGTCCTGCTTGGCTTTGTCCATGAAGCCTTCGCTGGCCCTAACCAGCACCTCGTCGAAGGTCTCCATGTCAAATTTGGCTTTGCGGCTCTCCTGCCAGTTCTGGCGGCCGGCCATGCTCGGGAACGGGGCTAGCGGACCTTCATCGACAATTCTCTGCTTGCCGACCTTGCCCCATCGCGGCATCTCGGTGGCGTCGTCCTCGGTTGTCGCCCAGGAATGCACCAGATCGCGCGGCCCGTATTTATTGATCCAATCCTGCGGGTAATCGAACCAGTAAGGGTCCGACATCGCATCGAGATGGTAGAGATACCCAAAAAATTCGTCGAAGCCGTGAACCGTCGGCAGGAATTTGTTGAGATCTCCGAGATGGTTTTTGCCGAATTGCCCGGTCTCGTACCCCAGCGACTTCAGCACCGTGGCGAGCGTTACGGCCTCGGCGGGGAGCCCAACGTCGGCCCCGGCCTGACCGACAGTCGTCAATCCGGTGCGGATCGGCAGCTCGCCGGTTATAAAGTTCGCGCGGCCCGCCGTACAGCTCGCTTCGGCGTAATAATCGGTGAATCGCATGCCTTCGGCGGCGAGCTTGTCGAGGTTCGGCGTCTTGCCCGACATGATGCCCTGATGGTACGCGCCGATATTGAACCATCCAACGTCATCGCCCATGATGATGAGGATATTGGGCTTCTTTTCCTGAGCCGCCGTAGGACCGGCCAGGGCCAAAATGGCGAGCCCCGCGATTGCGCCGAGCATCGCCGATCTTAGAGGCGTGATTTTCATGCGTCTCCTCCATGTTTGGGTGGTTAGTCCCTACCGCCTTTTGAAGATGCTTACGCTAACGGATCATCGGCGAGGCGTCGCGCTCGTCTCAATTCCTCCATTGCTGGTTGAACTTCGGGGCTGCGGCTTTGGCTTTGGCTTTGCCGAGAACTGCCGAGCCATAGAGGTATGAAATATGCTGATCGCGCAATGCGCTTAGGCCGAAGCGATCAGGTAGCGCCTTAAGCGGGAGCTCCGGCGCGATATAGACCGCCTTAGCGCCGCCAAATGTATAGACGGGCGGCGAGGCGGGACCGAAGAAGAGCGCGGCGACGTTATTTCTACGCCTAAGCATCAGCTTCGCCTCTGCTAGCGATCCGCAAGATAAAAAAGCGCCTTTACAAAGCTACTCTGGCGCAACCTTCCTAGCAACTTGAATTCCGATTGGTTTTGTTGCGCGCCGCCGCTCCTGCTGAATGCCGTTTAGTAAATTCTGATGAAAATCATCATATTTTGGGGCGGCGGCATTGCGTGACCTTCTCCGGCGGCTCATGATTGCGACGATTGCCGCACCCAAAACCGTCCCGCCAACGGGCGATTCGACCTGAGGAGACAGCCGTGAACTCAGTCTTTGTTGTCGCAACCAAAGATCTTCCGCGCGCAAAGGTCGGGGGCGTAGATGACCCCACCGTTGGTTGGGCCGGCGCGTTCGCCGCATATGGCGGGCATGGAACGACTCAGTCTTCGACCATCGTCTATGAAATCGAGCCCGGCCACCGGCTCGGCTGGCACAGCGACGCCACCGAGGAGACGCAATACATCCTGGCGGGCAGCGGCGAGCTGCGCATGGAGGACGGAAGCATTCACAAGGTTGGGCCAGGATGCGTTTTCGTGCTCCCGACGCCTGTCCGGCACGATCTCGTCAACACCGGCGCCGAAACATTGCGGGCGGTGGCTTTCTTCGCCGCGCCAATGTTCACGCAGACGTTCGACAATGCGATGTTGCCGCCGAACGTTCATGTTCTCGGGACGCCCAACCGCGAGGGCTAGCGCCTACTCCCCCTCGTAGACGTTCTCGCCCGGAACCGATAGCATCACTTTGACCCTATCAGTTTGGCTTCTCACATAGATATTTTTCCGCGAAGACCCCAATATCTTCTATACCTCCACCGTGTCTGGGCCAATTTCTGTCCATCTTGAATTTCTTCAAGGCCGCTTTCCATTCATCGAAATCACCAAGATCCATCCCGTAATAAAACAAAGCTTTAGTTTAGTTTTATTATGCTCAAATTCTAATGGTCCATTTGGCATTTCGACAAAATTATCAAATTCCACACCTCCTCGATCGCCTACATAGAAAGAAACCAATTTGGCAGAATTCGGTAGCTCAGACCAATCTTGAAAGGCATCAATGCGATGGTGTCCCGATTGGAATTTCAATTGAGCCTTTTCAAGTGCTTCATCACCCTTCTTATCAAACCAAGATGCAAAAGCACAAACATATAGCCGCACGTTTTTGAATGAAGAAGGATCTACCTTCAATGCCGCAAGCAAAGAGCCGTTTTCTGGGATATTTAGATGACCATTATATCGTCTGTGCGACCACGCTTCTTTCGCCAACACCAGATCTGCTTCAGTTATTTTATAACAAGGCAGTTTCTCAAACCATCGTGATAGCCTTTTGAGCATTTCAGCGTCGTTCGTATGAACATTCGCTTCATACCAACCTTTAATTTTCGAGCCTTCCATTGAAAGCCCATTCGAAGATGCATTCGAAGATCCAATAATTAAATCATTATCAAACAAATATACCTTGCTGTGTAACCCATCACATTGCGATACGTTGACTCCAGAATCCATCAATTTCCTAGGGTCCAGACTCACAACCAGTAGCAAACGGTAGCGGCGATGCAGACTGTGGCGAGGAAGTTTAATGCGTTTCGGTCGTAGCGGGTAGCCACGCGCCTGAAGTCTTTCAGGCGGCAGAACATGCGTTCGATGGCGTTGCGGTTTCGATAGAGGAAGGGCGAGAAGCAGTTCTTCCACCTGCGATTGGCCTTGGGCGGGATATTCGGCATAGCTCCGCGCTCCTCGACCTGCCGACGGATCGCATTTGCGTCGTAGCCCTTGTCGCCATGGAGGATTTCGCAAGGAGGAAGTCGCGCGATAAGCTCCGCGCCCGCCGAGCAATCGGCGATTTGGCCGCCGGTGAGCATGAAAGACAGCGGGCGGCAGTCCGCATCGGTCAATGCGTGGATTTTGGTTGTGCGCCCGCCGCGCGAACGGCCGATGGCCTGATTCTTCTCCCCCCTTTGCCGCCACTGGCCGAGCGATGCGCCTTGACCGCCGAGGAGTCGATGAGGACCTGCGCCGGCGGCCCGCCTGCTTGCGCAAGCGCGTGGAACAGATCGATCCAAACGCCCTTAGCAGCCCAGCGAACGTAGCGATTGTAGAGAGTCTTCTTTGGCCCGTACTCCAGCGGCGCGTCAATCCAGCGTCCGCCAGATTTCAGCACATGAATGATCCCGCTGATCACCCGGCGATCATCGACGCGCGCCTTGCCGCGCGTGTCCGTGGGAAGATGCGGCGCGATCTTCGCGAACTGCGCGTCCGTCAGCCAGAATTGATCCCGATTCATAGTCGCTTCCTTTCGGAAGCTGTGAATCACAATCCGCCTGTCACGCCAACCATTTTATGGGTCTGGGCCCTAATTTCGTCCGGATTAGTCCCTCCTGATTTAAGGTTACAAATTATCCTGCTGTCTGCCGCTCGCGGGGCAAGCCCAAGCTGCTCTGAAGCGCCAGCTCCCCAAAAGGCAACCGCTATTCTTATGCTGCTGGAAGATTTGGTGAGTTCTCTGAGCTGTGGAACAATTGTTTGCTCGTTCAAAAATTTCATTTTCTCAATCCCCCTCGTACACAATATCCCCGGCGACCAAAGTCAGCTTCACCCTGCCCTCCATTCGCGCCTCGTCAAAAGGCGTGTTCTTGCAGCGCGAATGGAGCTTTGCCGGATCGACGACATAGGGCTCGTCGGGGTCGAAGCGAATGAGATCGGCTGGCGCGCCAATCTTGAGCCGCCCTTGCGGCAGGCCCAAAATTTCTGCGGGACGCAAGGTCATCGCGCCGATCAGGCGCTCCAGCGAGAGCTCGCCGGAGGAAACGAGGCGCAGACCGGCGGAAAGCATGGTTTCGAGCCCGATTGCGCCGTCTTCCGCCTCGGCGAAAGGCAGGCGCTTTGTCTCGACGTCCTGCGGATTATGGTCCGACACAATGACGTCGATGAGGCCCGAGGCCAGCGCTTCAACGAGCGCCCGGCGCTCATCCTCGCGCCGCAGCGGGGGCGCGAGCTTCAAAAAGGTGCGGTAGTCGCCGATGTCGCTTTCATTGAGGGTCAGGTGATTGATCGAGGTCGCGCAGGTCACAGGCAGCCCAGCGGCCTTCGCTCGGGCGATGATCTCCAGCGAGAGAGTCGTGGTGACGAGAGCCGCATGGTAGCGCGCGCCCGTGAGGTTCACGAGGCGAATGTCGCGATCCAAAATAATGGCTTCCGCCTCGCGGGGAATGCCGGCGAGGCCAAGGCGGGAGGCGAACTCGCCTTCGTTCATCACGCCTTCGCCGGCAAGATCCCTGTCCTCGGCATAATGGATGATGAGCGCGTCAAAATCGCGGGCGTAGCTCATGACGCGGCGCAGCACCCGCGCATTGCGGATGGAATGGGCGCCATCCGTAAAGGCGAGCGCGCCGGCCTGCTGCAAAAGTCCGATCTCGGCGATTTCCTCGCCGCGCAGCCCTTGCGTCAGCGCGGCCGAAGGGATGACGCGCACCCGGCCTGTATCGCGGGCGCGGCGCAACAGAAAATCAACCACCGCCGCCTCATCGACCGGCGGACACGTGTCCGGCCGGGCCAAGATGGTGGTGACGCCGCCCGCCGCCGCCGCCGCCGTCGCAGTGGCTATGGTCTCGCGATGTTCGCCGCCTGGCTCCCCGATGAAAGCGCGCATGTCAATCAGACCCGGCGATACGATATCGCCGCCGCAATCGATGATGCGGGCATGCGAGGGGAGATTTTCCGGCGTGATTTCCGGGCCAAGATCACGGATGGCGCCATCGATGATGAGCACTCCGCCTGGCTCCTGCCGAAAATCCGCGCCATCAACGAGGCGGCCATGCACGAGGGCTAGCGGCTGATGCGCTACGGAGCGGGACGAGGGAATCTTCACGGCGCGTCGCTCCGCTCAAGCACGATGTCGAAAAGGCGGGGATTTTTTGGGCGCCGCCACATGATTGCATACATGAGACAAACTGCAGAACGAGCTCTAACCATTAGGTAAATGCTCGGAGAGAGCTTCAAGCACGGCCATGCGCACGGCAACGCCCATCTCGACCTGCTCGCGGATGCGGCTTTGCGCTCCATCCGCAACGGCTGAATCGATTTCGACGCCGCGATTCATCGGGCCTGGATGCAACACCAGCGCGTCGGGTCTGGCGAGCTTCAGCTTGTCCTCATCGAGGCCAAAAAAGCGAAAATATTCTTTCGGCGAGGGTACGAATCCGCTCTGCATCCGCTCGCGCTGCAAGCGCAGCATCATGACAACGTCGGCGTCCTTCAGCCCGGCTTTCATATCGCGGAAAACCTCGACCCCCATGCGCTCTATGCCGGCGGGCAGAAGGGTTGAGGGGCCGACCGCGCGCAGCCTGGCGCCAAGCGCTGACAGCAGGAGAATATTGGAGCGGGCGACGCGCGAGTGCAAAATATCGCCGCAAATCGCCACGGTGAGGCCCGCGATCCGGCCCCTGTTGCGTTTGATCGTCAGCGCATCGAGCAAAGCCTGGGTCGGATGCTCATGCGCGCCGTCGCCGGCGTTGACCACGGAACAATCGACCTTTTTGGCCAGAAGATGCACCGCGCCCGCCTGGGCGTGGCGCACGACGATAATGTCCGGGCGCATGGCGTTGAGCGTCATCGCAGTATCGACCAGCGTCTCGCCTTTTTTGACGCTGGAGGTCGCAACCGACATATTCATGACATCGGCGCCGAGGCGCTTGCCTGCGAGCTCAAAGGAGGACTGCGTGCGGGTTGAGGCCTCAAAAAAGAGGTTGATCAAGGTTCGTCCGCGCAGAGTCGACCGCTTTTTCTCGACCTGACGCGACACTTCGATCGCGCTTTCAGCAAGATCGAGAAGAATTCCGATGTCTTGCGGCGACAGGCCCTCAATTCCGAGGAGATGCCGGTGCGGATATTTAAGCTCTGGAGGCAGCTTGGACATGGGCCGTTCATATAGGACGAATCTGGCGCCGTCACAGGCGTTTAGCGCCTTTGTCTCAAATAGCGCACAAGTTTTACTCAATTGTGCGACAGTTCATTGAGCCGATTCGCAAATCGGCGAAGGCCAAGGGTTTTCGCGCCGTCCTTGCGCTGGCTTTTGGCAGTCCCATTTGACTAAGGCCCCGCCCTCCCCCATCTTCGCGGCGAAAATCATGCCGCACTGCAACCGATGCGAATTGCGGCGCACATGCGCAACCAGCGCTAACTGAACCTTTGAACGAGACCGTGAACCGTTGAGGTTGCCGGGCGAACCGAGGATTGTTGTCAATGAATGTCGTCATCGTCGAATCACCGGCGAAGGCCAAGACCATCAACAAATATCTTGGCGCAGGCTACCAAGTCTACGCTTCCTATGGGCACGTCCGCGATTTGCCGGCCAAAGACGGTTCGGTCGATCCCGACGCCGATTTCGCCATGCTGTGGGATGTCGACACCAAATCGGCCAAGCGCCTGTCTGATATCGCCAAGGCCGTCAAAGACGCCGACAAAGTCATTCTTGCGACCGATCCTGATCGCGAAGGCGAGGCGATTTCCTGGCACGTGCTGGAGGTTTTAAAGGGCAAGCGCGTCCTCAAGGACAAGCAGGTCGAGCGCGTCGTTTTCAACGCCATCACCAAATCCGCCGTCCTTGATGCGATGCAGCATCCGCGCGAAATCGACTCCTCGCTTGTCGACGCCTATCTGGCGCGCAGAGCGCTGGATTATCTCGTCGGCTTCAATTTGTCTCCTGTACTCTGGCGCAAATTGCCTGGCGCGCGCTCGGCGGGCCGCGTTCAATCCGTCGCCCTGCGACTCGTTTGCGAGCGCGAACTCGAGATCGAAGCCTTCGTCCCGCGCGAATATTGGTCGATTCTGGCGCATTTGAAGACCAAGGCGGGAGCGCCATTCACTGCCCGCCTGGTCGGAGCCGACGGCAAAAAGATCACTCGCCTTGACATTGGCGCCGGGCCTGAAGCCGAAGCCTTCAAGGCGGCTCTCGACACCGCCAAGTTCACGGTGGCGAATATTGAGGCAAAGCCCGCCAAGCGGCACCCTTACGCCCCGTTCACCACTTCGACGCTGCAACAAGAGGCCTCGCGCAAGCTGGGCTTTGCTCCGGCGCGCACCATGCAACTCGCCCAGCGCCTCTATGAAGGCGCCGAAATCGACGGCGAGACGGTCGGCCTTATTACCTATATGCGAACCGACGGCGTCGATCTTGCGCCCGAAGCCATTTCCAGCGCCAGATCCGTGATCGGCCGCGAATTCGGCGACGCCTATGTCCCGAAAGTTCCGCGCAAATATACCGTCAAGGCGAAAAATGCGCAGGAAGCGCATGAAGCGATCCGCCCGACCGATCTGACGCGATTGCCCAAGCGAGTCATGCGCGCGTTGGAGCCGGACCAGGCAAAGCTCTATGAATTGATCTGGACGCGCACCATAGCGAGCCAGATGGAATCGGCCGAGCTGGAGCGCACGACGGTCGATATCCTCGCCGAAGTCGGCGCCCGCAAACTCGATCTTCGCGCCACCGGCCAGGTCATTCGCTTCGATGGCTTTCTGAAGCTATATCAGGAGGGCCGCGACGACGACGAAGACGAGGACAGCAGCCGTCTGCCGGAAATGGCGAAAGGCGAGCCGCTGACCAAAGAGCGCATCGATGCTGCGCAGCATTTCACCGAGCCGCCGCCGCGTTTCACCGAGGCGACTCTGGTAAAGCGCATGGAGGAGCTTGGCATCGGGCGCCCTTCCACCTATGCCTCGACGCTGGCCGTTTTGCGCGAACGCGACTATGTCCGGATCGACAAGAAACGGCTCTATCCCGAAGACAAGGGGCGTCTCGTCACGGCCTTCTTGGAGAGCTTTTTCGCCCGCTACGTCGGCTATGATTTCACCGCGGATCTTGAGGAGAAGCTCGACCGCGTTTCGAATCATGAGATCGACTGGAAAGATGTCCTGCGCGATTTCTGGGCCGATTTTTCCGACGCGATCGCCGGCACCAAGGATTTGCGCACGACGCAGGTGCTGGACAGCCTCAACGAGATTCTTGGCCCGCATATTTTCCCGGCCAAGGCCGATGGATCAAATCCCCGCGCCTGCCCCTCCTGCGGCGACGGCCAGCTCTCGCTAAAGCTCGGCAAGTTTGGCGCTTTCATTGGCTGCTCAAACTATCCCGAGTGCAAATTCACGCGGACCCTGGCGAATGGGAACGGAGAGGCTGCGGAGGTCGCCGAAGGCGATCGGCCAGGCGTCAAAGTATTGGGCCAGAGTCCTCTGACGGGCGAGGAAATCTCGCTGCGGGACGGGCGTTTTGGCGCCTATGTGCAGCAAGGCGAAGGCGACAAACCGAAGCGCTCTTCGCTGCCGAAGACGATTTCTCCTTCCGAACTCACGCTGGAGCAGGCGATCGGCCTTCTGTCGCTGCCCCGCGAAGTCGCCAAACATCCTGAGACGAAAGAGCCAATTCTTGCTGGAATCGGCCGTTACGGCCCTTACGTCCAGCACGGCAAGTCTTATGCGAATATTGGCAAAGACGAGGATATTCTCAGCATCGGCGGCAATCGCGCCATTGACCTCATCATCGCCAAGGAAAGCGGCCTGACCGGCCGGCGCTTCGGCAATGCGGACAGCGTTCCTGCGCGCATCCTCGGAGAGCATCCTTCGGGGGGGCAGGTATCGATCAAAGCCGGACGGTTCGGCCCTTATGTCAATCACGGCAAAATCAACGCGACCTTGCCGAGCGACGCTGACCCCACCACATTAACGCTGGAAGAGGGCATCGCTCTTCTGAGCGCGAAGGCCGCTGGCGGCGGGCCCGTGCAGGGTCGTTTGCTTGGCGAGCACCCTTCGGGCGGCGCGATTACGGTGCGCGCCGGGCGCTTTGGCGCTTATGTCAATCATGGCAAGATCAATGCGACTCTGAAAAAGGACGCATCGCCCGAATCGATTACCCTTGAGGAGGCGATTCGCCTGATCGAGGATAAAGAGGCTGCGGGCGGCGGCCGCAAAAAGACGGCCACGGTCAAGAAAGTCGCGGCAAAGGGCGGCGTAGCCAAGGCGAAAGCTAAACCGCAAGCTCCGGACGACGGCGAAAAACCGCCGTTCAAACCGACCGCCAAAATCAAAACTGCGGCGTCAGCGCGAAAGCCCGCCGCGCCAAAGAAATCCTCCGCCAAACCAGCGGCGGCGAAACCGAAAAAGGCCAAGCAAGCGTGAATAAAGCAGCCGGCACGAGAACGTCCGGCCAAAAATCTACCCCCGCGTCAAAGCAAGACGCGGGCAGACCCCTGCCTTCGCGAGAGGACATTCTGGCTTTCATCGCCCGGGAGCGGGAAGCCCCCGGCGGCAAGGCTGCGGCCAAAATCAGCAAGCGCGAAATCGCCCGCGCCTTCGACATCAGAGGCGACGATCGGATCGCCCTCAAACGCCTGCTGAAAGAGCTTGAAGCGGAGGGAGCCGTCGAGCGGCGGCGCAAAAATCTGCACAGGCCGGGGCTGCTAGCGGGCGTCGTGCTCGCTGATTTCTTCAGCCGCGACCGCGATGGCGATTTTCTCGCGGCGCCGGTTGAGTGGGATGCAGCCCAGGGCCAAGCCCCCAAAATCGTCGTCGGCATCCCGCGCCGGCAGAGACCCGGGACCCCGACGCCGGGCGTCGGCGATCGCGCCCTGCTCCGGGTCGAGCCTTTGCCGGACGCCAAGCCGGGCGAGCCGAGCTACAGCGGACGCGTCGTCAAGCTGCTGGAACGAGCGAGATCTCAGGTTCTGGGGATTTTCCGCGGCAATCCGGCTGGCGGCGGCAGAATTGTCCCAATCGACAAGAAAAACATCAATCGCGGTGAACTCGATGTGCTGCCCGGCCAGGAAGGCGAGGCGCGCGACGGCGACCTCGTGGCTGTCGAAATTCTGCGCACCGGCCGGCTTGGTCTGCCCTCAGCCCGCGTGCGGGAGCGGCTTGGCGCATTCAATAGCGAAAAGGCGGTGAGCCTCATCGCCATTCATACGCATCAGATCCCGAATGTCTTCAGGCCGGAAGTCATCGCCGAGGCGGAGCGCGCCCGCCCTGCTACCCTTGATCATCGCGAGGATTGGCGCTCGATACCGCTGCTGACGATCGATCCGGCCGACGCCAAGGATCATGACGACGCTGTCCACGCCGAGGCTGACCCCGATCCCAACAATCGCGGCGGCTTCATCCTGCGCGTCGCCATCGCCGATGTCGCGGCCTATGTGCGGCCGGGAACGCCGCTCGACCGCGAGGCTCTCGATCGCGGCAATTCGGTCTATTTCCCTGATCGCGTCGTCCCGATGCTGCCTGAGCGCATCTCCAACGATCTATGCTCCCTGCGGCCCAACGAAGATCGCCCGGCGCTGGCCGTCGAGATGGTCATCGCATCCGACGGCCATAAGCTCAGGCATAGCTTCCATCGGATCATGATGCGCTCGGCGGCGAAGCTCTCTTATACGCAAGCGCAGGCCGCGATCGACGGAATGCCGGAGCCCGCGGTAACCCCGGCCGTGCTCCAGGATGTCCTTGTTCCGCTCTATCACGCCTATGCGGCCTTGAAGATAGCGCGCGACAAACGCGGGCCGCTCGATCTTGATCTCCCGGAGCGCAAAATTATCCTCGACATGGAGGGCGCGGTTGACCGCGTGGTTGTCCCGGCCCGTCTCGACGCGCATCGCCTGATCGAGGAATTCATGATCCTCGCCAATGTCGCGGCGGCGGAAACGCTGGAGGCGAGACATCAAGTCTTCGTCTATCGCGCGCATGATGAGCCATCGGTCGAAAAGCTGAATAATTTCGCGCAATTCCTGGCTTCGATCGGCATCAAGCTCGCCAAAGGAGAGGTAATGCGGGCAGAGCAGTTCAACGGCATTCTCGCCCGCGTCAAAGGCACGGACAATGAACATCTCGTCAACGAGGTGGTGCTGCGCACGCAGGCCCAAGCTGAATATGTGGTCGAGAACTACGGCCATTTCGGCCTCAATCTGCGCCGCTACGCTCATTTCACCTCGCCGATCCGCCGCTATGCGGATCTCATCGTCCATCGCGCTTTGATTTTTGCGTTGCAGTTCGGCCCCGACGGCCTGCCGCCGAACGCGCGAGACGAATTGCCGGAGGTCGCGGCTCGGATTTCCGCCGCCGAACGCCGCGCCATGGCCGCCGAACGCGAGACCATTGAGCGGCTGATCGCGGCCCATCTCGCCGACAAGATTGGGGCGACGTTCGAGGGTCGAATTTCGGGAGCTACTCGCGCCGGCCTGTTCATCAGGCTGAGCGACACCGGAGCCGATGGGTTCATCCCGGCGTCCATGCTCGGCGATGATTATTTTCGTCTCGATGAGGCTTTACATGCGCTGGTCGGCTCGCGCACTGGTAAAATGCATAGGCTTGGCGATGTCGTGACTGTTAAACTCGTGGAGGCGGCCCCGCTCGCCGGGGCGCTGCGCTTCGAGCTTTTGAGCGAAGGCCATCCCCGCATAAAATCGCGGTCCGGATCGGATCGCGTCAAAAAACCGCCGCGTCGCGATATTCGATCAAGGGTCTAAACGCCTCCAAATGGAGTTCGAAATGGCGGAAAATGGATTAATCACCCTGCCGAGCGCCCATTCGGCGGAGGAGACGATCAGCCGATTTGAGGCTGCGTTAAAAGCCCATGACGTAACGGTTTTCGCCAAGATCGATCATTCGGCGGGAGCCGCCAAGGCCAATATGCCTTTGCGGCCCACAATATTGCTCATTTTCGGTGGCGCTCGCGGCGGCACTCCGCTGATGCAGGCGGACCAGCGCATTGGCATCGACCTTCCATTGAAGGCCCTGGTTTGGGAAGATGCCGACGGCAAAGTTTGGCTCAGCTATAATGACCCGGCGTGGCTTGCCGCCCGACATGGCCTTGCGGCCTCCATCGATCAGGCTGTCGCAGCGCTTGGCAGACCGTCGCCGCGCTTGCGCAGAATGCGGCAAGCGCTTGAGTGCGGCGGTTAAAGCGGCTCGACATCGAGCCTTATTTTGAAATGACTTGCTGACCGCTGACGAATGCCTGTCCCGATCCAGGCTGAAGCGGCCGAGCCAATGTTGAACGATCGGCCAAGGAGACCGGCATGTCGGCGCCCGCGTTGGATTTGCCAGCTTTTCCATCCAAAAGCGGCGCGCTTCCGAAGCGCGATGTCTGGCGGTCGATTCGCCGCGGTTTTATGTGCCGTTGCCCCGCCTGCGGCGAAGGCAAGATCTTTGGCCGCTACCTTAAGGTGAACGCCGCCTGCCCGCATTGCGGCGAGGAATTGCACCATCATCGCGCCGACGATGCGCCGCCTTACTTGACCATTTTTGTCGTCGGCCACATCATCGGCTCCATGATGCTGCTGGCAGAAGAATTCTGGCCTGATGCGCCAATTTGGCTGCACGCTTTGATCTGGCCAACCCTCACGCTGATGCTCTCGCTTTGGTTTCTGCCGCGCATGAAGGGCGCTTTGATTGCGCATCAATGGGCCCTCCGCATGCATGGATTCGAAAGCTCCGAAGGCCGGCCGCCGAGCCCTGGCGTCTAGAGCAGGATCCCGGAAAGTTACAAATTTTTCGGCGAATATCATGCGTTGCAACGCAGAGATATAGAGCAAAATCGATTCAACCCTGAGCGGTCATGTTCTGATCGCGGCGCATTTGGAATGAACCATTGCTGACGAAGCTCGACCCTTCAAATAAAGGCGGCGACATCGCCGGCGCAAAACCGGCCGGCGCGCTGGCCTGCGCCATCGCGGCCGTATCGATCGTCGGCATCGGCCTGTCGCTGACGATAACCTTGATTTCAGTGCGTCTTGGCGAACAGGGTTTTAGCGCGCGCGCCATTGGTTTCAACCAAGCGGCGGCTGGCGTCGCAACTTTGGTCGTCGCCGGCTTCGTTCCGCGCATGGCCCGCCTCATCGGCGTCAGGCAGCTGCTTTTTCTTTCGCTTGCGCTCTGCGTGCTCTGTCTTGTCGCCATGGCCGCCACAGACCGCTACTGGGCTTGGTTCTCCATCAGAGCCGCCTTCGGCGCGGCGCTGACGACGCTGTTCGTCCTGAGCGAATATTGGATAAACGCCATCGCGCCGCCTGAACGGCGCGGTTTCGTCATCGGGCTTTACGCAGCGAGCGTCGCTTTCGGCTTTGCCGCAGGACCCTTTATTCTCGCTCTCGTCGGCACCGAAAGTTCGGCCGGGTTCATAGTCGCCACCGCACTTTTTGTAGCGGCGGCCTTGCCGATCATTGTCGGCAGCGGCTCGGCCCCCGAAATCGAGACCGCTCCATCGATTCCAGTTTTGGCCTTTCTGCTCGCCGCTCCCGTCGCCACATTGGCCGGCCTGCTGCATGGCGCGATCGAGACCGCGAGCATGGGTCTTCTTCCCATCTACGCCCTGCGCGCGGGCCTCACCGCCGAGACGGGCGCGCTGCTCGTCACGCTATTTGCCTTGGGCAATGTCGTGTTTCAGCTTCCGATCGGCTATGTTTCAGACCTGATAGATCGGCGCAAACTACTGATATTGATAGCGTTTTTTAGCATTTTAGGCGCTCTCGCGCTGCCATTCGCGCAGCCCGGCGGCGTCGCGCTATTCGGCGCGCTTCTCCTCATCTGGGGTGGCGTCGTCGGCAGCTTTTACGCCGTGGCGCTTGGCTATCTCGGATCGCGCTACAAGGGAGCGAACCTTGCCGGAGCCAATGCGGCTTTCGTCATGCTTTATTCCGCCGGCATGCTTTCCGGGCCGCCGGTCATGGGGCTTGGCATGGATCTGCTCGGGCCCAATGGATTCTTTTTCAGCACCGCCTTCGTGCTGACGCTCTATCTTGGCGTCGTTGCATGGCGAGGTTCGCGCGAGGTTTCTTGACAAGCGAGGCGCGATCCTTATGGTCGCGTCTTTCGGAGACATCGCCCCCTGAGTCTCAAGCTCGGGCAGTGGGCTTTGCGCCGCATTCAAGGGATTTGTGAGATGGCCAAGGCCGCAATGATCAAGATCAAGCTTCTGTCCTCGGCGGACACAGGCTATTTCTATGTGACCAAAAAGAACGCGCGCACCAAGACCGACAAGCTGTCGTTCAAGAAATATGACCCGGTCGTGCGTAAGCATGTCGAGTTCAAGGAAACCAAGATCAAATAGGTTTCAAACGCTCCAGCCCGAGCGTTTGGCGAGTTCAGCCAGATAAGCGTTGCGCGCCGGCGGCAGCCCCTGCCCGCGCGGGCCGAACACATCGCGCATCAGGAAAAATTCCGTTAGCCTAAATCCGTCTCGGATATCGCCGGGCAACGGGTTTTGCTGCGCTATGTTGCGCAACAAAAAGGCCGGCAGAGGCAGCAGCCGGCCGCGATAGGGTTCGCCTGCAGCCTGAGAGACGGCGCGGCCCGACTTCGGCGATACATAGGCTAGATTTTCCGCGTCTCCCGTCGCGGCGCAGCGCGACAAGTCAAGCCCGAAGCCGGTCTCGGCGAGAATTTCCATTTCCAGCCGAACAAGCATCGCCGGAAGCCGTTCATCCTCAATGTGATCGGCAATCAGCATCGCCGTATCATAAAGCTCTGGATGTGGCTCGCGCTCGGCGATCAGGCGCAGCAAGGCCGCCGTCAGGCCCATCGCATGCAGCGCCTCGGCATTGGCCATCAGGCGGCCTGTGCGCAGTTGCGTCGGCTCCACCGCGAAAGATCCAAGATGTTCGTCGAGCCGGGCGCGCCAGACCAGTTCGGCATTATTGCCCGCCTGCAAAAATGGCTGCATTCTTCGCGAACGGCCGCCTTTGACGAGCCCGAGATGACGACCATGCAATCTTGTCATCGCCTCGACGATGACGCTTGTCTCGCCGTATTTCTTAACCCCGATAATGAGGCCGTCGTCGCGCCATTCCATCCGCAATCGTAAAACATGATCCCGAAGATTGCAGCCTTTTCATAAGGTCAATCCGCTGAATCAAGCTTTGGCCTCATCTCCTCGCAAAATCATTATGGAATGAGCACGCTTGCGCCAGTCGTCTCGCGGCTTTCCAGCGCGCGATGAACCTTGACGACGTCTTCGAGCGGAAATGTCCCGTGCAAAGGAATGACGACATCGCCGCTTTCCACTGCGCGGAACAAATCCTCCGCCATATTGACGAAATCCGCGCGCTTCGCGCTATACGCGACCAACGACGGGCGCGTCGCAAAAAGCGATCCTTTGATGGCCAGGAGGCCAATGTTGAAGGCCTCGATCGGACCTGAGGAAGCGCCAAAGCTGACGAACGTGCCGATGGGTTTGATGCAATCGAGAGACGCTGGAAAAGTTGCTTTGCCGATGCTGTCATAGACCACATCGCAGAGCTCCCCTTTGGTGATCTCCTTTACGCGCGCGACGAAATCTTCTTCCCGATAAAGGATCGTATGCTCGGCGCCAGCCTTTTTCGCTAGCTCGGCTTTTTCAGGCGAGCCGACCGTGCCGATGACGTGGGCGCCAAGGGCCTTCGCCCATTGGCAGAGGATGAGCCCGACGCCACCCGCAGCCGCATGCACCAAGATCGTATCCCCTTTGCGAACCTTATACGTCCGGTGGAGCAGATATTGGGCGGTCAGCCCCTTCAGCATCATGGCGGCGGCGATTTCATAGGAAATGTCGTCAGGCAGATTGATCAGCCGACCGGCGGCGACAAGCCTTTGCTCGGCATAGGCGCCAAGACTCGCCTCATATGCGACGCGGTCGCCAAGCTTGAACTCGTCCACGTCCTCGCCAAGCGCGATAACCTCGCCCGCCGCTTCATTGCCGGGCGTGAATGGAAGCGCTGGAGCCCGATAGGCGCCGCTGCGGAAATAAGTATCGATGAAATTGACGCCGATAGCGTGGTTCCGAACTAAAACCTCGCCGCGCCCTGGCCGCGGCAACTCGATGTCCTCAATTCGCATCACATCCGGGCCGCCATATTCGTGAATGCGCACAGCCTTCGTCATTTTTATCCTCATAAAGCGGTTCCGCGCTCAATCATCCGGCGCTATTAGCCCGCCTCTTCATTGCAAGCGCATCATGCCTTAGCGGCCTCTTCCTCGGCCACCATGGCGGCGATCTCCGCCTCGCAAACAAGCGCGCCATCGACGAGAGCCCGCCCCGAAAACCACCACATGTTGCGGCGGTTATTTGTTTTGGTCATATGGAATTCGACCCGATCGCCGGGCAGGACCGGTTTACGGAACTTCGCTTTATCGATGCTCATGAAGTAGACGAGCGGCGCTTTCGACCCGGTCGAATTGGCGCGGATGCACAGCACGCCGGCAGTCTGGGCCATCCCTTCAATCAAAAGCACGCCCGGCATGACGGGACGCCCTGGGAAATGGCCCTGAAACTGCGGCTCGTTTATGCTCACGTTTTTGATGCCTATCCCGAATGCATCGCCTCTCGCCTCGATGATCCGATCGACCATCAAAAACGGATAACGGTGCGGCAAGAATTTCAGGATCTCAAGAATATCGAAAGATTCGATGGTCGTCGGCGCCGCTTCGCTCATCTTGTCGCTTTCTGTCTCTTTCATCGTGGCGCCCAGGATCATATCCTCTCTTCTTGTCTCACATGTTTCTCTGAAAGCTAGAACCATTAATCGCCGCTGGCGTCCGTAGGCGCATTTCCTCGCGTCAATCGCTCAATCACGGCAAGCGAACGCAGCCACGCGCGCAGCGGACGCGCCGGGTAGCCGCCAAAACGCGCCCGCGCCGGAATGTCCTCGATGACCCCGGATTGAGCCGAGATTTTGGCGTGCGCGCCAATTCGCAAACGCGCGGCTAGGCCCGCCTGCCCTTCCACAAAGACAAAGTCCCCAAGTTCAGTCGAATCGCAGATGCATGATTGCGGAAGAATATGGCATTGCCGCCCGATCCTTACATCAGCGGCGATTTGCACGAGATTGCCGATTCTGGAGCCCTCGCCGATCACGGTGTCGCGGCAACCGCCGCGATCGACCGTCGAGTTTGCGCCGATTTCGACAGCGTCTTGGATGATGACCCGGCCGATCTGGGGCATCCGCGCGCTCAAAGCGCCGGCCCTATCGCCGAGGCGAGAGCTATCCCGCCGCAAACCAGCCTGGCCGATGCGGGCTCCGGAATGCACGACGACGCGGTTGCCGATCAGCGCATTGCCGAGCGTAACTTGTGCGCCGATCGAACAATCACGCCCGATCCGGACATCAGGTCCGATGACGCTATTGGCCCCAATTATCGAGCCTGAGCCGATTTCGGCGCGCGGGCCGATGACGACGCCCGGATCGATGGTCACTCCCGGTTCGAGCCGAGCCTCTGGATGGATCGAAGCGCCCGGATTAACGCCCGCCGTGGCGAAGGAGGAGCCAGGCCAGTCGGCGGTCGGAAACATCCGGGCGAGCGCTATCGCAAAGGCCTGCGCCGGTTCATCCGTCACGAGCGCCAAGACGCTTGAGGGGACGCGGGAAGCATGGCGCGGCTGCACGAAGCAGGCGGCGGCGCGCGACGACTCGAGAAGGTCAATTTTTTCTGAATTATCAAAAAAAGCGAAGTCGCCGCGCCCCGCTTCATCGAGCGGCGCGGCGCCGTCGAGGAGAAGCGAAAGATCAGTTCCCGCAGCTACGCTCGCGCCCGTGCACGCGACAATATCCGCGAGCGAGAGCCGCATGGCGCGCAAGAAGAAAATCGGATCGTTCATTCGGCGCCAGCGTATACTCTAGACATCGGGCGATCGAAAATAGAAAGCGCCAAGCTTAACCTACGCCACAGATAGGCTGGCCAAAGCGCTATCAGCGCCCTTCATGGGCGCTGATAGCATCAATCACAACTGCGCCGCCATTTCTCACCCGGACACGCCTCACACCGCTCCGCGGCATGCGTCACGCGCAGCCCGCGGTCAGACACGGGCCGATCAGAAAGTAGTGCCGCCCGAGAAGCGGAAGAACTGGGTCTGATCGAATTCGTTCTTTGTGACGGCCTTGGCAAAGTCGAAGCGGATCGGTCCGAGCGGCGACGTCCAAATGAGCGAGACGCCGACTGAAGAGCGGATCTGCGTCGAGTCGCCGCCCAATGCGATGCAATTACCCTGAGTAAACAACGGCGGTTGCAAGGTAGGAGTGCACTGCCCATTCGGACTGAAGTTCGTCTTGCCGGTGTAACCGAACAAAGTGCCGGCATCCGCGAACAGCGCTCCCTTCAGGCCAAGATCCCTCGGCAAGCCCCAGATGGGGAACTGCGTTTCGACGCTGGCGCCGAAATAAGTGGTTCCACCAAGCGGGTTGCCCTGAGAAATCTGCGTATCGGACACGTCACGAGGCCCGATGCCGCTAGGAGCAAATCCGCGAACCAAGCTCGGCCCCAAGTTGAAGTTGTCGACGATGCGAAGCTGATTTCCGCCGTAGCCGAAGATCTCGCCGCCCTGAAGGTGTATGACGCCGACGATTTGGTCATAGATTTCATGGTAGAAGCGCAAATCGGCTGTCGTGCGTATGAACTTCTCGCCACCCAAACCAGCGATGTCCTGACGCAGCTCTCCCAAGAAACCGCTGGTCGGGTTCTTGTTGTTGTCGATCGAATTATACGACAGCGTATAGCCGATCTCGGAGGTCAGCGTATTGCCCTGCGCTTCTTTCAGCGCCAAGGAGGCCTCGCCATTGGTTAGACAGTTAAAGAAGAAGTTTGGAGTAGTGAAACTCGCAGGTCCTGGCGTGATGCCGTTGATCGGGTTGTTACAGTCATTATACGGAAAGGTCGAGTTGTTCGGGATCGACAGATACGTATTGTAGATCGAATAGCGCGGCGAGAACGTAATCTGTTCCGTTACGGGCAGGCCGAGACGCAACGTGCCGCCGGTGACGAAGCTATTGTAAAATGAGAACTGGTTCACGCTGGACTGCTTGGCGTACAGATCGAAGCCCGCCGCCAAGCGGTTACCCAGAAAATAAGGTTCGGTGAAGTTGAACTCGACTCCGCGTGAGTATTGGCCTTCGGACACCGAGAGCCGCACATACTGACCGCGACCCATGAAGTTTGTCTCGGTGACGGCTACTTCGGCGATAAAACCCGCCGAGGTCGAATAACCGCCAGACAACGACAGCGAGCCGGTCGGCTGATCCTCGACTTCGACATTTATGATCACGCGATCGGGAGCGGACCCCTGCTCGTTGGTGATTTTCACCTTCTTGAAATAGCCAAGATTGTTGAGGCGCCGCTCGGCCCGATCGACGAGAGCCTTATTGTAGGCGTCGCCTTCCCCGAGTTCGAATTCGCGCCGAATCACGTAGTCGCGCGTCCTGGTGTTGCCGCGAATGACGATGCGTTCAACATAAGCGCGCGGACCTTCGTCGATGACGAAAACGATGGTGACGGTGCGGCTGACGGGATCGCGATCGCCGCGGGGACGCACCTGCGAGAAGGCGTAACCCTGCTTTGCGATTTCCTTGGTCAAAGCGTCCGTGGTCTTCTGAACCAAATCGCCGTCATAGATTTCCCCGGCGGAGAGACGCACAAACGAGCGCAGCGAGGCTGCGTCGAGCGTCGGCAAGTGCGATTCGACGTCAACCGCCGCCACTGTGTATTGGACGCCCTCTTCCACCGTGATGGTGATGATATAGCCGCCCTGCTCGGGGCTATACTGCGCATCCGAGCCGGTAACGCGGAAATCGGCATAACCATTTTTCAGATAGAAGCGGCGAATCAACTCGAGATCGGATGCGATCTTATCTGGATCATAGACGTCGGAAGTTTTGAAGAACGACAGAAAATTCATTTCCGTCGTTTGCATGAGATCGCGCAGCTTGCCCGATGAGAAAACCAGATTGCCTACGAAATTGATGGTTTTGATGCCGGTCTTATCGCCTTCGTCGACCGTAAAGATGACGTCGACTTTGCCATTGGGTAGGTCGACGGTGCGGGCCGTGACCTTGGCCGCAGCGCGGCCAGAGCGACGGTAGGCGTCCTTGATCCGCTCGATGTCCGCATCAACCGTAGCCTGACTAAAGGGACCGCGCGACTTCGACTGAATCTCCGTCGTCAGAACTTCCGTCTTGACCTTGGAATTGCCTTCAAAAGCGACGCGATTGATGAGGTTGTTTTCGGTCACCTTGATGACGACGCGACCGCCTTCGCGACTCACGCTGACGTTGGAGAACAATCCCGTCGCGTAAAGGTCTTTCACCCCTTTGTTGACCGCCTCCTGATCGGGGCCGCTGAAATAGCCTTGAATGGTCTCGGTATCGACCCGCTTGTTGCCTTCGACCGAGACGCCCGCCGCGGACGCTCCCGAGACAGCGCCAACAAGCCACGCAAGAGCCAGGATCGTTACTGCGAACCGGTTCAGATGACGACGCATGAACAGCATGTAAGACCGGTCTCCACGTACTTGCCGCCGGCCGCTTGTCCGGACGCCAGAGAATTGATTGAACTGGCTTTATGGCGCGCAAGCCCAACGCTCGCATACCCTCAGCTCTGCTTCTACAGGGTTTGGTCAGCCCTGCAAATCAAGTTTTACCCAAATGCAGTGTTTTGAATCCAGCGTGGCGATCAAGACACGCTTGGCGGTGAGTAGAATGTAAAGCATCAAAGTTAACAGTTTTGCGCCGAGGTAACGCAGTTCTCTTTATCCCCAATGCATCAATTGCCGCGTCAGGCGGATAATGTCGTTATATGTCGCAAAAATCATCAAACTCGCGACCAAAGTCAGACCGATCTTAAAGCCGAATTGCTGCAGTTTTTCGTTCATGGCCCTGCCCCGCGCCGCCTCCACCGCATAATAAAAAAGATGTCCGCCATCGAGGAGCGGTATCGGCAAAAGATTGAGAAGACCGACCGAAATCGACAAGACCGCGACGAGATTGAGGAGAGCCGCAAAGCCGATTTTGGCCATCTCGCCTGAAACCTCGGCGATGCGAATCGGTCCGGAGAGCTGATCTGTCGATTCTCTCCCCATCACTAATCCGCCGAGGTAAGAGCCGGTTCGCGCGACAATGAACCAAGTTTCGGAGGTCGCCCGCCCAACCGATTCGATAAGGCCGTAATGCTGGATATGAAAATTCTCCGGCTTGCCATGCGTCTCAACGCCAAGGACGCCGACGCGGGTGGTTCCAAACGGAGTTACGACATCGCGCCGGCGCGGCGTCGCGACGAGTTCGACCGTCTGGCCCTGGCGATCGACGTCGAAAGTCAAGGCCGTGTCGCCGGCGGTCTGCACCACGCGCTGCATGTCTTCGAAACTGTCGATTTTCTTGTTGTCGATGGAGAGGATCAGGTCGCCCGGCTGAAAACCGGCGGCCTCCGCAGCGCTTCCAGCCGTCACATTGTCCACCAGCGGCAGAAGAATTCCGCGCCCGTTGACAAAAAAAATGCCTGTAAAAATGACGATCGCCAGAATGAAATTGGCGATCGGCCCCGCGGCGACGATTGCGGCGCGTTTCCCGACGTTCTGACCGAAGAAAGTGACTGATCGCTCCTCCGGCGACATCACAGCCGAAGCATTTTCATCGGTCATCGAGGCGCCGTTGGCGTCGCCGTGGAATTTGACATAGCCGCCAAGCGGCAAGGCCGCGAGGCGCCACCGCGTGCCATGACGATCGACGAAACCGAAAATCTCGGGACCAAAGCCGAGCGAAAAAACATCGACCCTGACGCCGCACCAGCGTCCGACAAGAAAATGCCCCAGCTCATGGAAGAAAACCACGAGGCTCAGCACAAAAACGAAAGGCGCGATGTAAGCGACCGCGGACCAGACATGCGTGAAGATCGTCATTGCAACTCCTGCGGCCGGGGCCGCTCCTGGCGCATATCCCAAGCAAACCAATCCGGTTCGCCGCGGCAGATGCATCAGAGCATGATCGCTTCAGCAATAGCAATCACGCTCCTTTCTGTTCGTTTCAAGGCGCGTCGGGCGGACTTGCAACGCCACAGCTCAAGTCAATGCGCTGACGCCCCCGCAGCGCTTTGCCGCCGCAGGGCGAACCGGGCTTTTTCGCGCACGTTCTGATCTATGGCGAGTGCGTCCGCGACGGACAAAGGCTCACGCGCGACGCCGTCGGCCAACGCCGAATTGCAAGCCTCTTCAACCAGCTTGGCGATCTCGTGAAACGAAACGCGCCTCGCCAAAAATGCCTGGACGGCGATTTCATTCGCCGCATTCAAGACAGTGGGAAGGCCGCAGCCGGTTCGCAAGGCGTCCAAGGCGACCCGCAGAGCGGGGAATCTGTTAAAATCCGGCCGCTCGAAAGTCAGTTGGCCAACCGCAGCTAGATTCAGGCGGCGAGCCTTGGTGGCGATCCGGTTCGGATAAGACAGGCAATGGGCGATCGGCACCCTCATGTCCGGCGCGGCGAGGCCCGCCGTCACGGAGCCATCGGTGAAGGCGACGAGGCCATGCACCACCGATTGGGCGTGGACGACAACATCGAGCCGCGCGGCTTCGATGCCGAATAAATAATGCGCTTCAATGACTTCGAGGCCTTTGTTCATGAGGCCGGCGGAGTCCACCGTGATTTTGGGTCCCATCGACCAATTTGGATGATTCAACGCTTGTTCCGGCGTGGCGTCGGCGATCGCCTCCGCGCTCCAGGTCCGGAACGGGCCGCCCGAAGCGGTCAAGGTGATCATCTCGATGGTTTCGGCTTCGGCCTCGCCCATCGCCTGAAAAATAGCATTGTGCTCGCTGTCGACGGGCAGCAAGCGAGTTCCCGAAGCCGCGGCCTGCCGCATAAAGGCGGCGCCGGCGCAGACGAGACATTCCTTGTTGGCGAGCGCCACGATCCGGCCGGCCGAAAGCGCGGCGAAGGTGGGCGCAACGCCGGCCGTTCCGGCGATCGCTCCCATGACGATATCCGCCGGACGCAAAGCCGCCTCGATAACGGCTTCAGCGCCCGCCGCCGCCTTGATTGAGGTTCCGGCCAGGGCTTCTTTCAGCGCCGCGTAACCATCCGGATCGGCGAGCGCGGCGAATTTCGCGCCGAGTTCGCGCGCAACGCGAGCTAGCGCCTGAGGATCGCGGCCGCCGGCGACGGCCTCAACTGTGAAAGCCCCATCGGACCCGGCGATGATGTCCGCCGTCGATTTGCCGATCGAGCCGGTTGCGCCCAGAATCACAACGCTGCGGGGTTGGCGTTCAGACGCCGGCGCTGGCCGCAATTGAATGACTTTCTCCATGCCGCCTCATTCGCCTTTGTGCTGGAATAGGATCAAAATGCAAATTCGTTAAGAAGAAGTCTCGCGTCGAAGCAAATGGAGACTCCCAATTTAGGAAGGCGCTTCCCTTCTTGCTGAGACAGCGGTTGAACCGACGCCCTGAAGCCGCCCATCATTTCATGGAACGTCTAAAGCCAATCGAATAGACCGGCGGCCAGCGATGAAAGACCGTGGCCCGCGCCCACCAAAGCGGCGAAGGCGGCGGCTGCAATAAAGCCATCCATTCGATCCATGAACCCGCCGTGACCCGGAATCAATTCGCTTGAATCCTTAACGCCGAAGCGCCGCTTGACGATCGATTCAAAAATATCGCCGGCCTGGGAGACCAGCGCGGTGACGAGGCCAAGGGCAAAAATCGGCAAGCCAAGCCTTGCCTCGCCGAGCCCAAAACTGCCGATCGCCACCCCAATCAGCGCTCCCGCGCATATGCCGCAGAACGCGCCGGACCAGGTTTTCGAGGGAGAAATTTTTGGCCAGAGCTTTGGCCCGCCAAGGAGGCGCCCCCCGAAATAGGCGAAAACGTCAGTGCCCCAAACCGTTGCGAAGAGCCAGAAAATCGCTCTCTGGCCGTATGTCGGGGAGGCATATAACGCGCTGACTGAAACGATGAGGCTGCCCGCATAGATGATCCCGGCGGCGGCCCAGATTCGCCGCGCCGGACCGGCAGCCCACGCTAGCGCGGCTCCGGCGGCGGCCAAGACGGCGCAGGCCAAGCCGAACTGACTGATGTGCAGGAAAAACGTAGCCAGCGCCAAGGCCAGCGCGACGATCGCGAAGCGCGCGCGAAGGCGTCGGGCCCCGATCAGATTTTGCCATTCCAACCCCACCGGCAAGGCGCCGATGAACCAGATCACGGAGAAAACGGTTCCGCCTCGCCAGACGGCGATGAGCGCCGCCGCCGCCAAGATGAAGCTAGAAACGACGCGCGGAGCGAGATCAGTTAACCGCTTCTCACGCAAGCGGCGTCTTTCTCGCGCAGCCGGGGGCGGCATGGCGTCATCCGGCGCTTTGTCGGCGCTTTCATTGGGCATAGGAACCAGGACCGGCGCATCAAGAAAACGATTCATTTCCTCGCTTTACCAGTCTCTACCTGCGCGGTCACGCCGCCAAAGCGCCGCTCCCGCGCGCCGAATTCGGCCAAAGCGGCTGCGAAGGCCTGCCGGTCGAAGTCAGGCCAATGCTGCGGCAAGAATACAAATTCGGAATAAGCCGCCTGCCACATGAGGAAATTGGACAGGCGCTTTTCGCCGGAGGTGCGGATGATGAGATCGGGATCGGGTATCCCCGCGGTGTCGAGATGGCGGGCGAATAAGGCATCGTCGATCTCGGAGGGCTTGAGGCGCCCGGCGGCCACCTCTTCCGCCAGCGCTCGCGCCGCCGCGGCGATCTCCTGGCGCGCGCCATAGTTGAAGGCCACCACCAAAGTGAGCCCGGTATTGCGCTCCGTCAGCTTTTCGGCCTCGCTAAGCAGGTCGCGAATATCGGATTTCAGATTGTCGCGCCGCCCGATCACTTTGACCTTGACGCCAGCTTCGTGCAAATCGGCGAGATCGGTTCGGACAAAGCGCTTGAGCAGCCCCATGAGGTCCCTGACCTCCTCGACCGGGCGGCTCCAGTTCTCCATCGAAAAGCTGTAGACGGTCAGATAGTCGAGACGAAAGTCGATCGCCGCGCGAACCGCACCGCGCAAAGCTTCCAATCCCCGCCTGTGCCCTTCGATCCGCGGCAGACCGCGGCTGGCGGCCCAGCGGCCATTGCCATCCATGATGACGCCGACATGCGCCGGTACGCCGTACGGGCGCTCGCGCGCCACGAGCGCGGCCTTCTCCGCGATCACGCTCGGCATTATGGTATCCTGGTCGCCAACCGCATACGGCATCCTTTTCGGCGCCCCCATCTCTTTAAGCAGGATTTCAGGGAAAGTTCCAACCCCGATGGCGTCTGGCCGGATAAAGCGAAACGTATGCGGCGATGACAGTCAATCGCAGAGCCCGACCTTCCCGGACGATCGCCGGCTCGCCGGCCTGGCGTTGCGACCTAGCCTGCCCGTCCGAAAAAATTAATCGACCCGCCACAATCCGCCCGCTCAAACCTGCATGATCTCTTTTTCTTTCGTCGCAAGCGCAAGATCGACCTCGCCGACGAATTGATCAGTGAGTTTTTGCACTTCGCTCTCGTGTCTTTTCTCGTCGTCCTCGCTGATGACCTTGTCTTTCAGCAGTTTTTTTAATGTATCCAGCCCGTCGCGACGCACATGCCTGACGGATACTCGCGCATCCTCGGCATATTTATGCGCCACTTTCACCATTTCCCTGCGCCGCTGCTCGTTCAGCTCCGGGATGCGGATCCGTAAAACCTGGCCTTCGACCGTCGGCGAGAGGCCGAGATTGGAGCTGCGGATCGCTTTGTCCACCGCGCCGACCATGCCTTTGTCCCAAACCTGAACCGATATCATGCGCGGCTCGGGCACGCTGATCGTCGCGACTTGGTTGAGCGGCATCGACTGCCCATAAGCCTCAACCTGAACAGGTTCGATAAGGCTCGAGGAGGCGCGTCCAGTCCGCAGGCCCCCCAACTCGTGCTTCATCGTCGCGATCGTCGCTTGCATGCGCCGCTTGAGGTCCGAAATGTCGAATTCTGCGCTCATTACACAACCCTGATGTCGTGGCCCTAAATGATGGCCCTAGCGAACCGCCGCACTCCCAGCGACGGCCATCATCATGCCCCTACCTTAGAATATCGCCTAAACTCTCCTCAGGGCGAAACAAAAGTGTATTTGCCTTCGCCCCGGAGCGCGCTGCAAATCGCGCCCTCTTCGCGGATCGAAAAGACGATTATTGGAATGCGATTCTCAAGCGCAAGCGCGAACGCAGCGGTATCCATCACGGCGAGATTTTTCGCAATGGCTTCGTCATGCGTCAGCCGCTCATAGCGCGTCGCCGTTCGATCGCGCTTGGGGTCGGCGGAATAGACGCCATCGACCTGCGTCGCCTTCATGATGAGATCGCAAGACAGCTCCGCCCCGCGCAGCGCCGCCCCGGTGTCGGTAGTGAAAAACGGGTTGCCCGTGCCGCCGGCGAGAACCACGACGCGGCCTTTGCCGAGATGATGCAGGGCCGCCTGGCGCGAGAACGGCTCGCACAGAGAAGGCATCGGCACGGCGGAGAGCGCGCGCGCGCTCTTGCCTTGTTTTTCAATGGCATATTCGAGGGCAAGCGCATTCATGACCGTGGCGAGCATCCCGATCGAATCCGCGCGCGCCCGTTCGATGCCCTTGTCGGCGCCAGCGATGCCGCGAAAGAAATTGCCGCCGCCGACGACAACGGCCACCTCAACTCCGAGCGCGGCGGCGCCGGTGAGATCGGCGGCGATCCGCGTTAAGGTCGGCATGTCAAGGCCGTGGCTTTGCTGGCCCATTAGCGCCTCGCCGGAGAGTTTGACGACGATGCGCCGCCATGGCGAAGGCTTGGTTTGGCCGAGTTCGGTCATTGGCGCCCTGCAGTCCTTGTCCTATGAAATGAAATGGTCCGCTGAAACGACGGGCGACGCCGCGCCAGAATGCAAAAGCGGCGGCACCATCTCGCCCGCTACATGGGCCATGCCAGTTTGAGCCGTCAAGTCCTGCGCGCCTTATTGCGACGAGAGCATGAAGCGGGTACGGGCAGGGAGAATAGAGCGGGACGAAGCCTATTCGCTTGGATCTCGCGTCAGAAAGCGCCTTGATGTCGCACCAGACTGCAAAGAACTCGATGCGGATGCGGCTGGTCCTCATTCCGTCGATCATTCTCGCTTTGGGGATCATCGCAGCAATCGGGGTGACGCTTTATGGCGCGAAAAGCCGAATCGTCTCCGAAATCGACTCGGGCCTCACTCTCGGCGACCATCTGATCGGCTACGCGCTCGACGACCTCGCCTCCCGGCCCGATCAGGACGCCTCGGCCCAGAGCGCGGCCTTGCAGCGCCTGCGCCAAAGCCTCAAACATGTCCGCCACATCAAGGTATCCTATCTGCCAGACGCCGCGCCCGAAAGCCCCGATCCTTCAAAGAGGGATGCCTCGCACAAAGCCCGAGGCGCGGCACCAGGGTGGTTTCTCAATTTGCTCAAGCCGCCGAAAATCGAAAAGAGTTACCCCGTTGTGATCGGCGGCGCCCAGCGGGGCAAAATCATCATGACCAGCGAGGCCTCCGACGAGATCGCGGAAATCTGGGCCGGTCTGGTTTTCCTGACTGCGCTTCTTGGCGTGATTTCGGCAGCCATCGTCACGCTCATTCTTGTCACCGCTCGCCATACGCTCGCGCCGATCCATCAATTGGTCGAGGGGCTCGATCGGCTTGGACGCGGCCAGTTCGAGGCTGTCGGCGAGATCCGCATCGCGGAATTGCGCCGCGTTGGCGAGCATTTCAACAAGCTTGCGCTGACTCTCGCGCGCTCCGAGGCGAATAATCATCTGCTGATCGACCGCCTGCTATCAGTTCAGGATGCCGAACGAAAAGAACTCGCGCGCGAGCTGCATGATGAATTCGGAGCCTCCCTGTTCGGCATCAGGGCCGCGGCCTCCTGCATCATCGAGGCGGCGGCGACGAACTTGCCGGATGCCGAACTAAGACGCGAGATCGTGGACCGCGCGGAAAATGCTTCAGCGCTTGCCGATGCGATCCAGAAGCAGAACTACCGCATTCTGGACCGGATCCGGCCGGTTATTCTGCATCAGATGGGCCTGCCCGACGCGCTCAAAACTCTTGTCGACGCCTGGTGCGCCCAGCATCGCGATTTCGTTTGCGCGATTAAAATTCCCGCCAAAACTCCCGCTTTCAGCGAAGAGATCAGCCTGACCAGCTATCGCGTCGTCCAGGAATGCCTCACCAATGCGGCTCGTCACTCGAAAGCAAGAAGCGTCCGCATTACCATGGATATCTGTCCCTCCGCCTCACCGGAGGGACGCGCTATTCGTCTGGCGATCGAGGACGACGGCGTCGGTCTGCCGGATGATTTCAGATATGGATTTGGATTTCTGGGCATGAGCGAAAGAGTGCGTAAACTCGGCGGACATCTCAATATCGGCAGGGCGGCGACCGGAACCTTGATCGAGGCATTGATTCCTATCGGCGAAGCGGCATGCTCCGAGTCAAAGTTGTTTGACCCGGCGGACAAGGTCGAAGGGATACGCAAGGCATGAGCGAGCGCGTCAAAATATTGCTGATCGAGGATCATCCGATCGTTCGCGACGGATGCCTGCGGATTCTCGCGCGGCGGCCTGATTTCGAGCCGATGGAGGCAAGCTCGGCGCAGGGCGGCCTCGCCGCGAACCGGAGTTTCTTGCCCGCTGTCATCATCCTGGATGTGGAATTGCCCGATATGGGCGGTCTCGACATCATCCCGGAGCTCATGCGCGATAACGCCGCCGCGCGCATCGTCATCTTCAGCATGTATGAAGCGGCGACATTCGTATCTCGCGCGCTCGATGAAGGCGCGCGCGGTTATGTGACCAAGAACGACGATCCGAACGCCATTCTCCACGCAATCGACAAGGTTTTGTCGGGCTCCGTCTACCTTGGCCAATCCGTCGCGCAGAATCTTGCTTTGGCTAATTTTGAGCCCGCAGAGAAGCCTCTGCGCGCTCTGACCGATCGCGAGCGGCAAGTCGTCACTTTGCTTGGCGAGGGCAAAAGCCTTTCTGAAATTTCTGCAAGCCTGGACATAGGTTACAAAACGGCGGCCAATGTCGTGTCGGCCGTTAAGCAGAAGCTACGCATATCGACCAGTCCGGCCCTGATCAAATTCGCGGTGGAATTAAGGGCCAAGGTCTAAAGAACAATCAGCGCCAGAATTCAAAAACAAAAAGCATGGCGGCTTTAATTGAAGCCGTCATGCTCATGTAATTTTCTCGCCGCTCGTTGATCGCCTCCGGCGAGGCGTTTGTAATCGCTCGCCGGAAGAATTTTCGTTTGTGACTCGGCCTTTATTACTTGGCCGGGGCCGCTGGCGCCGCCGGAGCGGGGGCGGCCGCAGCGGGGGCCATCGCCGCGCCGCCTGTCGCGTCGGGCTTGGCGGCCTCAAGGCGCTTGCGCTCGTCATCAGCGCGTTTTTGCAGTTCTTCCTGCAATTTCTTCTGCTGTTCCTCGAGAACCTTCGGATCCACCGCAGGCCCGTCAAAGGCTTTGCCGAATCCAGCTAGCGGGACCCCGAACGTAACGAGATTGTTGACCTGATTCTTGACGTCGACCAGCATCAACGTGCCTTTTTTCAGCTCGTCGACCGACGAGCCTTTGACCCTGGCTTCAGCGAAACAGCCGTTCGGGAAGCAGATCTCGAAAGTGCCGTCCGTCGTTGCGCCTTTATCCACAGCAAAGCGGAAGCCTGGCCGCAGCATCAGGCCAACGGGCATCAGCAGGCGGACAATGCGGACGTCTTCGCCTTTGACGTCATAAACGGCCACCGCCAAAACGGGGGGCTGGTCCTTTTGGGCGCTGAAATCGCGGGTCGTATAACAAATTTCCTTGCCGGCGGCCTGATCCTTGCCGCAGACCTTGGTCCAGTCGTTTTGGGTCGGCAAAAGGTCGACTCTGACCGGGCCCTGCGGCTGCTGCGGCTGCTGCGGAGCCGGCGATCCAGGAGCAGGTTGCTGGGCCGGCGCGTCCTGCGCAGGCGCCGGTTGGGCGCGAGTCGCGGGAGCTGCGGGCTTCTTCGACTGCGCAAAAGCATCAGCCCCGGCAAATAGAAAAAAGCCAGCCAACCCGGCCGCGCCGAAGCGTCTCAACGAGAACGGCATTAGATTTCCTTTCAAATGATCGGTCTTTGGAGACGGACGACAGACCAAAAAATTAACCAGCGGCAGACAAAGCCGACATTGGGGGACGCCGTCAAGGATCGGAGCCCAATCGACTTTGCCGCTTCGGTTACGCATTATGAGGCCGGCTTGCAAGCCCAGTTCGAACCTCGGCTCCAGATTCGCAGGCAAGTTTAATCTGGAAATCGCATTTAGGCGCCTGAATCACCCTTCGTTCGCCGCCTCAGCGCCAGCAAGCGCGCGAGCGCATGCCTTGACGCCGGAACTGCAGTAAATGCAAAAATGCTCTAAAATGATGGCAATGACGCAGCAGTTGACCCGGATCATCGCCGCCGCCCGCGCTTTCTCTCTCGCGCTTTGCGTGGTTGGCGCGCTTGGCGCGCTTGGCGGAAGCTCGTCCGGCGCCAGGGCGGAGGCCCCGCCAAAGGCCGCCATCGCCATGCATGGCGACCCGGCCCTGCCGGATGCCTTCGACCACCTGCCCTACGCCAACCCTAAAGCCGCCAAAGGCGGCCGCATCGCCATCGGATTTTTGGGAGCGTTCGACAGCCTCAACCCATTCAACCTGAAGGCCGGTTCGACGGCGCAGGGTCTCAACGGCAATGTTTTCGAAACGCTGATGACGCGCTCGCTTGACGAGCCTTTCACGCTTTACGGCCTAATCGCGCAGTCGATCGAGACGGATGCCGCCCGCACTTATGTGGTTTTTAGGCTTGATCCGCGGGCGCATTTTGCCGATGGCGCGCCGATCACCTCGGATGACGTCCGCTTCACCTTCGATCTGCTGAGGACAAGAGGGCGGCCACAGCACCGCGCGGCCTATTCCCTCGTCAAATCCATCGAGACGCCGGACCCGTTGACGGTCCGCTATGAACTCGGGAGCGGCGTCGATCGGGAAATGCCCCTCACCTTGGCGCTGATGCCGGTGCTGTCGCGACACAAGATCGACATAGCCAAATTCGACGACGCCACCCTTGAAATCCCGACTGGCTCTGGACCCTATAAGATCACCGAGGTCAAACCGGGCCAGCGTCTGATTTTGACGCGTGATCCCAATTATTGGGGCAAGGATTTGCCGGTCCGCCGCGGCCTCTATAATTTCAACGAAATCGACATCGAGTATTTTCGCGACTCCAACAGCTTGTTCGAGGCCTTCGCCGCGGGCCTCCTCGACTTTCGCGAAGAGACGAGCCCGGTGCGCTGGACAAGCGGCTATGATTTCTCCGCCATGCGAGATCATCGCGACGTTCGGGAGGCGCTTCCAATCGGCGGCCCCAAAGGCATGGAAGGCTTCGTCTTCAATATGCGCCGGCCGCTGTTCGACGACAGAAGGGTGCGCGAAGCGCTAGGACTGATGTTCGATTTCGAATGGATCAACGCCAATCTCTATGATGGCCTTTATAAGCGAACGAAGAGTTTTTTCGACGAATCGGAACTGGCTTCGACGGGACGCCCCGCTAGCTCCGCCGAGCGCGTTTTGCTCGAGCCGTTTCCGGGGGCCGTTCGCGAAGACATTCTCGAAGGGCGCTGGCAGCCGGCGACAACCGATGGCTCCGGTCACGACAGGACGGCGCCAAAGCGCGCCCTCGAACTGCTGCGCGAGGCCGGATATGCATTGCAGGATGGTCGCCTGACCAAAGATGGCGAGGCTTTATCCTTCGAGATCATGGTGAAGGATCGCAACCAGGAGCGCCTCGCCCTCAATTACTCCGATTCGCTCGCCCGCATTGGCGTCGGCGCGAAAGTCAGGCTCGTCGATGAGGTGCAATATCAGCGGCGGCGGCAGAAATTCGATTTCGACATGATGATCGGAACCTGGGTCTCCTCGGCATCGCCGGGCAATGAGCAGCGCTCGCGATGGGGCTCAAAGAGCGCCGATCAGGAAGCCTCGTTCAATCTTGCGGGCGTCAAATCGCCTGCGGTCGACGCTCTCATCGACGCGCTTCTCGCCGCCAAAACGCGCGAAGAGTTCGTCACGGCCGTCCGCGCCTATGACCGCGTGTTGCTCTCTGGCTTCTATATCGTGCCGCTCTTCCACGCATCAGATCAATGGATCGCGGCGGCGGCGCCGTTGGCGAGGCCGAAGGATTTGCCCCATTACGGCTCTCCAATCGGCAGCTCGACGCTGGATACGTGGTGGCGCGACAGCCCGTGACGCGCTTGCTCCAAAAAGGCCGAGAACGAGCATGAGCGATACATTCATTGGCGTTTTGGGATTCCTCGGCCTGATTCTGCTTTCGGGATTTCGGATCGCCAATCAATATCAGCGCGCGGTGGTTTTCCAGCTCGGCAAATATGTCCGCACCGCGGGGCCGGGGCTTTATTATCTGATCCCGTTCATCGAATGGCGATCGACCATCGACATGCGCACGATGACGACAGAGGTCGCGCAGCAGGAGGCGATCACCAAGGATAACGTGCCGGTCAAGATCAACGCCGTGATCTGGCGCCGCATCTTCGATCCCGGCCGAGCCGTCATCGAGGTCGTGAATGTCGGCGATTCGGTCGTCCAGGTCGCCGTGACGGCTTTGCGCAATGTCATCGGCCAGCACACGCTCGATGATGTTTTGAAAGAGCAGGAAACGCTGTCCGCGGCGCTGCAGGCCTCGATCGATCAGGTCACCGAACCCTGGGGCGTCAAGGTCGAGCGGGTGCAGATGAGGAATGTGGAGATTCCCGAATCGATGCAGCGCGCGATGGCGCAGGAAGCCGAGGCCCTGCGCGAAAAACGCGCCCGGAAAATCAAGGCGGAAGCCGAAGTCGAAGCAGCCGCCCTGCTCCAGCAAGCGGCGCAGATCATCATGCATAGCCCCGCTGGTCTGGAGCTGCGCCGGATGCAGATGATCACAGAGGTCGGCGCCGAGCAAAACACCATGACGATCATCATGATGCCAAGCGAATTCGTCGAAATGGCGCGGACGTTTTCGCAAGGGAAAAAGGAGGGCGCGTAGCAGACTATGCAAGCAGCGAAGCCATCGCGCTAGGCTCCTCGCTGAAAGAGAACAGCCGGTCATGCGAGCTGCAAAGACCATGCGTCGTCGCGTCTCAATTGACCTTTCTAAAGCTGACGTCTCAACCTGACGGCTCTTTTTCGCCATTGGAGGAATCATCCTTCAATGGCCCGCCAACGCGGAAAGAGCCTCGCATGACTGAAGGCGCCCCTCTGCCGATCCCCGTCGATTTTGCCGGCGACGTCGTCTGCCTCGACTGCTTTATGATGTTGCGGCGGGTCAAGGCCGTCGTCGCCACAGTACCGGGACTTGCCGTCGACATTCGCTGGCGCCCCTTCCAGATCGACCCCGACATGCCGCCGGAAGGACAGGACCGCGCCGCCTATGTGGAGGCTGCGCATGGCTCAGAGGAGATCGCCGCGACGCTTGCGGGTCTGGCCGAGATCAAGCGCCAATTTGGGATTGAACTCACTTTCGATAACATCAAGCGCCAGCCTAATACGTTCGCGGCGCATCGGCTGATTCGATTTGCGTCTCCGTTCGGGCGCGAGATCGAGATGGCCGAGAGTTTGTTCCAGGCGTTTTTCCTCAAAGGCCTGGACATTGGCGATCAAGAGGTCCTCGCCGCGCTGGCGGAGCAGTCGGGCGTCGATGCGGTTCTCGCCGCGTCATTCCTGAAAGGAGACGACGGCGTCGCAGCCCTCAAGCAGGAGCTTGCCGACGTCCGCGCCGCCGGGGTGCTGCACCCGCCGCGTTTCACCTTCGCAGGCAAGCAGACTCTCGTCGGCGTCAAGCCCGTCGAGGATATCGCGGACGCGCTGTTCGGCTCAATCGAGGACGAGTGAGCGCGGAAGCCGCTCTATTGGCTATGAAGCGCGCCGCTATGCGCTTCGCGCTCGGGTCATTGCGCCGCTACGAATGCCGTCTCCGCAGTCTATTGTGCACAGATAAATGCCGCCGCCGCCTTGCGCTCGCCACATGGCTCGCCCCGTAATGGCCTACAGCGAGTCGCGTTGATCGCCATTTTCGGTTAACCAGAAGTTAACGTCTTCAATAAACATTGAAAATATTGCAGAATTCTTTCTCGGGCGTAAAGGCCGCGCCATGATGTCCGGCATATGAAATTCACGAAACTGCGCATCGCGGGCTTCAAGACCTTCGTTGAGCCAACGGAGTTCCTGATCGAGCCAGGGCTGACCGGCATTGTCGGGCCAAACGGCTGCGGCAAGTCCAATCTCGTCGAGGCGATGCGCTGGGTGATGGGCGAAAGCTCATTCAAGAACATGCGCGCCTCGGGCATGGACGACGTGATTTTCTCCGGCGGCGGCAACCGTCCGGCGCGCAATATGGCCGAAGTCGGCCTTGTGCTCGACAATGCCGCCCGCACGGCCCCGGCCGCCTTTAACGATCACGAAATCATAGAAGTCTCGCGCCGCATCGAGCGCGAATCGGGCTCGACTTATCGCGTCAATGGACGCGAGGTGCGGGCCCGCGACGTGCAATTGCTGTTCGCCGACGCCTCCTCCGGCGCGCGCTCGCCAGCGATGGTGCGCCAAGGCCAGATTGGCGAGATGATCTCCGCCAAACCGCAGGAGCGCCGCCGCATCCTTGAGGAAGCCGCCGGCGTCGCCGGGCTGCACTCCCGCCGGCGCGAGGCGGAGCTGCGGCTGAAGGCCGCCGAAGATAATCTCACGCGTCTCGACGACATACTTTCGCAGATCGAGACCCAGACCAAAGGCCTCGAGCGGCAGGCAAAGCAAGCGGCGCGCTACCGCGATCTGGCCGCAAGCATTCGCAGTTCCGAGGCCTTGCTCGCCCTGATCAATCATAAAGAGGCGACGGAGACGCTGGCGCAAGCCGAGCGAAAGCTCGCATACGACGCCGCCGAAGTGATCGAGCGGACAAAGCAACAAGCCGAGACGGCGCGGGAGCAGGCCATCGCCGCGCATAGCCTGCCGGCGCTGCGCGACGCCGAGGTTTCGAGCGGCGGCGAATTGCAAAGGCTCATTCTCGCCCGCGAAGCTCTCGATGGCGAGGAAAAGCGCGCCAAAACGCGAAGCGCCGAACTGGCGCAGCGAATCGCTCAGATGACGAGCGATCTCTCTCGCGAGACCGCGCTGATCGCCGACGCCGCCGGCGTGCTGGAGCGTCTGGACAAGGAAGCCGGCGAACTTGCCGAGGCGGAAAGTCTGGAAAGCGGTCTTGAGACGGCCGCCCGAACTCGGCTGGCCGAGGCGGAAGCCGCCCTCGCAATCGCCGAGAAGGCGCTTACCGAGGCGCAGGATGTCCGCGCGGCCGTGGAGGCTCGGCGCGCCGCAGCCGAGGCTACGCTGCGTGAGGAGCGTTCGCGACTGGCCCGGCTAGAAGCGGAGCTAGGCAAAGTCGCCGAGGATCGCGGCGCGCTAATTGAGCTAGGCGGGGCCGAGGACCGCGCCGTCCTGCGGGCGGCGCTGGAGCAGGCGGTGGAGACCGCCGAGGCGCTGGAGGACGAGATCGCCGGCGCCGAACAGCGCTGCGCGGAGGCGCGCGGGGTCGAGGCCGGCGCCCGCTCTCTGCTGACTGAGGCCGAGCGCAAGGCGCAAAAGCTCGACACGGAAGTTCAGACGCTGTCAAAGCTGCTGACCGCAGAGACCGGCGGCTCTTGGGTCGCCGTCACCGAAGAGATCGAAGTCGCCAAAGGCTTTGAGGCGGCTCTCGGCGCCGCTCTCGGCGATGATCTCGATGCGTCGACCAATCCAGCGGCCCCCGCGCATTGGGCTCAAAGCGACGGGCATGGCGATCCGGAGCTGCCGCCCGGCGCGCAGCCTCTCTCCGATCTCGTCACCGCCCCTCCCCCTCTCGGCCGCCGCCTGAAACAGATCGGCATAGCACCGCGCAGCGAAGGGCCGGCCTTGCGAGCTTTGCTGAAGCCCGGCCAGAGACTTGTCTCGACGGAAGGCGATTTGTGGCGTTGGGACGGCTTCACCCAGGCTGCCGAGGCGCCAACGCCCGCCGCGCGCCGCCTCGTCGAAAAGAACCGCCTCGGCGATCTGACTTTGGCGGCTGAGGCCGCGCGCGAAATCGCTGATGCATTGAAGGCCAAAGCCGAAGCGGCCGAGGCCGATCTGGCGGCGGCGGCGACCGCCGAGAGCGAAGCGCGGCGCAATCACAAGAACGCCCTTCGCGAGGTGGAGGCCGCGCGCGCTAGGGACGCCAGCGCCGAGCGTGCGCAGTCGGCGGCGGCGGCGCGTCTTTCGGCGCTCGAAGATGCTGCGGAGCGGCTCACCCGCGACCGTGACGAAACCCGGGAGAAATTCGCCGCAGCGCAGGACGCACTCGACGGAATGGACGCGGCGATTGATTTGGCCGAGCGGCTGGAATTGGCCCGCGCCGCCGCCGCGCAACAACGCGCCATGGTCGGCGAGGCTCGCACTGAATTGCAAGCCCATTCGCGCGAGGCGCAGACCCGGACAAAGCGGCTGCAGGCGATCACCGAGGAGCGCAAATCCTGGCAGGTCCGCAGCGAAGGCTCCGGCGGCCAAATCAGCGCGTTCGAAGCGCGGATCGAGGAAGCAACCGCAGAATACGAAAAGCTCGCGGAGGCGCCGGATGCTTTCCTGGCTACCCGGCGCGTTCTGATGAATCAGATCGAAGCTGCGGAAGCTGCGCGCAGGGAAGCCGCCGACAAGCGCGCGGCAGCCGAAACCGCCCTCACTGAGGCGGATCGCAAAGCCCGCGCGGCGCTGGAGGCGATGAGCGCCGCGCGCGAGGAAAAAGCCCGCAGCGAAGCTCGAATCGAATCGGCGCGGCTGCGTTGCGACGAGGTTTTGCGCCTCATCGCGACGGAACTTGATTGCGCGCCGGCCGCTCTCGCCACGCTCGCCGGCGTCTCCGCCAGCGATGCGCTCCCGTCGGCGGAGGACGTGGAAAGGCGGCTCGAGGGGCTGAAACAAGACCGCGAACGGCTGGGGGCCGTCAATCTTCGCGCCGAGGCCGAGCTCGACGAGGCTCTGGCCGCCAAGGGAAATCTTGCGACTGAACATGCCGATTTGACGGAAGCCATCCGGCGCTTGCGCCAAGCAATCCAAAGTTTGAACAAAGAAGGCCGCGAGCGCCTGCTCGCGGCGTTTGAGGTCGTCAACGGCCACTTCCAGGGGCTATTCACAAGTCTCTTCGGCGGCGGCTCCGCTGAACTTCAACTCGTCGAGTCGGATGACCCTCTGGAAGCCGGCCTCGAAATTCTCGCCCGGCCGCCCGGCAAAAGACCGCAGGTTATGACGCTGCTCTCCGGCGGCGAACAAGCGCTCACCGCCATGTCGCTGATTTTTGCGATCTTTCTCACCAATCCCGCGCCGATCTGCGTGCTCGATGAGGTTGACGCGCCGCTCGACGACGCCAATGTGGAGCGTTTCTGCGATCTGCTTGAGCAGATGCGGCAAAAAACCGAGACCCGCTTCATCACGATTACGCATAATCCGATCACGATGGCGCGGATGAACCGGCTGTTCGGCGTAACCATGGCCGAACGCGGCATCAGCCAGCTCGTGAGCGTCGATCTCGAGGATGCCGAACGCCTCCTCGACGCCGGGTGAACGCGGGGCCGCGACACTCCGCGCGGATTGTCGCGGCCGTAATTTAAGTCGGCAGTTCATATACTTAGGCGTTCTAGTCTAAGTCTTGACAGGCCCCTTGCGCGCCCATATGTTGCGCCCGGCTTACAAAGCTCGCCACGCTACGACCTTATTTCTTGTCGCCGCTCGCCCAAAATTGGCCGCCATTCCTCGCTTTCCGCGACCGGGCGACCTATAAATTGCCTTCACGCACTTGTGCGAGGCAAGTCGGACGAGGGAGCGATCAAGTGACGGAGCGCGACGAGCCGCGGAGCGAAGATCAGAAACGCCAGGATGCCCGGATTGAGGCTGATCGGCGTGAAGATGCGGGCTTGAGGGCCCGGCTCGAGAAGCTTTCGACTGCGCTCGACGCCCGCAAGGACGAGAGCGCCGGAAGCGGCGAGCAGGCCTCAAATCTTTCGCCCAACTCCCTTGGGAGCGCTATGAGCCTTGGCTTCCGCGTGCTCAGCGAGTTCGTGGCGGCGGTTGTTGTCGGCGCCCTCATCGGATGGCAGTTCGACAAGTGGATGGGGACGACGCCGCTGTTTCTTCTCGTGTTCCTCATGATGGGGACGGCGGCGGGATTTTGGAATGTTTATCGCATCGCCGTCAAAACCCCGGGTTCGAAAGGCGGCCTCAGCTAAAGCATGGTCTTTCCCGAAGAGTTGCGGACTTTTTGGAAAAGACCACGCAGTCAATTAAGGAAGGCTGATCGCTTCATCTTGAGGCGGTCACGCCCCAAGGCGCTGATCGCGGATTGGGGCCTAAGGTTCAGGTCAGTCGAGGGGTTTGCGCGTGGAAAAAGCATTGGATCCGATCCATCAGTTCCAAGTCGAGCGGATCGTGCCCCTGCATTTGTTTGGGATCGATTTCTCATTCACCAATGCAGCGCTTTTCATGGTGATCGTCATTCTCGCTGTTTCGGCGCTGATGATTCTTGGCACCTCATCGCGCTCCATCGTTCCCGGCAGGCTCCAATCGGCCGCCGAAATGTCTTATGAGTTCGTGGCCAACACGGTTCGCATGTCGGCCGGATCAGAAGGGATGCGTTTCTTTCCCTTCGTCTTCACGCTTTTCATGTTCGTCCTGTTTTCGAACGTCATTGGACTCATTCCCTACACCTTCTCGGTGACAAGCCAGATCATCGTGACCTTCGCGCTCGCCGCGTTCATCATCGGTTTGGTCATCGTCTATGGCGTCATTCGGCACGGACCGCGTTTCCTTGGGCTGTTCGTTCCATCAGGCGTTTCGATGGCCCTGCTACCCTTCCTGGTGGTGATCGAAGTCATTTCCTTTCTGTCGCGGCCGATCAGCCTTTCAGTTCGTTTGTTCGCGAACATACTCGCCGGTCACATCACCTTAAAGGTGATGGCTGGTTTCGTCGTCTCTCTGCTTGGCGCGGGAGCCTATGCCTTGATCGCGCCGGTGCCTCTCGCGGCGACTGTCCTGCTGACCGGCTTTGAGTTGTTTGTGGCCGTGCTTCAGGCCTACGTCTTCGCCATTCTCACTTGCGTCTATCTCAACGACGCAATTCATCCGGGCCACTGAATAAATATTGAACAACAGATCGGTGCCCACTTTCGCAAGCTCAGGAGTTTAAAAAATGGATCCCGCTGCAGCTAGATTTATTGGCGCAGGTCTCGCCGCCATCGGAATGGGAGCCGCCGCTATCGGCGTCGGTTTGATTTTCGGCAACTTCCTCTCCGGCGCCCTGCGCAATCCAACGGCGTCCGACGCACAATTCGGACGCGCCTTCATCGGCGCGGCGCTTGCGGAAGGCTTGGGCATCTTCGCGTTTCTCGTAGCGATTCTTCTGCTCTTCGTTATCAAGTAAAGTAGATGCGCCCGGTGCGATATCCGGGCGCATTTTTCAGTTCATAAACGCCCGGGAATTGACGATGGCCACCAGTAAGTCGGAAATATACGTCGATGGCGCCTTGGCGCCCCCCGACATCGACCACGGGCCGAGCGCGTTTCCGCCCTTCGAAGCCGCAAATTTCGCACCGCTGCTCATCTGGCTCGCCCTGAGCTTCGGACTGCTTTATCTCCTGATGTCCAAGGTCGCGTTGCCGCGCGTTGAGAATATCCTCAAGGCCCGCGCGGAAAAGATCAGCAAGGACCTCGACGAGGCGCACGCCTTTCGCGAACAATCGGAAAAGACCGCCGCCGCTCATGAGAAGACAATCGCCGACGCCAGGGCCAAGGCGCAAGCTCTAGCTCAGGACAAGCAGGCAAAGATCAATGCCGACACTGACGCGAAGCGCCGCGCGCTTGAGAGCGAGCTTAACGCGAAGCTGATGGCGTCCGAGGCGCAGATCGCAGACACGAAGGCCAAAGCCATGACGAATGTCGCGGGGATCGCCAGCGACGCGGCTGCGGCAATCGTCGAGCGCATCACCGGCCAACCCGCCAATCCAAAAGCCATTGCCGCGGCGGCAGCCGAAGTTAAAGCCTGAGCCGGAGACGTTCGATGAATGAAGAATTTTTCGTCTCCTTTGCATTCGTGATCTTTATCGGCCTGCTCGCCTATCTTGGCGTGGACGGCAAGATCAATGCGGCGCTCGACAAGCGCGGTGAGAGAATCAAAGAGGAACTCGCCGAGGCCTCGAAGCTTCGCGCCGAAGCCGAAGCGGTCCTCGCCTCTTTTGAGCGGCGCCGCGCCGAGGCGGAAGCCGAAGCCGCCGCCGTCGTCGCGCAGGCCCACGCTGAAGCCGAACGTCTCGCCAAGGAAGCCAGCGAGCGCATAGCCGAGTTCGTCACGCGCCGGACCAAACAAGCCGAAGAAAAAATTGCTTCGGCCGAAGCTCAGGCGGCCGCCGACGTGCGCGCAGCCGCGGCGGACCTCGCAACCAAAGTCGCTGCAACGGTATTAAAAGCCGAGGCGAAAGGCTCCTTTGGGGACCAGCTCATCACCAAGGGAATCAGCGAACTGAATTCGCTGCTTCATTAGGCCTTCATCCCGAGAATCAGTCATTTCGGAGAGATACGAAGCATGACCGTTTGATCTTGGACGGTCATGCTTTTTTGCGCCCTTGCTCGTCTTCGAGACGACGTTCAAACCGAGCTTTCCGCGACTTTATCTTCGCGATGCTGATTGGAGCCATCGCCAAGAGAATTTTCCGTGGTCTGCCGCGTCCATTTAAGCCTTGGGCTTCGCGCCGCGCGGGTTTCATCGAGACGTCGGCGCGGCGCGTAAAATGGGGCGCCGATAAACCGCTCCACCTCGCCGGCAAGCGCCGCCATCGCCAAATCACGCAATGTTGCGATGAATAGATCGAGCGAAGCCTTTGATTCCGATTCTGTCGGCTCGATCAGCATGGCTCCATGCGCGACGAGCGGAAAATAAATCGTCATCGGGTGATAGCCTTCATCGATCATCGCCTTTGCGAAATCCAATGTCGTGAGGCCGGTCGGCTTCAGCCAAGCGTCGTCGAACAGAACCTCATGCATGCAGGGCCTATCGCCGAAAGGCTGCGACATCAGATCCTTGAGGCTGGCGCGAATGTAATTCGCGCTCAGGACCGCATCTTCCGACGCCTGCCGCAAGCCATCGGCCCCGTGCGAAAACATATAGGTCAAGGCCCGCGCAAACATGCCCATCTGGCCATGGAAAGCGGTGATGCGGCCGAATGATCGCGTCGCCTCCGACTGTTGCTCGACAAGGCGCAGGCCGCGCTCGCCTCTTCGCAGAAACGGCACTGGGGCAAAAGCGGCGAGCCGCGCCGACAAAACCACAGGTCCCGCGCCGGGCCCTCCGCCGCCATGCGGCGTCGAGAAGGTTTTGTGCAGGTTGATATGCATGGCGTCGACGCCGAGATCGCCCGGCCGCGCCTTGCCGACAAGGGCGTTGAAATTCGCGCCGTCACAATAGAAATAGGCTCCGGCCTCATGCATCGCCTCGGCGATTGCAACCACATCAGTCTCGAACAAGCCGCATGTGTTCGGATTGGTCAGCATGATCGCGGCGACATCCGGCCCCAACCGGCTTTTGATCTCCGCCAGATCAACAGTCCCGTCGCCGCGCGCGGGGATGGTGCGGACCTCAAAGCCAATAAGCGTCGCGGTCGCCGGATTGGTGCCATGCGCCGACTCCGGCGCGAGAACGATCCTGCGCGTCGCCCCCTCCCCCCTGGCGGCGATCGCGGCCTTGATCGCCATCATGCCGCAGGCCTCGCCATGCGCGCCGGCTTTGGGCGACATGGCCACCGCCGCCATGCCGGTCATCGTCATCAACCAACGGGCTAATTCGTTCATCAACTCCAGCGCGCCGGAAACAGTCGATTGCGGCTGCAGCGGATGGATGTCGGCAAAGCCCGGCAGCCGCGCAATAGCTTCGTTGAGGCGCGGATTGTGTTTCATCGTGCAGGAACCAAGCGGATAGAGACCCGCGTCGATCGAATAATTCTTCTGCGACAGACGCACGTAATGGCGCATCGCCTCAGGCTCGCTCAAGCCCGGCAGGCCGATCGGCGCCGCGCGCTCAAGGCCGCCTAGCCTGTATTTGAAAGGCGTGGGCTCATCGAGATCGACGCCGCTGACCTCCAAGCGGCCGATCTCAAAGATCAAGCCCTCCTCCATCGCAAGAGCGCGATTGGATGTGATGGTCTTGGCCTCGAAGATCGCCGAATCGTTTGTTTGCGTCGGGTGTTCCGGCCGGTTCAGCATGACAGCGCGCTCCGCAACGCGTCGGCGAAGGCCGCGCGGTCCTCATCGGTGTTGATCTCGGTCGAGGCGACGAGAATGAGATCGTCAAATCTCGGGCCGGGCAACAGCCGCGAGACAGGAACGCCGCCGAGCACTCCGTTTTCGGCCAGATGCTCGATCACCTGTGCACCATCGCCCTGCACGCGGATGGTGAATTCATTGAAGAAGGTCTGGTTGAGAACCTCAACGCCGCTCACTGCGCCGAGCCGATTGGCGAGATCGACGGCATTGGCGTGATTGACTCTCGCGAGCCGCCGCAGCCCGGCCTCGCCCAGCAGAGCGAGGTGAATGCTGAAGGCGAGACAGCAGAGACCAGAGTTGGTGCAGATGTTGGATGTCGCCTTGTCTCGCTTGATATGTTGTTCGCGCGTCGACAGCGTCAGAACGAAGCCGCGGCGCCCTTCCGCATCGATGGTCTCGCCGCAGAGACGCCCCGGGATCTGGCGCAGATATTTGGCCTTTGCCGCGAGGAGGCCGACGTAGGGGCCGCCGAAGTTCAGGCCATTGCCGATCGACTGGCCTTCTCCGACCACAATATCGGCGCCCATTGTCCCCTGGCGGTTTGACGAGACCGAGCGAGACAGCCTCGGTGACGACCGCGATCAGAAGCGCGCCCTTCGCCTCGCAGATTGCCGCCAGCGCCGAGAGATCCCGCACATTGCCGAAGAAATCCGGGCTTCGCACGACAACGCAGGACGTCTCCGCGTCGATCAACGCGCCGAGATCCTCGTCGCGCGCAAACACATTGGGCGAGGCGGCGACGACGCTGTCCCCCGTCATGCGGGAGACGGTGCGGACGACATCGGCGTAGTGCGGATGCAGCCCTCCCGAGAGCACGGCTTTGCGCCGTTTGGCGATGCGATGGGCCATCAAAACGGCCTCGATCGTCGCAGTCGAGCCGTCATACATCGAAGCGTTGGAGACATCCATCGCAGTCAGCGCCGCAACCTGAGTCTGGAACTCGAAAATCACCTGCAGCGTACCCTGCGCAATCTCGGGCTGATAAGGCGTGTAGCTGGTCATGAATTCGGAGCGCTGGATCAGATGATCGACGCTGGCTGGAATGTGATGCTTGTAAGGCGCCTGCCCCGACGAAAAACGGCGCCGACCCCGCCGCGACATTCTTCGCCGCCATCGCCGAAAGCAGCCGCTGCACCTCCATTTCACTCTTGCGCGGCGGCAGGTCCAGCTCAGTGGAGAGCCGCTTATCGGCGGGAATTGCGGCGAACAACTCGTCAATATCGGCAACGCCGATGCGCGCCAGCATGTCTATGCGATCATCAGGGGTCAAAGGAAGATAGCGCATGGAGTTCCAATCTCTTGGGTGGTCGCGCGTTTGATCGAGAGGGCGTTCAGTCGATGGATTTGAGGTAGTTTTGGTAGGCCGCCTCGTCCATCAGGGCCTCGAGTTCGGCGGGGTCCGAGAGCATGATTTTGAAGAACCAGCCCTTTCCGCTCGAATCTTCGTTGACGAGGGCGGGCGCATCCTCCAGCGCACGGTTGATCTCGACAACTTCGCCTGAGGCCGGTGCGCTGACGCCGCTCGCCGCCTTGACGCTTTCGACGACGGCGGCCTCGCTTCCCTTGGTCAAACTCTTGCCGATCAAAGGGAGCTCCACGAAAACGATATCGCCAAGTTCCGACTGCGCGTAATCGCTAATGCCGACGACGCCCGCATCCCCTTCGACGCGGATATATTCGTGATCTTTAGTGTAGAACGTCGGCATCAGGCTCCCCTATAAAACGCATGCGCCATAAAAGGCATGGCTGCGACTTTAGCCGCGAGCGGCTTTCCGCGCACGATGAGTTCGACCGGCGCGCCAATTTTTGCATAGGCGGCGTCCACATAGCCCATGCCGATCGGCCGCCCGAGACTCGGCGCGAAACCTCCCGAAGTGAGGCGGCCAATGGCTCGCCCGTCCGGCGTTTGAATCGCGGCTCCCTCGCGCGCCGGAATCTTGCCTTCCGTCAGGAACCCGACGCGGCGGCGCGAGGGACCATGAGCCAGAGCCCGCGCAATTGACGCAAAGCCAGGGAATCCGCCTTGTTCGCGTCGGCGCCTGGAAATCGACCAAGACAGCCCCGCCTCGACGGGATCGGCGCTCGCGTCAATGTCGTGGCCGTAAAGGCAGAGACCGGCCTCAAGTCGAAGCGAATCCCTGGCGCCGAGCCCTATTGGGCGCACATCCGGGTTAGCCAGCAGATCTTTGGCGAAACCCGTCGCCGCCGAGGCTGGCAGCGAAATCTCGAACCCGTCTTCGCCGGTGTAGCCGGACCGCGATATCAGCAAGGATAAGCCGCGGCGCTCGAAGCGCCGCGACGTCATGAAGGACATGCTTTCGACGCCGGGAACGAGCCGCCGCAAGACCGCCGCCGCCTTCGGCCCCTGCAAGGCGAGCAGGGCGCTGTCGTCGAGACTTGTAAGGGCAAGATGGGGAAGAGCTTTGGCGATCAGAGCGAAATCCGCCGTCCTCGCAGCGGCGTTGACGACCAGGAAAAGACGCTCCCGCCCTGCCTCGTCATCAAGGCGCGTAACAATCAAATCATCGAGGATATGGCCATCCGCATCGAGCAGCTGCGTGTAGCGCATTCGCCCTGCGGCGAGCGTTTCGATATCGCCGGGGACAAGCGTTTCAAGGCTTTGCGCCGCGTGCGAGCCGGAGAGAATCGCCTGCCCCATATGCGATACGTCGAACAGCCCGGCTTGAACGCGGGTGTGAAGATGTTCCTGGATGACGCCGGGCGGGTAGTGCGCCGGCATGTCATAGCCAGCGAAGGCCGTCATGCGGGCCTCGAGGGAGATATGCAGATCGTGGAGCGGCGTATGCGCTAAACCGGACGCGGCGGCGGATTGATGGGCAGACATCGGATCCTCGGTCGACGGGTGCAAAGAAGATCTGCGCACCCAGCCAATGCTGCGTACGCAACGCTTTGCCCCCTCTGTCCGGTGACCTGAGAGTGTTCCCTCGCGCGAACCTTGCTTCGGCGCGAAGCTGCCTCCGTCGGTGGATTTACCGCAAGGCGCGGCAAATCGCTTTCCAGAGCGTCATCTCCCAGCGGTCCATGGGCCTGAGCGTTTCCGGGGCGGTTGCGCCTTCGGCGCCGACTCGAGCGCAGGGCTCAAGGCGGACTCTTCCGCTGGGATCTTGTTTGACGCCTAAATTATTGGCGCGCCGAGTTCTTTTGTCAATGGCATCGCGCGCTGATTTGTCGCAACCAGCGCCCCGCCTACGTCAGTGTTTTGGCTTTTTGTCCGCCTTTTCAGCCTCGGCCGCTTCGTCGATGCCGACCTTGATGTCGTAATCATAGTCCGAGCGATCCTGGAAGAACGGGACGAGCAGCGGTTCGGAAACGACGCTGAAAGCGGCCTGGGCCTGCCCGGCCGCGATGGTAGCGGCCGCATGGTAGAGCTTGGTTACGACCGGCTCATGACTCGTCTTGTTGACGATGGCGATGCGCAACGGGACACTGAAGCTGGCTGGCGCCCCGGCCGGACCAAGCAGCACGCTGCCGGCGATCCCAACTTTGATGGAGAGATGCTCGCCCTCGATCGAACATTCGCGCACAACATCGCCAAGCGAAAATTGATAGCGCAAATTCATTGTGGTGGGCGGCGCGCCTGCATGGACCTGCGAAGCCGCCGTGCCTTCGAGAATGAGGATATCCGGACAAAACAAATGCCGAGCCTTGGGGGCCGCCGGATCCTTGTCCTTATCCTTATCGCCGTGATACGTGAAGAAATCGCCGAGATTGAAATTGTCGAAGAGACCGCCTGAATCGGCGTTGGCTCCGCCAGCGAGACCGCTAAGCCCGAAGATCACGCCAGTAGCCAGACATATTTTCGCCGTGCGGATTATACTGCCCAACTGCATCCAAAACCGCTCCTGATCTAATCACGCGAAACTCCTGCTCTATATGAGTTCGCGTGAAACCTCCAGGTCAGGAATGGGCCGATTAGACCCCAATTCTAAGCGAAGGGTTCAGTCCCTGCGCAGAGCGCCAGCCACGGCCCGGATTTTTAGAAGCGGCTGATCGAATCGGTCGGCGCAATGGCGCTAGTCTTCGGCGTGCGCTTCCATGTCTCGGTGGCGCCGAAAACTGTTTTCAGGATCGAGGGCGCATTCGAGACGCTGACATAGATCATCAATGGCGTCAGCGAGGCCAGGGTCGCGAAATAACGCGATAAGGAGCCGCGGCGCAGAATGAAGTAAGGAGCCAACGTCATGCCGACCGCAACCATCGCAATCACAATTGCAACGAGATCGATGATCGGAATATAGGCCGCCGGGTCGCCGCCGCGCAGAAGGAGACAAGCAAAAAGCGAGACGCAAGCAATTGCCGCGCAAGGATAAAACGCTTGTATGAGAATGAGGGAGCTTGCCGAGATTTTACGCCGCACGGACCAATCGGCGGTCCAGACCTGCTTGAGCAGCTTGCGCGCCACCTGCACAAAACCGTTTGACCAGCGCCGCTGCTGCACGCGCCAATGCTTGACCTGATCGGGAACGAGACCAGGCACAGGCGGGTCCATTGCAAACAATCCATGCCATCCGGCGATTTCGGCGCGAACGGTGAGGTCGAGGTCCTCGCACAGCGAATCGGAAGACCATCCTCCCGCCGCGACAATGGCGGCGCGGCGCCAGACGCCGCCCGTGCCGTTGAATTGAAACAGCCAGCCCGCGCGAAAACGGGTCGCCTGCTCCAACGCATAATGGGCGTCGAGCATCAAACCCTGGGCGCGGGTCAACCAGTTCGTCTTGTAGTTGGAAAACTCACAGCGGGATTGGATGAAGCTGGCGCGCGGATCGGCGATCAGGGCTGGCATGACTTTGCGCAGCCAATTCGACGGCGGCCGGAAATCAACGTCGAGCACGGCGACATAAGGCGCATCGGAGTGAAGCAAGCCCGCAGCTAGAGCGCCAGCCTTGTAGCCGGACCGATCGCCCCGGCACAGATGAAGGACATCGAAGCCTTGCGCATGAAGGTCGCCGATGACGCGCGTCGCAACGGCGCTGGTCTCATCGGAACTATCATCGAGCAACTGAATATGCAGGCGGTCTTGCGGCCAATCGAGCGCGGCGACCGAATGCAAAGCTCCGGCCACCGTTTCAGCTTCGTTGAAAATCGGGATTTGCACCAGAACGTGAGGCAAATCAGCCTCGGTCAAAATCATGCGGCGCAGCGGCCTGCCAAGAGTTTTGCCGGAGATCCGCTCGAAAACGTTGATGCCTATGAGGATAAGAAATCCGCCGCCCACAAAGAGAAGGCCGAATACGGAAATGACCAAACTGGTCTCGCTGAGCAATATCAAAAGATCGGAAAAAACCAAGTTGCAATGCCCCCGCGAATTTCGCTCTCCGATCCGCGCGGCCCGCTTCAGCGATCTTTGGCGCAAACTTTTATGGTTCGCTTGACCAAACAAGGCGGCAGGTTCGCATGAAGACATTGCCCGAGGGTCCCCCTTACAAGCCTCGCGCGATCGCTGCGCCGGCCTGGACCGGGATGCTCGAGCAGCCTCTGCGGACAGAAGTGCTCAAGCTGAGAAACCATGAAATAAGCGTGTGGGACAACCAACAAATTGCAACGAATTGTTTCAGGAATTGAGTAATTCCCAAAGATTTACAAAGCCTTAAAAGAGTCGCATTTGCTTGCACGGCGTTCGCCGACGAGGCCTCGCAAAAGAAGCGACGCAGCGCTGCAAAGCTGAGCGAAAGACCCGTTAAAGCGGCCGTTCTTCGGTTTTTGGCGCGCTGACTTCAATGTGCGACAAGATCTGATCGACGAGCCGGACTGGCAAGATTCGGGCAAGACGCGCCAAAAAATAGAGCGGCCAGGGGAAGGCGATCACTGCCTTGCGGCGATCAAGACCGCTGCGGATGATCGCCGCGGCGCGCGAATCGCTGATCTCGAGCGGCTTCACAGCATGGATGCTGTCGTTCAGCGGCGTTTTCACAAAGCCGGCGATCACCAGACTGACGCAGACCCCCTGCGACTCAAGCCGACCGCGCAATGATTCGGCGTAGGCGTGGACGGCGGCCTTCGTCGCGCAATAGGCCGGCGAATAGGGCAAACCGCGCAAGCCGGCGATAGAACCGATGAAAGCGAGCTGACCGGTTTTCCGGGAGCACATCGGGCCAATGAGGGGTTCGACGGTATTCAGGACGCCAATGAGATTAGAGCTCAAAATGGCGCGAACCGCCTGCGGGTCCTCGGAAATCTCGCCGGGCGCGAGGCCCGTGGTGATGCCGGCGTTGGCGATGCAGAGATCGAATCGGCGGCGCGCGTCGGAGGCCCCGATCCATTGCGCCATGGCGTCCTGATCGCGCACGTCCAAAAGCCCGATGTCGACTTCCGCTCCCCGCGCCCGAGCGGCTGCCCCCACCGCCTCCAGCCGCTCGGAATTGCGGCCAATCAGCGCCAAAGTTACGCCGGGTCCGGCGTAGGCAAGCGCCAGCGCGCGGCCGATGCCGCTCGAGGCGCCGGTGATGAGGACGGATCGCGGCGCCATGTCAGATCGCGCCGCTGCTGATGCGCCGAAGCGTCGCCTCCGCCAATATGGCGAGATCGCCGTTGGGGCCATGCGCCATCAGCCGCAGGAGAAGTTCAGGTTGCGGCGCGAGACTAGAGAGCGCGACGCGCCCGCTAACGCTGATGCTTTCGCCGGCGAAGACAGGCCGCAGAAATTTGCCCGCCAGTCGGCTAATCACGATATCGCGCCGCCACTGTCTCAGCGCCGGCTCAAAGCAACTCATCATCAGCATGCCGTGAATGGGCGGCTTTTTGAGGCCTACGGCGGCGGCGACATCCTGATCGAGATGCAGAGGGTTATCGTCGCCGGACGCCTCGGCGTAACGAGCGAGCTGCTCAAGACCGAAAGGACCAAAGTCGCAGCGGCCTATGGTTTGCCCGACTTTGGGCCAATCGGCGGGCGCAAGGTCAATCGGCGCATCGACAATCGGCGCGGCGTTCATGGGCTTGCGACCGCAGCCACGGGGACAATGCGGAGCACCGTCTCGAAACGACCGCAAATCTCTCGCTGCGGCGTCGAAATCACGGCATTTACGATCACTCGCGCGGGCTCGGCCTTGCGCTGGAACTCGAACGCCAGCCGATAATCGGCGTCGGTTTCAAGCGGGCGTTCATAATCAAAGCTCTGCGCCTCGTGGATCGGCAGAAAGGCCGCACCGCCGATCATCTGCGCAAGCGCCGGCCGCACCGCGGGAAGCGTCAGCCAGCAAAACGGATAGGTCAGCGGAACAAGTCCCTCGATCGGCGCGCCGCCAGTCTCGCGCTGAAAAGCGGCGACATGGGCGGCATCGGTTCGCACAGAGATCTCGGGCAAATTAATAGGCGCATCGCCTGATCCCTCAGCGGCGCCGCGCGAACCAATTTCCGGACTCATGCCGCCTCGGCGCGACGTACGATCAGGCTGGCGTTGATTCCGCCGAAAGCGAATGAATTGGTGAGGGCGACGCGGATCGGCATCGGACGCGCCTCGTTCGGCACGGGGTCCACGGGGCATTTTACATCGGGCTCGCGCCAGTTGATCGTCGGCGGGGCCACGCCATCGCGAACGGCTCCGATGGTGACGATCAGTTCGAGCGCGCCTCCGGCTCCAAGACCATGGCCATGGATTGGCTTCGTGGATGAAATTGGCAGTTGCGATAGCCGGTTGCCGAAGACGAGACCAAGCGCCTCGGATTCCGTCAAATCGTTGACGATCGTTCCGGTGCCATGCGCGTTGACGTAGTCCACCTCATCAGCCAGGACGCCGGCATCCGCCAAAGTGAGGCGCATGCATTCGGCCGCCCCTTCCGCATCCGGCCGCACCTGATCCTTGGCGTCGCTCGATGTGCCGTAGCCCGCAAGTTCGACGAGAGCTTTGGCGCCCCGCGCGCGCGCGCTTTCGGCTTCCTCAAGGATGAATACTCCGGCGCCGGCGCCGAGAGTCATGCCGTTGCGACCCTTGGAGAAAGGCCGGCAGACATCGGGCGTCAGCACGCGCAAAGCTTCCCAGGCAAGCATCGAGCTGTTTGTGATGCAATCCTCCGTCCCGCCGACAATAGCGCGATCGATCAGGCCGGAGCGGATGAGGTGGAGGCCAATTCCAATCGCCTGCGTCGCCGAGGAACAGGCGCTGGCCACGGCGAAACAGGGCCCCCTGGCGCCGAAGCGGATGCTCACATTCGATGGGCAGGAGCTGGGGATGAGGCGCGGCACGGTCAAAGGCGTAGGACGGCCCTGCTCGACCAGCGCGAGATAAAGGCCGTCTTCCAGCGTATGCATGCCGCCGACTCCAGTGCCTATGATCGCGGCGGTGCGCGGGCCCATCGGCTCGGAGCGCGAAAGACCCGCCTGGGCGACCGCTTCATCGGCGGCGGTCAAAAGATATTGAGTGACCGGATCGCAGAAAGGCAACACGCTGGCTTCGAGATGGGCTCCAGGATCGAACCCTTGCACCTGGGCCGAAATCTTGATGCGGCCGCGATAAGGCCGCTTGAATTGCGTTTCGGCGACACAGGAGCGCCCGTCTCGCGCCGCATGCCACAAGGCGGTCGCGCCTATCCCCGCGGCCGAGACAGCGCCCATGCCGGTAACTACAACCTGCCGCGTTGACGTCATGTCAGCCTTTTTCTTTGATGATGTAAGCGGCGATAGCGTCGATCAGGCTTTTGACGTCTTTGGCGTCGTGAAAGGGGCCGTCCATCGGGATATAGACGTCGAATTTTTCTTCGATCGCCGTCAATATCATCACTATATCGATCGACTTGAGATTCAGGCTTTCGATCGTCGCGTCCAAAGTGACTTTGTCGCGATCGACCATTCCTTCCTTCACGATGACGTCAGTGATCTGATTGACGAGTTCGGTCTGATCGAGATCCTTCGTTTCCACCGATTACCCCCTCCGCCATGGCCCAAATTAGACACGCCCCGCGCGGCGCATAAGAACGGGGCGCTCCTCAAGCGATCGCCCGCATCTCAAAGCGCCAAGACATGCAACCGCCGATCTCCCGACTCGAGCACATCCTGCAGGCCAACGTCAACTCTGCCTATCGGATCGATACGAGGCAAAGATGCAGAAAGCCAGAGCGCCGCGAGATCAATCATAGGGCGAAGCTGGCTGGTTACGCCAATCCGGCGCGGAAATAAAGACCAGCGGCGGCCAGAACGTCATCGTTCTGTCCGGGATCGATCACGTTCTGAATTTCTCTGTATCAACGCGTGATCCCGATATTGAAAATTCGGCGGCTTTCCCGGCTTCAAGGGACGGCGAAGACGCGCGTTCCCACCTGCACGCGGCCAAAGAGGTCGACGACATCCTCATTGTACATTCGAATGCAGCCATAAGACGCGGCGGTGCTGATGGATTTGCGCATGTTTTCCGTCGTGCCGTGTATGGCGACTTCCGAGAGCCCGAGGGTAATCGCCGCGGCGCCCATGGGATTGCGCGATGAGCCGCCAGGAATCACGCCGCGCAAATTGGGGTGATCCTGCCGGACGACTGCAGGGGCCGTCCATGCCGGGCGAACATATTTGCCGTTGACGAAGGTCTCGCCGCGCCAACTCATGCCCATCTTGCCGACCGCGATCGGATAGCGGATCGCGGTTCCCGCCCCGGTGGTCAGATAAAGTCTGCGTTCGCTTTGTTTGATGATGATCGTCCCGGGCGGATAGGCCTGTGGAAACGCCACGATTTCGCGCGCCGTCGCGCCCGTCATCGCCAAGAACAATGCGATGCACGCCCCTAAGCCCACGAAAATGGCAGCGCCGCCGCTCGGTATTGAGAAAACCGATCCGCTGTCTCTCCGCCCCTCGCTCATGATGTCGCACCGATGGAGTCGAATCGAGCCGCGGCAGGATTGAACTCAGCCGCCGATTCGACAATATCAAAGCTAGCGTTGCTTGGCGCGGAATCCTCTACTTTAAGTTAAAATGAAATTTACGTCTTATCTTCCTGCTTCAGCTTAGCTGTATCTTGAATAATTGCATATTCCTCAAACAAGCTTTTAAGTTGAAACGAAGATTGGAAGCATGATTGCTTGATCTGAAGCAATCATGCTTCACAGAATGCGCGTCAGCCGACTCGATTGCGGATGAGATCGTCGACAACCGCAGGATCTGCGAGGGTTGAAATATCTCCGAGCGCGGAAAACTCTTGTTCTGCGATCTTGCGCAAGATGCGTCGCATGATTTTGCCCGATCGCGTTTTCGGCAATCCCGGCGCGAAATGAACGACGTCCGGTGAGGCGATCGGCCCGATGTCCTTGCGCACCCAGGCGATGAGTTCGCGCCGCAGCTCCTCGCTGGGCTCAATTCCGACCATCAAGGTGACATAGGCGTAGATGCCCTGGCCCTTGAGGTCGTGCGGATAGCCGACGACGGCGGCTTCCGAGACCATTTTATGCGCGACAAGGGAACTCTCCACCTCGGCCGTGCCAAGCCGGTGACCCGAGACGTTGATCACATCGTCAACTCGCCCGGTGATCCAGTAATAGCCGTCGGCGTCGCGCCGGCAGCCATCGCCGGTGAAATATTTGCCGGGGTAAGCCATGAAATAAGCCTGCACGAATCGCTCGTGATCTTGATAGAGCGTGCGCATCTGACCGGGCCACGAATCGGCGATGACCAGATTGCCTGAACCTGGGCCTTCAATAACGCTCCCATTGGCGTCGACCACCTGCGGCTCGACGCCAAAGAACGGCAGCGTCGCCGAACCCGGCTTCAAATTCGTCGCGCCCGGCAAGGGGGTGATCAGAATGCCGCCGGTCTCGGTCTGCCACCAGGTGTCGACGATCGGACAGCGGCCCTCCCCCACGACCCGGTAGTACCATTCCCAGGCCTCTGGGTTGATCGGCTCGCCGACCGAGCCAAGCACTCGCAAAGAGGCGCGGCTCGACGACTTGACCGGCGCGTCGCCTGATCCCATCAGAGAGCGGATCGCGGTCGGCGCGGTATAGAAAATATTCACCTTGTGCTTGTCGACGATCTCCCAGAACCGCGAGATGCTGGGATAGCTCGGCACGCCTTCAAACATCAGCGTCGTCGCGCCATTGGCGAGCGGGCCATAGACTATATAGCTGTGCCCGGTGACCCAGCCGACGTCGGCGGTGCACCAATAGACGTCGCCCGGATGATAATCGAAGACATATTGGTGCGTCATCGAGGCATAGACGAGATAGCCTGCCGTCGTATGAACGACGCCTTTCGGCGCGCCGGTCGAGCCTGAGGTGAACAGAATGAACAGCGGGTCCTCCGCGTTCATCGGCTCGCAGGGGCAATCCGCACTCGCCTTGGCGACCGCCTCGTCGTGCCAGACGTCGCGGCCCGACGTCCACGCGACAGGGCCGCCCGTGCGCCTGACGACCAGCATGGTTTGCACGATATCGCCGGTTTTCTTGACCGCGGCGTCGGCATTGATCTTCAGCGGCACTTTACGGCCGCCGCGCAGGCCTTCGTCAGCAGTAATGAGGATTTTCGATTTGCAGCCTTCGATCCGGCCGGCGAGAGAATCGGCCGAAAACCCCCCGAACACCACCGAATGGATGGCCCCGATGCGCGCGCAAGCGAGCATGGCGTAGGCCGCTTCGGGAATCATCGGCAGGTAGATCGTGACCGTATCGCCTTTGCCGACGCCATGCGCCTTGAGGACGTTGGCGAGACGGCAAACCTCCTCGTGCAACTGCTTGTAGCTGATGTGCTTCGATTGATGCGGGTCATCGCCCTCCCAGATGATGGCGATCTCATCTCCAGACCTCGCGAGATGCCGATCAATACAGTTTTGAGCGACATTGGTGACGCCGTCCTCAAACCATTTGATCGAGACCTCGCCGGGACCAAAAGACGTATTCTTAACCTTGGTGAAGGGTTTGATCCAATCGATGCGGGCGCCCTGCCCTGCCCAGAACGCATCCTTATCGGCGATCGACTGCGCATAAAGCTGTTTGTATCTTCCAGCGTCGATATAGGCGTCTTCAGTCCACTCGGAAACGACGGGGTAGATCTTATCGTACATTGATTTGTCCTCCCGGGTAGCGCGTTTGCCGCGTCTTCCTATGCACTGAGGCAATTATGCGCCGCGGGCTCCCGCAATGACATTATTATTATCCATAATTGTCCGCGACCGCCGCGCGCTGTCACGCAATGTCGGAAAACCCAAAAGAGCCCCGGCAATGACCATTGACGCATTCCGGCTGCTGCGGCGCGCCGCCGACGTCGTCACGGACAGTCCTTCTGAACTCTCTCGAGCGCCTGGGATATGCCCGCGAGCGAATAGCTATCGACGGTGACATTGCCTTTCACCGACGGCGCTTTCACCACCAGTTTCGAGCCTTTCTTCAAGGCCTCGATGAATTGAGTTTCCTCCGCCGGGTTCTTGATCCAGGCGTTGCTTCCTTTGGAGACAAGATCGAAATTCGCGCTGCCAATTTCGGCCCGCGCCTCGCCGCCGTCCTTTATCGCAAAGCCCATGATGATCGACACCTCATTACGGACCTTTTCACTTGGCCGGTTGGAGATGAAAACATAGGCTGGATCTCGTTTGAGCGCAGCAGGCGCGCGAGCCTTTGGCGTCGCCAGCGCGTAGCAAGTTTTGTCCTTGGCGCCCTGTGCAAGAAAAGCGCCCCAATCGCCGAAGGAGCCGACCTGAACGGGCTTGCCGGCTTTCTTCGAATCGCTCGATTTGGAATCGCCTTTGGCGTCGGACTTCTTCGCGTCGGATTTCTTTGAATCATCCGATTTCGCATCCGCATTTGTGGCTTCGAGCCAAGGCGGCCTCCCGCCGCCCTCCGATGCGGCGCCTGCTTGCTGCGCCGACGCCTCATTGATCGCCGCGACGCTAGGGCTAAACGCGGAGAACGCCGCAAGGGTGGATGCGAACACAGTAGCGGCGCCGAGAAAGGAACGAAAACTCATAAGCTTATGACACTCCTTGTCCGCCGCCTTGCGCTAAAGGGGAGGAATCATCGCAACCTGTATAGGGGGAGAGCGGAGTAGGCGAAAGGGGACAAAGCCGGATGCGGCTCGTGAAACTTCCTTGAGGTAGGCAGTCGGCGTTGACCGCGAGAAAAGCTGGAACCAAAGCGAGCCTCGGACTCGGCTCTAGTGTTCCACAGCGGTTGAGGCCAAGTCTAGTGAAAACCAGTCTAGCTAAGACCAGTCCAGCTGGAATCCCAAACTCTAAAGTGGCCTATCGGCAAAAAATGCCGTCGCCCGTTGCAACCGGCCGCAGAATGGCGCGCACAACGCGGAGCGAGGGCCATTCCGCGATGGGTTCAAAGCCCAGAGCTTTTTGCCGCGCCGAGGATCAGGCCGGGCTTCTCCAGCGTGCCTTTTTGCAGCAGAACGACATAGCCTTCATCCTCGCCGCGCGAATCGGGCAACTCGAAGGTAGCGTTAGAGCCGGTCCATTCGCCGACCTTTTCAATCGCCCGCACAACGTTGACATAGGTCACGCTACGCCCGGCGTTCTCGCCGCGCCCGATATGGACAGTCTTGGTGCGCATGACGCGCAGCACCAAAACGGCGGCAGGACCGCCCGCCCCTTCCGGCACTTCGATGAATAGAGAACCTGCGGAGCGGGACATGCGCATCGGCAAACTCAACGCGCCGTCGCGACCTTTGCCGGCGTGGATCGCCTCTTCGATCTCTGCGCTATCGCTGCCGACCACCCCGGCCAGCCCATCCACCACCGCCTGCGGCGTGTAGACATGTCCATCGCCATGCGCTGTCGCATAGGCCTTCTGCCGCGACGAAAAAGCCGGCGCGGCGAGCGTATCCTTCCAGCCGATATAGTCCCAATAATCGACCGGAAAAGAGACCGCGATGACGTCGGGTTTGCGCGCTATGCTCGCCAACAGGGCGTCGGCCGGCGGGCAGGAGGAACAGCCTTGACTGGTGAAGAGCTCCACGACGCATGACGCGGTCGTCGGAGCGGACGGCGCCGCAGCCCCAATGCCGCAGCAGGCGATCACAATGAATGAAGCCCGAAGCGCGGCTCGCGACATGGCTCCGGCGCCAGGCAGAAGCTGAGAGCCGTTTAAAAGATCCATGGTCGCGCCGCTGTCTCTAATACGAATTCCATTTACCGCCAGAGTAGAGAATCGAACCCTTCACGCCAGTCAAATCGTGGTTACCACGGCGGTCAGCCGCAACGCGTAGTAAAAAAAGCGGTGGATCGTCGCGGCGCAAGGCCGAACGCCGGGAAAAGCCCGCGACTTTCTGGGCAAGATCGTGCTTTAGTTGAAGCGCATGGTCGTCTCGAGAAGTCCTACAGCTTTTCTGTATCATGCTCTTGGAAAGGCGCATATTTTCTCCCGAAACTCTTCAATTTTTCGGGATCGTGCATCAGTTAGAGGTTCGAGCCGCTCAAACGATCATCCTGTTGAAAGCCGGAGACCTGCGCATGACGCTTTTCGAAAATCGGCCGCAAACTCAGCCCTCGACCCGCCCCATGAACCGGCTGCTCGCCATGCTCGTCGTCGTTGTGCTGGGCGTCAGCGTTTCAGCCTGCGGTTATAATGCGATACCAACCCTTGAAGAGGCCGCGAAGGCCAAATGGGCGGATGTCCAGAACCAATATCAGCGGCGCGCCGACCTCATTCCCAATCTGGTCGCAACCGTGCAAGGCTATGCGAAACAGGAAAAGGACACGCTGACCGCCGTCACCGAGGCAAGAGCCAAGGCGACCTCGATCAACGTTGACCCGTCGGAGTTGACAGATCCTGAAAAAGTCAAGCAATTTCAAGCAGCTCAAGAGCAATTGTCGGGCGCGCTGGGCCGGCTGCTGGCGATCAGCGAAAATTATCCTGATCTGAAATCGAACCAGAATTTCCTGGCTTTGCAGTCGCAGCTCGAAGGGACGGAAAACCGCATCGCCGTCGCCCGACGCGACTATATCGAAGCCGCCAGAGCCTTTAATACGGCGCTTGAAACTTTCCCATCAATTCTCTGGGCGAAAACCATATTCGCCGGCAAGAAGCCGCTTGCAGCCTTCACCGCAAGCGATGCGGCGCAAACCGCGCCCCAAGTGAAGTTTTGACCGCCGAGAATTCGATATTTTCGAAAAATCGCTGCCGCCGGAGCATCGCAGCTGCGCCGGTTTTCGTTCCGGGCGCCCGGACATCTTCCCGCTGGACGTCTAGACTCAGAGGAATAGGCGCGCCGCTTGCCTGCCTCGTCTTCATTTTCTGCGCCAGCCTCGCCATCGCCTATAATTTCCCGCCGCTCAGCGGGCGGGTGGTCGATGACGCCAATATCATACCACCGGAAGCCAAGACTGCGATCACGGCGAAGCTCGAGCAGCTCGAAGCCAAATCTGGCATTCAATTCGTCGTGGCCACAGTGAACTCGCTCGACGGCGACGAAATCGAGCCTTACGCCAATGCGCTGTTTCGCGATTGGAAGCTCGGCGAAAGCAAAAAGAACAACGGCGTATTGCTTCTGGTCGCGCCCAAGCAGCGGAAGGTCCGTATCGAGGTCGGCTATGGGCTCGAAGGCACCTTGACCGATGTTTTGTCGAAAATCATCATCGCCAATGCGATCGCACCCCGCTTCAAGACCGGCGACTTCGGCGGCGGCATAGAGCGCGGGGTCGACGATGTGATCACGGTCCTGACGACTGATGCGTCCGAGTGGCAGAAACGTCCCGATCTGCGGCTCGATCATCAAGATTCGCCAACTGAATCGCTGACGCCCTGGATCGTCTTCGGCCTGTTTCTCCTTGTCATTTTCATGCTGTTGCGTTCGCCTAGACGCCGCGCTGCGCAGAGCGACATGTCGGGAATCGACCCCCGCTGGGGCGGCGGTCAGCAGGGCGAGATCTTCGACCGCCGCGGCTCGTCGCGCTGGGGTCCGTCGGCCCCTCCGCAGCAAAGCGGCGCGCTGGTCAGCAACATCCTTTCCTTTCTTCTCGGCATGCTGATCAATTCGGGCCGTGGCGGCGGCGGATGGGACGGCGGCGGCGGAGGCGGAGGCTTTTCCGGAGGCGGCGGGTCGTCGGGCGGCGGCGGCGCGTCGGGGAGCTGGTGATGATCTTATCGATCGACGACCAACGCCGCGTCAGCGCGGCGATCAAGGCCGCGGAAACGCAGACTGCCGGCGAAATCGTCTGCGTCCTCGCCCGCGCCTCCTCTGACTACATGACCTACGCGATCGCCTGGTCAGGCCTCGTCGCGCTCGCTACGCCCTGGCTGCTCATCGCCGTCACGCATCTGTCAGTGCAACAGATCCTGCTGGTTCAGGCATTTGTCTTTGCAGCGCTTTACTTTCTTTTTTCGGAATCCCGCCTGCGTCATCTTTTGGTTCCGCGCGGGGTCCGGCGCCAGCAGGCGCATCGCGCCGCGATGGAGCAATTCATGATCCGCGGCATGGCGCGCAAGGAAAATCGCGCCGGCGTCCTGATTTTCGTCTCCCTCGCCGAGCATTACGTCCGCATCGTCGCTGACGTCGGCATCGCCTCAAAAGTCGATCAATCGGTTTGGCAAGGCGCCGTCAACGCGCTGCTTGGCCATATCCAAAGCGGCGACATGGCAACCGGGTTCGTCTCAGCGGTCGAACAATGCGGCGTCGTGCTCGGCCAGCATTTTCCGCCCCGCGACGGAGAAGACGAATTGCCAGACCACATCTATTTCATTTAGTTCGGCCCGAGGAAACCCCACGAGATTCAGTCAGATAGAGATTAACTCTAAACTTAAAGCATAACATCATGCGTCGACGCAGAGGCAGGGCGTGATCGCCTCACTCGAAGGCGTCAGGGTCGGTTGCCACTATTTGCTCCGCGCGGCGGTAAGCACCGAGATGCTGGCGCGGCCGTCTGGCGCAAGACCCAACTTCGCCTGAAAATCGCTGATCGCCTGCTTGGTTTTGCTTCCGATGACTCCATCCGCCTTGCCATCAAGGTCGTAGCCTCGGCGCATTAAAAGAGTCTGCAATTCGCGACGATCCGCGCGCGACAAGCCGGGATCATTAGTCGGCCACGCGGTCACGAGGCCATGACGCCCACGCAGCCTGTCGGATAGCAGCGAGATGGCCAGCGCATAAGATTCCGCAGCGTTATAGGAATAGATCGCATCGAAATTGCGAGTGACGAGGAAAGCCGGCCCCCCCGCCCCTGCGGGAAGCAGCAGGCCGGCGTTTGGGCCGCCCCCGAGCGGCGAACCATCGATCCGCGTCAAGCCCCGCGCGGCCCAAGCCGCCATCGGCTCTTTGTGAACGCGCCCCGACGGACCCGCGAAATGCTGAGGCAGACGCACCTCAAAGCCCCATTCGCCGCCGGCGACCCAGCCACCTTTGCGCAAATAGGCTGCGGTCGATCCCAGCGCGTCGGGAACGGAATTGATCAAATCCTTGCGACCGTCGCCGTCGAGATCGACGGCGGTGCGCAAGAAAGTCGACGGCATGAACTGGGTATGACCGAAAGCTCCGGCCCAGGACCCGAAAAATTGCTCCGGCGCGATATCGCCATGCTGGACGATCTTCAGCGCGGCGATCAGCTCCGAGCGAAAATACGCTTGCCGGCCGCCGCCGCAGGAGAGCGTGGCGAGCGATTGCACGATGGGGCGCGTGCCGAAGCTGCGGCCATAATCCGATTCGACGCCCCAAACAGCGACGATCGTCGCCTTATCGACCCCGAAGCGGGCCTCCGCCGTCGCCAGAGGCTGAGCCCAGCGCTGCATCATCGCGCGGCCGTCGTTGATCCTCTCATAATCGACGAGGCCGGCGAGATAATCCCAGATCGGCGTCTTGAACTCTGGCTGCGCCTGCGATGACTGAAGCACGTCCGGGTTGGCTTCGAGACCGCGCGTCGTTTTATCAAATGTCGCGGCGTCGACGCCGCTCGCCAAAATCTGGGGGCGGAGACCGGCGAGACAATCCTGAAGACTCGCGGCGGCCGCTGGGGCGGGGTTTAGGATTTTGGCCGCAAGCACGGCGATCGGGACGAGCCGCAGCGCCCTACGAACGGCGCGTCTTGGCATGGCGCTGGCAAAAAACATCGAGAGCTTTATCCTGGCGTGAGCGGAAGCGAGCATCCGCGAGCCCTCCCCCCCCCCGCGCGGGTCAGCGGAGTCGGGCGTTCCGATCCGAATCCGCGGACGCGAAGCGCCCCGTCCGCTCAGGCTGCAAGAAGCCTTTGCACCTCATTGACAAGATCCTTGAGGTGAAAAGGCTTCGAGAGGATTTTGGCTTGCGGCGGCGCATTATTGTCGGGATTAAGCGCCACAGCCGCAAAGCCTGTAATAAACATCACTTTAATGTCAGGGTCGAGTTCGGTCGCCCGGCGGGCCAGTTCGATGCCATCCATTTCAGGCATCACAATGTCCGTCAAAAGCAATTCAAACGGCTCTTCGCGCAAACGATGATAAGCGGAAAGACCATTATCGAACGTAGCGACGTCATAGCCCGCGTTTTGGAGGGCCTTGCCGAGAAAGCGGCGCATGTCATTATCGTCCTCGGCGAGCAGAATCTTGCCGAGCTGAATCTTGGACTGGGTCGGAGTGTTCATATCGTTCATTGGGAGCCTCACAATCCGGCCAAGGAAAGGCCCATTTAGTAAAAATCATGTGAAAATCCGAAGCGTAAAATCGTCCAGCCCCATTTCCGTTTGCCGGTTCGATTTTTTCCGCAGCGGCCGTGACAATTCTGCACTGATAAAGATGGATCTGGACAGAAGGCCTCGTCTTTGTCACATTACAGGCCGTTGCCTGATTTTACCTAAAAGCTTCAAGAGCCATGGCTCTGTAGGGAGATTCCATGATTGCGGAGGCGCCAGGCAAACGTGAGGAAGCGCACGAACCGGAGTTGGATCCGGGTTTCGATGTGACCGAGCCGGACGTTCTGAGCTGCCCCTTGGTTTTCTCCTCGCCGCATTCGGGGGATGTTTATCCTCGCCGCTTTCTGGATCGCACGCGGCTCGCCGCCATCCAGTTGCGCCGTTCGGAAGATGCCTTTGTCGATGCTCTGTTCGGCGGCGGCGTCACGCTCGGCGCGCCGTTGATTCGGGCGCGATTTCCCCGCACTTATCTTGATCTCAATCGCGAGCCCTATGAGCTGGACCCGCGCATGTTCGATGAACGCCTGCCGGCCTTCGTCAATACGCGGTCGATGCGGGTCGCCGGGGGTCTTGGAACGATTCCGCGCGTCGTCGGCCAGGCGCAGGAGATTTATTCCGATCGCTTGCCTCTCGGCGAGGCGTTGCGGCGCATCGAGAAACTCTACAAGCCCTATCACGATCGTCTCGGCGAGCTTATCCTACGCGCGAAGCAGGTTTTCGGGCTGGCTGTTCTGGTTGACTGCCATTCGATGCCATCCGGCGCGCACTCGGCGAGCACGCCTCCAACCGGCGGACTTTTTAGCGCTGTATCCCGTTGTTACAATGACGCCGAGCCGAAGGCGAAAGCCGATTTCGTCATTGGCGACCGGCACGGCACGAGCTGCGCCACGTTCCTAGTCGATGTCATCGAAGATGAATTGCAGCGCTTTGGCTATAAGGTCGCTCGCAACAAGCCTTACGCCGGCGGCTTCATTACCGAACACTATGGCAACCCCCGCGCCAATTGCCACGCCATTCAAATCGAGGTCTGCAGAGGCCTCTATATGGACGAACAAAGCGTCAGGCAATCGCACCGCTTCGCTGAAATCAACGCCGCTGTAACCAAAGTTTCCGCCGCGCTCGCCGCCGCCGCAACGCGGCTGACAGTTTACCGCGCCGCTGCGGAATAACTTCAGGGCAACGCGTCGAAGCCTTCCTTAAACCCAGCCAGCGCCAGCGGAATGCCGATGCCCTCTTCCGGCGTCTGGAAAATGATGAAGGTGGCGTTTTTGCCATTCCTCATCTGATCGATCAGCTTTTCTTCCATCACGACCTCGGCGACGCACCCGGTCGGGAGGCAACGGACGAAACCGGCGCGCCCAACATCGACGTCATCGATTTTGAGCCCTAGGCCGGAGGGCAGCAGCACCCCGAGCGGCGCGATGACGCGCAGCAAGCGGCTCTTGCCGTCTGCGGTCTTGAGCACGATCACGACAAGGTTAATGTTCGGCTTGTCCTCGGCGGCTACGCTTTGCAACAGCGCGCATTGCTCCTTCGCCGCGCCGGGCGGCGTTTCGCAACGCAATTCCCAGTCGCCGTTCTTGGACTTGACGACGCCCTGCCCAAAGGCAGCGCCCCCGGTTGCAATGAGCCCGACGCCGATGAGAGATGCGCGCAAGAGGCGCTTGACGACCTTGTTTTGTTTGTGTTCGACCGCCTGCGTCATGCTCTCTCCGAAAATCGACTTATGCGTCGTACCGGCTCTGTATGGTTTTCTTTGGCCAACAATGGCTGCCTAGCAAATCGCCTCAAAGTGTCAAGCAAAGCTCGGCGGTTCGAGCCAATCGAGCCGACTTGGAGGTCGAAGTCGCGCAATTTTCATCCGGCCCACCGGCAGGAGGCCATTTTGTCGCACCCTTGCGCCGCATGAACTGTTTGAGGTGGTTGATTGCGCTCAACGCCCGTTTATAGTTTTCAACTATCTCTTCTGCCTCTGGACGGGGCGAAGGGGAAATGGTAGGCGCGGAACGGTCATCTGCGCATCCGGAGCTTCGATTTTCATGAGATTTGCCAGCACAGCCCTGCGTCACATTCAAAGGTTCCGCGCAGTCCTCCTCCGAGCCGCCTCCTGCCTCGCGTTGCTGCCCGCTGGCTCCGCGCTCGCCGACGGATTTGCCACTCCTGGCCAGATCACGTTCGAGGAAGCGGTGACGCCGATCGCCGAGGAGATGCATTTTTTCCATAATTGGATCGTGCTGCCGATCATCGTCGCGATCTGCCTGTTCGTCCTGGCGCTGCTCGCCTACGTGTTGATCAGGTTCAACGAAAAAAATAATCCCGTCCCAGCGCAGACCACTCACAACTCCATACTCGAGGTCGCCTGGACGGTGCTCCCGGTCATGATTCTGGTCGTTATCGCAATTCCCTCCTTTCGTCTCCTCACCCATCAATTGGTCGTGCCGCCGGCGGACATCACGCTAAAGGTCACTGGCAAGCAATGGTACTGGACCTATGATTATCCGAAGGATCAAGGCGGCGGGTTCGAGTTCGACTCCTATCTCATCCAAGACGCCGATCTGAAGCCCGGCGATCTCCGTCAGCTTTCCGTCGACAATGAAGTTGTCGTGCCGATTGGCAAGACCGTTCATATGCTCGTGACCGCTGCAGATGTGATCCATTCTTTCACTGTTCCGTCCTTCGGCATCCGCATTGACGCGGTGCCCGGCCGCATGAACGAAACCTGGTTCAAGGCCGAACGCGAAGGGATCTATTATGGTCAGTGTTCAAAGCTTTGCGGCGAGAACCACGCCTATATGCCGATCGCCGTCCGCGTCGTAAGCGAAGAGAAATATACGGCTTGGCTCGCTCAAGCCGCAAAGAAATTTGCTTCGACGAAGACCCCGGATTCGGTTCACTTCGCGGATAACAACGCGCCATCCGTCGCAGTTCGATAAGCGCGACGACAAAACAGCATTCGAGGGAGACTACCGTTGGCGACGAGCACGACACTTCATCCTGAAGAACACGCCCATCCGACCGGTTGGCGGCGCTACGCCTATTCGACCAATCATAAAGACATCGGCACGATGTATATAATCTTCGGGATTTTCGCCGGCGTCATCGGCGGCTTCCTGTCGATCCTCATGCGGATGGAATTGCAGGAACCCGGCATCCAGATCTTCACCCATCTCTCCCAGGTCTTCGACGGCGCTTCGCCCGAGACCGCGCTCGACGCCGCGAAAAACCTCTATAACGTGACCATCACAAGCCATGGCCTGATCATGATCTTTTTCATGGTCATGCCCGCGCTCATCGGCGGTTTCGGCAATTGGTTTGTCCCGCTCATGATCGGCGCGCCGGACATGGCTTTCCCGCGCATGAACAATATCTCGTTCTGGCTGCTTCCCGCCGCCTTCGCGCTAACCATCACATCGATGTTCATGGATGGCTCGCCAGGAATGAAGGGCTTCGGCGGCGGCTGGGTCATGTATCCGCCGTTTTCGAGCAACATCGGCACCCCCGGTCCGGCGATGGATTTCATAATCCTCTCCGTCCATTTGGCCGGCGCCTCCTCCATTCTTGGGGCGATCAATTTCATCACAACCATCTTCAACATGCGCGCGCCAGGCATGACCTTGCACAAAATGCCGCTGTTCGTATGGGGAATGTTGGTCACCGCCTTCTTGCTTTTGCTAAGCTTGCCGGTGCTCGCAGGCGCGATCACCATGCTGCTGACCGACCGCAATTTCGGCACGACATTCTTTGATCCCGCGGGCGGCGGCGACCCGATCCTGTTCCAGCACCTGTTCTGGTTCTTCGGCCACCCGGAAGTCTACATTATGATTTTGCCGGGGTTCGGCATCATCAGCCACATCATCTCGACGTTTTCGCGCAAGCCGATTTTCGGTTATCTCGGCATGGCCTACGCCATGGTGGCTATCGGAGTCGTCGGCTTCGTCGTGTGGGCGCATCACATGTTCACGGTCGGCCTTTCGCTCGACACGCAGCGCTATTTCGTCTTCGCGACAATGGTGATCGCCGTGCCGACGGGGGTGAAGATCTTCTCGTGGATCGCCACGATGTGGGGCGGCTCGATCACTTACAGGGCCCCAATGATCTGGGCCGCCGGGTTCATCCTGGTGTTCACGATCGGCGGCGTCACCGGCGTCGTTCTCGCCAACGCCGGCATCGATCGCGCCTTCCACGAAACCTATTATGTCGTGGCGCACTTCCATTACGTGCTGTCGCTCGGGGCCGTGTTCTCCCTGTTTGCGGGTTTCTATTATTGGTTCCCGAAGATGTCCGGGTTTATGTACAATGAATATCTCGCCAAAGTGCATTTCTGGCTAATGTTTATCGGCGTGAACCTGACATTCTTCCCGCAGCACTTTCTTGGCCTCGCGGGAATGCCTCGCCGATACATCGACTATCCTGACGCCTACACGCTTTGGAACAGGCTTTCGTCCTTCGGCTCTTATCTTTCTGGAATAGGCGTCATCCTCTTCCTCTACGTGATCTACGATGCTTTCGCCAAGAAACGCGTCGCGGGCGACAATCCCTGGGGCGTCGGCGCCACCACTCTCGAATGGACTGTGTCCTCGCCGCCGCCGTTCCACACCTTCGAAACCTTGCCCCGGATTGCGGGTTCGGACCACTAGAAAGGTTGCAGGCATCCCTCGATAGGCCTGGGCTGAAACAGAGAAAAACGGAGCATGATCGCTTCACATTGATGCGATCATGCTCCGAAACTAGGGTCCATATTCGCGTCCGAGGGGAATCTGTTCGCCGGTCGCAAATGATTTTATCCGAGAGTCCGGCGGCTTTCCGATAAGATCGCGTAAAGGCTGGGATTGGCGTTTTCGTTGAATCGGTCTAAAGCGTCATTTTGGAGCCTGTTCGGGGCCTACCCCAAAACCTCAGCCTTCATGCTGAGATGGGTCCGTTGCGAGCATGAAGGCGCTCGGAAAAAATGAAATCATCCTCCAAGGCGCGGCGCTCAACTGAGGGTGAGGTTTCGAAACTAAAAGCTGAAGAGGCTTTCGCGCCGCCCATCGTTCGATCGCCGGAGAACCTCGACGTGGTTCGACTACATTGGAAATGCATTAGGCAAACATTGAAGCAGTCCGAACCATGAGTTTGATCGCAAATAGCAGCGACGACGCCACTCCCGATCTCTCGATCTCGATCGCAAGTCCCGGCGACTATTTCGCCCTGCTCAAGCCACGCGTTATGTCGCTGGTGATCTTCACCGCGCTAGCTGGCGTTTTGATCGCGCCTTCCCATGTCAATCCGGTCATCGGCTTCGCCTCGCTCCTCGCCATAGCCGTCGGCGCCGGAGCGTCCGGCGCCCTCAACATGTGGTATGACGCCGATATCGACGCCGTGATGCGGCGCACTCGCAAACGACCGATACCGGCGGGCAAACTGACGAGAGAAAACGCGCTCAGCTTCGGCATAACGCTGTCTGGTCTCTCGGTTCTGACGCTGGGCTTTGTTTCCAACTGGTTCGCCGCTGCGCTCCTCGCCTTCACGATTTTCTTCTATGTCGTCATCTACACGATGTGGCTGAAACGCTCGACGCCGCAGAATATCGTGATCGGCGGCGCAGCCGGCGCCTTTCCCCCGATTGTCGGATACCTCGCCGCGACAGGGCATGTCAGCATCGCCAGCCTCTCCCTTTTCGCGATTATTTTCGTCTGGACTCCGCCGCATTTCTGGGCGCTCGCATTGGTCAAGGCCGACGACTTCGCCCGCGCCGGCATCCCGATGCTTCCGAATGTGGAGGGGCCGGATCGCACCCGCCGCGACATCCTTCTCTACACAGCCGTTCTTGCGCCGCTTGGTCTTTCGCCGTGGCTGCTCGGTTTCGCCTCGCCGATCTATGGCGTTCTTGCGTTCGGTCTTGGCGCGCTCATGCTTTTCTTCGCGGCGCGCGTCTATCTTGTCCGCACTGGCGAGCAGGCCAACAAATGGGCCATGCGGCTGTTCGGTTTTTCAATTCTCTATCTTTCGCTGCTTTTTGCCGAGATCGTCGGCGAACGCGTTTTTGCGATCCTGCAAAGCGCGGGCCTTCTGTCGTGGTAATGCTATGACCCCTGACAATCTTAACGGCGTCACGCTGACGCCGGCGCAACTGAAAAGCAGGCGCCAGCGCAATGTGGCTATCGGCCTTGCTATCGGCTGTTTCGTTTTGCTCATCTATGTCGTGACGATTGCTAAACTCGGGCCTGGCGTGCTCAATCGTCCCCTTTAAGGAACGCTTCCGCCATGAATGCATCGTTGGAGCCGCCGCGAGCGCCAATGTTTCGCCGCCAGCGACTGGTTGCTGCGCTTGCCGTCGCAGCGAGCTTGGCGATGCTTGGCCTGTCATTCGCGGCTGTCCCGTTATACCGCATGTTCTGCGCCGCGACCGGCTATGGCGGGACGACGCAGGTGGCCTATGCGGCCCCAGCAACCCAAGGGCTGCGCGATTTGACAGTCCATTTTGACGCCAATGTCGCGCCGGGCCTCAGCTGGACGTTCTCGCCGGAGACGGCGGAAATCAAATTGCGGACCGGCAAAACAGCGACGGTGTTTTTCAAAGTCACCAATATGTCGGATCACGAGACGGCGGCGCAGGCGATGTACAATGTCGGCCCCGACGCCGCAGGCGCTTACTTCGATAAAATCAGCTGTTTCTGCTTCAACGAGCAAACGCTCGGCCCGCACGAAACAGCGGAGCTCCCCGTCGTCTTTTTCCTCGACCCAGCGCTTGAGAAGGATCAGACGATGGCGGGCGTCGAGACGGTTACGCTTTCCTACACGTTCTTTGCCTCTAAGTCGGCGGCTCCCATCGCCGCCAGCGGGAAGCCCAGCGCAACGGCAAAACCGCTTTGAGCAACGTTCGGTTTCTCTTGACCAACGCTGCCAAACGAGGCAAACGCATCAGTCGAGCTTGCACTGATAATGCGCAGTTCAGCGCGATCAGCATAGCGCCGCGCTTCGGGCGGCTTTGATAAAGACAGGCTCATTGAGCCAAGCGGGAAGAGGGTCAAATATGGCGGACGCCCACGTAAAGCCGAACCACGACTATCATCTCGTCGATCCAAGCCCGTGGCCGATCGTGGCGGCCGTAGCCGCTTTCTTTATGGCCCTCGGCGGCATCATCTGGATGAAGGGCATGACCTTTGGGGACTTCAAACCCAATGGGTTGATTTTCGGCGCAGCCGTTATCTTGCTCCTCTTTGTCGTGACGCGCTGGTGGACCGACGTCATCAGAGAATCGACCGTTGAGGGCCACCATACCCGGGTGGTGCAGATCAGCCATCGCTACGGCATGATCCTGTTCATCGCTTCCGAAGTCATGTTCTTCGTCGCATGGTTCTGGGCTTTCTTTGACGCCAGCCTTTTTCCGGGCGAAGCCATTGAATATGCGCGCACCGAATTCACCGGCGGCATATGGCCCCCGAAGGGAGTCGAAGCCATTGACCCCTGGCATTTGCCGCTGCTCAACACGCTCATCCTTCTGACGTCCGGCACAACCGTCACCTGGGCGCATCACGCCCTCCTCCACGGCGATCGCAAAGGACTGAAGCTCGGCCTTCTCCTCACCGTCCTGCTCGGCCTGCTGTTCACATCGGTTCAGGCCTATGAGTATGTGAACGCGCCCTTTGGGTTCAAGGGCTCGATCTTCGGCGCCACCTTTTTCATGGCGACGGGATTTCATGGCTTCCACGTCATCATCGGGACGATCTTCCTAGCCGTTTGCCTGCTCCGCGCCCTTATCGGTCAGTTGTCGCTGAAGCATCATCTCGGCCTCGAATTCGCCGCCTGGTATTGGCACTTCGTCGACGTGGTCTGGCTCTTTCTGTTCGCGTGCATTTACGTATGGGGATCTTGGGGCGCGCCGATCGAGCATTAGCGCGCGCTTCAGCCGCTGACGCGAAGTTCAGCGTAATCAAAACACAGGGCGGGAGGCCGCCCTTTTTTTCACCACATTATCCCTTTGCATTCGGCGCGGCGCGGAGCTAGCCGCCAAGAAACGCCGCTACGGCGGGGTTTGCCTTTAACGCGGCCAAATCCTCATCTGTCGGCAACTGCGGCCGATCTCTGGCGGCATTTACCAGGCAGAGAAAGCCAAGAGGCGTCGCGGGGCCGGCGCGGAACTGATGCCAGGTCCAAGGCGCGATTGTGACCAGATCATGCAGCTTCAATGCGCTGACCGTCTCGCCGACCAGACATTCCCCCTGCCCGCGCAGCACCATGACGCCGTGCATGTGCTCATGCCGCTCGAGAGTTGAAAACCCTCCCGGCTCGATTTCGAAATAGCGCAATTCGCCGAGCTGTCGCGGATCGGAAAACAAAACCTGTCTGGAGATCGCCTTGAAGGGCGCGTCATTGGCGTCCTTATAGGGGCGATTCTCTACGCCTTCCCATCGGCAGGCTTCGACGCTTTTGCGGAGAGACGTCAATTGATCGCGGGTGTCAGAGATTGTTTCACCTAATCCTAAGTGGCGGCGCGAGGAAGGCAGGCTGTCTGCTGGAGTTCCGGCCAACCGACGCCAAATGTGAGCACATTTGCTGCCCCAAGGCAACGTAGCGCCACGGCCGTAATGTTGACATTCGGTAACGCAGCGCACATCGTTCGAGCCAATTATCCATTATAATGGCCAAATACATTTCGCCGCTACGCTAGGCTAATCCGCTTTCCGCTGACCTCCTTTGCTTCGTCAAGGAGGGCCGTAAAGGTTATTGCTGAAAAGGAAATTGCGATGGGTGCGCTCGATGATTTTGAGGGTCTGGACCTCCGTTCCGACGCCTTGAAAAATCAATTTGACCAAGAAGCCTTTAGCTTCAATCATTCAATTGATAAGCTTGACCTGTTCACAATAGACAATATTCATGCGTTGGCGCGCAAATACGCCGATTGCAAACATGATTATTATATAGCGCACAGCGCTACCGCGCCTGGCGCTGCTTTCAACTCCGTTCCGATTGCGTCCTATCGGCCCGACGAAGCGCTCGACCAGCTTGAGTCCGGCTCCTACCGCATATTATTGAAGCGCCCCGAAAATCACGATGCACGATTCCGAGATCTCCTTGACGCACTATTCGGGCAGGTCGTCGATCGACTTGGCGGACTTGGCGGGGAGCGCGTTGTACGGCTTGAGGCTGGCCTTTTCATAAGCTCCGGCGCGACGACGACGCCGTGTCATTTCGACCCGGAGATTGCCTTCTTTACTCAGATCGAAGGCCAGAAAACCTATCATGTCTACTCGCCAAGCGTCATGCGGGAGGCGGAATTGGAGCGCTTTTACCGCAGCGGCGGCGTGACGATCGCCGAAGTCGATTTGGCCACGCGCGATCCGTCGCGCGAGCAGGTCTTTGCGCTCGAGCCAGGCAAGGGTCTGCATCAGCCGCAAAACGCGCCGCATTGGGTCGAGACGGGCAAATCCCGCTCAATCTCATATTCTTTCGTTTTCGAGACGGACGCCTCGCGGGCGCGGGGACGCGTGCGGGCCTGCAATCACTACCTCCGGCGGCTGACCCTCAACCCGCCTCTTCCCGGAGCGTACCCTCGAGGCGATATAGTCAAGTCTCGCGCAATGGGTTTAGCCCTTCCAATCCGCAGGACGCTCGCGGATATTGTCCATAAAATGAGAGCATGATCTCTCAAGACCGCTCGTAATCATGTTCGGCGACGGCGCGAACGAAACCAGCGGTCTCTTCCGCGATCGCCCCAAGCGGAGCCGAAAGAAGGGCGCCGCCGATGAGCAGCATCACGTCGCGGCCGTAATAATCAAGCAGTTCCGGGACGCGTTGCAAAGTCATCCCACCCGCCGGCGTCGGGACGGCGGGAGCTAACGCGCCCCAAGGCCCAAGAAGTCCCTGCGAGATCGCTTTGCAGGTCGCCGCCGAATAACTAAATCTCCCGCCGTAATTGGGAAATATCGACGCGTCCGCGCCAAACAGCCGAAACAGCCTAGCGAATAAGACGGGAGACACGCGTGCGGCTCCGGTCATTGTCGGATGGGCTAGAAAAGCGAAATCGGGATTGGAGCGGCGCAACGCGTGAAAATTCGAGACCCCGGCGATCATCGGCGCAATCATAACGGTATCCAGTCCTTCGTCGCGCGCTTGCCCGATCTGCCGCTCCATCTCATCGTAATAGCCGGCTAGGCTGGGGACGTAGCGGGTCGAGCGGCCAGTCGCCTTGGCGGCCTTGCGCGTCGCCGCCGCGCAGGCGCGAATGCGGTCGGCGAAAGGACTATAGGACTGGTTCGCCAGCCCGTGATCATCCTTGATGAAATCGAGGCCGCCTAGCGCCAGTTGATAGGCGAGCTCGCCGAGTTCGGCCGCCGGCAGTCCTTGCGGTTTCAGCGCCGAGCAGGTCAGCGCCCGCATCTGCGCATCCGCGCGCACCCGCAGACCGGCGAGCCCAAGGCGCGGACCGCCAAACCACGCCAACAGATCGTCGGGCAATATAGCGTCGCGCAGGATGACGTCATCTTGCAGCGACGTGTTGCCAAACAGCATATTGATCAATTGCCCCGCGTCATCCCCTATGGTCGCGGCGGCGAGGTCGATCCGCACGTCGAACCAGCCATCGCCGCAATCGTCGATCGCGGCCACCTGCCCGACGATGTCGGAGACTATGGCCGGATCGCGGATCGCCGAAAGCGGCATCTCCACGCTCTGCTCCACCGCGATGGCGAGAGCGCGGGCTTCGATCGTACCGGCATCGCCGCGCACTCTGTAAAAAACGTTGAGTCTCGACGTCACCATGCCCCCTTGGTTAAATGGCGCGGCCCTTGTGGCGCGCGCGGCCCGCAGGCGTCACCAGCCGAGGAGAGAACGCAGCGAACGTCCGATTTCTCCAGCAAGCCAATGCGCGTTTCCGTGCAGCACAGCAACTTCTTTATAGGGCGACGGCGTTTGGCGAAGCAGCGGGCTATTCATGTTGCGGAGATATTTATCAAAAAATGCCAGCAAATAAGCATCTGCAATGGATTTGATGCGAAATGGGTCGGCCAACAACCAGTATTTATAGGAACCGCGATCGAAGACGCCATCGGAAAAATTTACATGCGACGCGCCATAGATCCAATAGCCGTAGCCGTCTGGCAGATTCATCAGCCGGACTTCTTCACGCCAGTCCCGATCGGTCAACGTCGCTTCATACCGCTCGTTAACGTCGAGCGATTGCAGCTGGCGCGGCCCAGGAAGCGGCGCATCGCTATTTAGGATCAAATACGGCTTGTCCAGCGCGCCCGTCGCGGCGCGGCCAAACAACCATCCGTCGAGATTGGCTACGGCGGCGACGCGCGGGTCCAACACGCCCGCCTCCGCGGCCGTTGCGCCCGCAATGGAAAAGCCGAAGAAGCCCACTTGATCGAATCGCAGCTTTTCGCGCCATTCCGCGTTGGCGCAGGCGTCAAGCCGATCTAGCGCCTTTAGCGTTTTCTCCGCTAAACGATGCACCTTGAGATCAGCGTTGCGCAGGGTCGCCTTGAAAGCCTCGGCGGAAGAAAAATCGAAATTCCATCGCGGCGGCGCTTCCTCCCCGTCCTGAGAATTGAAGGGACGGAACTCATAATCGGCGTCATCCACCGCAAACACGACATAGCCGTGGCTTGCGAGCTCCGCCGAAGTCGAAGCCTTGTCATGGTTGAGACCGCTTCCGCTCTGTGCGGAGAGCAGGATCGGGTATGATCGCTCGGCCGCGGATAAACGCGCATCGCGCATGACTGCGGCGCAGTCGATCTCCGCAACATTGTTGAGCGTCAAGTCGGATGCGGATGCAGCGCCATCGCCAGCGGCCGGATACCAGATCTGAGCAATGATCGGGGGACCCTCGCCCATCGCAGGCGGCAGCGAGACGCTGACGGTCTCAACAAGGAGAGGCCCCGACGGACCGGTTGGCGGCGACGCCGTCGCGAGTTGATGCAACGCCCTGATGAGGCGCGGCGCGGCGGGAGCGATCAGCAAACCGCCAAGAACCAGCGTCATCGTCAAGGCCGACAGCGTGACTATGCGCGGCGGGCGACCGGAGCGATATGCAACGATAAGGGCGACGACTGTCCCGGCGATGACAAGCGCGCCAAGCATCCACCCAAAGCGGTCGCGCAGCTGATCGAAACGAAGATCGAGCATCGCCGCAATATTCCCTTTACGTCTTTTCTGAGTAGCGACGCGACCAGCGTCTGCCGCGCTATGCCGGAACGGCGAAGCCTTTATGGCTCGCCGATCGCTTGGCGTCGATCTCTTCGAGCAACGGCCGTAGACATTCGGCGATCACAGTCGCGCCCTCATCCTGGAACATGCCTTCATGCCAGCCGGGAACATGCAATCGTATGACGCGGCCGTTGACCAAATCGGACCACCCCATGCTCGGATCGGAAAAACCAGTCACGATTTCGTCGCTTCGTAAAATAACGACATCGCCCGTCGACGGCGACGCCCGGTAGAGACGTTTCGCCGCCTCAAGATAGCGCATGAACAGCCAGGTTCCTCGATCATCTTGTCCCTGCTCGGACGGGTCGATGACGCGCAGCCAAGCAGCCAAATCCAGAACTCTGCTTTTGCGGATGATGGTAAAAGCAGCCAACGTTCGCGCGATCGATTGTTTGCCGCTGAAGAACAAACCTATTCGATGCTTGATCACATGGATCTTATAGCTCAGCTCGGTGAGAAAACGTTGGCCAACCGTCAAACTCGCCAATAAATCGGGGCGCCAAGCATCCGCCATCACGACTAGAGGGACCAATTCTCCGGTTTTTCGCAGTTGCTGCGCCGCTTCGTAGGCAATGGCTCCAGGCACGCACAAGCCCAACAGAATATAAGGCCCATGAGGCTGAGCCTCGCGAATGATGCGAACGTAATCGGCCGCTAGCTCGCTTAGGCCGCGAGGAGGCAATAGACGTGGAATGCTGGGATCAAACAGCTGAACTCCGAGAAACGGGCGGTCCAGGCCGAGTTCCCTCGAAAGATTGTAATAGATGAACGTATTGTGGATGGCGATGATCGGCGTCTTGTCGCCATTTGACTGAATTTTGACGATTCGGGAGTCATCGAGGCGGGAGCCACCGGGGCGAGAGACATCAGGGCGGGAGCGATCCGGCGGCGCTTCGATTTTGGCTTCGCTGACGGATAGGCTCGCAGCGAATTCCCGCAAGGTCGGGGCCTGAAAAAGATTCATCACATCGGCTTTGACGCCAAAAACGCTGGAGATGCGGTTTATGAGCCGGATGGTCAAAAGCGAATGGCCGCCAAGCTCGAAGAAATTCGACGTCGGCGCGATGGCGTCCACGTTGAGCAGTTCGCGCCAGATCGCCGCCACTTTCGCTTCGGCATCGCTCAATCCGTCGCCGGAAGGCGCATACGAAGCTGGAGGAGGTCGCGGTGGCGGCAAAGCCGCGTAATCCACATCGCCGCCCGCTGTGCGAGGCAAAGCGAGCAGGACGCTAACCCCTGCCGGGGCGTCGCCAGGCGGCAAGGAATGCTCGAGATAGGCTTTCAGCTTTGCAGGCAGAGCCTCCAGCGGAAGGCGCAAATCGGGCGCCGGCGCGACATAAGCGTAGGATCGGCTTCCGTCGCCCCCGTTCGCCCATGGCGCTGCAACGGCGTCTTTCACATCTGCATGACGCAACAGCAAGGCTTCGACAGCGGCGAGATCCGTGCGGCGCGCTTCAGCATCGCGCGCTTCACGAACCGGCGGCGTCAGCGCGGACAATTTTGCGCCGGGCGTCGAAACGGCGAACTCGAACACGGACATCAGGAAAGCGAGCATTCGCTCGGCCGTATCCCTTTCGAAAAGACTCGGGTCGAACTCAATAGCCATGCGCCAGCCGGAGGGCCAATGCACCAGAAACAAATTGAGGTCGTAGAGAGAGCCGGCCGAAAGCGACGGCTGTCCGCTAAGGTTGAAATCGCCGTATCTTTTGTGCTCCAGAACGTCGCCGAGGACAGTGAAATTGACTGAGATGAGAGGCGTGCGCGAAGAGTCGCGCGGCGGATTGAGAATCTCAACCAGTTTCTGGAACGGCATCCGCTGGTGGATTAGCGCATCGAGGACGGTTTCATTCACGCTTGGCAGAAATTCCGCAAAGGTTGGGTCGCCCGAGGCGTCGAATCTCAAAACGAGATCATTGATGAAGACGCCGATCAAATTTTCCAGTTCGGGCTCGTCGCGTCCCGCGATTTGAGTGCCAAAAACTATGTCCGTCTCGTCAGTGAAGCGATGCAGCATCGCCGCCACCACCGCGCAACAAAAACTGAATAGGGTCATATTTCGCTTGCACGCGGCTTCCTCCAGCCTCTCGCCAAGCTCCTTCGGTACGGTGGTCCCGAGAATTTCGCCCCCATGCGTCGGCCGGCCGGCCCGCTCACGGTCTGGACGAACCCGAAAATACGGCGCTCCAGTCAGTCTTTTTTTCCAGTAGGCGATTTCCTTCTCAAAGCTGCCGCTAGCGAAATACTCTTTCTGCCAAAGGCAAAAATCGCCATATTGCAGCGGCAGTTCGGGCAAGTCGTAGTTATGTTTGGCGTCGAGCGCCGAAACTATATCGCCGAATTCGCGCGCGAGAATGCCAATCGACGCGCCGTCGAAGGCAACGTGATGGACTGTGACCAGCAAGAATGCACGATCCGTCGCCAAGCGAAGCATGGTCGCGCGAATCAACGGCAGGCTGTCGATGTGAAATGGCAAGCGCGCTTCGCGCTGGGCCAACGCCATCGCCTCGTCCAACCGGTTCGCCTCAGGGAAAATCGTCAGGTCGATAACGGTCAGCTTGAAATTATAGCTGGCCGCGACTTCCTGCATGGGATCGCCATCTTTCTCGACGATCCTCGTGCGTAAAACCTCGTGCCTTTCGACGATAGTCTGGAACGCCTTCTCAATCGTCGCAGGGCTGAACTGCCCGGTGATTTCCCACCGCAAAGCGATGTTGAGCGACGGACTGGCGGGATCGAGCGCGTCAATGAACCAGAATCGCTGCTGCGCCGTCGAGCAAGGGAAGACAGATTCCGCGACAGTCGAAGCGCGAGAAACCGGCTGCTCCGAAATGTGCTGATCGTGATCCTGCAAATCATCGGCGCAGCGCATTGTCATGCAGACGGCTCCTTGGCTTGCACGCCGCGTCTGAAGCTTCTCAACGAAGGCGCCGTCTGAGCGACGACGATGGGTTGATCATCGGCGGCTCGCGCCAGTTCGCCAATCGTCGGCAGGCGCATCACATGCCGAGCCTCAAGGCCGATGCCTTCCGCCATCATGCGCGCCGCGATGCGAAAGAGGTCAATTGAGTCGGCGCCGAGCGAGAAGATATTATCGTGAACGCCAATCTCTTCAATTTGCAAGACTTCGCGCCAGATCTTTGCGAGCTTGCTCTCAAGCGGCGTTCGCGGCGCGGTAATGACGCGCTTTTCGGTCGCATGCGCCGGGTCAGGCTGCGGCAAGGACTTGCGATCAAGCTTCCCATTAGGGCTCAATGGCAGCGCATCGAGGCTGACCCAAATCGGAGGCACCATATAGTCGGGCAAATGGAGAACCGCATGGGCCGTCAACGCTGATGGCGAAGGCGTTTGTTGACCGGTTGCCGGCACAAAATATCCGACGAGACGCGGCGTTTCGCCTACCTGCGCGTCGATCACCGCCGCGCAGGTGGACACGCCCTCGCACTGCCGCATGACGGCCTCGATTTCCTCAAGTTCGATGCGGAATCCGCGCAGCTTCACTTGAGCATCGACGCGGCCAAGCATTTCAATGTCGCCATTGGGCAGACGCCGCGCGAGATCGCCGGTGCGATACAAGCGCTGCGGGACGCCATCGGTCACAGCAATATCGAAGAACGCTGCTGCGTCGAGGTCGGGGCGGCGAAAATAGCCGCGCGCCAACCCGTCCCCGCCAATGAACAATTGCCCGATCACGCCGACCGGCGCCAGCTCATAGCGGTTATCGAGCACATAGAGCTGCGTATTCAACACCGGCGCGCCAATCGTGATAGGCGATCCTTGCGAAACCTTGCCGATGCTCGACCAGATCGTGGTCTCGCTCGGGCCATAGACGTTCCACAGTTCATCGCCGTTTTGCAGCAGCGCGTCCGCTAGATCGCGCGGCAGCGCTTCGCCGCCGCAGAGCATTTTCAAACCGGTGCGGGCCTTAAATCCGGCTTCGATGAGAATCCGCCACAGCGAAGGCGTCGCCTGAACCAGAGTCGCTTTTGAGTTCTCGATGAGGGCGGCAAGCCCAAAGCCGCCGCGGACATCGTCGCGGCTCGCTATGACAACTTGAGCGCCGGTGATCAGCGGCAGATACAATTCGAGCGCCGCGATGTCGAATGCGATCGTCGTCGCCGCGACCAACACGTCCTCGCCCCCGAATTTCAACGTCCGCGCCATCGACCATAAAAGATTGACGACCGAGCGATGAGCGATCTCGACGCCTTTCGGCGTCCCCGTGGAGCCCGACGTGAAGATGACATAGCAGGCGCGCTCGACGTCGCCCACAACGAGCGGAGCGCTCGCCGGATTGGCCGCGATTGCGGCGGCGTCCGCATCGATCCGAATGATGGGCAAACCAGAGGCTATCTCCGCGGCAAAGGCGTTGTCGCAAATCACCGCGGAGATGGCTGCGCTCTCGACTACGAGACGCAGGCGCGCCACCGGATGATGCGGATCCAGCGGCACATAGGCGCTCCCGCTTTTCATGATCGCCAGCAAGCCGACCAGCATATCGAGCGAACGTTCCGTCGCAATGCCAATGCGGGCTTGCGATTGCGTTACGACGCCGCGCAGATGATTGGCGAGGCGATTGGAGCGCTCGTCGAGTTCGCGATAAGTCAAAGCTGCATCGCCAAAGCGCGCAGCGATGGCTGAAGGGGTGCGAGCGGCCTGCGCCGCGATCAGCTCATGCAATGGCCGCATGTCGAGATCGCACGCGACCGAATCATTGAGGTCATGCGTCAGCCATCTGCGCTCCGTCGCCGAGATCAGCGGCAGCGCGGATGCGGGCTGCGAGGGATTGGTCGCGATCTCGACGAGCAGCGTGCGATAATGGCCAATCCAACGCTCAATCGTCGCTTCACCGAAGAGGTCGGTGTTGTAGTCGCAATCAACGCGCAGACCGCCGTCCTGTTCGGTGATGTTGAAGAACAAGTCGAAAATCACATGACGCTTTGGATTGGACCTGGCGTCAATCTCAAGTCCCGGCGCACTTATCTTGCCGCCTAGACGCTCGAGGTTGAACTGCGCTTCGATCAGCGGCCGCCGGCCGGCTTCTCGCGGCAACGCCATTTTGCGCACGAGCGTGCCGAGCGTAAAGCTCTGGTTCTCGTAAGCGGCGAGCACAATCTGGCGGGTCGCAGCCAGATGCTCGGCGACAGTCGTCTCGTCGCTCCAGCGTCCGCGCAGCGGAAGAAAATTGACGCAATGGCCGACGAGGCTATCGCCGTCAACGACAGACTGTCCCGCCGCGGGGATGCCGACAACGACCTCGTTCTGGCCGGAGAGTCGCCCGAGCAGAGTTTCGAATGTCGCCAGCAGCGCAACGAACAAAGTGCAGCCCTGCCGCGCAGCGGTTTTGCGGAAACGCTGCGTCAGATCCGCGTCAATGGTCCGCGTCAAGGTCGCGCCGGCAAAGCTTTTCTGAATGCGGCGCGGCCGGTCGGTTGGCAGGTCGAGCGAGGGGGGCGGCGGCGTGAATTGCGGCAGCCAGAACGCATCGACGGCGGGCCCCTGCCGCGCCTGCCGGATGCGCTCCTCGACGCCGTAGCGGCTGAAGGACATTGGCGTTGGCAGATCCGCGGCGGCGCCGGTCAGCGCCGCCTCATATAGCTTGGCCAGCTCGTCGATGATGACGTTGAATGACCAGCCGTCGCAAATGATGTGATGCGCCGTCAGAACCAGAGCGTGATCATCGGCTCCAAAGCGAACCAGCTTCGTTCGCACGAGCGGCCCATTCGCGAGATCAAATGGCGTCCCCGCATCGCTCGCCAACAGATCGCGCCAAGCGGCCTCCGCCTCTTGCTGCGACAGGCCCGCAAAGTCACATTCGGTGAGTGCAAGCTCCAGCAATGGCAGGATGCGCATTTGCTCGCCATTCGGCTGGAAGGCCCCCCGCAAGGCGTCATGCCGGGCGACCACTTCATCCAGCGCTTTCGACAAGGCCTCGCGATTAAGCGCGCCGCGCAGGCGAAGAGTCATCGACTCGTTAAAAGCGCATGAGGCCTCGTCAGAGAGCTGAGCTGCAAGCCAGATTTCATTCTGCGCTTCGGTCAGCGGGAAATCGGTTTGCTCCGGGGCCCCCATGCCGGCGGGCGCAGGCATGAAATCCGCTTTTTGCATCGCGACGATGCTGTCTTCAAACGCCTCGGCGATCGCAGCAACGTCGGCGTCGCTATGCGCCGTCGTCAGGAAGCAAGGATAGTGCTCCTGGATATAAACGCCGCGTTCGAGCATATGCGGATAGAACAGGCTGGCGTAGCGGCTGACGCCGCTGATGTTGAAGAAGAACAGACTGCCGAAAGTCTCGATTTTGAAGTCGACGCCGCGCTGACGCGCGAAATTGCTCAAGCGCCGCACTAGTCCAGCCGTGCGCGCGCTGACGCTTTCCTGCAGGGCTGGCCCCTGCTCCTTGAGGTGGTTCAAAACGGCCCACACAGCCGCCATCACCAGAGGATGGCGCACGAAGGTACCGGCGAAAAAGGTCATTCCAACTTCGGGGTAGGAATCATCGCCATACCGCCACATGCCGCCGTCAAGCGCGTCCATGAAGGCCGCTTTGCCGGCCAGAATGCCGACCGGCAGGCCGCCGCCGACGACCTTGCCGTAGGTTGCAAGATCAGCGCGAATGCCAAACAGCGCCTGCATGCCGCCGGTATGCATCCTGAAGCCGGTGACCACCTCGTCGAAGATCAGCGCGGCTCCCGTCGTCTCGGTGATCGCGCGGATTTCTTTGAGGAACTCAACCGGCCGCAGATCGGGATGGCGGCTTTGCACCGGTTCGACCAGAACGGCCGCCAGCTCTTCCGCATGAGCGCGGATCCAATCGAGCGATTCCGGCGCGCCATAGGGCAGAACAACCATGTTCTGCACTGATTCCGCTGGAATGCCGGCTGCGGCGGCCATCGGGCGCGCAACGCCGGAGCGTAAGCTCCCTTTGACAAGGACCTCGTCGAACTGACCGTGGTAATCGCCCGTAAAAGTGGCGATGAGCGAGCGGCCCGTCACCGTGCGGGAGATTCGCATCGCCGCCATTACGGCTTCCGACCCGGTGTTGCAGAAGGTCACCCGCTCATTGCCGGTCATCTCGCTGAACAGCGCCGCGACGCGCCCCGCCAGCGCCGACTGCGGCCCTATTGCGAAACCCTTGCGCAACTGGTCGCCGACCGCCTCGACGACGAAAGGCGCCGCGTGGCCGAAGAAGGTCTGCCCATAGCCATTGACGAGATCAACGTATTCATTGCCGTCAACGTCGTAGATCCGCGAACCGCTGGCGCGGTCGCTGACCATCGGATAGACGAGATCTTTCCATTCCTGGCGGAACCCGGCGGCGGCGCGCGGATCGGCAAGAACAGGCCGATAGTCTTTCGTGAGGCGCTTTGACTCCGGCGTGCGCGCATTGAAGCGCAGGGTCAACTCGGCGAGCGCGCGCTGCTGTATTTCATTCATTTCCGCGGCGGGCGCCGAGCGCGCCGCGGCGATCATATCGAAGCGGGATTTTGGTTCGTCGTGCGGCGCGGACGCGGAAACCGAAGCCGAAGGCGGCGTCGCGACGGACGCAGGAGCCGTCGCTGGCGTCATAGTCTGAGGCTGCCGCATCGCGGCCGCGCTCTGAGGTTGCGCTGTAGCGCCAACGCCGCGCAGGGCATCGAGCTGCTGCGCCATGAGGCGGCTCATGACGTCGAGCTGATCGCGGATGACCTGTTCGACCGCATCGGACCCAATGACCCCACGCGGCGGCGAAGACAAACCTTGCGGCGGCGCGGAGATCGGCTGCAATGCCGAGACGAGCTGAACCGCAGCGGGTTGCGGCGCAGAAGCCGCCGCAATCTCACGGGGTAGATTTTCGGCGAGATGAGCGACGAGAGCCGGAATCGTCGAGAAATCGCCGAGCAACTGGCGAAAAGTCAGCTTGACCTTGAAATCGCGCAGCAATTGCTGCGTCACTTGACTGAGAAACAGTGAGTCGAAGCCCATTTCGAGAAAGCTTGTCTCAGGATCAAGTCCTGCGATCGACTCGCCTGAAAGGTTCTCAAAAAGCTCGACCACCCGTTCGCGCAGCTTGGCGCCGTCGGGTGCAGCCATGTTCACTTCCGGATGGGCGATCGCGCCCGGCGCTGCATTCATTTTCACAGATATCTCGGTCAATGATGTTTCGACAGCGGAATGGGAATTGATGGACTCAGGCTCGACGCGCGCGGGCGCGGGCGCGGCGCCGGTTTGGCGCGTAGTCGGAGGCGCATCGATCCAATGGCGCGTGCGCTCGAACGGATAGGTCGGCAATGGCGTGCGCCGTCGCCGCGCGCCGGCGTGGACGCCGCGCCAGTCGATGGAAACGCCGGCGCACCAAAGCTGCGCCGCGGAGCTCGCCATCACATCTTCGTCGGCCGCCTCCCGCGATGCGTCCGGCAGCGAGGCCAGAACCGCGTCGGGGCCGCTGCCGGCTCCGCCCTGCCGCGCCAGCGAGGACAATGTAACCCCCGGCCCAGTCTCAATCAGGATCGGCGCGCGGGCCGCGCTGGAGCCTTTGTTTGACGAACTTTCGCGCAACAGCGCCGCCAACCCATCGCCAAAACGCACCGGCGCGCGGCAATGCTCCGCCCAATAGTCCGGCGAGGTCGCCTCAGATTCGCTGAGCCAGTCGCCAGTCACTGAGGAAATGACGCGCAACTTCGGCGGCGACAGCCTGACGCCCGCAAATTGCTTCCGCAAAGCCGCGGCCGCCGGGTCCATCATCGGGGTATGAAAGGCATGCGAGGTGTGCAGCCGGCGGCTCATGAGCCCGCGCGCCGTCAATTCGTTCTCGAGCGCCGCCACGGCCTCGTCAGGCCCCGCAGCCACGCAGAGTTTTGGCCCGTTGATCGCGGCGAGCGCCAGCGGCGCGGCGAGCAATGGCGCCAGCTCGGCTTCGGGCAGGCGTACGGCCAGCATCGAGCCGCGCGGCATCTCCTGCATCAGACGGCCGCGAGCGGCGATGAGTCCGAGCGCGTCCTCGTGCGAAAAAACGCCGGCGATGCAGGCGGCCACGAACTCGCCGACGCTATGGCCGATCATCATTTGCGGCGCAACGCCCCAGCTCCGCCACAGCGCCGCGAGGGCATAGCCAACCGCGAACAAAGCAGGCTGCGCGATCTCCGTCGCCTGCAAGGCTTCGGAGTCGAGACGTTCGGATCCTTCGCCATAAAGAAGCGCGCAAAGATCGCGGCCAAGCGCTGGCTTCAAAATCTCGGCGCTGCGCCACATGCTGGAGCGAAACGCAGCTTCCGTGCGGTAGAGGTCAATCCCCATGCCGGGATATTGCGCGCCCTGGCCCGGGAACATGAAAGCGATGGTCCTGGCCGCGCACTGCTCGCCATAGGCCACGCCCTGGCCTGATTCCAGCATTGCCGCCGCCGCTTGAATATCCCGGACGGCAACGGCTGCGCGATGTCCGAAAGCGCGCCGTCCAATCTGCGTCGTATAAGCGACATCGGCCAGCGGGAGATCGGGATTGGACTTGAGGTGGCGCGCCAGATTGCGTCGCGCCGCCTCAAGCGCCGTAGCGCTGCGCGCCGAAACGCAAATGATTTGCGCTGGCCGGGCCAAAGGCTCCGGGACCGCGAAGGGCGCCTCCTCCAGCACGACATGCGCATTGGTGCCGCCGACCCCGAAGGCGCTGACCCCCGCTCGCCGGGGCTCGTCGCCGCGCAGCCAATCGCGCCATTGCGTGTTGACGTAGAACGGCCCGCCATCAAAAGCGATATGCGGATTTGGCGTCTCGAAAAAAAGCGTCGGCGGCAGTTGCCTATGCTGCAACGCCAGCGCCGTTTTGATGAGGCCGGTCACGCCGGCCGCGACGTCGAGATGACCAACATTCGGCTTCACCGAGCCAAGAGCGCAGAAACCAACGTCCTCGGTGCTGGCGCGAAAGGCGCGGGTCAGTCCGGCAACTTCAATCGGATCGCCAAGCGGCGTCGCCGTGCCGTGACATTCGACATAGCTGATGGTGCGCGCATCGACCTCGGCGGCCGCATGCGCAGCCGCGATTACGTTGGCCTGCCCGCTCGCGCTCGGCGCCGTAAAGCCGGCCCTGGCGCCCCCGTCATTGTTCAGTGCTGAACCACGGATAACCGCATAAATATGATCGCCGTCTTCGAGCGCATCCTCGATCCGTTTCAACAGGACGACGGCGGCCCCATTGCCGAAGACCGTGCCGTCGGCCTTGGCGTCAAAGGTGCTGCATCGCCCGGTCGGCGAGGCCATGGCGCCTTCTTGCGCGAGATAACCGCGCCGCTGCGGCAGCGTGATTGACGCGCCTCCCGCCAGCGCCATGTCGGACTGATAAAGCATGAGGCTCTGACAAGCTTGCGCGACGGCGACCAAAGAGGTCGAGCAGGCCGACTGCACATTGACGCTCGGCCCACGCAGATCGAGCTTGTAGGACACCCGCGTCGCGAGAAAGTCCTGCAACGAGCCCAGCAATTCCGGATAGCTGCCAATCTGGTAGTCGCTGGTGAAGATCTCCACCGCCGCTCGATCCTGGCAGACATTGCGCAGGAAGTAGGAATTCATGCTACACCCGGCGAAGACGCCGATGGCCCCCTTATAGGTCGCCGGGTCGTAGCCGCCATCCTCTAGCGCCTGCCAGGCGCATTCCAGAAAGACGCGATGCTGCGGATCGGTGAGCTCCGCTTCCCGCGCATGCATGGAGAAAAAGCCAGCGTCAAACTGCTCGATCCCATCCAGCACGGCGCGGGCGCCGACGAAGTTCGGATCATTGCGAACGCTCGAGTCGAAAGCGTCCTCCAACTCCGCATCTTTGAAGCGCGTTATAGATTCAACGCCTTCGCGCAAGTTGCGCCAGAACGTTGCGATATCGGCGGCGCCGGGAAATCTGCCAGCCATGCCGATGATGGCGATGCCGGGAGGAAGCGGCGAGGCGGAGCCAGACGGATCTTCTTTCAAAGCGCTGCCCTCGCGCGGTTTCGAGCAACGCGCCGGAGCGCCTCGGCCTGACGGAGCCTGCGGTTGTTGATGTCGTCCATCGCTAATCCGCCGTCGGGAGACTCCGCAGCGCTTCGGCTCGGCGCCGGATCCTGCTTTTGCAGATGAGCCGCAAGCGCGCGAATTGTGGTGAATTCGAAGAGTGCGGTCATCGGCAATTCGCGGCTAAACCGCGTTCTGATTTCTTCTTGCAGCGCCATCACATCGAGCGAGGCGCCGCCAAGATCGAAGAAGTTGGCGTCGAGGCCAACTGAGCCGATTTTCAGCAGTCGGCTCCAAATCGCGGCGAGAGCAGACTCGACCTCGCTCAATGCCGCGATAGGCTGGGCCTCCGCCTCCGCCGCATCTACCGGATCGGGAAGCGCGGCGCGATCTACCTTGCCATTCGGCGTGCGCGGCAGCTCTTCGAGAATCACGAAATGCGCGGGGATCATATGGTTTGGCGCGAATTCGAGCATTTTCCGTCGCGATTCCGCCGCGTCAAATGATGAACAAATCTTCATTGTCACATAGGCGACAATCTTACGCTCTCCGCCTGTGCGGGCGCGCACATCCGTTGCGGCATCCGCGACTTCTGGAAGGCGCCGGACGAGCGCTTCTACTTCGTCAAGTTCGACCCTTTTGCCGCGGATCTTGACCTGACGATCAGTGCGGCCAACGAACTCGACCACGTCATCGGGTCGTTGCCGAACAAGGTCGCCAGTGCGGTACATCAGTCGCCCTGATTGGCCGCAGAAAGGATCGGGCAGGAACTTCTCCGCCGTGAGATCAGGCCGGTTGAGATATCCGAGCGCTACGCCCTCGCCGGCTGCGAAGAGTTCGCCGATCTCGCCGCGCGCAACTGGGCGGAGGTCCAGATCGAGGACATGAATCTGGGTATGGTCAATCGGGCGGCCGACCGGCGTCGGGGCATCGGCGGGGGCGTCGCGCGCAATCGTATGGCAGCAGGTGAATGTGGTGTTTTCAGTCGGGCCATAACCGTTGACGAGACGGCATTGCGGCATTGCGTCGAGCACGCGGCGCACATGGCGCGGCGACAAGACGTCGCCGCCAGCGATCAGTTGGCGCAGCGGGCGCAATATCTCGAGCTGATGATCGACAATTGCGTGGAACAGGCTGGCGGTGAGCCAGGCTGTGGTAACGTCGTGTTTTTCGATGGCCTCGCCGATCTCGCCAAAGCTCGGCTGGGCGGGGCCGACGATAGCGAGCGCCGCCCCGTTGAGGAGGCAGCTCCAGATCTCGAATGTCGAGGCATCGAAGGCCAAAGGCGCGAGCTGCAAAACCACGTCGCCTTGCCCAAGCTCGACGAAGCTGTTGCAAGCGAGGCGCGTCACGCCGCGATGCGGAACCATGACGCCTTTCGGACGTCCCGTCGTTCCAGATGTATACATGACATAGGCGAGATCATCGCCCATCGCGATCTCAGCCAAGGGCGCTGCGCTTTCAAGCGCTATGGCGTCCTCCTCGGCATCGATGAAAACTGTCGGCGCCGACCACGGCCGAGGCTGCGCGGATAAGACCATATGCGCGGCGGTGACCATGACAATTGGTTTGGCGTCTGATGCAATGAATGAGAGGTGATCGAAAGGATAGGCCGGATCCAGCGGGACGAAGGCGGCGCCGGCTTTCAAAATACCCAACATCGCAACGACCGCATCCAGCGAGCGCGGCAGAAACAGTCCAACCAGCGAGCCTGCGCGAACGCCCTTTGACGTCAGGAATCGAGCGAATTGGTTAGATGAACAGTCAAGATCAGAATAGGAAATAAAACCATCGCCGAAAAATATTGCCGGCTTCTCGGGATGCTTCCGTACGACATCCGCGAAATAGGAATGAATGGTGCGGCTTGCGTCAAATGTCGCGGTAGCTGAGCTCTTCTCGATCTCTGCGAAACGATGCGACACTGCAACCACCTTGCTTCAGAAACAGCGGATCGTTTGCCCGGACCGGTTTTCCGGACAAGACCGCGCGCCAAATTTCAAATGAATGCGGACTATCAGGTCGCTAAATCATAAGGTCGAGGCAATACAATTTAAAATTGTTTAAAGACAATTATGCAATCTGATCATACGATCATCGCCGATTTTCGCAAATAATGCATAACCCATTTAAGCGCTCCTTGTCGGCGTAAACAGACATAATCGAAAAAAGCAGCAGTCCTTGGATGAGACCATTGCGCGCCGGACCCAAAAAAGGAAGCGCGCCGCATCGTTGAGCAATCATTTTCTAATTTAAACCAAATGAGCTTTCAAGGATGCGTGATGAGTTGGCGTGACGATTATTGCAATCAGTCAATTCTCATAATGGAAAATTCAGGACAACGTCTTTAGCGCGACCGCGGCAATCTTTTTGACCAAATGAGCGCCGAGTTGCGACCTTTGTGGACTTGGCCTCGACTTCGCCGATGTATGAGCCGCCGATGCGGGCTCATCCGGCGTTATTTCTTCCCTTGACTCTCGCTGTCCGCATCGGCCTTTTGCATTCCTTGGAGGGCGTTCTGGCCGTCCGGCAGCGTTGCATCAAGGCGGAACGAGGCGGCTCGAAGTTGAAAATGGAGACGTCAGCCACCGGCCGCATTGGAGCGAACCTCTTTCGCACGCGCTTGTTCTGGCCGGCCCTCTTTACCGGTCTTTGTTGCGCCTTTCTGGTCTCGCTCGGCATTTGGCAATTGCAGAGGCTCGCCTGGAAAGAAGGATTGATCGCGCAGATCGAAGCGCGCGCGAAAGCGCCCCCGACGCCCCTGCCCGCCCCCAATCAATGGCCGAGCCTCGACCCGCAGTCTTATGAATATCGCCACGTCGAACTCGATGGAACGCTGGAAAACGACAAAGAGGCGCTGGTTTTTCGCCCCTCCGGCGGCGGCCTGATGCAAGAACCCGGCTATCTTGTCCTGACCCCGCTGAGGCTCGCCTCGGGAGCCTATGTCATCGTCAATCGCGGCTTCGTGACGGAGGCCAACAAAATGCCCGGCGCGCGCCTCGCCGGGCAGACCGAAGGTCCGAACCACATCACGGGATTGATGCGGCAACCTGAATCCCGCAATTTTTTTACCCCCGCAGACAATCCCGCAACCGGGCAGTATTTCACTCGCGATCCGGCCTTGATCGCGGCGCATTTCGGCCTCTCTAACGCCGCGCCCTTCAACATAGACGCGGACGCCGCGCCCCTCCCCCCCGGCGGCTGGCCGAAAGGCGGCGCGACCGCACTCGCCTTTCCCAACAACCATTTGTCTTACGCCTTGACGTGGTTCGGCCTTGCTTTGGCGCTGCTTGGGGTCTTTATCGCCTTCGCCCGGCAAAAGCGCTAACCGCCCCACTGAAGCGGAATCCTTTTCGCCTAAAGCGGCGCTGTAAAATCGGCGCCGATGATTTTCTGTTTGCAGCTGGCCTCGGTGATCTATGTTAGATAACTGAAATCGCCGTTTGCTTTGGAGCCCTGATCGTCCTGTGAAATATATTTCGACGCGCGGCGAGGCCGCTCCGCTCTCTTTCGTGCAGACGCTGCTCGCCGGCCTCGCGCCTGACGGCGGCCTTTATCTGCCGCAATCCTATCCCCAATTCAGCGTAGACGAGATCGCGGGTTTCGCCGGCCAATCCTATGCGGATGTCGCCGAGGCGGTCTTGTCGCCTTTCCTGGCGGGCGAAATCGAGGCCTCCGCCTTGCGCTCGATGATCGACGCCGCCTACGCGACCTTTCGGCATCCCGCTATCGCTCCGCTCGCGCAACTGGACGATAATCTCTTCGCGCTCGAACTGTTTCATGGCCCGACCTTGGCGTTCAAGGACCTCGCGATGCAGCTCCTTGCGCGCCTCATCGACCACGCCCTAAAAACGCACGGCGAGAGGGCGACCATTGTCGGCGCGACCTCGGGCGATACCGGCGCTGCGGCGATCGAGGCTTTTCGTGGTCTGCCGCAGGTCGACGTGTTCATTCTCTATCCGCACGGCCGGGTCTCCGATGTGCAGCGCCGCCAGATGACGACGGTCGAGGCCGACAATATTCACGCCATCGCGATCGAGGGAACTTTTGACGACGCACAAGCATCCATCAAAGCCTTATTCAACAACAAGGCTCTGCGCGAAGAGCTGAATCTTTGCGGCGTCAACTCGATTAACTGGGCCCGCATCCTCGCCCAGACCGTCTATTATTTTACCAGCGCCGTCGCTCTCGGCGCCCCGCATCGGCCAATATCCTTCGTTACGCCGACGGGCAATTTCGGCGATATTTTCGCGGGCTGGATTGCGAAGCGCATCGGTCTGCCGATCGACCGGCTCGTCATCGCCGCCAACTCCAACGATATTCTGCCCCGCGCCGTCGCCAGCGGGACCTATGCCGTGACCGGGGTCCATGCGACGCAATCGCCATCGATGGATATTCAGGTTTCATCGAATTTCGAGCGGCTTCTGTTTGAGGCATATGGGCGCGAGGCCGGCGCGGTGCGCAGGAAAATGGCGCAGCTACAGCAATCTCGCAGCTTCGCCATCGACCCCGTCCCCCTCGAGGCCATTCGCGCCGAGTTCGACGCATTCAGCGTCGGCGAAGCGCAGACCACGCGGGAAATCGCGGGACTTTGGCGCGATGCCGGCTATTTATGCGATCCGCATACGGCGGTTGGCCTCAATGCGGCGCGCCGACACGCTGAAGCGCGGCGGAGCAAAACTCCCCTCGTCGTCCTCGGCACAGCGCATCCCGCCAAATTTCCCGATGCGATCGAGGCCGCCGTCGGCTTCCGGCCGCCTTTACCCGGCCATCTTGCCGGATTACTCGACAAACAGGAGCATTTTTCAATTCTGCCGAACGATCAGACTGAAATCGAGCATTTTATCCACGCAAGAGTCTCGCAGAGCGCCGCCGCGCCTGCGGCGAGGGCCGCATCATGAGCGCGCGGATCACCACTTTGCCCTCCGGCCTGCGCATCGTCACTGACGAGATGCCGCATCTCGAAACCGCCTCGCTCGGCGTCTGGGTCAAGGCCGGCTCGCGCCACGAGCGCCCGAGCGAACACGGGCTTTCGCATCTCCTGGAGCATATGGCCTTCAAGGGCACCCGGCGACGCTCGGCGCGCGCAATCGCCGAGGAAATCGAGACGGCGGGCGGCGATCTCAACGCCGCGACCAGCACGGAACATACCGCCTATTACGCCCATATGCTCGCCGAAGACGCGCCGCTGGCGCTCGACATTCTCGCCGACATCCTCACCGATAGCATATTCGACGCCGCGGAATTGGAGCGCGAAAAAGGCGTCATCCTTCAGGAAATCGGCGCGGTCGAAGATACGCCCGACGATCTGGTCTTCGATCTTTTCAACGCCTCCGCATTTCCCGATCAGCCGATCGGCAGGCCTATCCTCGGCACGCCCGAGCAGATCTCGCACTTCAGCCGGGATGCGATCGGGGCCTATCTCGACAGACATTACAGCAGCCTCGCGACTGTGATTGGCGCCGCCGGAGCGGTTGAGCACGACCGCATTTGCGACGAGGCTGAAAAGCGCTTTTCTGGCCTTTCCCTTGAGATGGCGCCGCAGAACCTGCCGCCGGCGCAGTATCTTGGCGGCGAAGTCCGCCTCAAACGCCGGCTCGAACAAGCCCATATCGTCATCGGTTTCGAGGGACTGGCCTATGGCCATGACGATTTCTATGCGCTCCAGGTATTTGCCAATGCGGTTGGCGGCGGCATGTCCTCGCGTCTGTTCCAGGAGGTGCGCGAGACGCGCGGCCTTGCTTACTCCATCCACGCATTTCACTGGGGTTATTCCGATACCGGGCTGTTTGGTTTTTATGCCGCAACGGGCGCCAAGGATGTCGCGGAATTGATGCCGGTGGCGCTGGATTGCCTCGCCGAAGCGGCGCAAAACTTGAGCGAAGCCGAGGCGCGGCGCGCCAAGGCGCAGATGAAGGTCTCGCTTCTCGCCGCGCTTGAGTCGCCATCCGCCCGATGCGAGCAGATCGCCCGGCAATTGATGGCTTTCGATCGCGTTCTAACGCGAGAGGAAATCATTGCTGGCATCGACTGTCTGGATATTGCGCACATCCGCCGCGCTGGCGCAGGCGCGCTGACTTCGACTCCAACCGTCGCGGCGATTGGGCCGGTCAGCAAGGTCTATGCTCCCGACCGCGTCGCCGACCGGCTGCGCGCCATTTGAAGGATCGGCCTATTGGCTCTATTTCGACTCGGGCCGACCAGTGAAAGCGCTCCTTTCGTGCGTGGCGAAGGCATTTATCTGCGGCCGCCCGAAATGCGCGACTTCGAGGCCTGGGCGGCGCTGCGCGAATGCAGCCGCGCTTTTCTAACGCCCTGGGAGCCGACCTGGCCGCCCGATGATCTGACGCGAGCCTCGTTCCGACGCCGCGTGCGCCGCCACATGCAGGAGATCGAGAACAACGAAGCCTTTCCGTTTCTCGTTTTTCGCGATGACGACATGCTGCTCGGCGGACTGACGCTCGGCCAGATCAAGCGAGGCGTCGTCCAGGCGACAACCCTCGGCTATTGGATAGGCGCCCCCAACGCGCAGCAAGGTTTTATGTCGCGTGCGGTCAAGGCGGCGGTCGGCTTTGCTTTCGGCACGCTTCGCCTGCATCGCATCGAGGCCTCCTGTCTGCCCCACAACGGAGCCTCGATCCGGCTGCTGGAGCGAATGGGCTTCACCCGCGAAGGCTACGCCCGCGCTTATCTGCGCATCAATGGAGTCTGGGAGGATCACCTGCTTTATGCATTGCTCGAGTCTGACCCGGCGCCTCTGCGCCTGCCGCGTCAGGGCAAACCATGAGCGATGCGCCAGGCGGCGAAAACGAGCCATGATGGGATGTCCATCATGAACCATAGCATTCGATGGAAGCTTATCGCTGTATAAATCTGTTTCTTGCCGCCCCGCCGCAGTCGCCGCCGGACGCATTCTGAGGCTTGCGGATAAATCATCCTGATCACAGGGATGCACCTCAAAACTGACCCAATCGCTCATTAGTTGCAGGGGTCTTGCCCGATGGCGGCATAGGCCTTACCAGTCTTCGTTACGGTCAACCTTGAACTATTCATTTTCTCCCGCACCTATTCGACAGGCAGGACAGACCACATTTGCCGAGCATCGCGCTTTATCTCCGTTGCCTGATCTTCATTGCGGCGCTTTGCGGCGGGCTGCTTCCGGCCAAGGCGATCGAATCGATTAGGGTTCCGCTCGATGCCCAGGTAATCGATCTCACCAAGGCGATCGAAAGCTATCATTCGGCCGGCGACCGCCTGCTCGTCTCGACCGCGCCTGGCTCCGATGGCATCGTTCGCCGCATCGAGGTGCGCGCCAGAGAGGAAGGAAGGCGGCCAAATTGGATCGTCTTCGCGCTGACCAATGACACCAGCGAACAAATCGAGAGATTGATCGTTGCGCCGCACTTCCGGCTGGTCGGCTCCGGCGTCGTCTGGCCCGATCTCGGCGCCTCGCGCATTTCCGCGATTACCGCCAGTCAGGGTTTTGCCCCGGAGCGCGAGGAAAACGCCGACGCCGACGTTTTCCGGCTGACCCTCGATCCGGCGACGACGGTCACTTATGTCGCGGAATTGCGCACACCGAACCTGCCGCAGCTCCATCTTTGGCAACCCGACGCCTATAAAGACAGAATGACCAGCCTCTCCCTTTATAAGGGCATCGTCATCGGCGTCGCTGGGTTGCTGGCGCTCTTTCTCACCATCGTCTTCGTCGTCAAGGGGGCGGTGATTTTTCCGGCCGCCGCGGCGCTCGCCTGGACCGTGCTCGCTTATGTCTGCATCGACTTTGGCTTCTGGGGGAAGATTTTTGGCACCGACGGTCAATCCGACCGGATCTGGCGCGCCGGAACGGAGACGGTTCTCGCGGCGACGCTGTTGGTCTTTCTGTTCGCGTATCTGAACCTCAATCGCTGGCATGTGCGGGCCTCGCATGTCGCCGCCATCTGGCTGGTCTTCCTGCTCGCCTTGGTTGGCCTTTCGGTCTATGACGCGCCTGTCGCCGCAGGCGTTGCGCGCATCTCGCTGGCGACAATCGGCGTCGTCGGCTTCGTCCTCGTGCTCTATCTCGCCATGCATGGCTATGACCGCGCGGTTATGCTCATTCCGACATGGTTCCTGTTGCTCGCCTGGATCATCGGCGCCGCCTTCACCGTAACCGGGACCCTGACCAACGATCTCGTCTCGCCCGCGCTTATCGGCGGCCTCGTGCTCATCGTGATGTTGATCGGCTTCACGATCATGCAAAATGCCTTCGTCGGCGGCGTCCTTGGCCAGGGCGCCATATCCGATGTCGAACGCAAGGCGCTCGCCCTTACGGGAAGCGGCGACATCATCTTCGATTGGGATGTCGCCGCCGACCGGGTCTTCGTCAGCCCAGAGGTCGAGGCCCAATTGGGCCTGCCCCGCGGTTCGCTCGAAGGGCCCGCCTCCATTTGGCTCGACGTCTTGCATCCGCTCGAGCGGGATCGATATCGCGCCTGTCTCGATGCAATGCTCGAACAGAGGCGGGGCCGGATCAATCAGGACTTTCGCCTGCGGGCGGCCGATGGCCAGCATTTCTGGTTCCGCATGAAGGCGCGGCCGGTAATCGGCCTCGATGGCGAGGTGTTGCGCGTCGTCGGCGCGCTCAGCGACGTCACCGAGAGCAAGATCGCCGAGGAACGGCTGCTGCATGACGCGGTGCACGACAATCTGACCGGCTTGCCCAATCGCGAGCTCTTCTTTGATCGCCTCGAAGCGGCGCTGGCGTTCGCGCAGACCGATCCCCAAATCCGGCCGACCGTCATCAGCATCGACATCGATCGCTTCAAACAAATCAATGAGGCGGTGGGGCTTTCCGCCGGCGATTCGATTCTACTCACCTTGGCGCGTCGTCTCGGCCGCATTCTAAAACCGCAAGACACGCTGGCGCGCCTTTCGGGCGATCAATTCGCCGCCTTGATCATTTCGGAATCCGATACCGATCAAATCACCGCTCTCGCCAATGTGGTTCGCCGCGTCGCTTCAACTCCAGTGACCTATGGAGACAAGGAAATTCCGCTGACGGCCTCGATCGGCATCGCGCTTTACGATCCACAATTGCACGCCAAGCGCGAGGACATGCTGAAAGATGCAGAGATCGCCATGCGGCATGGCAAGCGCATGGGCGGCGATCGCATCGAAGTGTTCAAAGCCACAATGCGGACCCTGCGCTCAGATCGCTTTGGCCTTGCCGCCGATCTCGGCCGCGCGCTCGAGCGCGGCGAAATGAAGGTCTATTTTCAGCCGATCGTGCGGCTCGAGGATCGTACGGTCGCAGGTTTCGAGGCGCAGCTGCGGTGGGATCACCCGCGTCTTGGCCGCCTCAACCCAAGCGAATTCACAGAGGTCGCCGAAGAAACCGGCATTATCGTTGATCTCTGCATCTTCGCGCTGGAGCGCACCGCGCGCGAACTATCCGCCTGGCAGCGCGCGCTTGATGTCGATCCGCCCATGTTCGCCAGCGTCAATGTGTCTTCGCGGCAATTGCTCCGGCACGAGCTCGTGCAGGACGTCAAGGCGGTGCTGTCGCGCGTTGAAGTCAGCCGAGGCACTTTGAAACTTGAGCTGACCGAAAGCCTCGTCATGGAGAACCCGGAATACGCGGCGCAAATTCTGACTCGCATCCGCGACCTCGGGGCCGGGCTTTCCCTCGATGATTTTGGCGCCGGCTATTCGTCGCTCGCCTATTTGCAACGCTTTCCCTTTGACACCATCAAGATCGATCGATCCTTCGTGCGCCAGACCGGAACAGGCGCGCGCCCTGTCATCCTGCGTTCGATGGTGACGCTAGCGCATGACCTTGGCATGGAGGTGGTCGCTGAAGGAGCCGAGGCCGAATCCGACGCCATCGAGCTTTACCAGCTCGGCTGCGAATATGCGCAGGGCTTCGCGTTCGGCAATCCGATCAACGCGATGGAGGCGCGGAAACTGGTTGGCGCCGCAACCATAGCGGCCTGAGGCGACAACCGCGCACCCTCCACGCTGGAGCTGGTGATCGATGCAGGCCGATGCCTCAGGCGTGTCCCGCCTCGGATGACAGCCGCCCAAGATCAATACCGACCTTATGCAGCGCGCGCTCATATTTTGAGCCCAAAGCCTGATCGAAAATCAGATCCGGATCGGCAGGAATATTGATCCAGCCATTGTGCTGCATCTCGGCTTCGAGTTGCCCCGGCGACCAACCGGCATAACCCAATGCAAGAAGCGCTTGGTCAGGGCCATCTCCGCGCGCAATGGCGCGCAGAATGTCGATCGTCGCGGTCAAGGATACGCCGCCATCGATCGGCAAAGTCGAATTGTCAATAAAAAAATCATTGGAATGGAGAACAAAGCCCCTGCCCGTGTCGACCGGGCCGCCTTTCAGAACCTGAACCGCGCCAGCTTGCGCCGGCAAGCGAATCGCCTCGTCGGGACCAATCACCTCGAGTTGAACCAGAAGTTCGGAAAAGGTCACTTTGCGCGCGGGGCGATTGACGATGATTCCCATCGCCCCCTCTTCGGAATGAGCGCAAAGGTAAATCACCGAACGGGCAAATCGGTTGTCCTGCGCGCCGGGCATAGCGACGAGCAATTGCCCGTCAAGATAGCCGCACCAGCCGCGCCCTTCACCTTCAGGAGGCTTTATCGATCCCATTTTATCCGCCTCATCCCGCCGAAATTGCGCCGCCTCAGTTCAATCTCCGTCGCGTGCACCGTCAGTCTCACCAATGTATCGCCTCGCCTCATCACTGCAATGTAGGTTGCGGCTTCCCTACATGCAAAATAAGTTGAGATCTCAAGCAGCCAGCGATCGCAGATCACCTATGCAAATGTCTCTCCATTTTTCCAAGGCGGTCGCCAGATGCGGCGCGACGCTCGTCGCCGCAGCGTTATTTGGAATGGCGTTCGTGGCGAATTTAAGCGCAGATCCATACGCGAGCCCGTGGATAACTGGAAAAAAATCGGCTGCGCGGCTGATCGTCGCTGCGCAGGCTCCGGTAGAGGGCGTCTTCCGGGCCGGCGTCGAGGTCCGGCTTGATGCCGGCTCGCACACTTATTGGCGGACGCCGGGCGACGCCGGCGCCGCTCCCGTTTTCGTGTTCGACAGCTCAGAAAACATCGCCGGAGTAAAGGTTCTCTATCCGATTCCGACGCGCATCGACGAAGCAGGATTGGATGCGTTCGGTTATAGCGGCGAAGTGACGTTCCCGTTGCTCGTCACAGTAAAAGACGCGGCGCGCCCGGCGCTTCTGGCGTTACGCCTGCAATATGCCGTCTGCGGCAAGATTTGCCTTCCAGTCACGGCCGACATTCAGCTGCCGCTTTCTACGCGCCCCGACGAAGGCGCAAGCATCCCGCAACAGACGTCGATCACGGCGGCGGAGACGAGAGTGCCGTTGCGGCTCACGCCGGCCGAGCGCGACGCCAAGGTCGCCGTCAAACGGGACGAGCAGGCGGAGAAGCCGACATGGCGGATGAGTTTGCGCGAGGACGCCCACGTTGCGGGCGAACCGGAATCCGCAAAGCTCGACCTATTCGCTGAAGCTCCCGAAGGCTGGTATTTCGAGACAAAAAAAGGCGACCGGCCGAACGAATTCCTGATCGTCGAAGTGGAGCGGCCAAAGCTGGACAGCGCCGGCGCCGTTCCTGTAACTCTAACTTTGGCGCAGCCGGGCCAAAGCTACGAGTTTGCGATAGATCTCGAGGCCGATTCTCGAACACCGTTAGCAAGCCCCCCGCCGACCGCCAAGACGGAATAAGCGCAGCTCATTCCGCATGAGCAGCTGCGCTGAGATACATCACCCGGAGGAAATGATGACGATTAAAGTCGGCGACGCGATCCCGAACACCACTTTCACGGTCATGACGCCAGAAGGCCCAAGCAAGCGGACCACAGAGCAAATCTTCAAAGGCCGCAAAATTGTGCTTCTCGGCGTGCCGGGCGCCTTCACGCCGACCTGCAGCAATATTCATTTGCCGGGATTTGCCGACAAGGTCGCCGATTTCAAGCTCAAAGGCATCGACGAGATCGCGGTCACCAGCGTCAATGACGTCTTCGTCATGAGCGCTTGGGCGAAGGCTACAGGCGCGGCGGACAAGATCGCCTTTCTCGCCGATGGCAGCGCCGATTTCGCCAAAGCCATCGGAATGACGCTCGATCTCTCCGAACGTGGCCTTGGCGTCAGATCGCAACGCTATTCAATGCTTGTCGAGGATGGCGTGGTGCGCAAGCTCAATGTCGAAGCTGCGCCGGGCACCGCCGAAACGTCAAGCGCCGAGGCCCTACTGGCGCAATTCTAGCGCATCGCCGCCGCCTCGCCCTACGTGATTCTCATTCCCGAAAGACCGGGACTTTTCGGCTTAGCCGAACTTCGGCGCCGCTCCGGCTCGAACGGGCAGGAACGGCGCCATGCCTTTGCGCGCGAGCTCATCGGCGCGCTCGTTCATATCGTGCCCGGCATGGCCCTTCACCCAGCGCCAATCGATGGCGTGAGGCGCCGCCGCCTCCTCCAGCCTTTGCCACAGCTCGACATTCTTGACGGGCTTTTTGTCCGCCGTGCGCCAGCCATTTCGTTTCCAGCCCGCAATCCAGCCTGTAATGCCGCCCTTGAGATAATTCGAGTCGGTATAAAGATGCACCGTGCAAGGACGCGTCAGGGCCTCGAGCGCCATGATCGCGGCGGTCAACTCCATACGGTTGTTCGTCGTCGCGGGCTCGCCCCCGCACAACTCCTTTTCCTGATCGCCAAAGGTCAGGATTGCGCCCCAGCCGCCCGGACCCGGATTGCCGGAACAAGCGCCGTCGGTAAAGATCGTCACCTCGCGGCTCATCGCAACAAGCCAAGCTCACGCGGGCTGGCGATTTTCTGATGGAAGCGCAATTTCCGCACATATTCGAGCGGATCCTTGGGATGCACCAAGGCCCCGGCCGGAACATTCAGCCAGTCGACGAGTCGCGTCAGCGCAAAGCGCAGGGCGGCGCCGCGAGCGAAGATCGGGATCGCCTCGATTTCCTCTCTCTGCAACGGACGCACCTTTGCGTAAGCATCGAACATGGCGATCGCCTTAGTGATGTTGAACGCGCCATCCCCCTCGAAACACCAGGCGTTGAGGCAGATCGCAAGGTCATAGGAGAAATCGTCCGTGCAGGCGAAATAGAAGTCGATGAGCCCCGATATTTCGTCGCCGAGGAAGAGAACATTATCGGGAAAAAGATCGGCGTGGATCACGCCGCGCGGCAAACCCGTCGGCCAGTTCGACTGCAGAAAAGCCAACTCCGCGGCGATCGCGGCGGCAAGCTCAGGGTGAACTTCATCGGCTCTCGCCCCCACCTGAGCGAATAGGCCCGGCCATGCGCTGAGGCTCAAGGCGTTGGCGCGAGAGCCGGCAAAATCGGCGCCCGTAAGATGCAGCTTGGCGAGCGCGCCGCCGACGGTGGCGCAGCATTCGGCATTGGGTCGATTGCGCCCGATGCCTTCGAGAAACGTCACGATCGCCGCCGGACGCCCCGCCAGCCTTCCAAGCGCTGCGCCAGATTTCATTCTGACCGGTTGCGGGCAGTTCAGTCCGCGCGCGGCGAGATGCTCCATGAGCCCCAGAAAAAACGGCAAGCTTTGTTCATCGACTCGCTTTTCATAGAGCGTGAGAATGAAAAAACCGGCGTCGACGTGCAGGAAATAATTGGAGTTCTCGACCCCTTCGGCGATACCTTTCAGCGCAAGGACGCGGCCAAGCTGATAGTCCTCGAGGAATGCGGCCAAATCCGCGTCGAGAACTTCGGTGTAAACGGCCATAGCGCATCCGGTGCGGACAAAGGAACAACCTGTCTCTTGCAGGCCTGTGGATCTCGGAGCCAGTGTTAGTAGCCACCCTGACGGCACAGGTCAAACCTGCATGCGCGCCTTGAGCCAGAACCCTGTGCTTGCTTAAGCCGCCTGGTGCACGGGAGTCTGCGCCATAGCCGCGATGATCGCCGGCGCGTCCGGCTGGATGACGCCGCACGACATGATGAGCTTGGCGGCGGCATCGGGGCTGAGCGGCATTTCGATCACCTCGCGCGCAGGCAGAAAGAAATAAAATCCCGTCGTCGGATTTGGCGTGCACGGCAAGAACACCGAAACATAGTCCTCGCCCGGGGGAAGATGCTCCCCAATGATCTGGCCGGGAGGCGCCGCGATGAAAACGATCGACCAGGATCCTTTGTGTGGAAACTCAACGAGCCCAACCTTGCGGAACGCCGTTCCCGATTGGGAAAACATCGTCTCGAAAATCTGTTTAACGCTTTTATAGATCGATCTCACAATTGGCATTCGCGCAAGAATCGCTTCGCCAAGCCTCAGCAAACTACGGCCGGCAAGATTGGCTGCGAGAAAACCCAACAGAGTGTAGGGAGAGAAAAGCCACGATAACGCCGAGGCCAGGAAGGCGAATCGGCAAATAGGTGTCCGGCCAAATATTCATTGGAACGAGGCGGCGGACCCAATTATCGACAGTGTCGATAAACCACCACACGATATAGGCGGTCACCGCGAGAGGGCCTGCGACGACCACGCCGGTTAGAAACCAATTGCGAATCCGGCCGCCGAGACCAGATCCCTTCGAGCCGGGGCCGCCCCCGGCGTCTTGCCCTTGAGGTAGCGTCTGCGGCGGAAGTTGCGTCATGGTTCGCCCCCAAGCCTCAGCGGGCCCTGGCGCGATCCGCGCCTAAACAGGCCGAAAACAAGTCTTAAGATAGAGCTCGGGTGAAACCTTAACCACGCCCAGACCCACCCAAACATGATAGCACATTCAGGTTGATGCGATCGACGGGTATCGATGACGGTTCGGGAGAAACTCTCTCTCTTTTTTAATCTCTTTCGAGAAATTACAACTAAATTGGCGTGACAATCCGTCACACATAAGCTAAAGAATGTCTAAGCCGAAAGAACGGTGCCAGCCATAAATCGGCGCATGAGTCCAAGTCTCGGGAGGACGCCGAATTCTACGCTTTCGCCACATTGCGGCGTAGCCTGCGAAGGCAAAGCGAGAATAGGTCAAGGACGAAGCCGGACAAGAGTGAGGATGCCCAATGCATCTTCGCTCTTTTCTGTTTTTAGTCTTTGGCTCCGCCTATTTGACGGCTGCGTCAGGAACCATAGCGGGAGAACTGGCCGGAGCCGATCCCGACCCGCCAGGCGCTGAACCCGGCTTATAGAGCACGCTGGCGTCGTCATACATTTCGATGCAAGTCAGGATTTCGACATAGCTCGGCATCGGCGAAATGCCTTGGGCGATGCAGGTGCGCCGATCCTCCGCTTTGAAACTGGACCATTTCTGGCGGAGCTGCTTCAGCGCGTCTTGCTCATCCTGCATGCAGCCTTTGTAGGCGAGGTTATTATCCTCGCCGCCGAAATTTTGCGCTTCGCGGCATGATTGCGCCACGTCGAGCTTGGGAACGCCATCTGTAACCGCCGATGCCGGCGACATCAGCGCAAAAAGCGAGAACCAGATGGGCGCTGCGGATAGGCGTAGCATGAGAACCTCCGAAACCATTTGTTTTATCTTGGACTGCAAGTAACGCAAGGGCGGAAGCGTTTTCCAGCATCGCCGCTTCGCGCGCGCGCCAGCCGATCCCTCAGTTAAGACAAGGTCATGACCTTCTTTTTAAATGTCGATCACTTTGGCGAAACCCTGTCTTGACAGGCGACGATCAAGGCTCGCGCCAGGCCGCAGCCATTTTGGCGACAGACTCAGTTGAATTTCGAGTATTGACACCTTGCCGCCATGATTAATTATTGACAAGCCGCTTTATTAATAACGGCTCCGCTGCGATGGCAGCCATCAGCCAGGATAAACAAATGGCGACAATATCAATTTCGGGGAAGGAAAGCGACCACGCGAGGGCAATGACAGGCGCCGAGAAGAAAGTGATTTTCGCCTCCTCGCTCGGCACAGTTTTCGAATGGTATGATTTTTATCTCTATGGATCGCTCGCCAGCATCATCGGCGCGCAGTTCTTCAGTCAGTTTCCAAAGGCGACGGCGGATATTTTCGCCCTGCTCGCCTTCGCTGCGGGTTTCCTCGTTCGCCCCTTCGGCGCGCTTGTCTTCGGCCGGCTCGGCGATCTTGTGGGCCGCAAATACACCTTTCTCGTCACCATTCTCATCATGGGCCTTTCGACCTTCGTCGTCGGCCTGTTGCCCAATTATAATTCCATCGGCGTCGCCGCGCCGATCATACTGATCGCGGCTCGGCTGCTGCAGGGGCTCGCCCTTGGCGGCGAATATGGCGGGGCGGCGACTTATGTTGCGGAACACGCGCCGCAAAGGCGCAGAGGATTCTACACATCGTGGATTCAGACAACCGCGACGCTCGGCCTGTTTCTATCGCTCCTTGTTATCCTGTTCACCCGCACGATCTACGGCGAGGCCGATTTCGCGAGCTTCGGCTGGCGCGTTCCTTTCCTCGTGTCGGTCGCTCTGCTCGGCGTATCATTGTGGATTCGCCTGCAACTGAACGAATCGCCCGCTTTCCTCAAAATGAAGGAGGACGGAACCGGCTCGAAAGCGCCTCTCAGCGAAGCCTTCGGCAATTGGTCCAACGCCAAGATCGCCCTGCTCGCGCTGCTCGGCCTTACAATGGGACAGGGCGTCGTCTGGTACACAGGGCAGTTTTACGCGCTGTTCTTCATGCAATCGATCCTCAAGGTCGATGGCTACACAGCCAATCTTCTCATCGCGTGGGCATTGATTCTCGGCACAGGCTTTTTCGTCGTATTCGGCTGGCTTTCGGACAAGATCGGCCGCAAGCCGATCATAATGTTCGGCTGCCTGATCGCCGCGCTGACCTATTTTCCAATCTTTGAGCGCATCACCACCTACGCCAACCCTGCGCTTAAAGCGGCCTTGGAAAACATCAATGTCACCGTGGTCGCCAATCCTAGAGACTGCGGCAATCTGTTCAATCCAGTCGGCACCCGCGTCTTCACGGCCCCCTGCGATATTGCCCGCGATTTTTTGGCCAAAAGCTCGGTTAAATATACGCGCGTAGATGGGCCAGCTGGCGAGCCGGCTAAGATCGTGGTCGGATCGCAGGAGATCGCCGCCTACGACGCCGCGAAAGTAGCGGATCCGAAAGCGGCGAAAGCCGAATTCGACAAGACGGTTCTCGCAGCTCTGCAAGCCGCCGGCTATCCAAAAAACACCGATCCGGGCATCGTCAAAATGGGCAACCCGCTCGATGTATTCCGGCCGCAAGTCGCAAAGATCATCGGGCTTTTGTTCGTGCTCGTTTTATACGTGACGATGGTCTATGGCCCGATCGCGGCCGCGCTCGTCGAGCTGTTCCCGACCCGCATTCGTTACACGTCGATGTCCCTGCCCTATCACATCGGCAATGGCTGGTTCGGCGGCCTTCTGCCCGCAACGGCTTTTGCGATGGTGGCGCAAACCGGGGATATTTATTTCGGGCTATGGTATCCAATCGTCATCGCGTCGGCGTGTTTCGTCATCGGCGTGCTTTTCCTGCCGGAAACCAAAAGCCGCAATATTTACGCCATTTACGCCGAAGATTGAGATCGCCTGACAAAGCAATGGGCCGCCCAAAAGCGGCCCATTTTTATAAATCGGTCCGATTCGAATCTCAGTTGCAAACGCGGACGCGCTCAACGACATAGGCGTAGCCGTTCCACACCTGTTGCGGCTGCCACCAGCAGCGCGGCGGCGGCGGCGCGTAAGCCGGAGCATAATAGCCGTAAGGCCCGTAAGGCGGCGGCGGCGCAGCGCCGGCGATGGCGCCTCCGGCGATGGCGCCGATAGCCAAGCCGCCGAGAAGGCCGGCGGCGACCGCGCCCCCATCTTGGGCCTGGGCCGGGACAGAAGCCGTCGCCAACGCGGCGGCTGTAAAGCTCAAAGCCAAACCGAACCTGATAGATTTAGCCAAATTTCTCGGCATTAACTCCTCCGCAGCTGACGCAGCAATGGCGAAACGACTAACGAGCCTCGATCATGTCGCCCGTTCGCGGCAATATTAGGGTCCATTGGCCTTCACTAAGGTTAACGAAATGCCGATTGGTTTCGGGCGTTATCAAAGTACGCCTGCGATCAGGGCGCAAAAAGGGACGCCCTTAAGCCCTTCCCTTCAACGCGCCGCGGCCTGCGTAGCGCGCTTGCGAGCCGAGTTCTTCCTCGATGCGGATCAGCTGATTATATTTCGCAACCCGATCCGACCGCGCAAGAGATCCGGTCTTGATCTGCCCGCAATTGGTGGCGACGGCGAGATCCGCAATGGTTGAATCTTCCGTTTCGCCGGAGCGATGCGACATCACCGCCGTATAGCCGGCGCGCTGAGCCAGATCGACGGCGGCGAGGGTTTCGCTGAGCGTGCCGATCTGATTGACCTTGACCAGGATCGAATTCGCGATGCCTTTGCTGATGCCTTCGCCGAGCCGCTCGACATTCGTCACGAAAATATCATCGCCGACGAGTTGCGTTTTGGCCCCGATGAGGTCCGTCAGAATCTTCCAGCCCGACCAATCGTCTTCGGACATGCCGTCCTCGATAGTGGCGATCGGGTAGCTCGAGGCCAATTTGGCGAGGTAACGCGCCTGCTCATCCGGCGAGCGAGTAATGCCCTCGCCGGAATAGACATAGGCGCCGTCTTTGAAGAATTCGGTCGCCGCGCAGTCAAGACCCAGAACGATATCCCGGCCTGTTTTGAAACCGGCGGTCTCGATCGCCTTCACGACGAAATCAAGCGCAGCCTCGGCGGAGGGCAAATTGGGGGCAAAGCCGCCTTCATCGCCAACGTTGGTATTATGGCCAGCCTGTTTCAGGGCGCTTTTGAGAACATGGAAGACCTCAGAACCCCAGCGCACCGCTTCCCTCAAGGATGAGGCGCCGACCGGCATGATCATGAATTCCTGAAAATCGATCGGATTGTCGGCGTGCGCGCCGCCATTGATGATGTTCATCATCGGCACCGGAAGCACATGCGCCTGGACGCCGCCGACATAGCGATAAAGCGGCAGGCCTGAAGCATCGGCCGCCGCCTTGGCCACGGCGAGGGAAACGCCCAAAATCGCGTTGGCGCCGAGCTTGGATTTGTTCGGCGTCCCGTCGAGGTCGATCATGGTCGCGTCGATCTTGCCCTGATCTTCCGCCTCAAACCCGCTCAGAGCCTCGAAAATATCGCGATTGACGCTCTCGACCGCTTTCAACACGCCTTTGCCGCCAAAACGCGCCTTATCGCCGTCGCGCAATTCGACGGCCTCATGCGCTCCGGTCGAGGCGCCCGAGGGAACAGCGGCGCGTCCCATGGAGCCATCTTCCAAGGTGACATCGACTTCGACGGTCGGATTGCCGCGACTGTCCAGGATTTCACGTGCGGCAATGTCGATGATCGCGGTCATGGAGGCTCCTATTGCGATTGGGGCGAATGATTTAGGCTTTTACGACTATGCACCCGAGGAAAAAAGCCCTTATCAGGCACGGTTTGAACGATAAAAACGAATAATGCGGACAATTGACGCTAAAAGGACGTATGTGGACAATCATCCAATTCCGAACCTTGATGGTGCTTTCTATAGAGTTTCCCGTAAGCTTGGCCAAGGGCAGTTGTGGGAATTCCGTTTGAGCTAGCGCTCCGACAATTCCTGTTAAGCCTTTCGACGTTATTATCGCCGAGCTCGTAACGAGAGGGTCAAGTGTCCGCTGGCAAAACTGCTTTTGCGTCAGTAGGCGTTTTGTGCGCGGTTTTGGCGGGGGAAGCCTATGCGGGCGCCCCTCTCCCCCTCGAAAATCCGCCGCTGCCAATCGCGAGGCCGCCGAATCTTTCCGGACAAGCCCAAGACCAGGCTGAACGCGCCGAATCACCCAAAGAAACGCCCGCCATACGGGCCGCCGATCTAATGAGTGAGGCAAGCTGGCCCGCGCGGCAAAACTACCGCATTTTATTGCGACTCGAAGCCGCAAAAGCGGGTCTTCCCCTCGATATAGCCGATGCCGTCACGGCGATCGAAAGCGGCTATGATCCGGCCGCCATAGGCGGAGTCGGCGAGATCGGCTTGATGCAGGTGCGGCCCGAAACGGCTGCGATGATGGGATTTAAGGGCAATCTCTCCGAATTGGCCAAGCCCGAGGTCAATATTCACTATGGCGTGTCTTATTTGGCGGAGGCTTGGCGTCTCGCCAACGGCGATCTCTGCCGCGCCTTGATGAAATATCGCGCCGGTCATGGCGAAGAGGAAATGACGGCGCTTTCGGTCTCCTATTGCGGCCGGGCTCGTGCGCATCTCGCCGCCATCGGCTCGCCCTTTGCGGCGGGCGTCACGGTTCCCATGGTCTTCGATATTATCACGCCTCGCGCCCATGCTCTGAGGCGAGCGCCGCGCATTCGCACGGCGGCGGTGAGCCGGGCTTTCTGGGCCACGCAGGAGGCAAGGGTAAAGGCGATCTCGGCAAGAATTGAAGCCAAATGGCGAAAAATGGCCTCGCGCTGATCTCAGCGCCCGTCGCCTGATCTTGCAGTTGCAGTTTGCCCTCGCCGAGCCTACAGCCCCTCCAGGCGTTGTGGCGCCATCTGACGCGGCGTCGAGGCTTTTGGGCCGAGCCGCGATTGTTATTTTCTGGAGGCTTCGCATGGTCAAAATGCACACAGGGACCAGCCTGCTCGGCGCCAGCGCGGCTGCGCCCCAATCGCCCGACGAGGCGACCTTGGAACGGGTGCGAAATCCGCATGAGGGGGAAGCCTATATCGCCCGCTTCACCGCCCCGGAATTCACTTCGATCTGTCCAGTCACCGGCCAACCCGATTTCGCGGTGCTTGTGATCGACTATTTGCCGGGGTCATGGCTCATCGAATCGAAATCGCTCAAGCTCTATTTGAACTCGTTTCGCAATCATGGCGCTTTTCACGAGGATTGCACCGTACGGATCGGCAAGGATCTCGTCGCCGCGCTCGAGCCGCGCTGGTTCAGGATTGGCGGCTATTGGTATCCGCGCGGCGGCATTCCGATCGATGTGTTTTGGGCGCATGGAGAGCTGCCGCCCGGAACCTGGGTTCCTGATCAGGGAGTTCCGCCCTATCGCGGGCGCGGCTGACCTACAGCTTTACTTACGGCGCGAGATTGCCGTGAAGGTGGTGAATGGCGTCGATCCGTTTTTCAAGGTCCGGCGCAATCTTCACCTCGATTGAATCAATGTCGCTCTTCAATTGCTCGAGCGTCGTCGCGCCAATGATGTTTGAGGTGACGAAGGGCCGCGTCGTCACGAAAGCCAAAGCCAGCTGCACCAGATCGAGGCCGAACTCCTTGGCTAATGCCGAATATGTATCGATCGCCTCCTCAACGCCCGGCTTTTCATAACGCTGACCACGCTCAAAGAGAGTCGTCCTAGCCCCCGCCGGACGCGCGCCGCGCTGATATTTGCCGGTGAGATAGCCTTGCCCCAACGGCGAATAGGCAAGCAGCCCGACCTGTTCGCGCAATGCGATTTCGGCAAGGCCGATTTCGAAAGTGCGGTTCAAGAGATTATAGGCGTTTTGAATCGAAGCGACGCGCGGGCCTTTGCCGGCTTCGGCCGCATTGACGAAGCGCATGGTTCCCCACGAGGTCTCGTTGGAGAGGCCGACATGGCGCACCTTGCCGGCCTTCACGAGGTCGCCGAGAATTTCGACGATCTCCTCGATTGAGTTTTCAGGACCCTTCGGCAAGTCGCGAAACGTGGTGGTCTGATCAACGAACAAGGCCATCGGGCGATCGGGCCAGTGCAATTGATAGAGATCGATATGATCGGTCTGCAGCCGCTGGAGCGAGCCCTCGATGGCCGCGGTTATGTGTTTGCGATTGAGCTCAGTTGGCCCTCCGCGCAGCCAGTTCATCTGACTGCGCCCGACGACCTTCGACGCGAGAATCACTTTGTCCCGGTTCTTGCGCGCCTTGAACCATGTTCCGATTATGCGCTCCGTCGAGCCTTGGGTTTCTGCGCGCGGAGGGATCGCATAGGCTTCCGCCGTATCAAAAAAATTGATCCCTCGGTTCAGCGCATAGTCCATCTGCGCGTGGCCTTCGGCTTCGGTGTTCTGCTGGCCCCAGGTCATGGTTCCGAGGCAGAGCGCCGAAACAAGCAGGTCAGTTTGGCCAAGACGGCGCAATTCCATGTATGGCTCCGATCGTCTGAAGAATTTCTATTGTACGAACAAGCTAGCGCTTTGGACTTTCGCGCTCAAGCGAGGCGCCGCAAGTTGATCCCCGTTTGCACGGCGATCAGACCAGCCGCGATTGTTCGAGCGCGGCGGCGATGAAACTCGCAAACAGCGGATGGGGATCGAAGGGGCGCGATTTGAGCTCCGGGTGAAATTGGACGCCGATGAACCAGGGATGGTCTTTGAGTTCGATGGTCTCGGGCAAAAGCCCATCCGGGGAAAGGCCGGCGAAGATCAGGCCCTTTTCGGCGAGCTTTTCCCGATAGGCCGTATTGACCTCAAAGCGATGCCGGTGCCGCTCCGAAATCTCGGTTGCGCCATAGATGCCCGCAATTTTGGAGCCGGGGGCCAGCACCGCGCGGTAGGCGCCAAGGCGCATCGTCCCGCCAAGATCGCCCTCGGCGGCGCGGATTTCCAATTCATTGCCGCGCATCCATTCGGTCATCAGCCCCACGACGGGCTCGCGCGTCGGACCAAATTCAGTGGAGTTTGCGTCAGTCACGCCGGCCAATGACCGCGCGGCTTCGATCACCGCCATCTGCATGCCGAAACAGATTCCGAAATAGGGCACTTTGCGTTGGCGCGCGAATCGCGCCGCAAGGATTTTCCCCTCGGCTCCGCGGTGGCCGAAGCCGCCCGGAACGAGAATTCCGTGCACATGGCCAAGGTAAGTGGCGGGATCGTCGCTTTCGAAGATTTCTGACTCGATCCAATCGATCCGCACCTTGACGCCGTTGGCGATGCCGCCATGGGTCAAAGCCTCGATCAGCGACTTATAGGCATCCTTCAGTCCGGTATATTTGCCGACGATCGCAATCGTCACTTCGCCTTCGGGGTTATGAACCCGCTCCATCACCGCATTCCAGCGGCTAAGATCAGGTTTTGGCGCGGGCTCGATGCCGAACGCCGCGAGAACCTCCTGGTCGAGCCCGGCCGCATGATAGGCGCGCGGGGCGTCATAGATCGAGGCGACATCCCGCGCTTCGATCACGGCGCTTTCGCGGACATTGCAGAAAAGGCCCAGCTTGCGGCGCTCCTCGCGCGGAATTTCGCGATCGGTCCGGCAAAGCAGAATGTGCGGCTGAATGCCGATCGAACGCAATTCCTTGACGGAATGCTGGGTCGGCTTGGTCTTGAGTTCGCCCGCGCTGGCGATAAAAGGCAACAGCGTCAGATGGATGTAGATCGCATGCGAACGGGGCAAATCATTGCCAAGCTGACGAATCGCCTCGAAAAAAGGAAGGCCCTCGATATCGCCGACCGTGCCGCCGATTTCGACCAAAACGAAGTCGACGCCCTCATTGCCCTGGAGAATAAAATCCTTGATGGCGTTGGTGACGTGCGGAATGACCTGGACGGTGGCGCCGAGATAATCGCCGCGCCGCTCTTTGGCGATGATTTCCTGATAGATCCGACCGGTCGTGACGTTATCGTCGCGCGAGGCGGGGCGCCCGGTGAAGCGCTCGTAATGGCCAAGGTCGAGATCGGTTTCGGCGCCGTCGTCGGTGACGAAGACTTCGCCGTGCTGATAAGGGCTCATCGTTCCCGGATCAATGTTCAGATACGGGTCGAGCTTACGCAACCGGACGGTGTAGCCGCGCGCCTTCAGCAGGGCTCCAAGCGCCGCTGAAGCGAGCCCTTTGCCAAGCGATGACACCACGCCGCCGGTGATGAAGATGTACCGCGCCATGGGCCTCAATTTTTATCTGGTTTCCACTGGGTTGGAGGAGCGATTGAGGCTCCCCCGGTTTCCATCCACAGCTAATTAGCGCCACGTGCGGCGCCCGCAAATTAGGCAATGCGCGAGCCGGCTCGGTCCGCCAAGCTGAAATGTCTCAATTCATTCGCAAATTTTCCGCTGCGGAACCGGCCTCGGCCTCGCCTCGAAATGAAGTCGCTTCTAATTCGGCGCGGGGGCGACTGGCGCCTCTGAAGGCGCGGGCTGAGCCGGAGCCGGGCGCGCATCTTCCATCTTCTTCAGCTGGTCAAGCAACAAATTGCCGCCGGTCCCCTGCCCCGCCGGAGCGGGGCCATTTGTTTTCGCTGGCGCGACGCTTTGCAAAATCGATGCAGGCGCCTGATTCCACTTGGCGAGAATGGTCATGCCAAGGCTCGTTGCGAAAAACAGCGCAGCCAAAATAGCCGTCGCGCGCGTCAAGACATTGGCCTGTCCGCGTCCGGTCATGAAGCCGCCGCCGCCGCCAACGCCGAGCGCGCCGCCTTCCGAGCGTTGCAAAAGCACGGTCACGACAAGCGCAACCACGATCATGAGGTGAATGACGATCAACACCGACTGCATAAACAGAATCTCTCTAGCTTCTGGCCCGTTTCGAAATACCTTCGCCCTTACATATAATGCAAAAGGGAGAACGCAATCCGATCTCGGAGCGCAAGGGCATCGGCTGCGGCGTCGCAACTAAAACACGAGCCGCGCGAAAAATGAGGCGCTCCGAAACGGGTTCTTACACCGCGCGAAGCCTTGAGGGCTAGTGAATAAAGCGGAAAAACCGGTTTTTCTCTATCGCACGCTGCCGCTCTCGCGGAAAACGCCCGCAATCGCCATGAAATCAGCGGCCGTCAGGCTGGCTCCTCCCACGAGAGCGCCATCGACGTCATCAATGGCCATCAATTCGGCCGCATTCTTGGGTTTGACCGACCCCCCATAAAGAATCCGTATTTTGTCGCCTTGCCCGGAGAGATCCGCGTTGGCGCGCTCCCGAATGAAGCGATGCATCTCTGCGATCTCCTCGCCGGTCGGCGTCAAGCCGCTGCCGATCGCCCATATCGGCTCATAGGCGATGACGATGCGCCCGGGAGGCGCATTTTCCGGTATCGAACCCGCCATTTGCGCCCCGATTACGGGCAAAGCGTCGCGAGCGTCCCGTTCGGCTTTAGTTTCGCCGACGCAAATGATCGCGGACAACCCCGCCCGCAAGGCGCCTTTGGCTTTGGCGCGTATGAGTTCATTCGTCTCGCCATAAGCGGCGCGGCGCTCCGAATGGCCGAGAATCACATACGCCCCGCCTGCATCCTTCAGCATCTCGGGGGAAATGTCGCCGGTGTAGGGGCCGTTCTCCTCGGCGCGGCAATCCTGACCGCCGAGCGCGACCGGCGAGTTTTCGCAGATTGCGGCGGCGGCCATGAGCAAAGTCGCCGGCAAGCAGATTGCGATCTCCGCCCTGCCCGCGCCGCCTTTGGCCGCGGCCGCACAAATCTTTTTCGCTTCGTCGAGGTCTTTGCGCAGACCGTTCATCTTCCAGTTTCCGGCGATGAGCGGGCGCGGTCGGAGCTGGCCTTGTCTGTCTGCCATCGAAATGTTTCCGATTTTGGCTGCTGCCCATGCGTTGCATGCGCGCGCGGCCCTTCTTATAGTCCCCCGAATTTATAAACGCCCGGCCCTAGCTTGGCCACAACCCTGAAGAGAGATAGGCCAGATATGTTGGAAGCCATGCGCGCCGCAACACAAGGCTGGATCGGCCGCACCATCATGGCGATCGTGATGGGTCTGATCATCATGAGCTTTGCAATCTGGGGCATCGGCGATATTTTTCGCGGCTTCGGCGCCAACAAACTGGCGCAAGTCGGGAGCGCGGAAATCACGACCGACGCCTTCCGCAATGCCTATCAGAACGAGCTCCAGCGGTTGCAGCAACGGGCAAAGCGCAGCATCTCCAGCGAAGAGGCGCGGCGGTTCGGTCTCGATCGGCAAGTTCTTTCTCGCCTAGTCAATGAGGCGGCGCTCGATCAACAGGCGCAGGCGCTCGGCCTCGCCATCAGCGATCAGCAGATCGCCAAGTTGATCAGCGCCGATCCGTCGTTCCACGGCGCCACGGGTCAATTCGATCAAACCCGGTTTGAAGAGCTGCTGCGCGACAATGGCCTCACCGAAAAAGCATATGTAAGCGACCAGCGCGGCGTCTATTTGCGGCATGAAATCACCGATGCGATGATCCAAGGCGTCGATTTACCGAAGGCGATGCTGGAGGCCATTCATCGCTTTCAATCGGAGACCCGCAGCATCGATTATTTTGTCTTGCCTGCCTCCAGCGCAGGAGACATTGCGCCGCCGCCCCAGGAGCAGCTGCAGAAATACTTCGATGATCGCAAACAAATTTACGCGACGCCCGAATATCGCAGTCTCGTGACTTTATCTTTGACGCCAGCGACGATCGCCAAGCCCGATGACGTCTCCGACGCGGACGCCCAGAAGCGCTACGACGAAGTCAAGACGCAACGTTTCGGGACGCCGGAAAAGCGAGCCGTCGAGCAGATCTTTTTTAACGATGAGGCGAAAGCCAGAGAGGCCCGCGCAAAACTCGATGCCGGCGCGACCTTCGACGATCTTCTAAAAGCCTCGAATTTGACGCCGCAGGACGCCAGTCTCGGAACCGTGACGCGCGAGGGGCTGGTCGACAAGAATGTCGCCGACGCCGCCTTTTCGCTGCCCGAAGGGGGCGTCAGCGAGCCGGTCAAGGCTAGCTTCGGCACGATGCTCGTCCGCGTCACCAAGATCGAGCCGTCGAGCGTGAAGCCGTTTTCCGAAGTCGAAGCGGACCTCAAGCGCGAGATCGCGCTTCAGCGCGCGAAAGACGAAGTGACGCGGCTGCACGATGCGATCGAGGATCAGCGCGCGTCCGGCAAGTCCCTGACCGAAGCGGCGGCAAGCGTCGGTCTCGATGCGCGGCAGATCGCCGCGGTAGACGCGGCCGGCAAGGACCCGCAAGGGGCGCCGATCGCCGATCTGACCAACGCTCCGGCTTTGCTGAAGGCGGCATTCGCCTCCGATATCGGAGTGGACAATGACACGCTGAAACTGCCCGAAGGCGGCTATCAGTGGTTTGAAGTCACGAAAATCGACAAGGCGCGTCAAAAGACCTTCGATGAGGCGCGGCCCGAAGTCGAAAAAGCCTGGCGCGATGATGAGACCGCGAGGCTTTTGTCGGCCAAGAGCATGGACGCAACAAAGCGCCTCGATGCTGGCGAATCAATTGCCGCCATCGCCGCGGCCGAAGGCAATGTCGAGATCAAGCACGCCAGCGCCGTCAAACGGACCGGCTCCAAGGATCTGCCGAGCAACGCCATCGCCCAGGTCTTCAATGTCGGCCCGCGCGGCGTTGGCTCGGCGCGAATGGACGATGGCGGCCGTCTGATTTTTCAGGTCATCGACGCGGTGACGCCACCCGTAGACTTCTCCGACCCGAGCCTTGCGGCGATAGGGGGCGAGATCAAAAACGGTTATGCCGACGATCTTCTCGCGCAATATCTGACCAAGCTCGAAACCGATCTCGGGGTGAAACTTAATATGCAGGCTTTCTCCGCCGCCGCTGGCGCCGCGCCCGATGCATATTAAGACAGACCCGATGAACGGGAATGCTTTCGAGATTTCCGCGCGGAACTACGAGGCGGGCAAGACCGGCCTTGTCTCGACCCGCCTTATCGCCGATCTCGAAACGCCGGTATCAGCATTTCTGAAACTGTCCGCGGGCCGAAAGGGCCGCATATTTCTGCTCGAGTCGGTCGAAGGCGGCGCGGCGCGAGGCCGCTACTCGATGATCGGCCTCGACCCCGACATTCTCTGGCGCGCCCAGGGCGACAAGGCGGAAATCAATCGCCGCGCGCTTTCTGATCCGCATGATTTTTCTCCCTGCGCGGAGGCCCCGCTGAAATCGCTGCGCGCGCTGATCGCCGAGTCGCGGATTGAGATGCCGGAAGACTTGCCGCCAATGGCTGCGGGCGTCTTCGGCTATCTCGGCTATGATATGGCGCGCCAGATGGAGCGTCTCGACGCTCCGAAGCCCGATCCCATCGGCGTCCCGGACGCCATGATGCTGCGCCCGACGGTGATGGTCGTTTTTGACGCGGTCAAAGAGGAAATTTTCGTCGTGACGCCGTTGCGCCCGACGCAGGGCGCGCCCTTCGCCGATGCCTATGATCGCGCGATGGAGCGGATTGAAGCAATCACGGCGACGCTCGAAGGACCGCTGGCGCGAGAAGCGCTTGCCGCCGATCCTTATCTGGCGGCGATCCCGCCGCGCTCCAATACGGAGGAAATGCGCTTCCACGAGATGGTCGAGCGCGCCAAGGAATATATTCGCGCCGGCGATATTTTTCAGGTGGTATTGTCTCAGCGTTTTTCGGCGCCCTTCGCCCTGCCCGCTTTTTCGCTCTATCGCGCGTTGCGGCGGGTCAATCCTTCGCCGTTTCTTTGCTATCTCGACTTCGGGCCGTTCCAGATCGTCTGCTCGAGCCCTGAAATTCTGGTTCGCGTCCGCGATGGAAAAGTCACCATCCGGCCGATCGCGGGCACGCGCTGGCGCGGCAAGACGAAGGCCGAGGATGATGCCTTGGCGTCGGACCTCCTTGCCGATGAAAAGGAATGCGCCGAGCATTTGATGCTGCTCGATCTTGGCCGCAATGACGTCGGCCGCGTTGCGAAGATCGGCTCGGTGGAGGTGACGGAGAAATTCGCCATCGAGCGCTACAGCCATGTCATGCACATCGTCTCGAACGTCGAAGGCAGCCTTGATCTGGAGCATGACGTCATCGATGCGCTATGCGCCGGCTTTCCCGCCGGCACGGTCTCCGGCGCGCCAAAAGTCCGGGCGATGGAGATCATCGACGAACTCGAGGCCGATAAGCGCGGCGTCTATGGCGGCTGCATCGGCTATTTCGGCGCTTCGGGCGAGATGGACACATGCATCATCTTGCGCACGTCGATCGTCAAGGACGGAGTCATGCATGTCCAGGCCGGGGCTGGAATCGTCTATGATAGCGTTCCCGCCTACGAGCAGCGCGAATGCGTCAACAAGGCGCAAGCTTTGTTTCGCGCCGCCGAGGAAGCGGTGCGCTTCGCAACCAGCGTCAAGCGGGGCCAATGAAGTTATTCGCGCCGGGGATATTTTTCAGTTTTTGCCGAACTTAAAGTTCCATTATTATCCTTATCCAATTGGTATAAAATTCTGTCAATTATCTGAAAGTCTAAATTTTTAGAAATTGATAGTTTTATTACTTTTTCGAGATAGGCGAAGTATGTATCAATTTTTTTAATTATTGGCGTCGTCGAATGTAGTGGATAAGGCACGCAAAATATCGCTCTATATGCGCGGCGATCAATTATCTGAAAAGCTTGCGGGTTTCTGAATCGAAGAAGGGTCGACGCCATTGGAAGATCGATGCCTGAATGATCCATTAACTGTTCAAGGGGCAGACGAGCTTCGCGATGAGCCCCCAGAGGTAAGTTTTTTAGAGCATTTAGTGATTTTAAAGCGCCTTCAGACAGCCGCGCGTATCTGTTGATCTTCCACAGGACGATTTCATTTACTATATTTTGATCAAATTTATCATTGTAAATAGTATCAAGTTGTTTAGTCAAATTTGTTTGATATTTATAATGCCCCATCACTCCAAGTAATTCATCTCGGTCAAAATTTTCTGCGCATTTCATTGACAACTCCAAATAATCTAATCGAATTCTCTTTCTATCCCCGCTGCACGCAGTCGACCAATCCACGTTACCCCGTCACCTCCAAGACGAGATGGTCATAATGGTTGCGGCCATATTCATCGACAACATGCACGTTGATGCTGTAGGCGCCTGACTCGAGATCGGCCGGCAGGCGCGCGGTCCAGATATGCGAGGACGGTTCGGGCTTCACCCAGGGCTTGATCGTCGCAGCATTGCGGCCATAGACCTCCTCGATAAACGGGTCGGTTCGCCTTTCAAGCTTCATGGGTCTGGCCTCGCCATTGCCAATGCGAAAATCGACTTTGGTTTTTGGCCCGCCATCGAAGAAATTCACGACGAGAGTCGTGGCGCCGACGCTCTCTTTCGGCAGCGGCGAACCGAGCAATTGTCCCATTCGAAAATCGCGAAAGATCTCCTTTTCGCGATGGAATTCGGCGTCGAGGCTCAATCGAATCTGGCGCCCGTTCGGTTCGTTCGCCGGGACAAACCGCGTAGCGTAATGAGTTCCATCGATCGAGAGGATATGGAATCCATTCGGACTGCCGTCGCGACTGTCGGCTGTCGCTATGCCGCGCCGGTCGGCGGGTCCGCTCCACCATGAGCCGGACACCGCCGTCAGTACATGATGATGATGCGGCGCGAGGCCATCGCGCGTGAGATAATGATGTTCCGTCGTATGGGTGTGGCCGGCGAAACTGACGGCCGGCCGATCGCCGAGCAGCGCAAGAAGAGCAGCCGCATCGCTGGTGTTCTGCGCCGGGTCCTTGTCGAGATAGGTCTCCAGCGGAATATGCATGACGATGACGATCAGCCGGTCGGCGGGGGTCTGTTGCAGCACGTTGGCGACGAAAGCGAGCTGCCGCTCGCCAATGCGTCCCCGATACGCGCCTTGCTATGGAGTTTGGCCGGATCCCCGCCGAGATAATCGACATTGTCCAGCATCAGGAACAGGGCCTTCCCATATTCGAACGCATAATAATTTGCGCCGAAAATACGCTTGAACGTTTCGCGGCTATAGCGGGCGTCAGGCGCTTCAAAATTCAAGTCATGGTTGCCGCCGATATTCCACCAAGGCAGACCGATCTGCGCGATGATCTTATTATAGCGATCATAAAATGAGAGATCGTCGAACATCAGGTCGCCCGCGGTAAGTCCGAAGGCGGCTTTGACGCCGATCAGACCGTTGACGACATCGTCGCGGATGAAATCGACTTCGGCCTGGCTTTCAGGCTGCGGATCGGTGAACAGCACGACATCGAAGCTTGCCGGCTCTTCCGTCTTGATAAGCCCGAAATCGACGGACTCAGGCAAAGGGCCGGTCGGCGAAAGGCCGGGATAGAGCAGACCCAGTTCAACAGGCGTTCCGTCCGGCTGATAGATATAGGAAAAACGCGGCAGCCGCGTCACCGGCTCGAGCGGAACCGCATAGCCGGCAGGCTTGATTACGAAGACCGCCATCCCATTTTCGATGGGGAGGCTGTAGCGCCCGTCCGGCCCGGTGCGCGCGACATCGCGTCCATTCGAGACGAGAACGCCGCCAATCCCCGCATCGCCCGCAGGCCTCTGGACCAGCCCCAGCGATGTCTCGAAAACAATGCCTTTGACGATCTCCGAGCCTTTATTATGCGGCTGTTCCTGCGCCGCCAGATCCCCAATCGGCGCGCCTGTCGCCGCAAGCGTAGCGGTGAGGGCCGTTGCCTTTATAAGGTCGCGACGTGACAAATTGGGGGGCGTCGTCTCCGCATCCTTCATATTCATCGGTTCCCTTTTGTCCAAAACTGCACCCTTCTCCGCTTTTTGCTTGCGGGGGGATATGGGGGGGTACAGGGGTCCATATTTTGTACGTCCCCCTATCACGCCCACGCTCTCGCGCCTGCTTATCTCTATCTTCGATAAGCACGCAAGCGATCGTTACAAGGTGGACGACATTCGGACTTTCAGAACGTTCTTACTGTACGAAACGTGGGAGCTTAACGAACCTAGCGGATCATTGTAAGCAGCGATCATTAGCGAACATAAGTAATGATAGCGATCTTTCATGATAATAGTAATCGTACTGATCATAGTGACCACAAGCGAACATAGCGAACGTAATGAGTTAAGCGGAGTTGTGTCGGAAGCAGAGTTGCTGGCGTAAGGACTTAGAGACGGAAGCATTATAGCGTCGCAACAAATGTCTTATACTGGCCAAAGAGGCAGCCAGATCCATTGTTATTTACGATGGTCATCTGACAAACCATCGTTACGGTAGATCATGATCGCGTAGGCGCGCAGATGCTCCGACGTAGTGCGTTGACTTTGCTGCGGTTTGTCCCTGACGGCCTGAGCGAGGCGTGCGATCACGGAAATGTGATTTGCGCCGTCCTTGACATTTCCATCAAAAAGTAACGCGGCCGGTATTGTAAATAGCCTCAGCATATGTGCAAGATGTTACAGACGGTGCTCCAACATGCTGAGAGGAAATTATGGCAAAGACGCAACGACCGGTCATGACGCATTTCCCCTTCGAGATTGATGATGCTGTAAGAGCCATGGCCCAACGCGAAGGTATCTCCCTCTCTGCGATGGTGCGCGACCTAGTGCTATCGGCTTTGAAACAGCGGAGGAAATGTCCAGACTTCAAACCCGTTGCGTCAGTAGGTCGACCGCTCGGATATAGTCCTGGCCCGAGAAAATCCCAACTTGAACAAGACCATATTGATCTCTCGGACGACACCGCGGCCGAAGACAAAGCTGCATAAACAAATAAGCCGCCGGATTACTCTCCGACGGCTTATTAATTTCGCTAGATGCTGCGTACCCGGCCAAGGCGTATGCAGCATCCGATTTAGAAATTGAGAACATCAGATAGGGCGATCAGATGCCAAACAAGAATATAATGCGATTTGCAGGCGGGCGCAAGCATAAAAGGGCGCAATACCCATATGCCGATCTCGATTTTGAGACCAACATAGTCTCAATGCTGGAGCTGCATGGATGGCTTAACAAGTGCAATCAATCCATTCGGACCCTACGCGCGAGAGGCGTCGATATTCGACAATTAAAAATTCGCGGTAGCTTTGCTCATGACGCCGCAGCCGCAACGCGTCGTGCATTTCCTGATCTGAATATCATTTGCATTGACGGCTGAGGGGTCGAGCAATGGCGCGGAACCCCTTTTCAGATTGGATCAATAGACTCGGCTCGGGCGCTAGATCGCTCTTCCGCAGTTTCACTTCGTCCGGCCGGTCGGAAAACCGCGCCCGCAAGCTTACGAAGATACATGCTTCGGCCTCGCCCGCTGAATATCGAAAGCTTTCACCGAGCGAACTCGAAAAGGCTGGGCTATCAAGGACGTCGAAACGCTATGTCCTTACGTCCACAACCCGCGTCACGGCAAAGACACCAACGGTCTCTGAGAAATTCGTTCGCGGCAAGCGCGCTGTCGACGAAGTGGGAACGCCGCTTAGGGGTTCAGAGGCTCCGACACGCCTTGCTGCTGGACAGCGGCCCTACAAGACCGCTGCTTCCGAGACGCAAGCCGAACGCCTTAAGGAGACCAATGCCGCGTTGCGTAGGGCGCGCACCACAGAGACTGTCCATGACAGCCTTGGACGCGCCTACCATCCCTCCGAGATAATGAAAGACCGCTACAGAAACCTTCGCAGGCGCAAGTTATCCGGCGAATGGATCGAAAACGACGAATGGTTTGGGATGATAAATATCGCCGAGGAAATCCACGATCCGGCCTTGGCGCAGCTGCGGCAATCGCCGTCCGTCACTTAGAAAGCGCCCTTCAGGATAACTATAATGTCGCCGAACCTAGACATGTCGGTCAATTGGAATGATGACGCCGAGCACGGATCGAATTCGTGCGATCCCTTTCTTGCCTATCGCTTTAACAATGGACTGCCTATTCGCGGCTGCCCGCACATTAGTGATTTCCGAAAGAAGGCATCTCGTCGCGCATATAAGAAAGGGGTGACGGGAAAAGCGTGCGAATTGAGATTTCGCGAAACGCGTCGCGAACCCGAGCGCGCCCGCGTTCAAGCATGGCGTGTACAAAATCCCGCTAAAGTTCAAGCCCAAAAGGAACGCAAATGGGATAAATCCTATCATCGCCCCTTCGTCGCGATCGACGCTGAAGGCATGGATTATTCTGGCGCTGACATTGAGCAAAACGAAGTCAGTTATCCCAAACACCGAACGTTTCTTTGGGGTGCTAAAGGTTGGGCGCGCGATATCGAGCGTAAATTAAGACCCGACGAAATTGCGGCCGGAAATGGTTTGAAGGGAAAGGAGTTGCAGGCCTGCTGGCTCGGCGACTCCAGCAAGCGCGCTTTGTCGTCCCGTGAAATTCTTGAGTGGTTGTTAGAGCTGCCCAAGATCTTTGGTGACGTTAATTTCGTCATGTTTTCTTTCGGCTATGACATGACGCAAATTCTACTCGGTCTCCCTAGAGAGACAGCATGGGAAATTCTAAAACAAGAGACGTTCCCTAATGAGAACGGCCAGAAGGGTCGAAAGGTGCGGACGCATACTTTCTACGGACCGTTCGGAATTAAATATATCAAGGGAAAGTCATTCACGCTCGGTCGGCTGCGCGATCCCGAAAGACCTTTCAAGGTAAGCGCCAAAGGCGACCGAGTGCCCGATTATATAACCTCAATTACAATTCATGATGCCTTTGGTTTCTATTCCTCGCGTTTTGCTGACGTCGTTAAAAGTCTGGTCAAACCTGGCTACGCCACGCAGCAAGATTATGAAATTATCGAAACGAATAAGGCGCGGCGTCATGAGTTCAAGACAGTGGATTTCGACCGAGTGCAGAACTACTGCGAACTTGAATTGATTTATCTGTCTAAGGCGCTGACTGTCCTTCGCGACGGTTTCGATAAAATGGATATTCGCCTTAAGGATTGGATGGGCGCAGGATCGGCCGCCGGCGCATTGATCAAGAAGCGCCAATTGCGCAAGGATCATTTTTCTACTGAAACTACGTGGGCGAACAATCCAAAGGACGGTAGCAGCCGCCTCGAGCTTTCCGACATCAAGAAGACGGATATTTCCCCCCAACAGGACGCGGCGCATCATGCCTTCATTGGCGGACGGATCGAATTGCTGAAGCAGGGTTATGCGCCGGATCAAGAATTGTTCGGCTATGACATTGTATCGGCCTATCCAAGCGCCATGCTCGAATTGCCGTCTATGCGATACGGGAAATGGACTCGGCGGAAATCTTTAATCACAAATAAAAAAGACCCACGTCGTTCGATTGACGTTTATCGGGAAGAAATCTGTCGCGGCAATGTCCTGAATATGTACCGAGTTTCGTGGCGTTTCCCTCCGTTCAAAATGGAGCGCGGTTATTATGACGGCTGTGCCCCAAAATTGATGCGACCGTTCGATGGCCGGCGTCAGACATATCCGTTCTTTCCGCTACCGTATAGGAAAGCGGATGGCGCTATTTTATTTCCGTCAGAAGGCAAAGCGTGGGTCATGCGCGATGACGCCATTGCGGCGTTGAAGTGGATTGAAGCATTTGGCTTGCAAAGCCAGGAATATCTTTTTCTCGTGAACGAAGCCTGGGAATTTAACCCGCCAACCTATGCCAAAGGACACGAGCACGAAGGCCTTCCGTTCGCCTTCGTGAATGAATTGTTTGAAATGCGCAAAAAGATAAAGGCAGAGAATGAGCGGACGCAGATTTACGACATCACGGAACTAGCGATTAAGCTTTGCATCAATTCGATCTACGGCAAATTCGCACAGAAAATTGGAGGGTCCGAATTCGATCCGCCAAACACCGTTTGCCCCTATTATGCGGCCGCGATCACGGCCGCATGCCGCCGGCGCGTCTGCGAGGCCGCATTGCTCGATCCCGAGGCCATCGTCATGTTCGCTACAGACGGTATTGTTTCGACACGTCCCTTAAATGGACTTGCGCCCATTGGCAAAAGCTTGGGCGATTGGGAAACCAAATCCGTCAAGGGCGGAATATTCCTGCAATCCGGTTATTATAGCTATATCGACGACGAAGGAAAAAAGACCAAGCTCCGCGGATCGCGAAAGACACATATCGTCATGCCGGGAACCGACATTTCGATGCATGACTTTTTGATTGAAAAGGTGCTGACGGCATGGGGCGAACCGAAGCGAATTGAGGAATTTATAGATCTCAACGCATTTCCAAGCGTCGATATCGAGCAGAATACATATATTACGGCTGGCTCCGCGGTCGTCTCGCTGGGACGCTGGCGCGTCGCCGGCCGATGGGCGAAATTGAAACGCCGGTCGCACGTTCATTCGATCGGCGTCAAGCGCGTGCTCGATTTTACCGCGCCGGAACTCTATTGGACGACCTATGACGAAAATGGAAAGGTGCGTCTCGCCGAGCGGTGCTATTCGCTAGTGCGAACCATTCCGAGATCGAACGCCATACCCAAAGGCCAATTTCAAATTCCATTGTCCGCACCAAATAAGCCCGAATGGCTTTCCGATGTAGACGGAGAAGGTGAAGAACGCCGCGAGAGCGCCGAAGGCATTGAAGGATTGCGGGAAATGGCTGACTTGATGGAAGGAATTTAGAATTGGCAGTTTATGCAGCTTGCATCGGCTCGGAATTCAAGACACGTAACGACCCCCAATAAAAGAAAATCGAAAATAAAGAAACCCAGCCCGGGAGCCGAGTTTCTAATTGAAAATGAAGACCCTGACACTCCGTTGCGCCTGCTATTTTTGGTTTGCACTGTTCTCGAAATAGGGGGGCTAAGCGTGCGTTGACGCAACGATCAACCGCCATCGAATAGGCGCTAGATTTGGATGCTGATGATGATTTTGCGGGGGTAATGGGTGACTTCTTGTTGAAGTCGCCTCGTGCCCGCAAGCTTCGCAGCGATAGATGCCCGAAAACGGCGCGGACGTTGCCGGGTGTAGAAGCTGGTCAAACGGTTCGGCGGTAATCTGCTTTAAATATTGAGCATATTTATATTCGGCCATGTGAAATCCTTCCCTTCTGAAACGAAGAAAGGATACCTGATTCGTTGCTGGTTATGTATGAATTCAATGCGCGTGCGTAAACGGGGCTCAAAACATTTTCGCAATTGTCATGACATTGCGTTCGACCTCGTGAAATGAAATAGCCGCCAGCACGCGCGCCGCTATCTCTCTCGCTAGCCTATTCGATAGGCGCACAATGCCACCCTCAAATTCCGCGAAATCGGCGCGCTCGAATTTCCTTAATCGGGCGAATTCGAACAGGACGTCGTCAATGCGCGCTCGCAATAATTCCAGCACGTCATAGGCGAATGACACCCTACCGCGTTTGTCTGTATGCAAGAACCCATAGACCGGATCGAGGCCGTGGCCGCAAATGGCTCGCACGGTTTGGGCGAGCATGACGGCGTAGGCATAATTGAGCATCGCATTCATTGGACTGCGCGCGCTCCGCGTCGAAAAAACAACCTTGTCTTGGCGTGGAGTTTGCCGAACGACCTGGACAGGTTTTAATTTGCGCGCGTTATTCCTTGTCCTGAAGGTCCGCCAGCTTTCGGGAACCTTATCGCGAAACGCCAATTCGAAGGCTCCGACCTCTGCTCTGCTCGCTCGGCTCCGTGCGCGCCAATAGATTAAACTCGTCGACGCCTCTATGGAAATAACGTCCGCCAAATTAGAAGCCTTTGAAAGCGTCATAAGCGCTTCGCGTTCATCAGTCGGATCAAGCCGATAGGACTTTATTTTTAGGGCAACGATCGATCTCGCAATCTTTATTGCCGAAGCAGTGAATTGCTTGCGGCGCATGGCGAGCGGGTTTTTGCCGTGATTGAGCGTCGCTTCGGTCGAAAAGAGGGAAAAGCCTTCGCCGGACTTTGCGGCGATCAACAAGCCAATGCGCCCGGCTTCCAACCATCGGATGGCGTCGGTCGTGACAGACGCCGACGCGGCGACGATGATAGTCTTGATGACGTGTTCATGCGGCCAAAACAGCCGTTCGCTTCCATCCCTAAAACGGACGCACAAGTTCCCCTGGCGGGCTTGCAGCGCAACGCCAGAGTCATCGAGAAACATTAAACCGGATGTGATCGAGATCGGTGCGGCGGCTGTTTTATGCTGCGTAGCAGACCGGCGAGACCATAAATCAGGCTTGCCGGCAGATCTCCAAAGCGCCAGTCGCCGATAGAAATGTTTCAGGCTAACGGGCTTATCGGCGATCGCGCAATGCTCGACCCAGAGATTGACGAGGCTTTTGCCGGCGACGTGCTCGCGTTCGACGCGAGAGAAGTCCGCGTCGCGCGCAGCCTTCACGAACGTCGAAGGTTGGGGGGGTGGCGTGCCGTGCGAAGCAATCACAGTTTCATGTAGCAACCAAATTGATCCAAGTTAGAGTGACGGTCTCAATTACCCCATAGCCATCTTCTCGAATTGCAAACTCAAAGCTAGGATTATAGGGGAAAACCACTCCATGAGACCTAAACGCGTCTTCGAGTTGTTCGGGATGGCTCTTGAAGCGTTCCTCGAATATCTCAAGGGTGCGCAACATTTTAGAGGTTTCACGCGCGGCCGCTAGCGTGGTTCCTGCAGCCGACATAAAGCCTATCGGCATAAAGACCTTCCCGCCAAACTCGAATGCCGCATTGTAATGGTTGCGCCGCAATCTTGCTCGCTGATCCTCCGTGATTTTGTTTTCACAACGAAGAACTCCCTTCACTTCATGAATGACGCCCGCGTCTGGCCATTCGGCAGCCAGTACTTCAAGGATGTGATCGCGGGTCCAGTCGTGATGGCCCATCAGGTCAATCAGGTAGGCGGTCGTCGGCTTGAACATCGCAAAAAGAAGAGGCCCGCTTCGCTCAACATATCCATCTGGCTCGACACGCGTCGAAATGTGCAGGTGATGAACGCCCCAGTCATTGAGCATCAGGTCGAGATCGCGTCGGCGACCTTTTTTCCCAGGAACCTGAACGGGTATCTCTATATCTCGACTTAGATATTTCCTCAGGTTACAACCGGCCTGGATCTCGGCAATAATCTGATCGACGTCTGATTTCTGCTGGGCAACGATCGGATTTTGCTCGAATGCTCGCGATTTGCGAAGCTCTCGCGGTTGTGGACTGACGTGCCTATTTATCCAATTGTGATAGAGAATAAACAACTTGTGCACGTCGAGGCCGTTCAAGTAAGTTACCAGATCCGCATCGCTGCGATCGTATGGCATCTCTCTCAGCACCCACTTACGCGCGCTTTCTTTCAACTTCACGTATTGCCGCCTTCCCTCGTGAAATGGCGTGTAAAGCAATATTGCCCGGTCATTTAAACATTGATCCGCGATCGGCTTGCTGCGACCTTGAGCCCTCGTGCAAATTGAAAATGTGCGTTTGTCCCTTTGCGGTAGGGAATATCATCCTCGCCACTGATCTTGCCGTAGGACGCTAGACCCTCTTCGAACGCTTTTTCGCCAGCGGTCATCCGCGATCTCCGTAGGCCCGATGCTGCCGCGGCTTCGCGCCGGCGCGCAGCCAGCTTTTTGAAAAATGTGGCGAGGCCAATGACAACCATAACGAGGCCGAGCGCGAGCTGCCACCTTGCTTCGCGGCCGGGGTCGCTATGAAGCCATGTTGACAACCAAATGCCGCCTGCGAAGAGGAATAGCACAATGTTATTTAGAGCGTGGTTGAAGGCGCGGAAGGGGTTGAACATTAGCGCACCTCCGCACGATGGCGTCGAGCGATGCGATGAATGAAAGCATGTTCGTGAATTAGCGCCAGAGCAATCTTTTCGAGCGCGGTCTCGTTGAAAAATCCGAGACCCTCGCGAGCTATTAATTGCCGGATGGTGTAAGTTGCGCTTTGGCTGTGAACGCCTCCAAAGGCATTGATTACAGTTCGGGCCTTGTCGGCGCGAGATATGCTTGCAATTCGCGGCTGAGAGACGGATATGCTAACCATTGGTCGAACTCCATTTCGTAGATGGTTTTCGGCAAGTCGTGAGGCCTGATGTGTTGCAAGCACGTCGGGCCTCGCGCACGAGTCTGAGAGGAAAAGCTCCCTATGTCAAACTATCCTTGTCGCACTTTGGCAACGCGTTCACTCGCACAACGCCAACAAGATCTTTCCCGACGCTCGCCCCACTATTCCGCAGGGCCTTTGCTGCAATTGGTTTCCGAACCGGCAGATGCAGTGTCATCGCTTAAGACACTAGAGCAATTACAATATGCAGAATGCCGCTGGCCGTGCGGCGATACTGAGGATGGCCAGCAGTTATTTTGCGCGGATCCCACAATTCAGACTAAGCATTCCAGCTATTGCGCGGCGCACTATGCGATTGGCGTCAGACGGCGGAATTGAATTTCGCTTTGAAGGCTGCATCATAAGTCCCGCCCGACTCACTCGCGTCAAGGTCGCGGCGCGGCGGCGAAAGAAGGCGGGGAAAAGTATTGTCAGGAAAGACCAACAATGAAATCGAAGTCTTTATTCTCATAGTATTATTCTTCCTCATTGTCTTCGCGCTGGACAAAAGGGACAAGCGCTCATCGCTATTTAGCTATAATCGCCATGACGTAAATGAAAATAAGTCGAAAACGGGCAACGATGTAAACAGTGATCCCAAATGGGAAATCGAAGACAATGATAAGTGGACAAAACAAAACTTAATCGCTCTCTGGGGTCTAATTCTCGCCTCGGGGGCGTTGTTTTTCTCTTTTCTTGGCTATTTAGGCCTTCAAAATACCCTCAAAGAGACGCGGCGTCAGGCCGATCTCGCAAGCAACCAGCTAAAACTAACATTCCCAGCAAAATTGAAACTAACAAATATCGAAATTTACAATGGTACGCGAGAGAACAATACTACGCATTTTGTCCCCGGCCAAAATTTCAATTTGGACGCCTACTTTGTTAACGTCGGCCGCCAAAGTTTAGTCACTAAGTATGAGATCTGCCTCGCCTACTGGACTGCCGCCGACCTGCCGTCGGTTCGGCCTTGGACCGTTGGCAATCACCCATGCGACGATCCAGTGTCGTATGAAAAGCCTCATTGGTATCTAGGGGAAGGGGCACCCGGCTCTGTACTTTTAATAAGATACAACGTTCAGGTGCCAAAAAATTATACCCGTGATATGAGCTTCTACTTCATGGGGGCAATAACGTACAAAGATGATGTTTCGGACAACCTTTTCGTCACGTTTGCGAGACGCTTCGATGTTAGCAAAGGTCGTTTCATTTCAATAGATGATCCGAACTACGAAATCTCTTATCCCGAAGACTGAAGAAAGCCCGATCATTTCATTTTGAATAATTTAATTACCTTACAAGGCGTCGGCGATCGGCCAATTTCTTTAAGTTCGATTTCTCTGAGGAGTGTGTTAAAGGACTTCAGCTCTCTAATGTCGGGCTGGTGGCCGTCGCATTTTTCGACAATTGGCTTTGCGAAAGCGGCCATGCGCTTCACTACCGCGATGTTCCGCCGATGTGCCCGAAGATTGTTCGATGGCATCACGCCTTCGCCGGATGGCAACTTATGCGAGAATTTCGATATCTTCACGCCATCGCGAGTATATGATTGAACGACCTTGCCGCCGATCGGCTTTCCCGTGCTCAGCAGTTTACACGTCTTAAGCTCAAGCCTTCGAGGAAGAGGCGGCCCCAAGAAATCAAGCAACTCTTCCACGCGCAAACGGAGTTCGCCCCGGAGATTTTCCTGAACATCCTCCTGATTGCGGTCGCCAGCTTTATCCGACGTTGAATTTGTCGAAGGGTTCATGACCACACTCCGATACCGCTCGCGCTGGCGTACGAACCCGACGCGGGGAATTGTATCCCGAGTAGAGCTTGCGATGTCCCGCCGACCAGCGCAGCGGACTGCCCAGCCGGCGCATTGACGATAGTGGGAAGGCTTGCCGACGCAGCTGCCGCCGCATTCGCGGACGCCGCCGACGACGCTCGCCCATAGTTTGCAATAGACGCAATCACCGCTAAGCCGATAGCGCCCGCCGCGAGAATAAGCATTCCGCGATCGTCAATCTGAAGCAATTGCATCATGAGGATTTCGCCTGCGAACTCGATGGACCGAATGTGCGGGATAGTCCAATAATTGCTATAAACAATAGCGCGGCCGAGAGAATGACCTGCAACCAATGGATTGGATGGATTGGAGAGGTAAAGTTCATTGCACGAATGCTCCCTTGCTCCATTTCAGAATGTCAGTTTCTCGAGGACGCTTGGCTGAAGACCTAATTCGCGGCTTTGGGCGGCCAGCTTTCGGCGCACTGGCTGCCGTGCGATTGCGCCAAATCAGCGCCGCAAGAATGACCAGCATTACCGCAGCTAGCGCCCAAACCCATAGCGGAATTGATTTCTTTTCGTCTGGCGCGTCGTCCATCGTTTTTCATCCCTCAATTGGCCGGCGACGTTAGCCAGTTATTGAAAATGTTTGTGAGCGAACTTCCGACAGTCGGATTGCCTGCTACGGGCGGACCGATAAGCGGGGTCGAGTTCGCGATGGCTGTTGGAATTTGAGCAATTGTTGGAATGCTAGTATTCAATGTGCCGTTGCCGCTGTTCACTGGAGCGCCCGCCGCGCCGCCCGTGACGAAATTTGTCAGATTGGAGTAAATCCCGCCGAGCGTCGCGCCGCCTGATCCTGCCGCGTTCTGCTGAGGGGTCGCCGCTGCGCTACCGGGAGCCGCCGCATTTGCATTGGTCGGGCTTGCGGGCGGAACATAAACGAGATCGGCGATATATTTCGATAGCGTGCCCTTCACAGCAACATAGAGAACGAACAATATGAAGAGAGTTCCGAAGCCCCAATTGGTCATTGCTTCGATCCTTGCGTTGTCGGCGCTACCTCGACGGCCGTAATCCACGAGGTTAGCGCCTTGAATGTATTCGTGAGCAACGTCGTGAATTGGGTATTCTTCGACAAAATCACAGCCATGATTGCCAGAATAAGAATTGAGCCAAGAATGCGATTGATCACGTCTGTCACAGGATGCCTCCCAATGCCCCAAAGACGCCATTGGTATTGATGTTGGGAATGTTGCCGAGGCTCGTCGCGCCGCCTCCAGCCGTCTTTGGCGTCGTCGCCGGCGACGATGGCGGCACGGAAGATCCTGTGGATGGAGCGGCCGTGGCTCCAGTGACCGTTTCGGCCGCGCCAGTCGCAACCTGACTTGCCGGCGCATTGGGCTGTACATTTTGAAATGATGAAGCGACCGCTGAGAAGGCCGTAGGATTTTTCACGACATAGACGAGAATGAGCAAGCCGAGCAGCAACTTTGCAGCGCTTTGAAGCCCGGTCACCTTACCGCCGATCACGAGCACTGCGACAAGACCAGCCCAAGGCAGGAAGCCGCCCTGTCCGATAAGGTCGTTTTCCAGTTGAGAGAAAAACGGTCCAGTCGTGTTCTGCAACGCAGTGACGACAAGAATAACTCCGATGGCCAAGACAGCGATTTCCATTTTAAGCTCCTACCGCTTGCAGACCGCGTTTTGCACTACGGCCGACGCCGCTCGCAGCATTGTTTGCCGCGCTTGCCACTTGCCGCCCTTCCGGGGTCGCAAACAGAAAGAGCGCAGCGGCGATAAACACCAAGCCGACAACAGCGACAGCGCCCCGACCGAAGAGATTGTAAACGTCTGAGATTGCAGCGCTTGCGATGTTCGTCGCAGTCGTCGTCAGTGAGGCTGTATCAGCAGTGTTCGTTTTATTCGTTGCTTGAGCATTCTGCGTTGCAGTTTTATTTAGAGACGCTGTGTCTTGTTGACTTGTCTTGCTGGCTAACTGAGCTGCCTGATTGGTGGCGGTCGCTTGAACATTTCCTGCCTGACTAACCGCAGTGGCTCCAACATATTCGAATATTCCCGAGACGATCGAAGACGGGTTGGACGCTTGAGAGCCTAGTGTAGATGCGCCCTGTTGCGTCGATTGATCAGCGGCCGTGGTTGTATCATCGGGCGCTATCGTGCCAGCGGCTGGCGCTGTGGATGGTGCGGCTTGCTGATCTTGCGGAGCGTACGAAAGATAGCCGCTGCCAGTTCCAGCGCCTGCGGTCGAAGGGAGGTTTGCGCCATTTCCGCCCGAGCCGGCTTGGTCCGTGGCTGTGCCGCCGCTGGCGTCAGTTATAGAAACTGTTGGGCTTGGCGTCGGATTGGCGTTGTATTGCGCCAACACTTGGTTGCCCTGGTTTGTCGCCAGGTTTATTTCTGGACCGGGATTAGCCGGGCCTTCGTAATTCGTGGTCACAGTGGACGCAATTGATCCGACCGAAGCATTTGGGTTCATGATTGCGGCGTAGCTCTGAGGATAGCTCGCTTGCATTTCACTCAACGTATATTGTTGCTGAGCATCGAGATCATTCAAAGAGCCGGTATCTGAAACTTGGGGGATACCGTTCAGAGCATCGTTGTAGCGCGCCATATTAGAAGCATTGGGCGTCCACTGTGAAATACCAAAAACCCCCGCCGCGTCCCCGCCGGGATTTGGCAACGCGCCAGGACCATTCTCAATAGATTGAACGCCAGCAAGGGCCGCAGCGCCGTTGGCCGGAACCCCTAGATTGAGATAGCCCTGAAAGAGCCGTTGTGTATTGATGCTGAGTGTCATTGGGGCAATCCCCGCTCTTCCAAATATTTATCGCCTGCCTTCGCATCATCAGGATGCGCCGAGCGCCAAGCCTTAACCTGCTTGTCGGAATAACGCCCACAGTCCGTTCCGCCCGGAGCGCGCACGCATATAGATATAGCGGCTATGCAGCCCGGCGTTCCTTCTTTGCATAAGACCGCTTTACCATCGACAAATGCGATACCAGGCTCGCCTTGCGCCATGCTTGGGAAAGCGGATGCCAGCAATATCGCAGCGACAATCATGGGCTTAATGATGTGCGTCATATCGTCGATCTCCCGAATAGCTCTTCTTCAAGTTCGCGAAAGACCGGAACCAAGCGTTTGTAAACGTCTTTGCATAAAAGACCTTGCTGGCTAAGGACGGAATACTCATCGCGTAGCGCTACAAAAGCTTTCCACAGCGCCTCTTGATGCTCGGTCCAAAGTCCACTTGCTCTCATCCTTTTTGCAGCACGGCAAATGCATTCGCCGTGCTCATCAGCAATCGTCCGTCTATCCAGCGCTGACTTTTCCCAAGGCTTTGACGGGAAGGTCATCACAGCCACCTGATGTTCCGCTTCGTCGGAGCGGCGTTTTCAACGACTTTGACGCTAGCCGGCTTCACGGCGGCGACTTTCTCTTTGGCTGCTGCCTTTTTGGGATCGTCGCCCAATGCCTCAGGCTCGTCTTCTATGGCTTGCTCAGCAGTGGCGGCTTCGACAAGCGCAAGTCGATCTTCGATCGCCGCAAACCTAGCCGCCGCCTCGGCTTCCTTGCGCAGCTTCTCAGCTTCGCGGAAGCGGAACAACTCGAGTTTTTCCATGTCGCTCAAGGACGTTGGAGCGGAAGGGGCGGAAGAGGGTGATAGGTCAAAGTCAGACATTGATTTCACTTTCTGGCTTGGTTGGGGTTGAAGTAGTCTTGTTGGCCTGCCGCCCTTGGAACTCGCGAAGGGGTGTTAGATCAGACGCGGTTAAGGCGTCGTCGCCGCGCAAGCCTGCAACGACATAGGATCGGACAACGCTTCCGACCGCCACGCACTCGCGAGCCGCAAGAGCGCGAAGGTCAGAAAGAACCTCCTCAGGAAAGACAATCGACAAACGGGGAGATTGACGCATTGCATTTAACCTCGGCTTTTACTTGTTTAATATTATGTGATAGCCCCGTCAGTTGCAACCTATATTTGGTATTAATAAGCAAATCACATTTCCGTGATCGCACGCCTCGCTCAGGCCGTCAGGGACAAACCGCAGCAAAGTCAACGCACTACGTCGGAGCATCTGCGCGCCTACGCGATCATGATCTACCGTAACGATGGTTTGTCAGATGACCATCGTAAATAACAATGGATCTGGCTGCCTCTTTGGCCAGTATAAGACATTTGTTGCGACGCTATAATGCTTCCGTCTCTAAGTCCTTACGCCAGCAACTCTGCTTCCGACACAACTCCGCTTAACTCATTACGTTCGCTATGTTCGCTTGTGGTCACTATGATCAGTACGATTACTATTATCATGAAAGATCGCTATCATTACTTATGTTCGCTAATGATCGCTGCTTACAATGATCCGCTAGGTTCGTTAAGCTCCCACGTTTCGTACAGTAAGAACGTTCTGAAAGTCCGAATGTCGTCCACCTTGTAACGATCGCTTGCGTGCTTATCGAAGATAGAGATAAGCAGGCGCGAGAGCGTGGGCGTGATAGGGGGACGTACAAAATATGGACCCCTGTACCCCCCCATATCCCCCCCCCGCTTTTTGCTTGCAGAAAATGCGACAGCTGAAGCCTTGACGCCGCTCGGCTGCGCGGCCCCTCAAATGCGCCGGTCTTGGCGATCAACCTTGACCTCGAAGCCAGTGCGGCCCAAAACAGCGGTTCCGACGACGACGAGCGCCCATGACCGCCATCACTCTCATCGATAATTACGACAGTTTCACCTGGAACCTGGTGCATTGCCTTGGCCCGCTTGGGGCCGAGGTCACGGTGCATCGCAACGACAAGGTGACGGTCGCCGAGGTCATGGCGTCGGCGCCGGACGGAATCGTGCTCTCGCCCGGGCCTTGCGGACCGCGCGAAGCCGGCATCTGTATTGATCTTATCAAGGCGGCAGGGTCGAGCATTCCAATCTTCGGCGTCTGCCTTGGCCATCAAGCCCTCGGCGAGGCCTATGGCGGCCAAGTCATCCGCGCGCCGATTCCGGCGCATGGAAAAACGTCGTTGATCGAGCATCGCGGCGAGACGCTGTTTCATGGCGTCAACGGACCCTTCCGCGCCGTGCGCTATCATTCCCTGGTGGTTGAGGCCGATACAATGCCACTGGATTTGCAGGTGACGGCGGAGACTGACGGTCTGATTATGGGACTTTCCCATAAGCGCTATCCAGCTCACGGCGTGCAATTTCACCCTGAAAGCATCGCCTCGGAATATGGTTTGCGAATTTTCGCGAATTTCCTCGCGCTTGCGGCGCAGTGGAACCAGAATGCTCGTCGCGCCGCAGGTTAGGGGTTTGACATGGATGCGTTCAAACCGCTGATCGCCAAACTCGCCGTCGGGTCCTCCTTGACCGAGATTGAGGCGCAGGCGGCTTTCGATCATATTTTCGCGGGCGACGTCACCCCTGCCCAGCTCGGCGGCTTCCTGATGGCTTTGCGCGTGCGCGGCGAGACCATTGAGGAGATCACCGGCGCGGTCCTCGCAATGCGGGCGAAAATGCTGCGGGTCAAGGCTCCGGCCGGAGCGATCGACATCGTTGGGACCGGCGGCGATGGACATGGGACCTACAATGTTTCGACCCTTGCTTCGCTGATCGTCGCGTCCTGCGGCGTTCCGGTCGCCAAGCATGGCAACCGCGCAAGCACCTCGCGATCGGGCGCGAGCGATGTACTCACCGCGCTCGGGGTCAAAATCGACCTTGCGCCCGCGGAGGTCGAATCCTGCATTGCTGAGGCGGGCGTCGGGTTCATGAACGCACAGGCGCACCATGCGTCGATGCGGCATGTGGCCTCCGTTCGCGTCGAACTCGGAGCCCGCACCATTTTCAATCTGCTCGGCCCGCTCGCCAATCCCGCCGGCGTCAAATATCAGATGCTCGGCGTTTTCGCTGCGAGCTGGCTCGAGCCTTTGGCGCAGGCGCTGCGCAAGCTCGGCTCCGAGCGCGTCTGGCTCGTCCACGGCGCAGACGGTCTCGATGAGCTGACGACGACCGGTCCGAGCCTCGTCACCGCGCTTGAAGGCGGCGCGATCCGCTCTTTCGAAATCATGCCCGAGGACGCAGGATTGCCCCGCGCTTCGCTCGCCGATCTCAAGGGCGGTGCGCCCGCAGTCAATGCAGCGGCCCTCAAAGCCGTATTGGAAGGCGCCAGAACGCCCTATCGCGATATAGCTGTCCTCAATGCCGCCGCAGCGCTGGTTGTTGCTGAGAAGGCGGCTGACATCAAAGAGGGCGCAGCTCTGGCGAGCGCGGCCATTGACGAGGGACGCGCGGCGGATACGCTCGCTAAACTCATAAAAGTTTCCAACCGATCAATCGCGCTTGCCGGATTCGCCGCGAGAGACGGCGCAATAGGAATGATTTCATGACCGACATTTTGAAGACCATCGAGGTCTATAAGCGTCGCGAAATCGCCCAGGCTAAGGTGCGGATGCCGTTTGAGGCCTTGGCCCGCAAAGCGCATGACCATAATCCGCCACGCGGCTTCGTCAAAGCCATACAGGCCAAACACGTCGCCGGGCGCCTTGCTCTGATCGCGGAAATCAAGAAAGCCAGCCCTTCGAAAGGACTCATCCGGGCTGATTTCGATCCGCCGGCGCTCGCAAAAGCCTATGAGGAGGGCGGCGCGGCCTGCCTTTCAGTGCTCACCGACCAGCCGTCTTTCCAGGGCGATCTTGCTTATCTGGCCGCGGCGCGCAACGCCACCCATTTGCCGTGCCTGCGCAAAGACTTCCTTTTCGATCCTTATCAGGTTTATGAAGCGCGCGCCCATGGCGCCGATTGCATCTTGATCATCATGGCTTGCGTCGACGACGCCGAGGCCAGCCAATTGACGCGAGCAGCGCATGATCTGTCGATGGACATTCTCGTCGAGGTTCATGACGAGGTTGAACTCACGCGGGCGCTACAGCTGGAAACCAGACTTGTCGGAATCAACAATCGAAATTTGCGGACATTTGAAACCTCGCTCGAAGTCAGCGAGCGTCTGGCGGAAAAAGTGCCGGCGGATCGCATAGTCGTCAGCGAAAGCGGCATCTTCACGCATGAGGATTGTCTGCGCCTCCAGACGCGCAAAATATCGACGTTCCTTGTCGGCGAAAGCTTGATGCGGAAGGAAGATGTGACGGCGGCGACGCGAGACCTGCTCATCGGCAAGTTGCCGCCGGCGCACGGCAAAAACGCGCATGGATTGACGTAAGCCATGCCGGAGCTAAAGGGTCATCGCCTCAGCCATCTGTCCGCCGCCGGGGAAGCCGATATGGTCGATGTATCCGCCAAGGCTGCGACGGAGCGCATCGCGATCGCGGAAGGCCGGATCATCATGCTTCCGGAAACGCTTGAGCTCGCGTTGTCCGGCAACGCCAAGAAAGGCGATGTCTTTGGAGTGGCGCGGGTTGCCGGGATCATGGCGGCCAAGAAGACGCATGAGCTGATCCCGCTCTGTCATCCGCTGCTGCTGACCAAAGTCGGAGTCGACCTCGAACCCGACGCTGCGCTGCCCGGCATTCGAGTTCGCGCCCGCGCCAAGGTTTTGGGGCAGACCGGCGTTGAAATGGAAGCTTTGACCGCCGTCTCGGTCGCTTGCCTGACGCTCTACGATATGTTGAAGGCGGTGGATCGCTCCATGCGGATCGAGGGAATCGCTCTTGTCGAAAAGAAGGGCGGCAAATCCGGCGACTGGACGCGCCAAGAGGCCCTGCCGGCATGAAAGCCGAGCAGATGCTGTCAGTCGGGGAAGCGCGCGCCCGCGTTCTCGCCAACGCCGCCGCCGCCTCTCCTGTCGAAATGGTCGGCTTGGCCCATGCGCTGGGGCGAACCCTGGCGAGAGATTTGGTCTCAAAGCGGACCCAGCCGCCGCAAGCCATATCCGCGATGGATGGTTACGCGGTCCGCGCCGCAGATCTCGCCAGCCTGCCTGTCCGGCTGAAACAAATTGGCGAGAGCGCGGCGGGCCGCGGCTTTTCGGGGCGCATTGGCGCTTTGGAGACCGTGCGGATCTTTACCGGCGGGCCCGTGCCGGAGGGCGCCGACGCCATTCTCATTCAGGAAGACGCCCGTCTCATTCAGGATGACGCGCGCGCCGACGCCGGAATGATCGAGCCGTTGCAGGGCGTCGCAAAAGGCCGACACATACGCGGCAAGGGCATCGACTTCAGCGAAGGCGAGGTTTTGCTCCGCGCCGGCGCTCGGCTCGGTCCCGCCGCAATGGCGCTGGTCGCGGCGATGAATCTCAATGAGGCGCCGGTTGCGCGACGCCCTCGCGTCGCCATCCTTGCGACCGGCGATGAACTCGTCCAGCCAGGAGGCGCTCTTGGCCCTGATCAGATCGTCGCCTCCAACTCCTTCGCGATCGCCGCGCTCGTCGAAGCCGCGGGCGGCGAGCCTCTCGATTTTGGCATTGCGCGCGATGATCTTTCCGCGCTCGACGCCGCCATCAAGGCGGCGATTGAGGCCGGCCCCGACATTCTCGTGACGCTTGGCGGCGCGTCGGTCGGCGATCATGATCTCGTCAAATTGGCCCTTGCAAAAGCTGGCATGGAGCTGAATTTCTGGCGCGTCGCGATGCGTCCGGGAAAGCCGTTGATCCACGGCAGGCTCGGACGGATGGCGATCCTTGGTCTACCGGGCAATCCGGTCTCTGCGGTCGTCGTCGGCGCGCTTTTCCTCGCGCCGTTGGTGCGGGCTCTGTCGGGCGACCCCAATGCGCAGAGCGACCAAAGCGAACCGGCGAGCCTTGGCGAAGCGATTCGCGCCAATGACGGGCGGCAGGATTATTTACGCGCAAGGCTCGAGCCGAGCGCCGAAGGTCTGCCTATCGCGACGCCTTTCTCGATTCAGGACTCATCGCTTTTGCGGCAGCTGGCCGAGGCGCAGTGCTTGGTCATTCGACCGCCCTACGCCCCGCCCGCCGCGGCCGGCGATACATGCCGCATTCTTCGGCTGCCGCTCGGTTGAGCGGCAGCCCTGTATTTTCTTTAGCAAAATACTTCTTTAGCGAAGCCTTCGAGAGCCGGTTGCCGATGGAAATGTTAACGAGGCTTCGATCAAAACCCCGCCTTAACCTTGGATTTTACAGTAATAATGAGGTATAGCCTATTGGGCGCAGTCGGCTAGGGCGTCGGAGTCAGATGCCAGCCTGGTCGATCCCGCATAAAAAATATTTTTGGGGGACACGATCGATGAGCAATTCACTGGTTCAACGCGTGAGCGCCGAGTTTCTCGGCACCTTCTGGCTTACCTTTGGCGGCTGCGGCAGCGCCGTTCTCGCCGCCGCTTTTCCACAGCTTGGAATTGCTTTTGCCGGCGTTGCGCTGGCGTTTGGCCTCACGGTGTTGACGATGGTCTATGCCGTCGGACCCATTTCCGGCGGCCATTTTAATCCCGCCGTGACGATTGGCCTGTGGGCTGGAGAGCGGATCACCTCAAACTATGTATTGCCTTACATCATCGCGCAGGTGGTCGGCGCGATCGCAGCGGCGGCGGTGCTTTATATCATCGCAAGCGGGCATCCCGGCTTCACGCTCGGCGGCTTCGCCTCCAACGGCTACGGCGAATTGAGTCCTGGTCACTACAATCTTCTGTCCTGCCTCGTGATGGAGGTTGTGATGACTTTCTTCTTCGTGCTTATCATTCATGGCGCGACTTCGCCGCTTGCGCCGGCCGGTTTTGCGGGCCTGGCCATTGGCCCAGCGTTGACGCTCATCCATCTCGTTTCCATTCCCGTCACCAACACATCGGTCAATCCGGCGCGCAGCACCGGCCCGGCGTTGTTCGCCGGCGGCGAATATATCTCGCAGCTTTGGCTGTTCTGGCTGGCCCCGATCGCCGGCGGCGTGATCGGAGGTTTAGTCTCCCGCGTGCTTTATAAAGAGCCTCGCTGAATCCAGTTTCTCTTCGCGTCATCTTACAAACGTCCTGTCGGACTCGCCGGCAGGTCCCTCGCACCGCTCGCCAAGAGACGCAGACCACTATCGTTTTCGATCGCATCTGTTCTCTCCGGAAAGGACACAACTTTCGGAGACCGCGCTTTAAAAGCTCGACATCAAACTTCCAGTCGCTCTATAGGTTTAGCGTTTGACGCGGGGTTTTGATAAATGGGCTTTTCGACAAATGTGATTGAGGCGATCGGCAATACGCCTCTCATCAAACTGCGGCGCGCGTCGGAAGCCACAGGCTGCACTATTCTTGGCAAGGCGGAGTTTATGAATCCGGGCGGATCCGTGAAGGATCGCGCGGCCCTCGCCATCATCCAGGATGCGATCAAGCGAGGAACCCTGCAGCCCGGCGGACTGATCGTCGAAGGCACCGCCGGCAACACGGGGATAGGTCTTGCGCTCGTCGCCAATGCGCTTGGCTATAAAACGGTGATTGTCATTCCGGAAACGCAGAGCCAGGAAAAGAAGGATCTGCTCAGGCTGCAAGGCGCCGAATTGATCGAAGTTCCGGCCGTCGCCTATTCCGACCCGAACAATTACGTGAAGGTTTCCGGTCGCCTTGCCGAACGTCTCGCCAAAGAAAACCCCGCCGGCGCAATCTGGGCCAATCAGTTCGACAATCTCGCCAATCGTCAGGGCCATATCGACACGACTGGCCCGGAAATCTGGACGCAAACCGAGGGCAAGATCGACGGATTCGCCTGCTCCGTCGGCACTGGCGGAACTCTTGCCGGCGTCGCCATCGCGCTGAAAGCCAAGAATCCCAATATCAAAATCGCAGTCGCCGATCCTTTGGGCGCCGCTCTTTATTCATATTACACAACCGGCGAACTGAAATCATTCGGCTCCTCGATCACCGAAGGCATTGGCCAAGGTCGCATCACCGCCAATCTCGAGGACGCGCCGGTCGACTTTGCCTATCAAATCAGCGACGAAGAAGCGTTGCCGATTGTTTTCGACCTAGCGGAGGAGGAAGGACTGCTTCTTGGCGGTTCGTCGGGCGTCAACATCGCTGGCGCGATCCGCTTGGCGAAGCAACTAGGCCCTGGCAAGACAATCGTAACGCTCCTTTGCGACTCCGGCGCGCGCTATCAATCGAAACTTTTCAATCCAGAGTTTTTGCGCTCGAAAAATCTGCCGACGCCCGGCTGGATGGAGCGCAAACTCACGATCAAGCCGGATTTTCTTTGACCGCTCGCGCGCAAATTTTGATCAAAGCATCTGCGCTGTTCTAAGAGGCCTGTTGGGTGGGCGACGGCTTTAATCGCCAACCGGCTCTTCATCCGGCGGACCATCCGCTTCCGCCTCCGCAAGGTCAGACTCAAACTCCGCGACCGCATCATTTTCCAGCGGATCTTCGTCGGCGCTAAGCTCCTCCGAGTCGGACGGACGCGGGACGGCGAAACTGGGCGGAATGCGGCCATCGAAAAGGCCAGCGCCTTTCAGTTCTTCGAGTCCGGGCAGATCCGTGATCGCCTCAAGACCAAACTGAATGAGAAAATCCGTCGTGGTGCCATAGGTAATCGGACGGCCCGGCGCGCGTCTGCGTCCGCGCAGGCGAACCCAGCCGGTTTCAATCAGAACGTCCAACGTCCCTTTGGAGATTGCAACTCCGCGAATATCCTCGATCTCGGCGCGAGTGACCGGTTGATGATAGGCGACGATCGCGAGGGTTTCGAGCGCTGCGCGCGATAACCGTCTCTGCTCGCGCTCACCGCCGGCGAGCAACCAGGCGAGGTCAGTCGCGGTCCGAAACATCCATTTGCCGCCGACCCGCACCAAGTTGACGCCGCGCGAACTGTAACTCGTCCTCAGAACCTCCAAAACCTCTCGCGCCGTGACGCCGCGCGGCAATCGTTTCTCAATCTCGGGTTCAGCCAGCGGTCCCGGCGCCGCAAAAAGAAGCGCCTCGGCGATGCGCATGGCCTCGGCCATCGCCGGGCTGACCTTCTCCTCCTCCGGCAAGGGCGGGTCGCCCGCAGGATCGGGAAAAAGTCTGGCGATGTCGCCCAAGGCAAACCCTGCTTCCCGTTTCATAATGTGACCACCTGCGGACCGACCGCTTCCTGAGCGGGTGTCTTTGCTTTGATCCAGAGCGGCGCGAAAGCCTTGTCCTGGCGGATCAGGATTTCTCCCTCGCGCGCCATTTCAAGCGAAGCGGAGAGAGAGGAGGCCCGCACCGAGCGGCGCATCTCCGGCGTCGAGCAAAAAGCGATCAGGAAAGAATCGAGCGTGGTCCAGTCGAGCGCCCGCCCGGCCAGTTTCTCGAGTTCGCCGCGCGCTTGAGCGAGCGACCAGACAAAGCGATGCTTAAGCGTAACGTGAGTGAGCGCATGTTTCTGACGTCGATGCGCATAGGCCGAGAGCAGATCATAGAGGCTCGCCTGCCATTGCGGCGCGCCATCGGGATCGATGTGCTCCGGCTGCCCGCGCGAAAATGTATCGCGTCCGAGACGCGGCCGGTTGACAAGCGCCTCTGCGGCGGCGCGGATCGCCTCAAGACGTCGCAGGCGAAGCTGCAGCGCTTCAGCCAGTTCTTCCGCCGCCGGTTCCTCGCCCTTGGCCGCATGAGGGAGGAGAAGTCGCGATTTCAAATAAGCGAGCCATGCAGCCATCACGAGATAATCCGCCGCAAGCTCGAGACGGAGGCTGCGCGCGGCTTCGATGAATTCGAGATATTGCTCCGCTAGCGCCAGGACGGAAATCTTTTGCAGATCAACCTTTTGCCTGCGGGCCAGATCGAGCAGCAGATCGAGCGGCCCTTCAAAGCCCTCGACATCAACGACGAAGGAGGCATCGTCCTCGTCCTTGACTGGTTTTTGCTCGAAATCAAATTCCAAAAAGAGCTCCCACAGACCTCTCCGACTCACTCCCCAACCTTGACGCGATCAGGCCAAGATCGCAACCAGCCGGTCGAGGCGGCCCTTCGTATCCACAGTTACCCGTCTAAACCTCGGCGAGACGACATCCCGCCTCACGCCGTTTCATCAAATCCCGCGTTTTTCGCTCGGCATTGGCAGATTCAGTTCTTCGCGACGAAGCAATTGCCGCCGCTGCTCTGAACTTTTTGGCAAAGGGCGGTGGCTTCTTCTTTGGAAAGACCGACGGAACGGACGCGATAAACTGTCTTGTCGCCGTTCATCGCTTTGCGAATCGCCGGGTGGAAGCCCGCGATTTCGCCGCCGTATTTCTTCATCAGCTTAAGCTGAATCTCGCGCGCTTCTTGTTCGGAGTCGGGAGCCGCGAGCTGCACGGAGAAAGCTCCGCCGCCGCCTTGGGTCGGTGCAACCGGCGCGGCCTCGGCGACTTGCGTTGGCTTTGCGGGAGCGCTTTGCGCCGCGGCGTCGGGCGCTGCGGCGACAACCGGCTTTGGCGTCGTCGCGACGCGGGCCGTCGACTTGGGCGTTGCGGCCTTGGCGATGGGGGCCGCTGCAGCCGCATGGGCAGGGAGCTGAGGCGCAATTGACGCTACCGTCTGGGGCGCTCTGTCATTCGGCAGCAATGTTCCATCCGGGCGAACCGAGATTGTCTTAACTTTCTTCGGTTCGATAAGGCTGGCGATGCTGAGGCCGTCGGACTGCCCCTGCGGCTGCGTCTGCGCCGACGTGGGCGACGCCGAAACGCCTGCCGCGCCAGGCTTCAACCCGCCCAAAGCGATGACGCGCGGCGCCTTTTCCGGCATCTGCGACAGATCGACGGGCTGCTCGGCATTATCGGCGACAGCGACAGGCTGGGGTTGAGGCGACCGGTTCAGAATTGAGGCGTCCTGATTGGGAACATCCGCGCTGGCGGTCGTTTCCGGCTGAATCTTGGCCGGTCCGCTGGCGGCCTTGATGGTAGCGATCTCGTGGGAGCCGGATGCCCCTCCTTTCAGGGCGAAACTGGCGCCTATGCCGATAATTCCAACAATGATGATCGCCGCCATCAAATAGAGCGGGCGGCGCGATCTGGTCTCGTCATCAGGGCCGGCGCCTGTCGGCGGCAGCCCTGCGTCATCGCCGTAGCGCCAATGATCCGAATCATCGCCTCGGAACGCGCTCAGATCTTCATCCGAAGGCAAGCCTTGCTGTTGCCGCGCGCCAAGCAGTCCGGCCTCTATCGCGGCGAAATCGCCGTTGATGAGACGGTCTTGCGCGCTCAGATCGTTTGCCTCAACCTCATCCCATGCCTCAACGGCATGATGATCTTGGGCATGATGATTTTGTGGTTCGTGCTGAGGCTGAGGTTCGAAGACAGCCTTATATGGATCATCATGTCTGCCTACGAGACGAGCAAGCTCCACCAACGGATCCTCGTCGGTGCGATTCGCGGCGTTCGGCTGGCGCAAACGCCTCTCGAATTGCTCAAGATCAATCATAGGGCGCCGCTTCGCAACAGGATCAGGCATGCTCTTTAAACCTCCTGCCGCATCGACGCGCAGCTTCCAAAGCCGGCGACGTCTTGCGGATGTGGAGCCCGCGCCGGGGCCTGCCCCTTGCGGACTTGTCTCTAGTGGCGATTATGTTTTCTTTAGTGGGCTTGCGACTTTTGCGCCGCTTAGACCGCGCTTCGATGCCTTCGACGAAGAAATGATGCGGTCTATCGCATCTCGTCGGGAGCGCCTACCCCGAGAATACCAAGGCCGGACGAGAGAAGGTTCGCCAATACCCTTACCAGTGCCAGCCTTGCAATGGTTAGATTTGGCATTTCTTCATTAAGAAATCGTAATTGTGGCTGATCTTTGCCCCGCGTCCAATGTGAATGCAAACTTGAAGCCAGATCATGCAGGTAAAACGCCACCCGATGCGGCTCATGCGCCAGCGCAGCAGCCTCGATGACGCGGGGAAATTGCGCGACGAGCTTCATCAGCTCAAGTTCGCCTTGATCCTGCAGCAGACTAAACTCGGCCGCCGCCAACGCACTGGTTGACAGATCAAGTCCAGGAATCGTCGCAAGCCCTTGGCGCAGCGCAGATTTTGCCCGCGCGTGAGCATATTGGACATAGAATACAGGATTATCCTTCGACTGTTCGATAACCTTTGCGAGATCAAACTCCAAAGGCGCGTCATTCTTGCGAAACAGCATCATGAAGCGAACCGCGTCGACGCCGACCTCATCGACGACTTCGCGCAGGGTGACAAAATCCCCTGACCGTTTGGACATTTTCACCGGCTCGCCATGACGCATCAATTTGACGAGTTGGCAAAGCTTGACGTCAAGGCTGGTTTGACCTTGCGACAGTGCCTCGACGGCGGCGCGCATCCGCTTGACATAACCGCCATGATCGGCGCCCCAGACATCGATCAGTAGAGCATAGCCGCCATCGATCTTCGCCTTATGATAAGCGATGTCCGAAGCGAAATAAGTGTAGGACCCGTCCGATTTCAGCAAAGGCCGGTCGACGTCATCGCCGAAATCGGTCGATCTGAACAAAGTCTGTTCGCGGTCCTCCCAATCCTCGATCGGTTGTCCTTTTGGCGGCGTCAGGCGCCCTTCATAGACGAGCCCGCGGCGGCGCAATTCGGCGATCGCGGCGGCGACTTGATCCCCTCGCTCGCCGCGAGTGAGCGAGCGCTCGGAAAAGAACACCTCATGCTCTATGTTGAGCGCGGCGAGATCTTCCCGGATCATCGCCATCATGGCGTCGATCGCGACAGTGCGAACCTCTTCGAGCCATTCGGCCTCCGGCCGGCCGCGCAGCCTATCGCCAAGACGCTGCGACAGCGCGGCGCCGACGCTTTTCAGATAGTCGCCCGGATAAAGCCCCTCGGGAATTTCGCCGATCGTCTCTCCCTGCGCCTCCAGATAGCGCAAATAGGCGGAGCGGGCCAAAACATCGACCTGCGCTCCAGCATCGTTAATGTAATATTCGCGCGTCACTTCATTGCGGGCGAACTTCAGCAGATTGGCGAGCGCATCGCCGAATACAGCGCCGCGGCCATGCCCGACATGCATCGGCCCGGTTGGATTCGCGGAGACATATTCGACATTGATCTTTTCGGCGCGCCCGCCAACCGCCGGGCGGCCGAACTCCGGGCCCTGCTCCAGCGCCGCGCGCAAAATCGACCCATAGACTTCCGGTTTCAGCCGAATATTGATGAAGCCCGGCCCCGCCACCTCGGCCTCGGCGACGTCGGGATCCTCTGCGAGAGCGACGGCGATCTCGACCGCAAGCTGGCGCGGATTGGAAAAGCTCGCCTTAGCCTCTTTGGCGTAGACCATGGCCGCATTAGCGGCCATGTCGCCGTGCGAGGCATCGCGCGGCGGCTCGACGACAAAACGCTCAAGATCGAGATCTGCTGGCAAACGGCCGCTCGCGATGATCTTTTGCAAGATCGCCGCTATGCGCTCGTGAAACTCGGCGTATAAATTCATGTCGGTTAATTTTACTCCGGCCCGGCCTTCGGCTTACAGCCATTCTGCCGAGGTTTTACGACGTTAAAGACTGTCTGGAAATTGCCGCTCATCTCGGCGAAAGCGGTTTATCGCTGTTCTCGAAGGCGCAACTCCAATCGAACCGCCAGCTTTCGTTGATCGCGTTCGCTTCGCATCAGCGACCTGCGCCCTAGCGCAAATCTGGAGCCGCGTCAAAAAGCCTCCAATGTTCGGCGATGGCGTAGCGGTCGGTCATCCCGGCGATATAGTCGCAGACGAGACGGGCGCGGCGCCCCTCGTCGGCGCCGATCCTGACCGCTGCCGCGGCCCATTCCCCCGGCATCAGTTCCGGCGCTTCAAGAAATTGCGGAAAAAGATTGTAAATTATCTCGGCCGCTTGGTCACGAATGCGAATCAGGCGCGGATGGCGGTACATATTCTGAAACAGAAAATCCTTGATCGACCGCTCGACTTTGCTGGCGTCGGGAGAGAAACTGATCAAGGGCTCGCCCAAAGCGCGCACATCCTCAATGCTCACAACCCCGGTCGCCTCGATCCGCCTCCGGCTTTCCTCGATCGCGTCTTCGATGAAATAGGTAATGAGACGGCGCACAAGCTCGTGGATGGTCCGCGCCGGGTCGAGAAGCGGGTGCCGGTTTTCGATCTCCCGGCCAAGGTCGCGGAGGAAATCGACTTCGGCGATTTGAGACAAATCGATCAGTCCCGCGCGCAAGCCGTCGTCGATGTCGTGCGCGTTGTAGGCGATGTCGTCCGCGAGGGCGGCGGCCTGGGCTTCGGCGCTGGCGAAATGGCCAAGGTCTAGGTCCAAAATGGCGTTATATTCGACAAGCGCGGCGGGAAGCCCGCGTTTGGCGTAGCGCGCGACGGGCGCGCCATCTGGACGCAGAAGCGGCCCATTGTGTTTGACGAGACCTTCGAGGGTTTCAAAGGTCAGGTTGAGACCGTCAAAACCAGCGTAGCGGTGCTCAAGCTTGGTGACGATCCGCAAGGTCTGGGCATTGTGATCGAATCCGCCATAAGGGCGGGTCGCCAAATCGAGAGCATCCTCGCCGGCGTGCCCGAAAGGGGTGTGACCAAGATCATGGGCGAGGGCGAGCGCTTCGGCGAGATCATCGTCAAGGCCGAGGGCGCGCGCCAGCGAGCGCGCGATCTGTCCGACCTCCAGGGAATGGGTCAACCGCGTGCGATAATGGTCGCCTTCATGCGGAATGAAGACCTGCGTCTTGTGCGCCAGCCTGCGGAAGGCGGTGGAATGAATGATGCGGTCGCGATCGCGCTGGAATTCCGAGCGCGAGGGCGACGCCGGTTCGGTTATGAGACGGCCGCGAGTTCGCCCCGCGTCGGCGGCATAGCGCGCCCGCGCCGGGGAAAAAGCTAAGGCTTGCATGAAGGTTCAATTCCGCAGCTTGACTTATTGCGGTCGCCGACCGTGCGACCTATGTTCTGTTTTTGTGGGCAACGCAAGGGCGGTGTTCACGGCGCGGTTTTCGCCGAAACGGTTCGACGGCTTATCGAGGATTATTCATGAACGAAATCGTGATCGAAGCCCCAGAGCTGACCCTGAAGGCTGCGCGGCGCGTGGCTGAGATTTTGGAGAGCGAGCCCGAAGGGTCTTTCTTGCGCATTGGCGTCGATGGCGGCGGCTGTTCGGGCTTTACCTATACCTATAATATCGAAAGTGAACGCGCCGACGCCGATCTCGTCTTGGAGCGCGAGGGCGCAACCGTGCTGATCGATAAAATCTCGTTGGAGTTCTTGCGCGGCTGCCAGATCGATTTCATCGACGACCTGATGGGCCGGATGTTCAAAATCGTCAACCCGGCGGCGAAGTCCTCGTGCGGTTGCGGTTCGAGCTTCGCCATTTAAGAATTCCGATGGCGGCGCGTGGTTTTCAAATGGGGCAATGCGGCCGGCATCGCATTGCCCCTGTTGTTGTCGGTAAGACCAGCCGGAGACTGTGGCCCGGGCGCGAGCTGTAGCTTGGGCGAGGTTGTTTTCAGAGTTCGCGAGGTCCGCATGAAGTTCAGGGTTTTGGTCGCTGGCGCTGCTGTCCTCGCTCTCGCTGCGTTATCGCTCGAAGCCGTAAACCGATATGTCGCGCAGCGGGCGGTTGAATCGGTCGCGAGCGAGGCGGGATTGAAATTCGAGCGCGTGATCGCCGATCCCTGGCGGCGCGAGGCGCACATCATCGGCCTCAGCTTGCAAACTTCGGATCTGTTCATTCGCATCGGCGCCCTCAACCTGGCCGCGGCGGAGCCCCTTCTTTCGCCCATCGCGGCGGCGTCGGCTAAGACCGATTCGGCGAGCGCCGAGGACGTTATGATCACAAGCGGCGCCTCTACCTACAAGATCAAGCGGATCGACGTTTCGGGCTCGTCTTTGTCCTCCTCCGATTTGGCGCAAATTCTCGATCCAAACAATCCGCTGCCGATCGCCGAGAGGCTGGTCAAAATATCCGCAGCGTCGGTCATCATTCCGGAAATGATCGCCGAAACGAAATTCGGCGCGACGACGCAGAGGATCGTCTATCGAGACATTGCGCTCAATGGACTTGCGCAAGGCAAGGCGGCTGCGGCGAGCGCGTCTGGCGCGAGCTTTTCGATCTCCGATCCGCAACGGGGCGAAGCCGAAGGAGCCTATGGCGAGATCCATGCGAAGGCGGTCGATCTTGTCCTCGCCGCGAGGATTCTAACGGAAACGCGGGATCAAGCCGAGGCTCCGAAGCTGCCGCTGTATGCTGCGGTGAGCATCGATGGCTTTCATTTGGCGAACGCAAAAGCGCAGTTCGAACTCGACGTCAAATCCATGACGGCCGCCGGCGTCAAGGGCCGTCCTCCGCGCAAGCGGTGGGCGGAGGTCGATCCAAACTCTTCCGAAGCCGAGAAGCCGAATGCCTTTTTGGGCGAAGTTCTGGATGCATTCGAGATCGACGACGTGGCGGCAAACGACATAAGGCTCGCCCTTGTCGCCAATGGGGATCGCGCCAGCTTTACATTGGCGCGCATCTTAATATCGCAGCTCGACGGCGCCGGGATCAATTCGATGGAATTGCAAAACCTCGGTTTCGTTGGCGCCGCGGGAAAATTCAATCTGGAAGGCTTGACGCTTCGCGGCGTCGATTTGAAAAATTTGACCGGCTCTGAAAACTCGTCGAACAGCGCCACTCCTATGCCGAGCCTGATTGACAAGGATCTTCTGCCCGACTTCGAGCAAATCCTGTTGACCAAGCTGGACGTCAATTTAACCGATGCCCAAACGGATGGGACGGAATCTAGCCTCATCACCCCCGCGGCCGCCTTCAAGATCGATCGTTTGGAGGCGAAAGGGAAAAAGGAGAATGACGGCGCGCTGGTCGGCGTCGATCTGACGCTTGATCATTTCGCTGCTCCCATCGACGAGGCCGGACCGTTCACGACCCTGGCTGACATGGGCTATAAACAGCTTGATTTGTCGAGCCGGCTTCAACTGGCCTGGACCGCGGCTTCCGGGGAACTCGAAATCAAGACTTTCTCGCTCGAAGGCGCCGATATGGGGACGCTTAAACTCGCCGGGCTGATCGCTAATGTCACACGCGATCTTGGATCGAGCGATGAGGAAGCGGCGCTTGAGGCGGCTCGCAAGCTGCTTGTTAAAAAACTGGATCTGCAAATCATTAATGCGGGGATCGTCGACAAAGCGCTGGCCGCTCAAGCGAAGACTCGGAAAAAATCCGTTGATGAAACGCGTCAAGCCGATGTGGCGGGCGCTACCCTCGTCTTGCCGGCCTTGCTGGGCGACAGTCCCTCGGCGCGCGCGCTCGGGGCGGCTCTTGCGAAATTTATCGGCGACCCTAAAACCTTCCATCTTGTTGCGGTATCTCCGCAAGGTTTTGGCCTCGCCGACATAGACCTGATCAAAACGCCCGGAGCGCTTTTCGATCACGTCGAAATTGAAGCCTCGGCAAATCAATAAAGCGCTAGGCCGTGGTGACGAATTCGGCGTTTGGGGGATTCTCGCGAGGATCTTTCCATGATTCAAGGCTGATTTTTGGAGATCAGCCTTGATGATTCGGGATGTCGATGCGCTGCGAGACGATCAATGGGAGCGGCTTTGTGATCTTGTGCCAGGCGGAAGAGCCGGCCAGCGCGGGCCGCGCTGCGACAATCGACGCTTCGTCGACGCGCTGTTATGGATGGCCCGCTCGGGCGGCCGCTGGCGCGATCTGCCCGAACGCTTCGGCGACCATCAGGCGGTGAAACGCCGCTACTATCGCTGGATCGAGCGCGGCGCCTTGGACGGATTTCTTGAGGCATTCACCGCCGAGGCCGATCTCGAATGGCTGATGATCGACTCAACAATCGTGCGCGCCCATCAGCACGCGGCCGGCGCAAGGATCGCCAAAGGGGGGCGGATGCCCAAGGCCTGGGCCGCTCTCGCGGTGGTTTGAGCACCAAAATCCACGCCGCGACAGACGCACTCGGCAACCCCGTTCGGCTCCTTCTCGGACCTGGGCAGCGCAACGACATCACAAAAGCGCACGCCCTGATCGAAGGCTTTGCGGCCGATGCGATCATCGCCGATAAAGGTTATGACGCCAATCACTTGCGCAAGGCTGTTCTTATGCGTGAGGCTGAGCCGGTGATCCCATCAAAATCCAATCGCCGCGCGCCGCTCCCCTACGACAAGGCGCTCTACAAGGAGCGCAATCTCGTCGAGCGTTTCTTCAATAAACTGAAGCAGTTCCGGCGCGTCGCAACCCGATACGACAAGCTCCTCGCAAACTACCGAGGCTTCGTATTGCTCGCCGCTATTGCTATCATGCTCAGGTAATTCGTCACTACTGCCTAGTATGGCTCATCCGCGAGTCAGCGCAAAGAGGCTGGCCATATTGCGCGCGCGGGATCTAAAGGGCGCGAGATCTAAAGGGGAAGGCATATGAAGCGCATTGCGGCGTCAGCGGTCATTCTGGGAAGCCTTTTTGCGACATCCGCCTCAGCGGCGCTGAAACCGGGCGACGCCGCTCCCGACTTCACCACCGAGGCGGCAGTTGGCGGCAAGGACTTCACCTTTAGCCTGTCCAACGCTCTGAAGCACGGCCCCGTGGTGCTTTACTTCTATCCAAAGTCGTTCACGCAGGGCTGCACGATCGAGGCGCATGAATTCGCTGAAGCGGCCGACAGCTTCGCGCAAGCGGGAGCGACTTTGATCGGCATGTCAAAAGATACAATCGAGACGCAGCGCAAATTCTCGACCGAGGGGTGCAGAGACAAGTTTCCGGTGGCCGCCGATCCGACCTCGTCAGTCATTCGCTCCTATGACGCCCAGATGAACGGCGCGACCGCCGCAGCGGACGCTCTCGCCAATCGGATATCTTATGTCATCGCGCCCGAGGGCAAGGTCATCTACGTTTATTCCGATCCCTCGCCGGACAAGCATATCGAGAACACGCTGGCCGTGGTTCGGCATTGGCGCGAACAGCATCCAAATTGACGCAGGTGATAGCGGAGCGCGACGTCAGGACTTTTCTCGGTCGCCCCTAGCCTCAAAGTCAGTGGACATGCTGAGATGTCGCCATTTTCTGTTCGCTTCGAGCCTCTCCAGATCAGGCTATAAACGCGAACAGATCCGCGGCAGAGCGAACGCGGCGACGTCCGGACAAAGCCGCCTGACGCCAAGAAAATCCGTCACGGCAAGTCCTGGAGCTTCCAGGTCGGCGCCATTTCGCTTATGACTCGGTGGATCGCCGGGTGCCGGCCGCTGCTGGCGACATAGCGGCCGATCGGCGGATATGCCTCGAGCAGCGCCGGTTTACCATAGGCGGCGGCGACTTTCGGGAGCATGAATAGGGCCGGCGCCAGCGCGCAGTCCGCCAATGTCAGCTCCGAACCTGTCGCAAAGGGCTCGTCGCCGACGTAGGTTTGCAGCGATGATAATCCTCGTACGAGGCGCGTCAGCCACACGGCCGCGCTCGGATCGCGGCTTGCCGGATCCCCCTGCCGGAAAAGTTCGACCAGCGGCGTCGTGATATGGAGCTCGCCGATGCGTTGCAGCAGGCGCACTCGGGCCTTGGCTTCCGGCGTCGGCGGCCGTAGTGGGCGCGCGGGAAACTTATCCTCGAGATATTCCATGATCGCAGCCGATTCCGGCAACGGCGTCCCATCTTCGAGAATAAGGCAAGGAATTGTGCCGACCGAATTGATCGCGTGAAACTTAGCCGACAGCAAACCACCGGGCGGCGGTTCGATCTCGATGGCCAACCCTTTCGCATATATCGCAACCCGCACCGGGGCGGAGAATGGCGAACTGTCTTCGGAATAGAGCTTCATGAGGCCTCTGAATGGAAGGGGGCGCCGGCTCACGGCGTAGGCCATCGAGCTACTGTGGTTGGCCGTTATAATGACCTCTTGCTGAGCGCGGAGCAACCAACGCACAAAATCAGCGCGCGCGGATGACGGCTCGTTGTCAGCCCCTCCCCCTTGGTTGGGCGTCGCGCTACCATGCAGGCTGAGGCTCGGCCGCCAACGCGCCGATCCGGTGCGTCAGCTTATCGACCAGAAGGATGACGGAAACCCTCACGGCTCGCTCGCCTCGAGAAATATGTTATGGTTGGAGCGCCGCAAAGGCGGCGCGCGGGACGCATGCAATCCGCGACGCTGACGCAAAAGAAGATCTCGATGGAGGCAGCGTGACGAGACGCGGCGGCAGGCGCAATTCTCGCAAGGCGAATCAACCGAAGATCGCGCCGGCGCAGACGAACGGCGTCGGCTTGGAAGCGAAGAAGGAGATGGCTTCTTCGTCCCCTCGAATCCGCTGGCTGCTCGCCACGGGCCTCGCAATCTTTGCAGCCGCAGTTCTGGCTGGCGGCTATCTCCTCGCAAGCCGGCCATCGCCATTGCCAAAGATGAGCCCCGAAATTAATCCGGCAACCGGCCCCTCCGCGGCGATTGCTCCGGCGGCGGTCTATGCCGGGACTGAATCCTGCGGCGAATGCCATCAGGCGCAGGCCGCGGCTTGGAAAAGTTCGCATCACGCGCTCGCGATGCAGCATGCGACCGACGCCACGGTCCAAGGTGATTTTCATGATGCGCATGTCGCCTATGGCGGGGTGGCCAGCAGCTTCTTTCGTCGCGGCGACGCCTTCATGATCCGCACAGACGGAGCAGATGGGTCGCTGCAGGACTATGAGGTGAAATTCACATTCGGAGTCATGCCGCTGCAGCAATATCTCGTCGACATCGGCGGCGGGCGGCTGCAGGCCCTGCCCATCGCATGGGACGCGCGCGAGAAAGAGAAAGGCGGCCAGCGCTGGTTCCACCTCTATCCGCATGACGTCGTCCATGCCGGCGACCCGCTGCACTGGACCGGCCTGCAGCAGAACTGGAACTATATGTGCGCGGATTGCCATACGACCAATCTGCGCCGAAACTTCGACCCGAAAACGAACAGCTACGCCACGACTTTCTCCGAGATCAACGTCGCCTGCGAGAGCTGTCACGGCCCTGGCTCGCGGCACGTCGTCTGGGCGAAGCGCGCGCCGGGTTGGGAAAGCGTCAAAAACGAGGGGTTGACCAACCAGCTCGGCGAAAGACGCAACGTGACTTGGACGCTTGATCCTGCGACCGGGAACAGCGCGCGCAGCGAGCCGCGCGTGACCACCAGCGAGATCGAGACCTGCGCCTTCTGCCATTCGCGGCGTGGGCCGATCTGGCGCGACGCCGCGCCCGGCGCGCCGATCGGCGATTCTCACCGCGTGGCCCTGCTCGACGACAGGCTCTACTTCCCCGATGGCCAGATCCATGACGAAGTCTACGAATATGGCTCGTTCCTGCAGAGCCGCATGTTCCACGCGGGCGTCACCTGCAGCGATTGCCATGAGCCGCATAGCTTGAAGCTTAGAGTCGCCGGCAACGGCGTTTGCCTCCAGTGCCACGGCGCCGCGACATTTGACGTAGCGAACCACCATCACCACGCGCCAGGATCGGCTGGAGCCGAATGCGTCTCGTGCCACATGCCTGAGCGCACCTATATGGTCATCGACCAACGGCGCGACCACAGCCTGCGCATTCCGCGACCAGATCTCAACGCAACGCTTGGAACGCCCAACGCCTGCGCGAATTGCCACGCCGATAGACCAGCGCAATGGGCGGCCGACCAGATCAAGAGCTGGTTTCCGGTCCCGCATGAACCCTTCCAGCGCTACGCCGAGATTCTTGCGGCAGGGACTGAAGGCGCACCTGGCGCGCGGGAGCGTCTGATGACTTTGGCGAACGATCAGACGCAGCCCGGCATCGCGCGGGCGAGCGCGCTCGCAAGGCTCGATGGAATGCAGCGCGGAGGCTCCCTCGACAAGCTTCGATCATCCTTGCGCGACCCCGATCCGCTGGTGCGCCGCGCGGCGGCGGCCTATGCGAACGCGCCTCATGAGAGCCTTGTTGATCTCCTCCCCTTGCTCGACGATTCCGTGCGCGACGTCCGTCTCGAGGCCGCGCGCATGCTTGCCGCAGTCGACCCCCAGAACCTTGGCGAACAAGCGAGGTTGAAACGCGAACGCGGGATCGCCGAATATGTCGCGTCGCAACAGAGCAACGCGGACCGGCCCGAGGCTCATCACAATCTCGGGCTTCTCTACATGACGCTCCGTCGCGTCCCGGATGCCGAAGCCGAGCTTAAACAGGCGCTGACGATCGATCCAAATTTTGCGCCGGCGGCGGTGAACCTCGCAGATCTCTTCCGCGGGAGCGGGCGCGACGCCCTGGGCGGACCTGTGCTGCAAACAGCGCTTGCGCGCCAGCCCGACGTCGCAGCCCTCCACGAAGCGCTCGGACTCTGGTTGGTGCGCGCCGGGCGCCAGGGGGACGCTCTCGCGGAGCTGAAACGCGCAGCCGACCTTGATCCGAATGACGCCCGCAACGGCTATGTCTACGCGGTCGCTCTATCAAGCAACGGTCAGAGCGATGATGCAATCCGCGTGCTGCGCGACGTTCTCGACCGCCATCGCTACAACCGCGAGAGCCTCTATGCGATGGCGACCTTGCAGCGCGACGCGGGCGTCTTCGATGAGGCGAAACGTTACGCCGATCAGCTTCTGGCCTTGGAGCCTAACGATCCCGGAGTCGCCAACCTGGCGCGCGAGCTGGCGCGATAGCGGCCGAGCCTCACTGATTACTGAACTTCCGGCTCAATTCAGTCGCTGCCGCAGCGGAACGCCGGGCGGGCGGCGCGGCCGCATCGCTTCAAGGTCCGCGCGATGCGCGAAGACGACGGCGACGCCGGCCTCGCAAGTCGCGCGAAATGACGCATTCGCCGCGCTCTCCTTTTGCGCGAAGCGGCGCGCGCAGCTATCGCGGGCCGCCTGATAGGCTTTCAAAGGCAACGGTTGAAGATTGGCGAGAAACACTTGCTCGCACTTTTGAATCACGATCTCCGACAACGCTACGTCGCCGCCCGCGTTGGAGCGGCAGACATTCATCACTTCATAGGATTGCGCGCAGCTCGCAGCCGCAGTGATCGCCGTTGCGATCTCCGTTTGATCCAAGCTGTCGATCGGGCATTTCTGCAGCCTCTCGGCGAGAGCCGCGCTCGAAATCATCAGCGGCAATCCAACGAGCATGAATCGCAACATTGACCTCCCTCGCGACGAAGCAGAGCGCAGCGGCTCCTGACAGAAGCCGAAGATGAAATGAATTGGCGACATCAAGATGGCGGCTGGTTCCCGGCGCCCCTATGGCGCTTCCCGGACGGCGAAGATCCGTGCGTCTCCGAGTCGCTTGCGGGATTTTGATTTATCGCCGCGTCGACCGTCCAATAACAATCGAACCCGCCGGTGGGGCGGACGCAGAGAAGCTGACCATCTTTTTTGTCGACGTCAACGGCCATGCCTTTCAGCAGGGAGAAGCAATCGCGGGAAGCAAGTTTGGGCGCGCTGAACTTGTCGAGGCCCGCATTATCGTTCTTGGCGACGAAATCCGCGACTTTCTTGGAGTCCGGCTCGGCCCTGCACCCGACGATCGGCTTAATGACGCTCGCCCCGTTGGCGATTGTGGGAAGAAGTAGAATAATTACTGCGAGAAAACGATGACGCTTCATATATCCCTCGATCGAGCCGTCGCCGCCGCGATAGATTAAGATGATTACAGCACCTTGCCGGGGTTGAGAATGCCCTTTGGATCGAGGGTCTGTTTCAAGGCGCGCATCAGCTCCATCGCGACCTTATCCTTCACTTGCGGCAGAAGATCGCGCTTTAATTGTCCAATGCCATGCTCGGCGGAAATCGAGCCGCGATGCGCGGCGACGAGGCCATGCACAATCGCATTGACCTCGTCCCAGCGCGCGAGAAACGCCGTCTTGTCGGCGCCGATGGGCTGCGACACATTGCAATGAATATTGCCGTCGCCGAGGTGGCCAAAAGGCATGAGCCGCACCCCAGGCATTGCCTTGGTTACGGCGCGTTCAACCTCTTCGAGAAAGGCCGGGATATCAGCTATCGGAACGCTGACGTCATGCTTGATCGAACCGCCTTCGAGGCGCTGCACGTCGGATAGAAGTTCGCCCAACCGCCAGAAATCCGCGCGCTGGTTCAGCGAGGCGGCGATCGCAGCATTTTCTATGATGTTTTTTTGAGCCCCTGCCTCCAGCAGCGCGAGCAGACGCTCCGCCAGTCCCTCAGAGCTTTGCGAACAGAGTTCGAGCAGCACATACCAAGCGCTCTTGCTGGGCAGCGGGTCGCGAGCACGCGGAGCATGGGTCAGGACGAAATCAAGTCCAATGCGCGGGATGAGTTCGAAGGCCGTGATTTCTCCGCCCACTCTGTCTCTGGCGAGATCGAGCATGGCGAGAGCGGCCTGCGGCGAGCCAAGGCCGATGAAGGCGGTCTCGATCGCGCGGGGCTTTGGAAAGAGCCTTAGCACCGCCGCCTTGATGATCCCGAGCGTGCCCTCTGAGCCGACGAATAAATGCTTCAGGTCATAGCCGGTGTTGTCTTTCTTGAGCTTCGACAGATCGGAAAAAATGCGGCCATCGGCGAGCACCACCTCAAGGCCAAGCACGAGATCGCGCGCGCTGCCATAGGCCAGCACGCCGACGCCGCCCGCATTGGTCGCAAGATTGCCGCCGATGGTGCACGAGCCTTCAGCCGCGAGCGAGAGAGGGAATAGACGTCCTGCGCGTTCGGCTTCGTCCTGCGCCCGCGCCAAGATCATGCCGGCCTCCACCGTCATCGCATTTGAGGCAAGATCGATTTCGCGCAGTTTTTGCATCCGGCGAAGCGAGAGCACAATCGCGCCGCCGCTGGCGTCCGGGGTCTGACCGCCGACGAGGCCCGTATTGCCGCCCTGAGGCACGATCGGCGTCAAGGTCTTGTTGCAAAGCGCCGCAACCATCGCGACCTCTTGCGTCGAGCCGGGCTCGACGATGCAAATCGCCTCGCCTCTGAAAAGATCGCGCGGCTCGCGCAGGAAGCCGGCCATCGCGGCGGGGTCGGTCAGGACATGGGCTTCGCCGACGATTGGCTTCAACTCAGCGATTAGTTCGGTTCGAGCCCGCGTTCGGGCGTCTAGGCGGTCCATCTCGGAGATGCTCTCAATTTCTCACTCTCAATTTGTCGCCACAGCACCTTCCGCGCCGGTAAGCTTGATTTCAAGCGGCGCTTCAAGCTAAAGAGGAGTTCTGCGTAGGAGTGTAGCTCAATTGGTAGAGCACCGGTCTCCAAAACCGGGGGTTGGGGGTTCGAGTCCCTCCTCTCCTGCCAAGGAATATCAAAGGCTTACACTCAAGATTCTACCTGTCGGCGTTCTCCCTTTCGTTCCACGGTAAGCGCTCGGTAAGCAGAACGCGGAAATTAACGGAAGTGGTCGACACGACGCGATCGGTAGCCCGCCAGCGACGCAAGTTTGCGCAGCCTAACTCGCCACGGTCAACCGTCGGCGATTGAGGACGGTAAGCCGTCCGCCGGCTCCGCACCTCTTCGATCAGCCCCCAAATTTGCACGCCGAGGTTCGGCCGGCCGGTGTCAGGTGAACCAATGCAACCGTAACGTGTTTTCTTCGCGATGTAATCATAAAGGAATATCGCTGTTGCACCTTCGATCTCCGAATGCACCGGTTTAGCCGGGAGAACAGTCACCCCGTTTCGGAGGAAAATTCATGTCGATTCATCTGAAGAGTGGTTTCACCAGCGCGGCTACCTTCGCGCTTTGCGTCGCGGCGACGCCAGGTCTTTCCCAGAATGCGTCCAGCGGACCTTTCGACGGTTTGTCGGGCTATTGGAGCGGGGCCGGCACCATCACGATGTCGAACGGCGTCAGCGAGCGCATCCATTGCAAAGCGGAGTATGCGATCAACGATATGGGAAGGGCTCTTAACCAGAGTCTCCGCTGCGCAAGCGACAGCTACAGATTAGAAATCAGTAGCAACGTAATATTCAACAGCGGCGCGATTTCCGGCACTTGGGGAGAAGCGACCCGACACGTGACGGGCAATATCACAGGCCACGCATCAAACGCGGAAATTCAAGCCAGGGTCGACGGAGCCGGTTTTTCCGCAGGGATACAGGTGCATTTCCATGGCGACAGGCAATCGGTCTCGATTAGACCGACCGGCGCCACAGAAGTCGCAGACGTCGCCATTACCATGCGCAGAGGATAGATCGCGCCAACTTGGCGTCCACCATTTGCTGCGACGATACCATGCTGGCGGAATCGGCACCAAGTCATGGCAGCGGCCGGTCGATTTCGATGATAATCTGCCGCCCTGGTGAACTATGGTACGTCCGCAGGAAGCCAGGCAGGTGAAAGACGCCTGCCTGACACACCGCGGCTCACGTCACATCCATCCACTTCATCGCGAAGTTGAGCAAGCGCATATGCAACGCGAGCAGACGCCGCCGAACCATGCGCACGGGCAGACTCGCTAGCGGGAGCTGGTCAGCCGGCCGGAGGTCGACCTTGCTCACTAATCGCTTAATCTGACGGATGTACCACCACCCAAATCGGATCCCGATGATCTGGCGCAGTGAAAGTCTGCACGGCGCCCTCAGGCCGGCACGGAGCCATCGAGAGGTCCTGAGCACGGTGACGTAGTACCTGGCTAGGATTATGAGCTTGGCGGTCTTTAAAAGTGACAACTTACGCATGATCAGGCCCTCCCCCAAAGGACGCCAGGCCGATCCAACTGACGCAACAAATCGGGATTTTTCCCGTCGTTGTAGAGCCGCTGCGGCGTGCGAGCTACGCTGGTTTCATTCGCCGGCGCGAGGTTACCTCTCAACCACATGAGGTCGGCGACGTACTGGCGGATCGAGCTTTCAGAGCAACCAGGTCCTGGAACCATCCCTTCTGCCTCCGCAAGCCAATCGTCGATTTTTTCTCTGAGGCTCCGAGGATCTTGGACGATTCTTTCGACGCCAGGTAAGTCGGTATCGGCTGGCCGAACGATTCTCTTCGTCATGCTCATGCCTCCCCTAGCGAGGCCGGCCTGACCGCCTCGAGGACCGCGTCGAGTTCTTGGCGAGCGGTTGAGATCTGGCAGGCAGATGCCGAGAGAATCGCATGGACGCAGCCAGCCTCGCGGCTAATCGTATGGTCGCAGATGATCATCGCGCCATCGATCAGGGCGCCGACGCGGCTCAAATCGGCGATCACGTCATCTATTTTTGTCCAAGCGATATCGTTCGCCGAGACGGTGCTGTTCGGCATTGTGGTGGCTCCAAATTTGCAATTTCTATCGCTCTGTGCGATACCTGAAGCATTAATCGATGCTCAAGGTACTGTCAATACCTCAGGTATTAAAATGCACGCGGGGATGGGATGACAACTAGCGAGCAAATTCGAGCGGCGAGGGCATTGCTTCGATGGGAGCAAAAGGATCTGGCCGAGGCGTCAAAGGTTTCGCTACCATCGATCAAAAGGCTGGAAACGATCCCCGGCGACCTTGCAGCGCAGGGGCGGACGATCGATGCCCTCAAGGGCGCCCTCGAGGCTGGTGGTGTGATCTTTGTCGAGGAGAACGGCGAGGGGCCAGGTGTGAGACTGAAGAAGAAGCGGAAGGGGACGAAGGAGCATGCCGAGTCTGCGGCGAACCCGGTTCAGGTCGATATTGAAGATGCCATAGCCGAGGCCGTCCCAGCGATCGAGCCGAACCCGCCCCAATATCACGGCATGGAGACGCCAGCGGAGCCCGACGCAGGGGTCAGCCGCGTCCGCAGTCCCCTCAAGCGCTTCAATCGTTGAGCCGTGACGCCGGAACAATTCCCGCGCCGGATATCATGAAGCCAGCCTAGCCCCGTTTCTGTCGATCGGCGTAGCCTCGCACGCGCACGCACGCGAGGAATGGATTGTCGACACTGGCCTGGCCAAAACGCCGGACTTTTTCATGCGCCCGCCGCCGCCCGCGAGGTGTCGCAAAGTACGGTGCGTTGAAGGCTCCGCTGAATAGCGAACACTGGCGCTAACATTTTTTTAGCGCGAGCTCACCGCACTATGGGGTCACGGATATGGCACTCCCCCAAAGTCTCTTCAGTCTAAGCACTCCGTCGCTTTCAGGGTTGGCGCAGCCAGCCGCATCGGCGCTGTCGCTGACCTCTTCCATTCTGGGTGTCTTTGGCGCGATGCAGCAAGGCAACGCCAATGCCCAGGGTGCAGAACATCGATGCGCAGTCGCAGCAAGATCGGGACGCAGCGGCGTTCTACACCCAAAGCGCGAACAATGCGCTGCTTGGCGGGTTCCTCGGCGGGGCGGGCGCGGCGATCGGCGGCCTCGCGGGCCTCATTCCAAAGTAGGTTCTCCATGGCGCCCGAAGACACCTCGCACCAAAGCTGGGATTATACGCAGGCCGCGCGGCTCGATTTCATCAAATCCACTATGATGGAGCTCGCCGCCGGTCTGCTGATGAACAGGTGGCAAGGCATAGCTGCGCGCGAGGAGCGGCGGAAGTTGCTCGACCAGAGGCTTGCTGACCCGAGGCAAGGATACACCGAAGCCGCGCGCAACGCTGACGACACCGCATTCGTCGCAAAGACGTTGGACATCATAATGGCCAGCACCACGCGCGCAATGTTTCTGGAGACGGGCGACGCGGATATTACGCGCGCCGACCACGACGTTTTGATTATGTGCGGATCGTTCACGGAAGCTGAGCGTATCCGGCTCACAGGCGCCGTCGAGAGCTGTCTGCGCGAACTCGGCGCGCCGGTTCCCGCTTTTCATTAATTTCAGACACCCCAGGAGCTCAGAATGAAATACGGACCCCAATCGACCAAGCCGACCGCGCAACCGACCCCGAGTGTCGCCAGCAAGGCCGCAGCGGCCGTCGCTGAAGCCCAGAACACAAAGGCCGCTGGTATCGCCAAAATCGTTGCGTCGCAGGAGCAAGGCGCCCGCGAGCAGGCATATCCCAAAAAGTAGAGGCAGATTTTCATGCCCGACGATCGGCCAGCCCGCCCACAAGGCCGGAAATTCCAGCGCCGTCCGATCGTGAAATTGCATTCGCGGATGCGACGCATGGTCGAGCTGATGACCGTCGGAACGCCGGTCGACCCAAGCGCCACGCCCTTCACATTGTTAGAGGCCGCCGAGCGCGTTGGATATAGCCAGCGCGCCGCGAGAGAAATCGGACGATCCCAAGTTTTCCGCGCCGCCTTCCATGAAGCGTCCAGCAACTGGCGCACCGGAACAGAGCGAGCCGGTTTCGGCATCCGCGTCCACCCGGAGAAAGGTCCGCTCGGTTATCGCCTCTACAAAGACCGGGCACCCAAACAGGAGCCGTCCGACACATGACCATTCGCCTCGACGCCATCGACATCGCCCACGCCACTGGCCTCGCCGCCGCGCGCAAGTCGCTTTCAAGGCGCATCCCGGCGCCGGCTTGCGACATGGCCGTCATGCGCGGCGTGCTCACCCGGCGTGACCTCGGATTTTCTAAATCGATTGCCGAGTTGCGCGCCGATCGCGCCCGCTGGGCCGCTCTTGGTCCGCAATACGTCGGCTGAAAGACGAAGCATATTCATGAGGGGCGGCGCCCGCCGGTTTCGGAGATTCTGAATTGACCTATGAGCTATCCGGATTTGCGACACCCGAGGAGGCCGCTGAGTGGGATCGCCTACTTGCGGAAGAAGCAGCCGCGGCCCCGATCTCCGCCCCGGCTACGATCCCTACAGCCGCTTTGGAAAGCCTGCCGCCTGAGGCATTCACGGTCGACGTGCGCGATTTCAATAGGGTGATAGCCGCTCGCCGCATGGAGCTGGGATTTTCCAGTTTGGAAATCGACGATCTCGCGGGTCTGGCCTCGGGTCACACGAGCAAAATTGAATGCGGAACTAGAAATCTTGGGCTGTTCACACTTCCATGTCTGATGGATGCTCTCGGCCTGCGAATTGCGATGGTTCGCGTCGAGCCGCATAAATCCACAGTCCGCGCACGGGACCGCCTCACTCCCAAAATGCGTGCCGCTCGTAGCCAGCTATGGGCATCGAAGAAGCGCACCGCCGAGGAGACGGCCGCGAAGAAAAAGGCAGCCGCCGAACGGAGCAATCGTCGCCGGCGGTTGCAACAGGCAGCCGCCGCCGGGCCTTTCGCAAATTAATTCGCCAAGCCGTCCGTTCCGATCAGATCCGCCCATTCGTGTGGCAGCAATTGCGGATCGGCCTGCGATTGCTCTGGTGCCCGTTCCCTTACCACTGCGGCTGCATCCACGCCGATGGCAGCGCCCGAGCGGGGATCAACGCGCGTGCCCGCGTACGCGCCCGCGCGGATAACATACGGGCCACCCGGCTCATTCTGAATTGCCATAGCCAGGCGTTGGCCGTGCGGGGCATAGGCGCAGACCTGCAGCAATCCGACGAACGAAGTTTTGGACCAATTCGCGCCGTCGACGCCGCGCTTTGCTTCAGCGAAATCGCTCTCATGCATGCGCACGACTTCACATGTTCCGAGGTGGCGGTAGTAGGCCACGATCGGCGCGTCACAGGTCATGATTTAACCCGCCGCAGGAAAATGAAGAGCTGGCATTGGGATCGTGTAATGGCCTTGCTCGTCTTGAATTGCGAAGCCAGCCCGCTGCCCATTCTGGAAGATCGCCTTGATTTGCGTGCCAGCGAACGGCGTCAATGACCAGAGGTTCGGCTCGCCGCGCTTCGCCTCAGCGAAGTCGACGGGAAACATCGCAATCAGTTCGGATTTGCCGGGCCGCCCGCCGTAATAAACTTCAATTTTGCCTTCCGTTGTGGTCGCCATCTTCCCCTCCTGATTAAACCTTCCTACCAAGCAACCGGCACCGCGAAATTCGCTCGCGTGGCGGACGCGGCTCATACGGATTGCGCGGAGGTTGGCTCACAGCCGCCACGCCCATGAACGCAACTTCGGTGTTGAAAACTGGCCGCTTAATTTTCGCATTCGGCTCGCCTGCCTGCCAAGCGAGCGCGCCGGTCTCGGCCTCGTCGGCGACGGCGTCGTCAACCACGGACAAAGGGCGGCATTCGTCATCCAGTCCGCGCGTGGCGAGATACACTTTCCGCGAAACGATCCGCTTGCCGCGCCGGGGCTCAGCCATCAGCGTGGCATCCTCGCCTTCACGTCGCGCGTCACTTCCCGCGCCCAAGCGAGGCGATCCATCGCGCTCCCCTGATGCCAGTTATGGGGCTTCGGAACAGCCGCCACAGCTGCCGCCACACGCGCATCATATGCCGCATCGTCGGTCGCCTGCCGGGCATGGGTCGCAGCCCTCCGGTTGATGATATCGGACATTTTCGCGGCGTCGGTCATCGGTTGTTCGGTCACGGTCGTCTCCTTTTTCGCAGCCGGATCCACGCGAACATAGCCTTTCGAAGTCATCAGCCTGTGCGTCTCTTCGGCCTGCAATTTCGCGATGTAGTCGGGCATCAAAGTCCGTCCTCATAACGTAGCGACCAGCCATCGCTAGCATATTTATGGCGCGAAGTCAAGGCTGCGACACCGATGACGCGAGCAAGGGAGCTGGGTCCTGTGGACTAGGTCGAGATCGCCTCGGGCGGCTGGGCCCGCGACGGGTTTTCGCGGCATGCCAGTCAAGGGCATCGTGGCGCATGGCGGAGCGCGCGGCACTAACGGCCGGCCGAAAGTCGCAACATGATTTGCCTCGACGTAAGCGGATATTGAACTTAAGGTGCACCGATATTTAGATAAGTTTTTTCAGGGATTTTTCAGTGAGCGCTTCTCCTTTACGAGATTTGCTGGCGGAGCATCCGCGAGTGAGCGTCGCGGACACCATAACGGAGCGCCGCTCGCAAGAGCTTGTAATCGCGCTTGTAGGACCTGTGGGGTCGGGCGTTTCCACAGCGGCTGGTTTCCTTCGCGACCTCCTGTCAAATGATTTTGGGTATACTGTGCGACCCATAATCAAGCCGAGCGAGATTATCCGGTCGGAGGCATCCCGAGTTGGGATCAGCGCACCACCAAAAGCGCCCCTCGATGCGTACATCACGCAGATGCAGACAGCTGGAAATGCATTGCGCGAGAGGTTTGGCAATAATTATCTCGCGGAAAAAGCCGTCGAACAGATCTACAAATTTCGCAAAGCAAACGGTGGTTATTCAGACAGCGATGTCCCGCTTCCGGGAAGGCGCGCATACATTATTGATTCGCTGAAAAACCCCGAGGAGCTTGCCTTGCTGAGGCAGATCTACGGAGAGACACTGTGCGTCGTCGGCGTATTCGCACCTGATGAGATGCGCGCCGCTCGCCTCAAGGACAACGGTGTAGCCACGGACGCCGTGCAACGGATCATGGATCGAGATCGCGGCGAGCCAGCAACTTTTGGTCAAAAGACTCGCAAGCTCTTCGTCGAGGCGGACCTATTTCTGTGCAACGATCATAAGCAGGAGGAGCTAAAGACCAAGATCCTGCGCTTCCTCAACATAATATTTAATACTTCAGTGCATACGCCCTATAGGGCTGAATCTGCGATGTACGAAGCGTGCTCGGCATCTGCGAACTCGGCATGCATGTCGCGGCAGGTAGGGGCAGCGATCGTTTCGGCTGAGGGCGAGCTTATTGCTGTTGGATGGAATGACGTGCCGCGATTCGGAGGAGGGCTTTACGGAGAAGATCAGCAGTCTGTATGGGACTCCGAGCGAGGGGCGCTGCTCGATAAAGACTTTAGATGTTTTAAATGGAAAGGGTGTATCTGCCATAATGAAACACGGCGCGTGGACATCGTGGACAAAATAGCAAAACGCATTTATGGATCTGCTGTGCTAAAGAAGGGCGCAATCTATAATGACGTGCGCTCTCTTCTTGTGGGAACAGAAATAGATTCTCTTATCGAATTCTCCCGTTCAATCCACGCAGAAATGGAAGCAATACTTTCCGTTGCTCGAGAGGGGCGACATTCAATCTCAGGTGCAACTCTCTACACGACGACATATCCATGCCACAACTGCGCCAGGCATATCGTCGCATCGGGCATCACCACCGTCGTTTATATCGAGCCCTACGACAAAAGCTTAGCTACGGCGCTTCACTCTGACTCAATAACCGAGGATCCAAACGACAAGACGCGCGTCGTCTTCAGACAATATGATGGCGTCGCTCCACGAAGCTTTCTTCGTCTGTTTAGGCCGGCAGCAGACCGCAAGAAAGATGGCGAAGTCATGAAGCGCTCCCAGAAGCATGCACTTCCTGTGTTCCAAGTTCCTCTCGATTCGCCTACCGATTATGAGCTGAAGGTGATTGCTGATCTATCGCATCGAGAGCATAATGACACTCCGTAAGCGCGGGCGAGGGGGCGAGCCGGTGACTAGGCGTAGGGATGATCAAGACAAGCAATTTCGGCTTGAGTTAACTGCTGAAGCTGAGCCAATGAATGCCGGTGTTAAAATTGAAGCTCCACGGGATACGGTTCTAGTTTCATTCGTCGATGCGTCGACACTAGCCATCCGGCGTGAGGCGATTAGAAGGGTTCGTGCGTCCGGAATCTTTTCATTTCCTCCGCGTGACCCGAAGCTCACGGCTTGAACGGGAGCTTCGGGGTGACCTTCGCACCGAGACAGGCAATCTCCGCTCGCAAGCCGAGACAAATTTCAGGCTCGTATTTGGCTGCCTGATCGTTGCGGCGCTCGGCTTGGCGGGCCTTATAGCCAAGGGCTTCCACTGGCTATAGGCATCGACCTCACAGGAATCGTAGGTTTTCCACACCCTTGATTCGATTCCCGCGTTCGAATCGAGTAGGTACAGATCGGCACTCGTCGTCTGCGCCTATTGCATCCGCCCTCATAGCTGCCCTTTGGCGGCGGGGCGCATAGGGCGCTCCGGAGCGCTGGGATCAACCCCAGCACCCTCGGAGATACGCAGTGGTCGTATGTTCGTATCCGAAGCCCGTGTACGTCACGACGTACCGACGCTTTCGGTTTGGTCGATGGGAGCGCGTACGCGCTCACTGTCGGTCGTACCCTACCTGATGCTTCCCGGCTGAGGTATAGGTAACGGCGGCGGCGAGTGCCACTTGGCACATTGATAGGCGATTCTTGGGCAAAGTAAAGCTGCCCATTAAAGCCATGCCGCGACCAAGAATACCGACTGCCCAGGCGAGATGTGACAGGCTCGAAGAGACAGCAAAGTGACCAAGAAAGCCGAGCGAGAAGAGGCCATCCGCGCCAAGGCCATGGAGCTAGCCCGCTCTGGCGAGTTTGATGAGTGGCTGTCGATCGAAATTGAATTAGGCCTCAACGGTTACGACGAAGCTAGGTCAGCGCTCGATGTGTCTTGGTTCCGAGAGCGGCTTGACGCCGAATGCGCTGCCGCTCAGAAAAAGACATGACGCAAGTCTTGGCTTAGGGCTCTTGCCGAATTGAGAGCGCGCGAAGCCGGAGGCGACGGCCCTGACGCCATGGGCGCGCTATATCACTGCGCCGTCCATTTTCTCGCCTGTCGCAACAATCTTCAGCTTTTCGTTCGGCAGTTCAAAGGGGGAATGATGCATCTTGAGAAAATTGCTTGTGGCGACTATCGCGGCAGTCGGCCTTTCAGTACTCGCTTTGCAAGGGATCGGCACGTCAGACTCCATCCCCTACTATGCCCCCATATTTTTAGATGACGCTTCACGAACCTACCTGGCACCCTCTTGTATGGACGAATGGCAAAATCGCAGAGGGCCTTTGGCCATAGCTCGCCGCAGTACTTTAAGAGAGGCGTATGCGCTGGGGTTTCGTCCAGACATTGCGTGCGTCGAAACTGGGGCCTTCTCGGAAGATGGCCGCTCTGCCTTGGGATTGATCCTTGTGAGGCTGAATCTTCTTCCGCCGCTAAAGCACTGGTGGAACCAGCCTTATCGAACCCAAGAGGGCATCGTCACGCCGCCGGAAAACTGATGCCTGTCGCGCAGGCTCGACGCGCGCCACCTTCAGCAGAACGGATTGGTTGTCGTCGAGACCGGCCTCTCGCGCAGCCTCTTTGGCATCGTCTGAAATTGAGGCAACTTTTTCAGCACGCCTAACTTCGGTGCGCTCTACACCTATTTCTCGAGCGGCGGCGCTGATGCCACCTTCATTACCCCGCCCAGCTCCGACCTTAGAAAATTGAGCAACTTGCCCAATTTTATCGGTCAATCGCACCCACTCCGCTATATGCTCTGACCGCTCGAGCGTGGTCAGATCAGCTCGGTGCAAATTCTCCGCGATCTCCCAGAGGCGCGCTTCGTCGATGCGCGCAAAGGAGACAGCCGGTATCGGAACTGCGGAATGTTCGCGCCCAGATAAAAAATTTGGGGCCGGCGTGATTTTGAAGCGTAAGGCGCGCGTCTGAACCTGGAGCTCACTGCCGACGACTGGTTTTTGGGGGTACCCCCCTCGTCGAGCGATCGCGCCAAAATCACGACCTCGAGGAGACATTCGCAAAAGCGAGAGGCGGAGCGCTTACCGTATGCTTACCGCCGGCGCACGCCCTGCCCTATTGGAATGCTAACATGTTGATTTCGCGCGCTGCATAAACCCCAGACCGCCTGATACCCTATCATGAGGCCAGCCGCTGCGGCCTCTGGCGTTCACCTCGATTTGAATTGCGGGTTGCGTTCGGAAGGCCCCTTACGATCTTGCCGCCGCCAAAGTGTTGGGAAGCGGTCTCGCGCTCGCGCAAGCCATGACCTTCAGCCCCGTTTGCACTTCCCCCAACCTTTGGGCCTTGGGTCATCAATCCCGCTTGCCGGTTGGATTTGGCCCCATCGTGTTTGGCTTCATTTTGGGAGTTGCGCGTGTGCGCGTGGATTTTCCTGCGTTTTTCAATGGTTTGGACGGCGAGTATTTCGACACGAATTTGGCGCTAAACGCCGAAGTTTGAGGCTCACTACTCCTTTATCTCTCTATTTATTCCTGGAAGCAGATGGAAGGAGAATGGAGGGAGGATGGAAGCAGGCAGATTTTGGCTATGCCGTTGATGTCGCTACGAAAATCGCTTGGGTGGAAGCACTGGAAGCAGAATCCGCAAATCGCTGCAAATCGGATCGTTGAAAACGCCGCGCGCAATATTTGTAGCGTTTCATCTGTTTTTGCCTCCATGCTTCCACCCTGGGAGAAAACCTTTTAAAATCAATGCTGGAGACATGGAGGGAGACGCTGGAGGGAGAAAATCAGCTTCCATCCTTCGGACGGCGCCATAGAAGCGCTATACAGGCATCCGTCTTGGGCAAAACGCGCAAGTTGCAGGTTTTAGTCTTTTTCGTTCCGAACCCGGCTGCGGTCAGAACTTCCCCGAGCCTATGCAGCGGCGTAGGCTGGGCGCCGCGGGCTGACCGCTGGTCTTTGACCCACACGGAATATGCGGCCGCCAGCTCGGCGAAGCTATACGCCTCTCCGTCGATCCAGGGGGTGCAGCTTCCCGTTGAGAGATCTTTCGTGCCAATGATCTGCTCTACGGCGCAGCAAGCTTCAATCCACTTGCGGGCATCATGCGGGTTGATGCTTTCCCGGATCATGTCGCTGCGCGCCGCGGTGTCGATCTCAATATCACGCCACGGTACGAAGCCGGCAACGTCGAGTGTTAGGAGGTGATGAGCGAACGCCTCTCGGCCGCCGTTCTCGATCTGGTGGCTCAGTTTCGAAAAATATGCGGCGTCGCCGATCCGATTCTCGCTCACGTTCAAAACCCAATGTCGCGCATCGCCCTCTTCGATATGGGCTGCATTGTCGTGGTTGCTCGCCAGCCAGAAATTGACGCCGATAGGGCATTGGACGATGGGAACACCTTTGGTCTCGATCCCGATGACGCTGCCCGTCGAGAGCTTTTTGACTTGATCCGCCGAGCGGCGATCGCCGGCGAAAAGGACCTCATCCAAGAAGATGTAAGACGCGCCGCGCAGCGCATCATTGAACCGGCCAAGAACCTGGTCAGCCGTGGCCGGCATAACGCCGCTCGGGCCATAAATTCTCAGCATGATCTGCTCGAGCAACAAACCCTTGCCGGCCTGCTGTTTTTTGGTCTTTAGGGCAACAATGATCTTTGAGGGCCGGCCGATGTTTTGGATCTGCCATGCAAGAAGCTTGATCATATAACTGGTAGCCAGCGCGTCCCCAGCGCAAATGACCTCCCGAATATGATTGAGAATAAGGTCAACCGGCCCAGCCTTCGGTGTGACGCCAAGGCCCCTGCATAGGTTCAGGGTATCCTCGGGGACATCCTTGCTGGTGAAAGCGATGCGCCTATAGACATGTCGACGAGCATGACCCGTCCAAAAATTGTATGCAGACGCATAAACCGGCCTACCGTCCTTCCTGCCCGTGACAACAACCTCAGGAGCAAGTTTGCGCTTAAGGCAGATGTCTTGCAGCGGCTGCCCCGTACTGCGCTCGACATAGGCTGGGGCCGATCCCGGCGCTTCTAGCAACGCGTAGCGCTCGTTGAGCTGCGCCAATGTTGTAATCCGCTTTTCCGCGCCGCCAATGACCACGCTATCGGGCGGCACCTGATCCGTCGCGTCTACCGGCCGCGATTTCGACTTCTTTTTCGCCGCATTCGGCTTGCTCGGTTCGAACGAAACGACGTTGCTGATCTCGGACCCGCCATCACCATATCCAGGGTCTAGGGCGGCCAGGCTCGCCTCATAATCTTCGTCGCGCGGCGGCTCGGGGTGGATTTGGCGGTCCATGATTTCGGGTTCTTCTTCGAAACGTGCCTCGGGTGCAGTTTGGGGATCGGCCTCTGGCCGTCGCGGGTGCTCGTTCATGAGGAGCCCTCATGCAAATCGATGATTTGTCGGCCGGCCCTCGCCGCCTCTCTCGCGCAAGCAATGAACGAGCGCAGGGAGTCTTCGAACTTGGCGACATCTCCCATCTTGACGAATAGCACCGCTGTCCGGGCGTAATCTGAGGCGAGCGCAAGCGTCTCGGACGCCAGGTCACGCAAGAGAAAATCCCTGGCGGCTTCGACAAAACCAGCTTGAGAATTTGTCCGTGACGGAATAGCTTGTTGGTTCACTGGTTCCGCATGCTCATTCGAAATTGAGGCCCCGTTCGCAGCGGGGCTTTTTCGTTCCTGGTCCATGGTGAATTAGCCCTCCGCGCGAACGTCGGGGGCCGGCCGCGCCGATGCTGCTTTTGTCTCGCTGCTGCTGCGAACCGGCGCGCCGATCTTGGCCATCGCCCAAGTGTCCAGCGCGGAGAGCTCATAGAGAACAATTCGTCCGGCCTTCCGATACAAAGGAGAGTCGCCTGTCACGACACCCTTTGCGAGGGACTTAACCGAGCCGAAGCCGTATCGAGTTTTGAGATATGCTGCCGCTGCATCGCGGCGGAGGAAACGCGGGGAGTTTTCCATAACCATCCTTTGTAATGACTGGATGGTTATTGAATTTACGCATATTCCATCGGCTGTCCCGAGGAACGTTAGGCACGTTTAGGCACGAGTTCCGTGCCTCATTTTCTTCCGTGCCAAATGCTCCGGACGAAGGTATCGCTGACGGACAATCCCTCATTGTCGTCACGAACTTTTTCGATAATTGCGGCTTCGCGCTTTTTTTGGTGAAGCGTCGCTAAAGTTTTGCGCCCTATGTCCCGGATCGCACACCTTACCGCATGCCTCTTGCGCTCGCTGACGGTTTTCGGTTCGCGAGTGCCGTACCCTGCTTCCGCAAGTTTAAGGCGAAGGTCGTCGAAGCTGATTTCGACTTCGGTAATCCATGGATATCCCCTCCGCGTGCCGCCCCCCGGATTCTCCAATTGGCCGTCCCAAAAATCGATATAGCGACTTGACCATTCAGACTCAGTAATTGGCGCTCGCAGGCCAATATCTTCGTGTAAGCCTTCGCCCCTGATTTTCCCTTCCGGCAACAGCTTCTTGAGAAGATCCATCGCTGAATAGAATGCGTCTCTTGCGCGCGGAAGAAGCTCAACTGCTTCGGGGCCGTGCACTAGCTTTACGTAAGACGGATCATCGACGTGTGCAGCCCACAATGGATAGGTAGCAAAGGCAGCCATCTGCTCGCCCTCCTCGTGCTGCAAACTCATGACCATCCGTATGGCTTCCGGCAGGCCGATCCACATCTTCATTTCGCCCTCGCAAGGGGAACGACCTCGGCGCCAGGCTTTCTATTCATCGCGGCGCTGATCGTGTTTCCGATTTGATTCACAGCGCGCTGCATTGGGTCATTGTCGAGGTGACTATAGCGGGCAGTCGTGGCCGGCTGACTATGTCCGAGCAACTTCCCTATGATCTGAAGGCCGAGACCGCCACCGGCGCCCACGCTTGCGAAGGAATGTCTCAAATCATGCAGGCGCAGGCCTTCGAGCCCGGCGGCTTGGGTCACGGCCGCCCAGGGGTTCTTCAAGTCCACACGGGGCGCGCCCGACTTCTCTCCGGGGACTACGTACGGATTTCCTGCCATGCGGGGTAATGCCGCGAGAACCTCGAGAGCCGCGGCTGACAAGAAGAGGCTCTTCTTGCCGGTCTTCGAAGTCGGGAGATTCAAGAGCCCGCGCTCAAAATCGATATAGTCCCATTTCGCGGTTAGAATTTCGCGAAGGCGAGCTCCAGTCAGGATCAAGAGGCGGATCGCGCCGATCGCGAAGGGGTCAATTCTCCGGCGCCGATTCTCTGGCTTTGGGGCGTGTTTTGCCGCCGGCCTGCTCTCATCCACGCGGTAGGCAAGGCCGCTCGTTTCGGCCTCTGCCAGCACATCGCCCAGCCGGGCCAGCTCATCGGTCGTGAGATATCTCTCACGTCCCTCTTCGGGGTTGCGTTTGATGCCTTTGGCCGGGTTTGCCGGTAAGGCGAGGTCCTCATGCTGGATTGCGGCCCAATTCCAGATAGCGGAGATGACGGAGAGGGACCTGTTTGCCGCGCCTGGATGGTCAGCAAGGTCAGCATGGATCTTCGACACGTTGGAGCGGCGAACATCGGTTACTCTCAAGGAACCGATCGAGGGCAAGATGTGCAGCCGAAGCAGCGTCTCATAACTGTCGAGCGTCCGCGCCTTGCGCTTGGCGCCGACATGCGTGCGCATGAACTGGTCGGCGACTTCTCGGAAGAGGGGAATAGTTCTCGTCGCTCGCCGCTGCGCGATCGGATCAGCGCCGCTCTCGATCGCACCGAGCAGTTTCTTCGCTTCGGAGCGAGCCTCATCGGGCGTTAGACGCCCGTGCTCGCCGATGGTCGCGCGCCGGGACCGGCCGTTCTGCCTGTATTGCGTGACATAGACCTTTTTGCCGGAAGGGAAGGCTGCCACACCGAAGCCGGCGAGCGCATCATCCCATAAGAAATCACGGTCTTTTCCGGGAGGGCAAGCGAGAGCGTCAACCGATCTTTTGCTGATCCGTGCCCTTGGCATCTTCGGCTCCTCTGCCTTGCTTCCCGGTAAGCGCGGTAAGCACTCGGTAAGCAGAATAAGATTAATGCCAGAAAAGACAGGAAAACAACAGAGATCACAACACGAGTAGAATCAAGGGGTTCTAAAGCTGTGGATAAGGCCGGAAACGGCCAGGAAACTATCGCCGCCGTACTCCAAAACCGGGGGTTGGGGGTTCGAGTCCCTCCTCTCCTGCCAATAAAACCAATGGGTTAGGCGAACGCCTCGAAGGATCTCACCAGATAAGAGCGATTTCGATAAGCGCCTAGCGAGCGTCGGGCGTCTTTGAACGCCGTTCCTGTCTGAAACACGAAGGCGATCTCCTCGCCCTCAAGATACGCTGCTAACAGTTGAAGCAGACGCCATTTTCAGCCCCATCGTCTTCATTGAGGATCGCGCGGTCAAAAGGCCTCGTATCAGAGGGCTGCGAGACCGTTGGCTCTGTCGGAGTGAAGTAACCCTCGCTGGATGAATCGCCCGGGCGGCCCCCAGGATCTGTTGAGCCTGTTTGAGCATACGCCGGCGCGCTCGCAATAATGGCCGCCACAAAGGCGGCCAGCAGGCTGGTTCTGACCATTGCCTTCTCCTCCGTTTTGGACGGCGGAAAGGTGAACGGCGTGGGTTACAGCCCGATTTCGGCAAGCGAAAGAAGCGCTACAATTATAACATCAACGTGATCCCCGACGACGCCCAGCGACAACGCGCCCGACTTGCTTCGCGTCGGACAGAAGACATCAAGAGATCGAAGTCGGCCACAGTGGTCCGAGATGTGTGAAAATCACACTCGGGCCGTTCGGGCTTGGGTAGCTTGCAAGTGTCTCGGGGGCGGTTCGATCTCCGGAAAATCGCCATCCTATTGAAAGGACGCTTGCTATGAAAAAGATGCTTGTCGCAACACTGCTCGCCTCGACTCTCACTTTGAGCCCTGCTTTCGCGCGAGGCGGCACCGGCCATGGCGGCGGCGGATTCCACGGCGGCGGCTTCGGCGGAGCGCACAACCTCGGAAATCATGGATTTGAAGGTCGTAGCGTGGGCTTCAACCGCGGATCAGGACGCTTCCACAGACGCGTGTTCTTCGGCGCGGGCGGCTTTGGCTACTATGCTCCGTGCTATGCCTCCGGCTACGGCTACCCTTACAGCTATCCCTACGGAGCCTGTGATTACTATTACTAAGCGCATGTGAAGAGCTACGCCATAGCGGCCGGGCATCGTCTCCCGGCCGTTTTTGTTTGTGGCGTTCGGCTGGCGCGACAGCGCCGAAGCGAGCTGCGCGCGCTCTCAGATCTGGCCGCTAGGCCGCCTTAAGAGCCCTGACCAAAGTCGAGCGTGTCGACGGCGTTCCACATCGCCTGATCGAGCGCTCCGCTGATGGTCGACCAATCTTCGTTGCGCGTGTTGAGCACTGCCGCCCAGCAGACGTTGGAGCCATCGCTCCAGATCGTCTTGACTAGGATCGAGGTGGTCCCGGGCAACGAGCCACTATGCCAGATGTTGAATCCGTTGCCCGCAGGAGTGAGAGCCCATCCGAGGCCGTAGAGGGCTCCGCTGCCGTCGCAAGCCGTAGCCCGATTCGCTACGATGGCGGCGAGCGTATCCTGGTTCAACAGCCCGCCAGAGAAGACGCCATTGATGAAGCCTAACAAATCGCTGGGAGACGATACCCACGCGCCATGAGAATCCATGTTTTCGAGGTCGAAAGAGCCGTATGGCGACAACACTCCGGAACCAACCGGCGGAAAGACTGAAGGCTCCAGACCTTCGCCGGCATAGGGATAGTATAGGCTCTCATTCGGATAGCGTCCGCTCTCGAAAGATGATCCCTGCATGGTTTCTGTGGCGCCGAACGGAGCGAGGATGTTTTGCGTGACATAGTCCGCATAATCCTGTCCGGTGATCAATTCGATCACCCGGCCCAGCAGCAGATAGTTGAAGTTGGCGTAGGCATAGCATTGCCCCGGCTGATGGTAGAGTTCTTGCGACCACATGTACCTTATGATCGCCGCCTTGCCGGCGGGCGCGGGTATGCCCTCCGCTTCCGCGATTGCGACCACATCGAACATCGGATCGTATTGCGAGCCGTCCCAACCGGACGAGTGCTGCAAAAGCTGCCGAATGGTGATCAGGTCGACGCCATTGGTGAGGGTCTTTCCCGGCAATAAGGGAAATTTCGCGGCGAGCAGAGACCACACGCTCGCGTCGAGATTAAGCAGTCCGTTCTGCACAAGCAGCATAACCGCCGCGGCCGTAATCGGTTTGGTGACGCTGGCGATGCGAAAGATATTCGTGGGCGCGACCCCAGAATTTGGATCGTTCGCGTCGAGCAGCCCGTAGCCGCGAGCGAGGACGATGGCGCCGTTTTGAGATACCGCCACCGATGCGCCCGGAACGGCGTAATCATTCATCAGTTGCGTAATGACCGCGTCGAAAGCGTTGGCGGATTGCTGACCGGGGATTTTGGACATCGAAAACTCCTTGCGGGAAAGGGAGTCATTTGCGCCGACTGAAATATCGCGGCAGGCCTTGGAGCCCGAAGTCCAAAGCTTGACCATATGCGCGAAGCTCCGCGCGGCCGTCAAATCACAAATTTACAATGGATTATTCAGGCGCGTCGTTTTGCCTGCTGCACGCGCCACGACGCGAGCGCGAAGACCGCCTACCCCTTCGCCTCGACAAAGCTTTCCAGCACCATCTTGCGCCCGGCCTTGTCGAAATCCACCGTCAGCTTGTTGCCGTCCACGGCGGCGACGTCACCATAACCGAATTTCTGATGAAACACCCGCGCCCCTCGAGCGAAAGCGGATGACGCGCTGGATTTGGCGACGAGTTCGCCTTCAATCTGCAACGGGCCGCGCCGCGCTGCGCTCTGCTTGAACGTCTCGGCCCTTGCTTCGCCGCCCTGCCCTTGTCGGGCCTCCTCGTTGCGGCGCTGAGCGCGCTGCCAGCCGGGCGTCGCATAGGATGAGCCGTAGCTGTCCATATTGGCGAAGCGCGATTGCGCATAGCCGCCATAAGCCGAGCCAGATGCGGCCTCGACGACATCGACGTGATCGACCGGAAGCTCATCGAGAAAGCGCGAGGGAATTGTGGTCTGCCACAACCCATGTATCCGCCGATTGGTGGCGAAATAGATCTTTGCGCGACGCCTTGCTCGAGTGATTCCGACATAGGCGAGACGGCGCTCCTCCTCGAGCCCCGCACGCCCGGATTCATCAAGCGAGCGCTGGTGCGGAAACAGCCCCTCTTCCCATCCAGGGAGAAACACCGTCTCGAATTCGAGGCCTTTGGCGGCATGCAAAGTCATGATCGACACGCGGGGGCCGGCATCCTTATTTTCAGCTTCCATCACCAGCGAAATATGTTCGAGGAAGGCGCCAAGATCGGGAAACTCCTCCATCGCGCGGACAAGTTCTTTCAGGTTTTCAAGCCGTCCCGCCGCCTCGGCGGTGCGGTCCTTCTTCCACATGTCGGTGTAGCCGGATTCTTCCAGAATCATCTCGGTCAACTCGCCTTGCGGCTTGGAGTCGGTCAGCGCGGCCCAACGGGCAAAATCGCCGAGGAGACCGCGCAGCGTCTGTCGCTGTTTTGGCTTTAGCTCGTCCGTCTCAACCATATATTGCGCGGCCTGCATCAGAGGCATGCGCTGACGCCGCGCGTGATCGTGCAAGAGCTGCAAGGTAGCATCGCCAAGGCCGCGTCGCGGCAGGTTGAAGATGCGCTCGAAAGCCAGATCGTCGGCCGGCTGCGCGACGCAGCGCAGATATGCGAGCGCATCGCGAATTTCGGCGCGTTCATAAAATCGCGGGCCGCCGATCACGCGATAAGGCAGGCCCAATGTGATAAAGCGCTCCTCGAATTCGCGCATCTGAAACGATGCGCGCACGAGAATGGCGAAATCATCATAGCCGTGCCCGCTGCGCGCCAGTTGCTCGATCTCTTCGCCGACCGCGCGAGCCTCCTCTTCGGAATCCCAAACTCCTCCGACAGTGGGTTTTTCGCCAAGTTCATCATCGGTGAACAAGGTCTTGCCAAGACGTCCCTCATTATGGGCGATGAGGTTTGCAGCGACGGCCAGAATGTGTCCGGTCGAGCGGTAATTGCGCTCCAGCCGGATGATTTTGGCCCCTGGAAAATCGGATTCGAAACGCAGAATATTATCGACCTCGGCGCCGCGCCAGCCGTAGATCGATTGATCATCATCGCCGACGCAGCAGACATTGTGGCGCCCCTGCGCCAGCAGCCGCAGCCACAAATATTGGACCGTGTTGGTGTCCTGATATTCATCGACCAGCATATAGCGAAAGCGGTCCTGATATTGTTTCAAAACATCGGGATTTTCACGCAGGAGGCGCAGGCATTCGAGCAGAAGATCGCCGAAATCAGCGGCGTTGAGGATCTTCAATCGTTCCTGATACAGGGTATAAAGCTGGCCGCCTTTGCCATTGGCGAAGGCTCCCGCCTCGCCGGGAGGCACATGCGCAGGATCAAGACCCCGGTTCTTCCAGGCGTCGATCTGGTAGGCGAGCGCGCGCGCGGGCCAGCGTTTGTCGTCCACATTTTCGGCTTGCAGAACCTGCTTCAGAAGGCGGATCTGATCGTCCGTATCGAGAATGGTGAAGCCGGATTTGAGGCCGACGAGTTCTGCGTGGCGGCGCAGAATTTTCGTCGAAATCGCGTGAAACGTGCCAAGCCAGGGCATTCCCTCGGCGACCGGGCCGGCCAGCGCAGCGACGCGCTCCTTCATCTCTCGCGCCGCCTTATTGGTGAAGGTGACGGCGAGGATTTCATGCGCCTTGGCGCGGCCCTGCGCGATGATATGTGCGATTTTAGTGGTCAGGACGCGTGTTTTTTCCCGTGCCAGCGCCGGCGAGCACCAACACCGGTCCATCGATCGCCTCGACCGCCTCGCGTTGCTCGCGGTTCAGCCCATCGAGATAGCGCTGGCCGCCTCCAGCGGCCGCTCGGGCGCGTGCGGCGATTCCGCCGGGCAGAGGCGCCGGGGCCTCCATATCCGCAAGAGAAAAAGGATCAGTCAAATCGTTGCGGCTCCTTCGCCAGGGCGCCAAATGATTGGGGCCAAAGCCTCGAATCACGGCGCGCACGTATTATGCGCCAGTTTGGCGGCGTCTCGAATTCTTTACGCCCGAAGCGCGATACCGGAAAGCGACAGATTTTTCGGTCAGCATTATGCGTAGAAACAAAGAGATAGCCGCATAACATGCGGCCATTGCGCCTAATGTGGGATCGCCAAGCCTTTCTGTCGACCTCACTCCGAAAAGGTCCGGACCGAAAGGCGGGACAAACGAAGGCAATCCTTCATATTTCGACGCCGGACCTGCTAATCTGGCCTATACGGGCGGGATCGATCTTGGAGCATTCGTAATGGATAAACGGAAACTTGGTTCATCAGGCCTCGAAATCGGCCCGCTCGCCTTCGGCGGCAATGTGTTCGGCTGGACCGCCGACGAAGCTACATCTTTCGCGCTGTTGGACGCTTTCGTCGACAAGGGTTTCAATCTAGTCGATACGGCCGATATGTATTCGATCTGGGTTCCAGGCCACCAGGGCGGCGAATCCGAGGCGATCATCGGTAAATGGCTGAAGAACGGCGGCGGCCGCGACAAGATCCTCATCGCCACAAAAGTCGGAATGGATATGCAGGCTGGCGGCAAAGGCCTTTCAAAGGCGCATCTCGTCAAATCGGCTGACGCCTCGCTGCGGCGGCTGCAAACCGACCATATCGATCTCTATCAGGCGCATCTCGACGATGCCGAGACGCCGCTCGAAGAAACCCTGGAGGCTTTCGCCAGTCTCGTTGAGGCGGGCAAGGTGCGGGCTATTGGAGCCTCGAACTACACGGCGCCGCGCCTCAAGCAAGCCCTCGTCGTCAGCGCCGAGAAAGGGCTGCCTCGCTATGAAAGCCTGCAACCGCATTACAGTCTCGCCAATCGCGCGCTGTTTGAAGGCGAATTGCAACAGCTTTGCATCGCTGAAGGCGTCGGCGTCATTCCCTATTACCCCCTGGCGGCCGGTTTTTTGACGGGCAAGTATCGCAGCGCAAAAGACGCCGAAGGAAGCGCGCGGGGCTCAAGCGTCGCGCATTATTTCAATCCGCGCGGCTTTGCCATTCTGGACGCCTTGGATGCGGTAGCGAAAAGCCATCATGCGAGTTCGGCGCAAATTGCGCTGGCTTGGCTGCTCGCTCAGCCCGGCGTCACAGCTCCGATCGTCAGCGCGACCAGCGTCAAGCAATTCGAGGAAACCGCCAAGGCGGCTACGATCAAGCTCGATGCGCAAGCCTTGCAATTGCTCGATAAGGCCAGCGCATGAGAAACCGTCCTACGGGCGCAAGTCCGCTGAACCTCGTTCGATCGAACCGATAGACGATATTGCGCGACAGTCTGACCTTTCTCGCGATTGTCTTGATCCTTATTCTGACCGCGGCCCTGGTCGGACCCTATTTCGTTGATTGGAACGCGCAGCGCGACTTCATTGAAGCGCGCCTGACGCGGATGCTGGGGTCGAAGGCGCAAATTCACGGCGCGATCGACCTCAAACTATTGCCGACGCCCTATTTTGTCGTCGAGAACATCGAAGTCGGCGACAAAGCCGGCCCATTGCGCCTTTCCGCCGCAAAATTGCGCCTGGAGATTGGGATTGCGCCTCTTCTGCATGGCGACGTCGATTTTCTTGAGGCCCGGCTCGAGGCGCCGCGCCTCGATATCACTGTTCCGACAGATGGGACTTTTGCGATAGCGCCGCCGACAACCGCCTCAGCAGCGCATATGCGCTTCGAGCGGATTTTCATCAAACATGGAACGATATCGGTCGCGGACCCCGCCAAGAACCGCAGTTTTGAGCTCAACGCGATCGATCTCGACGCCGAGGCGGGATCATTATTTGGTCCCTTCAAGGGCAATGGCGCGCTGGATATCGCGGGGGAACGCAGCGCCTTTCGCTTCGCTTCCAGCACTGGCGATCATGGCAGGCTTAAGCTCAAGCTCGTCGTCGACGCCAGCGCCTCGCGTCCCCACATCGATCTCGACGGCGTTTTGTCCCTGCGCGACGGCGCGCCAAGCTTTGCGGGGGCCGCCAAATTCGAGAGCGTCGCCACCGCCCTTCCCTGGCGTCTCACCGGCCTACTCGATGCGGATGCGGAGCGCGCCGCGATGGACCATCTCGAACTGCGCATTGGCGAGGAGGATCAGCCATTGCGCGCGGACGGAGAAGCCGAACTCGATTTTTCCGCGACGCCCAAAGGCAAGGTGACGCTGCGCTCCGGCCAGATCGATCTTGATCATTGGCTGTCCGCCAATGCGTTCGATCCCGACGCCGCTTGGGCTGACCTCGACTTCACCCCCCCCTTTCCGCTCGTCGTGAACTACGCTGCGCAAACGCTGACCTTTCGCGACGAGTCCTTCACGGATCTATCGGGCAATCTCATCCTCGATGCGGCGAAAGCGGCCGGGCTGCGGTTCGAGGTTCATGGCCCTGGCAGATCGCGCCTGTTTCTCGATGGGCAATGGCGGCGCGGTCTCGACGCGGATTTCAGCGGCAAAATAGAGGCCAGCGCGGGCGATGCGCGCCGCCTCCCGGATTGGCTGAAGGCGATCGCGCCGCAATACGCGCCACAGAGCCTGCCCTTTCGCGCCGGCGATCTTTCCGCCAATGCGCATGTTTCGCACGCCGGGGCCGCGCTGCGCGAGCTGGATGCTGAGCTGGATGGCTCGCGTTTTTCGGGCACGCTCGATTATGCGCCCGCAACCCATTCGCATCCATCCCGCATTGAGGCGGATCTTACAACGCCCTCGCTCGATCTTGGCTCTTTTCCCGGCTTTGACGCCCGCGCTTTTCTAGGCAAAAGCGATGGTTCGCTGCGATTGGAAGCGAATGCGGTGACGCTTGGCGGCATTGGTCCGGGCGGGGGGCCCTCCATCGGCGATCTCGGCTTTAAACTCGTCAAGGCAGGCGATGCGTTCGAGCTTGAAGAACTGACTTTCGAAGGATTGGACGGCGCAATCGTCACGGCCAGCGGCGCTCTCTTGGAGCGTTCCGCTCACGTCGATGCAAGAGTCCTCGCTCCGCGGACGCGCCAACTCGCCGCGCTGCTGGCCAAAATCGCGCCAAGCCCGCTGACGCAGACCCTTCTGTCGCGCGCTGAAAATTTTGCGCCTCTCGACCTCAATGTCACGGCGGACGCCGCCGCCGGGCAAGAACCGTTCGCGATCAATGCTCTCTCAGCCAAGGGAACGATTGGCGCGACCCGAATTGCCGCGACAATTGGCGATGATCCAAAGAAGAGCGGAAATCTGGCGATCGCGGCCACAGCCGACGCCAAAGACAGTCTCTCGCTTTTGCGCCTGTTTGCTGCGCCCACATCGCAGAGCGGCGGGATTGGACCAGGGCATATTGAACTGAAGGCGCACGGACCGCCCGGCCAGGATTCCGACGCAAAACTCGATGCCTCGCTCGGTCCGACAAATCTCACGTTTCAAGGACGCATCAACGCTGATTTGGCGCGGTTCTCCGCGAGCGGCGCCTTGCGGCTATTAAGCCCAGATATTGCGCCTTTGCTGCGCACAACGGGGCTCGCATTTCCTGACTTCGCGAGCAAATTTCCAGCCGCCCTGTCCGGCGACCTTGCTTACGATAATGGCGCCGCGTCGCTAGAGAATTTTAAGGCGAATCTTTCAGATGCGATGTTCAGCGGAGCCCTCGCCTATGGCAAAGCCGGGGCGAAAACGCTTACCGGATCGATAGACATCGACAAGCTCTCCGCCGCAGCGCTGTTTGGTCTCGTGCTTGGATCACCTGAGGGCGGCAAAGCGGGCGCAATCTGGTCGAGCGTCAAATTTCCCCGGCCGGCTTTCGACTTGCCCGCGAGCGACCTCGCTTTGACGATCCGCAGCATGCCGGCGCTCGCGAACCTTTTCCCCGTCGGCGCAAGCGCGCGGAACGCCCGGCTCACTCTCGCATCATCGCCGGGTTTCCTCGATCTTCGTGATTTGCGATTCGACGTCGGCGATGGAACCGCAACTGGCGAGGTCAAGCTGCGCCGCACAGGGGCCGACGTCTCGCTCGAGGGCCATCTCCAACTCAATGACGCAGCTCTCGATCTTGCGGGCGGACGAGGACGGCTCAGCGCCAATCTCGATATCGCCGGGGCCGGGCAGAGTCCGGACGCGCTGGTGGGAGGGCTGGCTGGGGCGGGCCATGCGACTATCGCCGATTTGACGATCCCCCGCGCCGATCCCCTTGCGCTCGCAAGGGTCCTGGCGGCATTCGAGAAGGACAACGCCACGCTCGCGACCGGCGATGTGACGCGGGCGTTAGGAACTGAACTCCAGAAAGCCGCCTTGAAAGCAGGCAGTCGCGAGTTCGACCTCGGCGTCGTCGCCGGAATGCTGCATCTTTCGCCGACGCCGGTCGATCGAGTGTCCTTCAAACCGGATCAACCCGTTAGCGCCAGCATCGCCGCTTCGTTCGACCTGCGCCGGGCGCTCCTCAACGAGAGCGTGACCTTTGTTTTGAATGCGCCGCCCAAAGACTGGAGCGGCTCGGCACCGCAAATCACCCTGTATCTCAAAGGGCCTCTGTCCAATCCGGTCCCTCAGCTCGATGCGGCGGCCTTTGCCAACGAGCTGGCGGCGCGGGCCATCATGCGTGAAAGCGCGCGGATCGAATCCTATGAATTCGACATCCATGAACGCGCCTTTTTCTACCAGCGCCTGCTATCGGAACGTCGCTGGGAAAAAGAGCGGCTCAAGGCGGCGGAGGACGCCAAAGCAGCGACCCCGCCGGCGGAGGCTGGCGCGACGCAATGAAAGCCCTTGGTTCAGGCTCTTCCTGCAACAATCGAGGATTGCGCTGACCTCAAGACGAAAACGCGAATGGCGGAAGACAAATTAGCCTCCCCGCGTCCAGCGTCGACCTCGGCGACCAAGGTCGCGAGCGACACGCCCCGGTCCATAGCCACGGATTTCAGACCATCCCAAAACGCCCGCTCCAACGAGATGCTGGTGCGATGTCCGGCAATGGTCAGCGAATGTTTGACGATGACCCCGGAAACATCCCGCTTGGCGTCATTTTGCATGATCATCGGTTGTCTGGTCCGGCCGCTCGCGCTTGTGAGCGTCGAGACGGGACGAATCTAGATCGCGAATGGAAGCCGCAACTTCGCGCTCCGCGAGGCTGCGGCCAAACTTTGAGCGATTCGTCGCGGCCGCAAGCGTTGCTGCGGCGCGCGTCTTGGCCGAGCGCGGCGCAGATTGACGATCTCGCCCATCAGGGCTTTTTGCGAAAAGCGTCGATCGAGACAACTTTATCGTTCGGCTCGGGCGGCGAGTCGTCCCCCGCGGTCTCTGCGGCGCTCGCCGGCGCAGGTTCATTGCGCGGTTTTGCGGTTTCGACCGAGGACAGCGCGGGTGGGCGCAGAGGCTGGGGCGCGTCAGACGTCACGGAAGCCAGAGTTGGCCCAAGCGGCTTGCCGGCGTCGTTGGCGCTGGTTTCGGCCTCGTCCTCAATCTCGAATTTCAGATCGAACCCCACCGCTGGATCGGAGAATCGCGTCAGCGCATCGAAAGGAATGAGCAGCATTTCCGGGATGTTCTTGAATGACAGACCAACTTCGAAAGCCTGATCTGTGACATTCAAATCCCAGAACTGGTGCTGCAGGATGATCGTCATTTCGTCGGGGTAGATCTCCCGCATGCGCGTCGAGAGCCGCACGCCGCGCGCGTGGGTGCGAAACGTAATATAAAAATGATGTTCGCCCGCAAGGCCATCGCGCGCCATATCGCCGAGCACTTTTCTGACGACGCCGCGCATCGCATCCTGGACGAGAACATCATAACGGATCAGATCGATGGCCATTCGACCCCCGGGCAAAAATCTAAAACAGCGAATTTAGAGCTCAAGCTAGGTAATTACACAAAACTCTAATGATTTGAAAGTGGAGGCTTCTGTTGCCAGGTGCCTCCGAACCCCGCCTTAAAGTGCAACCCTTAAGGACTTGATTTCGGTACTATTACCGCATTACGCGGCAACGGCCACCGGAGCATAGTTGTCATTGGCAACTATAAGGTTTAGCCCGATGACGGCGGTACCATGCCGGGCAAAAGACAGTCCTTTACACTCCCCGTCGAACCTATTTCGCCCCCGCCAAAATCCGGCTCCGCTCAAGACGGATTTTGGTGGAGGCGCCGGGTACCGCCCCCGGGTCCGAAGAGCTTATTTCGACGCCGTTTATCGCCATAGTCGCGCAGAACGCGACGCATCCAATATAACCATGAATGTGAAATACACAAAGCCGCGCGGATTCATTTGAGCGAAATTGAGAGAACCCCTCGAGGATCGAAGGCTTTCGCAATTTTGCGGCTGTGCCTTGGCCTCTGCGCGATCCTCGGCGCCGCTTGCATCGCGTTTTTGTTCATTGCCGGATTCGCGCTAGGGATTGATGCTTTTTTGCATCATTGGGCAAAAACTCCATCGCTTTTCGCGGCACTGCAATCGCCGCGCAGCGCCAATTCAGGCCTTTATTTTGGCCTCGCGCTCTCTTTCTTGATCTACGCGTCGCTCGCTGCGGCGGTAATTGGGATCGCCAGATTGCAGGGAGGGACCGACTGGCCCGGCGTCATCGCCTGGCGTCCTTGGCGTATGCAGCGCAAAGTCTGGCTCATCGTCGCCGCGACCGTGGCCTATGGCTTTTCCGCCGATTTCGCCCTCTCCAAATTCTCGCCCGACTCAAGCGGTCACTTAACGATGCCGGACAATTTTGGCGCGGCCGTCGCGTTTTCGGTTCTCGCGGTGATTTTCGCGCCCGTTGCCGAGGAGCTAGTCTTTCGCGGCTGGATTTTCACGCGGTTGCGCCAGAATTTCAGTTTTCTTACTGTGCTGCTGCTGACTTCGACCGTTTTTGCTGCGCTGCATTACGAGGGTACGCATTTTTACGCGCTGGCGATCTTTCCGGTCGGCCTCACGCTCGGCGCCATTCGCGAAATGACCGGAAGCATAAAACCGGCGATCGCTTTCCACGCCTTCAACAATTTGATCGCCTGCGGTCTAAGCCTGCTCGAGTGAACTTCGACCTCCCCGGCCTTTGGCTCCGCCGCAGCGTCTACAAGATTTGGTGATTATCTCATCCGAAAAGTCTGCAGCCTTTCGGGATTATGTTAAGTGGCTATCTACGAAGCTGTCATGCGATTCTGGCGCCGGAGCGCCTCGCGATGACCGAGTTCAAACGCATCGCAAGGATTGAGGCATGCAAGCCTATCTCGACCTCCTCGCCAAAATACTTCGCGAGGGCGCCTTCAAACCCGACCGCACCGGGACGGGCGCGCGCTCGATATTCGGCCACCAAATGCGGTTCGACCTTGGCCTCGGCTTCCCGCTCGTCACGACGAAGAAGCTGCATTGGAAATCGATCGTGCATGAATTGCTTTGGTTTTTGCAGGGCGACACCAATGTCGCCTATCTCAAAGCCAATGGCGTAGGGATTTGGGATGAATGGGCTCGGGCCGACGGAGACCTTGGGCCGATTTACGGCAAGCAATGGCGTTCATGGCAGGCGCCAGACGGGCGGGTCATCGACCAGATTTCGGACGTCATCAATGAAATCAAGCACAATCCGTTCTCGCGCCGTTTGATTGTATCGGCATGGAATCCCGCCGATCTTTCGGCCATGGCGCTTCCGCCCTGCCATTGCCTGTTCCAATTCAATGTCCGCGATGACCTAGATGGCGTGCGAAAGCTTGACTGCCAGCTTTACCAGCGGTCCGGCGACGCGTTTCTGGGCGTGCCCTTCAATATTGCGAGCTATGCCCTGCTCACCGAAATGGTCGCTCATGTCTGCGGCCTTGAGCCGGGCGATTTCATTCATACATTTGGCGATGCGCACCTTTATCTCAATCACCTCGAGCAGGCTCGGTTGCAGCTGGAGCGCGAGCCCCGCCCCTTGCCGCAGCTCAGGCTGAACAAGGCGGTGCGATCGATCCTGGATTTCCGTTTTGAAGATATTACCCTTGAGAATTATCACCCGCATCCGCAGATCAAGGCCCCTGTCGCCGTATAACGTCCGGCGCTCCCCTAAGGATGGGCTGAAAACATTCCCCGCCCTCAGGCAGATGGGCTGAGGCGCACCCAGCGCCTACAATCGAGTCGCCGACATGTTCACCTTCCCATGACCCGCTCGGGATTAGCCGCGCAGCCATCGCCCGTCGTTTTGCCCGCAGCGGGCGGAGCCACGGTCACGACTGGAATCCTCTGGATGCTGGCCACGACTTTACTGTTCGTGTGCCAGGATTCCACCTCGCGGATTCTGCTGACCTCCTATCCCCTGACCGAGGTCGCCTTCGCCCGCTACTTCGTCCACATGGTTTTGGTGACCGGATTCGTCGCTTGGCGCGATCCTCGTCTCTTGGTCTCGCGGCGGCCTATGTTGCAGATGTTGCGCTCCGGCCTGCTTCTTGGCTCGACTTTGTTCGGCATGCTGGCTTTGACCATGATGCATTTTCTCGATTATTCCGCCGTCGTATGGGTGGCGCCGGTGCTCGTCACCGCCCTGTCGGTTTTTCTCCTCGGCGAGAAAGTCCGCATCATTGGCTGGCTCAGCGTTTTGGCTGGAATGGCCGGCGTATGGGTCATCGTTAGTCAGGCGGGCATCGGTCTTTCCCCTTTGATGCTGATTCCGTTGCTCGCCGCTCTGTGCAACGCGCTCTATCAAATCACGACCCGGATGTTGCATTCGAGCGATCCTCCGCTCACGACCTTATTTTACTCGGCTCTCGTCGGAGTGGCGTTCTGCGCGGCCTTCCTTCCTTTTGTCGGCATCGCGCCAAAGCCCATGGACCTCGCTTTGATGCTGCTGCTTGGCAGCCTCGGCGCCGCCAGTCATTTTTGCATAATCCGGGCTTTTTCCGCGGCGCCCGCCAACATCATCGCGCCATTCGGCTATACGTCGCTGCTGTGGGCGACTTTAGTCGGAATGATCGTCTTCTCGGAAATCCCGAATATACAGACCATGATAGGCGCAGGATTGATCGTCGCGGCCGGCCTTGCGACCTTTCTGCGCGCCAGATCCGCTTGAATTGTTGCAACCCGTGGACAAAATCGCCAATCCAGCGCGGCGCGTCGTCGCAAGAGGGCATCCCAATGAACGCGAGCGAGCCTTCCAAGTCTTTGAGCCGCCGCGCCGATCCCGCCGACGCATCCCTCATCTTCGCGATGGTCGTCGAATTGGCTGAATATGAACATCTCGCCGGAGAGGTTTATGCGACGAAGGACGGGCTGGCGGCAGCCCTGTTCGGACCCAATCCGCGCGTCTTCTGCGATATCGCCGAGCGCGATGGGGAGGCGGCGGGGATCGCTATGTGGTTCTACACCTTCTCGAGTTTTCGCGGGCGTCACGGGATTTGGCTGGAAGATCTTTTCGTTCGCCCTGCTTTTCGCGGCCAGGGATTCGGCAAGGCCTTGCTGACAAATGTCGGCCGCCGCTGCGTCGATGAGAACCTGGGACGGTTCGAATGGTCGGTGCTCGACTGGAACGAACCTTCGATCCGCTTCTATAAAAGCATGGGCGCCCGGCTGATGGAGCAATGGAGAATTTGCCGCGTCGAGGACGGTGCTTTGCGCCAGCTAGGCAGCCCCGCGTGAGCGCACCCCTCGTGCTTGTTGCGGCGATTGCGCAAAATGGGGTGATCGGCGCAGGTGACCGCCTGCCCTGGCGGCTGCCGAGCGATTTGAAGCGATTCCGCGCGCTCACAATGGGCAAACCTCTGCTGATGGGGCGCAAAACCTTTCAATCCATCGGACGCGCGCTGCCCGGACGCGAGACGATCATCGTCACGCGCGACCGCGACTTCCTCCCGGCGGCGGACTCCAGCGTCCATGTCGCTCATGATTTGGACGCTGCCTTGGCTCTGGCGCAGGCGCGCGCGGCAGCGATGGGAGCCGATGAAATCATTTTGGCCGGCGGCGGCGCCCTCTATCAGCTTTTGCTCGATCGCGTCCAGCGCATGTATCTGACCTTCGTCGACTTGACGCCGGAGGGCGACGTAAGTTTCCCGCCGATCGACTGGTCGCAATGGGTCGAGCAAAAGCGCATCGCGCCGCAGCCGCAGGCCAATGACGAAGCGAGCTTCGCCTTCGTCGAATTCCGCCGCCAAGACAAAGCCTCGTCATAACTGGGGCATTGTCTCCGCGCGCCGCCATCCCATTTGTAGTCGGCGAGGGTCTCCTATAGAAGATTGCGTTGCAACCGTCGCTCAGTTGTTTTTTTTGAAGAGATGTTCATGCCGTGGATCAATGAAGGCGGAAATGGCGGCTCGTGGAAGCCCGGCAACGGGGGGCCATGGGGGCAAAAGCCGAGTTCGCCCCGGCCCGATTTCGAAGAATTTCTGCGGCGCGGACAAGAAAAAATCAGGCAGTTGATGCCGGGCGGTCGCGGCGGCAATGGATTGACCGGCGCTCGCGGCGTTTTGGCGCTCGCGCTTGTCGGCGTTATCGTCTGGCTGCTGTCGGGATTTTACACCGTCGGCCCTAACGAAGTCGGACTGAATAAGATTTTCGGCAAATATACCGGCAAAACCGGCCCCGGACTGAACTATAATCTGCCATTTCCCGTCGGCGCCGTGCAAAAGCTCCAGGTCACAGACCGCAATGTGATCAACATAGGGTTCACATACCGTCCCGACGTGCGCACGCCCAATGGGCAAACCCAGATCGACCTGCCCGAAGAAAGCCTGATGCTGACCGGCGACGAAAATATCGCCGACGTCAAATTTGTCGTGATTTGGCAGATCGATCCGGTGCACCCCGAGGATTACGCGTTCAACATCGCCAATCAGCGGGAAACCGTGAAAGCGGTGGCCGAAAGCGCGATGCGCGAAGTCATCGGCCGCAGCCAAATCCAGCGCATTCTGACCGCAGAACGCAAAGTCATTGAGCCCGCCGTGCAGGAGCTCATGCAGAAGATTTTGAACCAGTATAAAGCCGGCATCCTGATCTTGCAGGTGCAATTGCAATCGGTTGATCCGCCAGAGCAAGTCATCGCCGCGTTCCGCGATGTGACGGCCGCTCAGCAGGATCAAAACCGTTTGCGCAACGAGGCTGAAGCCTATGCCAATCGGGTCGTTCCCGAGGCGCGAGGCAAGGCCGCCGCGACCGTTCAGGAAGCCGAAGGCTACCGTCTTCAGACCGTCGCGGAAGCCACCGGCCAAGCCTCGCGCTTCAACCAAATCTATGATGAATACAAGAAGGCTCCTGCCGTGACGCGCGAACGAATCTATCTCGAGACCATGGAGCGCGTCTTCGGCGGCATGGATAAAGTGATCGTAGACCAAGGCGCGCAGGGCCAAGGCGTCGTCCCCTATCTGCCGCTCACCGCTCTGTCGCAACGGCCAGCGGATGGAGCTCGCAAATGAAGGGCGCAACCGCGTTCGCGGTCCTCGTCGGGATTATCGTTTTCCTATTTGTTTTCACCGCCTCCATATTTACGGTTCAACAGACCGAGCAGGCCCTCGTGTTGCGCTTTGGCGAACCTGTGCCGGGGCGCGGCCTTGTGACGACGCCGGGGCTGCATTTCAAAATTCCGTTCATCGAGAACGTAATTTACTTCGACAATCGCATTCTCGATCTCGAAGCGCCGAAGCAGGAGGTTCTGGCCTCCGACAATACGCGCATCGAAGTTGATTCCTTTATACGTTACAAGATCGTTGACCCATTGAAGTTCTATCAGACGGTCGGCACGATCGAACGAGCGAACGCCCAGCTTGGCTTCGTGCTGAACTCAGCGGTTCGCCGGGTTCTCGGCGAAGCCAGTCTCACTCAGATCGTGCGCGATGATCGCTCCAGTCTGATGGCCAAAATCCGCGATCAGGTGAATTCGGAGTCCGAGCGCCTTGGCGTCGCCGCCGTTGACGTCCGAATCCGTCGCGCCGATCTGCCGAAGCAGATCTCTGAAAAGGTTTTCAGCCGAATGCAGACGGAAAGGGCACGCGAGGCCGCGGAATATCGCGCGCAAGGGTCGGAGCAAGCGCAGACGATCACCGCAAAGGCCGATCGGGACGTCGTCGTGCTGCGCGGCGACGCGCAGCGCCAAGCCGATCAGACGAGGGGCGAAGGCGATGCCGAACGCAATAGGATCTTCGCAGAGGCGTATGGCAAGGATCCCGATTTTTTTGCTTTCTATCGCTCGATGCAAGCCTATGAGGCGGGGTTGAAATCAAGCGACACTCGCCTCGTCCTCAGCCCGAAATCCGATTTCTTCCGTTTCTTTGGCTCTCCAGACGGCCAGCGCGCGCCTGCTGCGACTGCAGCTACGCCAGAAGTTGCCCCGGCGGAGCTGGACGCGTCTCACTAAAAAGCCGCAGCTTTTTAGGATCGTGCGGATCACGCAGACCCAGGCCCGCGCAGGCGAAGCTTTGCGCCCGCCTGCGCCAGGGCGACCCTAACAGGCGATCCATCAAGCGCAGCTGAAGCCTCTCACGACCGGCGCGGATAGACGCCAGGCGCGACGAGGACGGACGGAAAGATCCGTTTGGATGACAGGCGGCTTGCAAAGCGTATGATGCGCTCATTTCGACCTTCACCCCGGCTGCCTTGAAGGTCCGCCGACGCCGGTGAAATCGATTTGAATGGAGCGCGAACGTGGCTAATTCATCATCGAACGGCAAATCCGGGATTACATCGTCGCGGGCCGAACGCTACGAGGCCGGCAGGGCGTTGCGGCAAACCGCATCGCGAGAAAGCCACGCTGACTGTCCGCCGGAATCCGAGCGCGATCCCATCGCCATTCTGTGCGAGACGGACGCGCAACGCCTCCCCAATCTGCTGCCGATCCGCTACCAGCGCATGGCGCAATCGCCCTTCACATTCCTGCGCGGCGCCGCGGCGGTGATGGCCCGCGATCTTTCCCGGCTGCCGCGAATTGGCCTTCCCGTGCAGGCTTGCGGCGATTGTCATTTGATGAATTTCGGCGCCTTTAATACGCCAGAAGAACGCATGCTGTTCGACATCAACGATTTCGATGAGACCTTGCCCGGCGTCGACTTCACGGTCGACCTGAAGCGGCTTGTGGCGAGCATCGCGGTCGCCGCTCGCGATGCTGGTTTATCGGATAAAAAGGCCAAGGCATTCGCGCAAGGGGCCGCGAAAGCGTACCGCGAATTCATCCGAGAGCTGGCGGAAATGACGCCGCTCGCAATCTGGTATTCCCGGATCGATATTGCAAAAGAAGTCGAACGCATCAGCGATGAAAAGCTGCGCGACAAGCTCTCGTCGATTTTGATAAAGTCGAAAAAGGAGTTAGCGGAGGATGATAATTTTCCGCATCTTGCGACCGCGAAAGGCGGCGTTCCGCATATCGCCGATCATCCGCCGCTGATCTATCATTTCGACACCGACGCCACGCATGATCAGAAAATCCACTCGCATACGGCCTTCACGACATACCGCGCGACCTTGCTGCCCGAACGCCGCGAGCTCGTTGAGCGCTACTCCCTCGCCGACATAGCCATCAAAGTCGTTGGCGTCGGCAGCGTCGGCACCTATTGCGCAATTGGGCTCTTCCTCACCGCGGATCAGGAACCGCTGTTTCTGCAAGTGAAGCAGGCTTTGCCCTCGGTTCTTGAAAAAATCGTCACGCCGCCGCAGACTATGATCCACCAAGGCGAACGGGTAGTCGAGGGGCAGCGCGCTTTACAGGCCGCCAGCGACCTTTTTCTTGGCTGGACGGAAGACAAGGCTTCCAACCGCCAGTTTTATGTTCGCCAGCTCAAGAATCGGCGGCTCGGCTCCATTGGCGAGGTCATCGAAGGCCGCGCGCTCGAGGCTTACGCCAATCTTTGCGGCCGAACCTTGGCCCGGGCGCATGCGCGTTCCGGCGATCCCGTGCTCATCGCAGGCTATATGGGAAAGGCCGAAATATTGGACGAAGCCCTTGGCGATTTCGCCATGACCTATGCCGGGGTGACCGACCGCGATCACAGCCGGCTCATGACATCGCTCGATGAAGCCACCGGTCTGCCTACGGAGGACGCGACAGCGGCCCATACCGCTCCGGCCTAGTGCGCTCGATCCATGTCTTCCGGCGGTTGATCGCCAGGATCGATCGGCAGAGCCGAGCCATATGGCCGGCGCTTGCCAGCATCACGAAGTTTTGCTGGATTTCTTCGCGTGTTTCCGCTCCATTGCACGCGAGAGATAGACATCGCCGGGCTTCTGTCTCATTCGTCCTGTCCACTCGCCGCGATCGGGGCGGCATCGCTCGGCTAGATGGAGGAGATTGTTTTCATGGGTTTGTTCCAGAATTCGCGCCGCGGCGCCGCAGATGTCGCGCCCGGCGCGAGCCATGTCCTACGGCCTAATGCTTGCTCCGGCCTGGCCATCGCCTGCGCGCTGCTCCTCGGCGCCGGCGGCGCCGTTTTGCCGATTCTGGATACGCCTCCGGCATTTGCAAAGGGCCCCGACTCTCTCGCTGACCTCGCCGCGGAAGTGAGCGATACCGTCGTCAATATTTCGGCGACCCAGACGATCGACGAAAAGCACGCCAGCAATTCGCCGCAACTGGAGCCTGGCACGCCCTTCGACGATCTGTTTGAAGAATTCTTCCGGCGTCGCCAGCAAGGCGGCCAAGGGGGCAATGAGGCTCCGCCTCCAAGGCCCCACGAACGCAAATCAAATTCGCTCGGCTCCGGCTTTGTCATTGATCCGTCCGGCATCATTGTGACCAATAATCACGTCGTCGCCGACGCCAATGAGGTGACGGTTATCTTCACCGACGGCCAAAAGCTGAAAGCCGAAGTTCTCGGCAAGGATGCGAAGGTTGACGTCGCCGTGCTCCGCGTCAAGCCCGACAAGCCGCTGAAGGCGGCGAAGTTCGGCGACAGCGAAAAGATGCGCGTGGGCGATTGGGTGGTCGCGGTCGGCAATCCATTCGGGTTGGGCGGAAGCGTCAGCGCCGGCATTATTTCAGCGCGCAATCGCAACATCGATTCTGGCCCCTACGACAATTATTTTCAAACCGACGCGGCGATCAACAAAGGCAATTCCGGCGGCCCGTTGTTCAACATGGCGGGAGAGGTCATCGGCATCAATACGGCTATTCTGTCGCCCTCTGGCGGCTCGATCGGCATCGGCTTCTCGACGCCGTCAGACACCGTGATCCCGGTTGTCGAGCAATTGCAAAAATTTGGCGAGACGAGGCGCGGCTGGCTCGGCGTGCGCATTCAGAATGTCGATGATTCAATCGCCGAAAGTCTCAATCTCGGCACGGTGCGCGGCGCGCTCGTCGCGGGAACGGATGAGAAGGGACCGGCCAAGGCGGCGGGGCTTCTGGCTGGCGACGTAATTCTGAAATTCGATGGGGTTGAGATCAAAGAATCGCACGACCTGCCAAAAATCGTCGCATCCGCTCCGGTCGGCAAGGATGTGGACGTCGTTTTGCTGCGGCAGGGGAAAGAGATCACCAAGACGATTAAGCTCGGCCGCCTCGAGGATAATGAGAAACAGGCCTCGCTCACCGTCAAACACGGCGATTCCGACAAGGCGCCGACTGCGAGCAAGGTAGAAAAGGCGCTTGGAATGGAATTTTCGAGCCTTACCGACGATGTCAGGCAGAAATTCTCGATCAAGCCCGGCATTGGTTCTGGCGTCGTGGTGACCGGCGTCGATCCTTATTCTGATGCCGCAGAAAAGCATATCCAGCCCGGCGAAGTGATCATGGAAATCAACCAGGAGCCGGTCAAGGATCCAAGCGACGTCACGAAAAAAACGCAGGCCTTGAAGAATGACGGCAAAAAATCGGCTTTGCTTCTCGTCGCCAACGGACAGGGAGAAGTGCGCTTCGTCGCCCTGCCCTTCTCCGATCGGTAAGAACGATCGGCGAGCATAAATAAGACGTCGGTCGCCTCTTGCTAGCGGGAGGCGACCTCGCTATAAAACCTTCATCAGGATGCGGTCGACAAGGTTTCTGCCGCGTGTCGGAGTGTAGCGCAGCCTGGTAGCGCACCTCGTTCGGGACGAGGGGGTCGGAGGTTCGAATCCTCTCACTCCGACCAATTAAATCAACCACTTAGCTTTAGGTATAGCTTCCTGCACAGATTGGCCGCACAGTTTCCCGCACAGAAACCTCGCGAAACCCGTCGATGGCCGCAATCCTTTCTTTTTCATTCCGAGGAGCATCAGGACGGCGTTGATTCCACGCTGGGCGTCTGCTTATGCTTTTTGTCCAGCGGTTGGCCTATGTTACGTTTGCAACTATGGCCAAACGTCCTGCCCAGCCGCAGCGCCCGCGAGCCCGTAAAACCGACGTCGCGTCGGAACGGGTTTCGAGTCGCGCGATCGTGCCTAAGCCGGCCGATCCGAAACAGCCTGGCCTTTTCGACCATCCGCTCCCTAAGTGGATTCCGCCCTGCCTGCCAACGCTGGTCGCCAAGCCGCCATCCGGCGAGAAGTGGACCCACGAAATCAAGTGGGACGGCTACCGGGTTTCAGCCTATGTCGCCGGCGGCAACGCGACGATCCGCACGCGCAACGGCTTCGACTGGACGCCGCGCTTTCCGGCTATCGCCGGCGCCCTGCTCCTGCTCCCGATACAGTCTGCCGTGATCGACGGCGAAGCGGTCATTCTGGACGCAGCCGGCCGATCAAACTTCGCCGAGCTGCAAGCAGCAATCAAACTGCGCGGCGGCGACGTTATGCTTTACGCATTCGACCTGCTTTTTCTCGACGGCGAGGATTTGCGCGAAAAGCCCCTCGAGGAGCGCCGCGCCGCGCTATCGGGGATCATCCGAAATAAGCCGCCGATCCTGCTTAGCGAGGAATACGGCGGTGACGGCGCAGCGATGTTCAAGATCGTGTGTGAAAACGAGCTTGAGGGGATCGTTTCCAAGCGACTTGATCGACCGTACCGCTCTGGGCCGAGCAAGGACTGGCTCAAGACGAAATGCGTGCAGTCTGGCGAGTTCGTCGTGATCGGCTACGAGCCATCTGCGGCCGTGCAAGGGGCGGTTGCCAAGCTTCTGCTGGCTGCCAAGGAGCCGGAAGGGCTCCGCTATGTCGGTGGGGTCGGGACGGGCTTCTCGGCACCCGTCTCAAAGGAATTGAAAGAGGGATTGGACTTTATTCGGACCGAAGAGCCAGCGATCTGCGGCCTCAAGCACCCCGGGGCCGTCTGGACAAGACCTGTGCTGAATATCGAGGCCGGCTATCGCGGATGGACTGGGGACAGGCTGCTGCGGGCCGCAAGTTTCAAGGGCGTTCTCGATACCTAAAATGGACCTTCGTTAATCTCCTTTTCGCGCAAGATTCTTTCGGATCGGCCCGGTTTACAAAACCGCCCGCTTTTCAGATATCGCAACCATAAGTCGCAGATATGTCAATTGACACATAGGTTAAGCTGGGGCGATGTGGGGCATCTACTCCTGTTGGGTAGGCTCGTAAGCCGAGGAGGCTATCGTAGATATTTTATCGATTTTTTTAGTCGACGTCGCGCTACCGGCCGCTGTCGCATCCGCTGTAACGATAGCAATATTGAAAATTGATCGACTCAAAGTCGCCAGGAAAATAGCAGCTACTATCAGGCTCGAATACGACGAACGGTTCGACGCTGTTAATGCCCAGGTTAAGGCGTCCAACTATCTGGCATTTGAGAGTCAGAGGCGGGTCATTGCGCTCGAGGCCGAGTTCGTCAAGCTCGGAGGCAAAGCACAACCAGCCTGATCTTGCCCGCCCTTTTCGTTCCGTTTATGTTCTGGATATGGCGAGAGATAAATACACCGGACCGCTAGCCACCATAGCCGACAGCCGCCGCACGGGCATGACGGGCTTCCGCGTCAATTGCAAAGGGCTGTATTGCTACCACAGCAAGCGATTCAGCTTTGATGAATTGGGCTGACCCGACGACCTCGACTTTCTCGATATCCCGAAGGTGCGTCGATTTAAATGTGAGAAATGCGGCTGCGAAGAAGTCAGCGTTTTCGGCGACTGGAACGAATATTATCGGGTCTGCGAGCAAGAGCGGCAGAAGCGCCTGGCGGAGGAATATCCCATGCAAAAGCAATGGTTCTGCTTCTCGGCGCCGGGGATCGAGGATCAATACGGCCACGGGGATACCCCCCGAGGCGCAGGAATATGCCCGCGAGCTCGGGCCCGAGTTCTCATGGCAGCCGCTTGGCCATACCGTTCACGTCGAGCCAACTGACCTCGGCCTCGAGATAAGTGAGGCTTTGGCGGTTCTCCGCGGCGGTCACGACGTCTGATGTGTAATCTTTACTCGATGACCCGCAACCAGGATGCGATCCGCCAACTGTTCAGGTTCCGCCGCGATCTGGCGGGCAATCTGCCGCTGATGCCGGCCATCTTCCCCGACACGATGGCGCCGGTCATTCGCAAGGCGTCGGACGGCGAGCGCGAGCTATCCATGATGCGCTGGGGCTTCCCGCCGCCGCCGAACCTCGGCAAGCTCCCGATCACCAACGTCCGCAATCTGGAGTCGCCCTATTGGCCGTGCTGGCTCAAGACGGAATAGCGCTGCCTTGTCCCGGCGACGTCGTTTTCGGAATGGACCGACAGTCGCCCGAAGGTCACCAATTGGTTCGCTCTCGATGAAAGGCGGCCGCTCTTTGCCTTCGCGGGGATCCGGCCCTATGGACCGGCGAGAGGAAGGGAGAGACGCGCGAGCATCGCCTGTTCTCTTTTCTGACGGCGGATTCGAACGAGGTGGTGCGCCCGATCCACGCCAAGGCCATGCCGGTCTTGCTCACGACGCCCGACCAATGGGATACGTGGCTCGAAGGATCGCTCGATGAGGCCGTTGCGCTTCAACGGCCGCTCCCGCACGAAAAGCTAAGGATTGTGGCGACTGGCGAGAAGATGGACGATCAGGAGGCTTAGCATGACAGGACGAATACGGATGCATGCGTCATCGATCGAAAAGGAGCGCACAGCCTATCATGCCATTCTCGCCCACCGCCTTGGACGGTTCACGTGACGACGACGCTCATCACCGGCGTCCCACGTTCCGGCACCACTTTGGTTTGCGCCTGCCTGAACACTTTGCCAAATTGCGTCGCCCTCGCCGAGCCGATGCGTGTGCCAGTGCATGGCGACGTCGAGCGTGCCATACAGGAGATTGTAACATTTGCAGAAACTACGCGAACATGTATCCTGTTGGAAAAGCTGGCCCCATCATTGACCATAAATGGAATGATTGCGGACAATTTTTTTGAGGACACGACAGTAGATGGCTCGCCAAGACGCCACATCGCCAAGCCGATAAACCTTGAGATCGACAAGCCGCTCGACACAAATTTTCATTTTTTTATCAAGCATCCCGCGATCTTCACGGCGTTGGCGCCGCGATTGGAAAAAGAATTTCCATTATATGCGATCGTGCGTCATCCGATCGCTGCGCTCGCCTCCTGGCAGTCCGTAGATTTGCCTGTTCGCAACGGACGGCTGCCCGTAGCGGAGGCCTACGTACCCGAGCTACGCGAGCGGCTTGATCGCATCGATAATTCGCTGGGTCGCCAAATTGCATTGCTGCAGTGGATCTTTCAGGTCTACCGACGCCTGCCCCGTGAGCGCGTTCTGACCTATGAATCCATCGTCGACGACCCAGACGTGGCGCTTCGGCCACTTTCAGGATCGTCGGCGTCGATCTCACATACGGTGCGCTCGATCGACCTGCAAACCCGCTATCCAAACGTCGACTTTCGCTCAATTGCTGAGGCACTCCTGCCAATCGAGACCGATGTCGAGCCCTTCTATCCATATTTCGCGGCGAGTCTGCGCCCATATATCGGCGCGAATAAATAAGCAAACCCGTCTGATCTTTGGCTGCGGCGTCCAGAAGTGGCCTGCCCCCATGGGGTGATCCAGTTTGAATGTTAGTGCATTGTCGGCCCTGGCGCTATTGCTGGCGTGGCGGGCGAAGCTGGTCCGGATTGCGAAGCCGGCCATTGCAGGGTCTCCGGGGCTGGCGGCTTGTAGCCCAGCGATGAGTGCGGGCGCACGGTGTTGTAGTGGCGTCGCCATCGCTCAATGACGACCTTCGCCTCCTTGAGAGTGTAGAAGATTTCACCATTCAAAAGCTCGTCGCGCAGCTTCGAGTTGAAGCTCTCGCAATAGCCGTTCTCCCAGGGACTGCCCGGCATGATGTAGGCGGTCTTCGCGCCGACGGCGGCAATCCAGTCACGCAACGCCTTGGCGATGAACTCCGGGCCGTTGTCGGAACGAATGTGGATCGGAACCCCTCGCAAGATGAAGAGGTCCGAGAGAACGTCGATGACGTCCGCTGCCTTCAGCTTCCGGTTAATCCTGATCGCGATGCATTCGCGGGTAAATTCGTCGATGATATTCAGCATGCGATATTTCCTGCCATCATGAGTGCGGTCCTCGACGAAGTCATAGGACCAGACGTGGTTGGGGCATTGCGGGCGCAGCCGGACGCACGAGCCGTCATTGAGCCAGAGACGCCCGCGCTTGGGTTGTCTGGCCGGAACTTTCAGCCCCTCGCGTCGCCAGATCCGCTCGACCCGTTTGACGTTGACCTTCCAGCCTCGCTCCCACAACATCGCCGTGATGCGGCGGTAGCCATAGCGGCCGTACTGGATGGCGAGCGCCGTGATGTCGGCGATCAATGCCGCTTCGTCATCGGGCTTGGTCGGAACCTTGCGCTGCGTGGAGCGATGCTGACCGAGAACCCGGCAAGCGAACCGCTCGGAAACGCCATGTTCGGCGATCACATGCTCCACGCAGGCGCGACGACGCGCGGAGCTCAGAAGTTTCCCGAGGCAGCCTCTTTCAGGATCAGCTTCTCAAGCGTCAAATCGGACACCGCTCGACGGAGCCGCGTATTCTCCGCCTCCAGCTCCTTCAGCCGCTTCACCTGATCGCCCTTCAGGCCGCCGTATTCCGACCGCCATCGATAGTATGTAACTTCCGTCACCCCTATCGAGCGGATCGCCTCCGCGACCGGTCGCCCTTGCGCGCTAAGCACTTCGACTTGCCGTAGCTTCGCGACGATCTCTTCCGCCTTCTGTCTTTTCCTCGGCATTGCGCAGTCCTCCATCAGGCTCATAAGCCCATACTTCACGGAGGATCACTTTTCAGGGGGCAGACCACGTCGATCAAGGATTTTAGCGTCTTTAAACTCGGTAGATCCATGAGCATCGTGATATAGCCGCGGATATTTCGATCGCTGATCATAAAATTAACGTAGAGAAAAAGAACTCCATCCTCCTGCGAGCTGTCGTCCGGAGGTTCAAACAACATGCCACCAGGGCATCGGGTTATCTGGGGGAGAGCCATCGCCAACGGCCGCCGCAGCATATTAGCGATTGTTCCCAAGCAGGCATTGAGTACAATGTTGCCGGTTTCGGAAAGGGCATCATCTTCGACTTCCGCAATTTCGTTGTCAGGAACGTTGCCTCCTACGACCGCTCGAACCAGCTCGAGGCTATTTGATTCAGGGAAGATTAGAGACGCATGCCCGCATAAGGCGCCTTCAAAACTTTGGCGAACAGCGACAAACTGACCTGTTTCTCGCTGTTGAAGGATCGTCGCTGCGGTGCGGCGGTCAACCAGTTCGATAGCGGGAACAGACAGAAGCACTTCCGAGCCAACGATCTTCCGCAGCCTCGAAGCTCCCCGACTGACCCCGATATTGACCAGCTCGGTCAAGGCATCGCGTTCTAGCTTATCGAATACAATGCCAAATTGAGTCACGTGGCCGAACTTTCCCCAACTCCAAGAAAGCTGGCGTCGTCTAAATTGATATCGCCCACAACCCGCCAGGCCAGCGCCGGTTCAATTTATTGCCAGCTGGCCGTCCTTTCGAGGTCATCGGTGATCCGAGAGGCCAGAGCCAATAAGCCCGTGACGACCCGAATCCGAATGCGCGCCCATAACGTGCGGTGAAGCGGCTGGGTCATGTTTCGACTCTCTCTTCCTGAATTTGCCTAATATACTCAAGCGTGTCCCGTCCGTGCTCGTCATTGATTTTCTCCCGAATCGGCCCGAGACGGTTCATTGCGTGCTGCAGAGTCGCCGCGACAGAGCTGATCGCGTCGTCATCAAGAAATCCGCGATCCGCCATCAAGGCAAGAAAGGCGGTATTCAGCAGATCCAGACCGGCGTCGATTTGATCGATCATCGGCTCTTCTGACTTCCGGTTAAGTGATTTGGTCATGCTTCGGCCCTCTCGCGGATATGATCGGCGAAATCCTCCGCCACTCTCAGAAGCGAATTAACACGCGCAAGTGCGTGATTTCGGTTAGCACCGCTGCCGAGATCCATCTCCGCCACCAAATCATTGATTGTTCCCAACAGATTGCGAAGGTTGGTCACGTCAACGGTGGCGTCAGATAAGTCATACTCGTGCAACTCGGTTTTTGACGGCACGGTATTTTTCGTCATTTTAGGCCCTCCCCTTCGCGGACGCCGTCGAGCAAAGGTTTAAAAAGGTCGGTGTCGACTCCTGAATCCGGCCAGCCGTAGGCGGCAGCGGCTTCGGCCAGGTATCTGAGCCTCATGAGCTCGTCCTCGGGCTCCGCGCACCGATGCTCGCAAATAGACTTGAGGGCACTGTCATAGCCGCTGACCCCATCATTGAAGGCTTTGGTTGCCTCGTCATAGAGGGCGCGGCTTTGGGAGTCCGACATATATCCGCGGGTATTTTCGATGGCCTTCTGGCGCTCCTCTGCCTCATTGATCGAGAGGCGGGCCTTTCTGTGCTCTTCAATAAAGCCGATGAGTTTGAATGACGCCTCGAGGTTCCTCGTCATGTCATAGCCCCTCCCGCTTGGCTTCGGTGATGAACTCGTGGAACCACGTCTTAACTGTCGTGATTTGGTCCAGCGCCATCGTAAACAGCTCTTCCATCGCCTCCCGCTCGCCGCCGAAAGCGGTTTCGAGGCTCCGCGCCGCAAGCCCTCCGATGAGCATGAGCGTATTGGGTGCGGTCGATGGCAAGCTCAGCGTCGATGTAATCCGGCCATTGACGCGCGAGCTGGGCGGGTTCGGCCATCGATGGCTTCTGGTCTTTCGTTCCGTGATTGAGATTTGGCAAGCCGCTATCGGCTGCCGGAACTGTGCTGTTTGGCATCGTGGTTGCTCCACTAGATAAAATATCAAGCGGACTTGAGTTAAATACGAAAAACAATAATTGTCAATCGTAGTTGATAAATTATCTATTTCCGTGTAGATTGCGATATGATCACACCTGAACAAATCCGCGGCGCGCGTGCCATGCTCGGCATCACACAAGCCGAGCTAGCCGAGCGAGCAGGCGTTTCCACGACTGGATTAAATAACATAGAAAGAGGCGAGGCGGACCCGAAGGCATCCACCCTGAAGGCCGTGAAATCCGCGTTAGAGGCTGCAGGAGTATTGTTCGTCGAAGAAAATGGCGAGGGGCCCGGCGTCCGATTAAAGAAAAAACCTTTAGCGGTCGCGGAAATAACTGAAAAGATCGAAGCGCTGAACGAAAAGATTTCCGCCATCACCGTCGAAGGCGACCCCAGCCCTCAAATCGGTATGAACCGATTAAAGAAGGCGCTCGTGCAAAACGAGCGGACCAAGCTCAAAAACCGTCGAGCTAAGATCAAGAAGAGCGAACCGAAATAAAGGCCGACGGCGCTGACTTCAGCTCGTAAAACGACCGCGGGCTCGTCGGCTCCGCGGTCGCTATGACTTGCCGAAACGTGATCTCTTAAAGCGCTATGGAATGCACCTGCATATTACCTGATGCAGACCATCGGGGGTATGCAAACCCCATCGCCGGAGAAGTGCCTGTGGCGCCCATGGTTGAAGCCCACGCTGCGTCCCTGAAAACCGCCGTTCCCCAAGCCACGCCCACCGCCATGCATTCCATCCCCATGGCCACCTCCGCCATGGAATCCTCCAGTCCCGCCGTGACCGCCTCCATCGAGCGCCAACGCAGGGCCGCTGCAAATAGCAGCAACGCCGAGCGCCATCGCGCTCGTCAATATGCCTAATCTTTTCATGACATCTCCTCATCGCCACGGCCGCAAACTGGTGGGCGATTCATCAGGAGCAACTCTAGTTGCGCTGACAAAGTTCCGATGTCCTCTTTCACGCTCCGCGACATGCAGAGCATCGCTTTTGGAATTGCGGGCTCGAACGGCGCCTAACAGTTGCTGCAGATGCTTTTTTCTGCAGCACTATCTGCTTCATGGCTACTAGGCCCAGTATGGCTCTTACGGGAGCCCCGGGAAGCGCCGGGATGCGGAACCCGCACTTGGGTGGAGGTCAGGTCTTCCTGCCTCGACAAGCCCCTCGCGCTCGGGGTTAAAGATTGGTCCCGAGGGCCGTCGATTGAGTCTGATTGGGCGTAGGCCGACGTGCTCGCGATCATGGCCGCGGACAAAACGATTAGAAGCTTCATTGAGTGCTCGATTCCCGTGGAATTCGCCCCGCAATCATCGGATACTGGCACCAACTCGAGTCGGGCGGCTGTTCATCGAGGAGCCGCAAAAAAAAGCTCTCGTGCGCCGAGAGACCCGAAATCAAAGCAGCCGGGATTCTCACGGCTGCTTCAATATCGAGCTTCAGAATTGAGTTCAGGGCGCAACCAAGCCGTTGGCCCGGCCACCGCTGACTTTGCAAGAACACCCAGCGCCGATGTTGGCTGCGTGGAACAGCTCACAGGTCTTAACCGGCGTTGTACAATAATTGCCAAGGTCTCCGGTCGCGACGCTACGCCCCGTCTGAAGGGGCTGTGCCGGCGTCACAGAGTTTCCATATTGATAGCCGGGATAAGCGCTGTTAGGATAACCATAATCGTAGGCATAGGACGGATCGCCGTAGCCTTCATACGGATAGTCCGCAAAATCGTCATAGCCGTCCCAGCCGCCCCCTCCGAACCCGCCGAAGAACGCGTTTCTATTGAAGCGATTGCTGAAGCCGCGGTTATTGAAACCAGCCACGCTACGGCCCTGGAAGCCGGTATTCCCAAAGTTGCGCATACCGCCAACGCCACCGCCGTGGAAACCGCCCGCAGCGAAACCGCCCCCATGGAAACCACCACCGCCGAAGCCCCCGTGACCGCCCCCTCCTCCGCCCCCGTGACCGCCGACGCCACCTCCGCGCGCTAGAGCGGGGCCGCTGCAGGCTAGCGCTGCGGCAAGAGCAGTAGCCGCGAATATACTGAACTGTCTCATGATTTCTCCGTATCGCCACGGTCCTAACTGGTGGGCGACTCGTTAAGGCAACTCCGGCTGCTTGGGCAAGTTCCGCGTGCCGCCGATGCCGGGATTCGTCCCGGACACGATGCTGTGAACTGACATCTGTTTAGGGTAGGCGTAACATACACGGGGTTGTACCGCTCAAAGCCTCCCAGGACCATCCTGCGCTCTAGAGCCGAAGCGTTCTCCCCAATGTTGAACTCGAGTTACAATATGACCGACGCGCAGACGCTTGCGCAGGCGATCATCAATACAATTCCCGAGCCATTCATCGTGCTCGACGACCGGCTTCGTGTGCTGGCCGCCAGTCGCTCATTCTACCGCACATTCAAGGTTGATCCTGAGAGCACAATTGGCTGTCCGCTCTACGCGTTGGGCGAAGGCCAATGGGACATCCCGGCGCTTCGCGTTCTTCTGGAGACCATCATTTCCGAACACGCCACGATGGACGGCTTCGAGGTCGAGCATGATTTTCCCAACCTCGGATGCAGGACCATGCTGCTAAACGCTCGAAAAGTGGTCTACGACGACGGCTCAAACTCGACAATACTGCTCGCGTTCATGGATGTGACGGCTAGGCGAGCGAGTGAGCGGGAAAAGGCGGAGCTTCTAAGCCAGACCGAAGAGCTGTTGCGCCAGAAACAGGTTTTGCTCCAGGAGATGGAGCACCGCGTCGCCAACAGCCTCCAGATGATCGCGAGCATCCTGTTATTGAAAGCGCGGGCCGTCACGTCGGAGGAAACGCGGATTCACCTGCGGGACGCCCATCAGCGCGTGCTGTCGATTGCCGCAGTCCAACAGCAACTTCATGCATCCGAGGGCATCCGACAGATTGAGGTTGGATCCTACCTGTCAAAGCTCTGCGGCAGCCTAGCCTCATCGATGATCGGAGATGGCCAGTCCATCGCGATTAAAGTGGTGGCGGATGAGGGGATGATTGAATCGGCTAAGGCGGTCAGCATCGGCCTCATCGTCACAGAGCTTCTGATCAACGCGATTAAATACGCCTTCCCAATCAGCAAGGCAGACGCGCAGGTCCTCGTCACTTATGAGATCGAGGACTCAGACTGGAAATTGACCATCTCCGACAACGGCGTCGGCAGAGGCGATGGCGTCGCGGCTGGGACAGGCAGTGGGTTGGGAACGGCTATTGTCAATGCTCTCGCAAATCAACTCGATGCTCGGGCGGAAGTGATTAGCGGACCAGCCGGCATGAGCGTGTCGATCACGCGGGCAACCTTCACGTCGCGGACGTCACACGCGACCTGAAGTCAGATTGGGCGCTACTTTTCAAATCATCCGGTCGCCGTTTCCCACACGGATATCAGAAGCCCCTGCAACCGCATTCTTCGACATTTTTATCTTTGTGGCAACCCTAGCCCAGGCTTCATCAAAGGTTTGGCCGTAGCCTACAGCGAGCCGCGCATTAACTGTGAAGTCGCTTGCCTCGACGCACCAGCGCCGACCCAAACAGCTGACCGTGATCTGATGATGTCCGGCCTCGCAGCTCCTAACAAACTTTATCAGCGCGATTTCCGCATCGCTTACATCGTGCATGATTTCGGAGTTCCTCGATATTTATAACGTGACTGCGGCTAGAACGCTGATCCCGCTGCGAAGTTCAGACGGGCACGCTTTGAGCCCGATTTATCTCTCCTGGTGATCTTAGGACTCGGGGCCAACCCGCTACCATTGTAGCGGACTACCGAGTTCATGAAATCGTACGGTAATGGGAGTTGGACAGCCTACAGCCGACAATGGAGGCTCCAAGTGACCATCTGGACCGATATTCGGAAAGCGCGCGAAGCAAAGGTCGTATCGTCTTTGGACTTTTTCAAAAACGATTGTCCGCCCCGGCTTGAGCCTTTGAATTCTGCTCATAGCGTTGACATGTTCGAGACGAACAGTCGAAGGAAGTCCAGCTTCACTCGTTTTCTGAATTGGGTGACTGCCGCGACGAGCCATATGCCGAATTTATGGCTCGATTCTTTTGCGAAGCACGGATGTAGCTACCACGGTATTTGGAATCATGAGCATCATGACGAAAGCAATCCGCGTTGAATGCTTTGACCCCTCCCAGTCCCCAGGACCAGCGTCAGCAGGTGGATGGCCGGCGCGTCAAGAAAGAGCGGAGCCACCTCCTTCAGCTGACGCGGAATGCCTGTTGATGGCGTCCGCCTTTTCAGCGATCATTCCCGCCATCGACGAACTCTTTGTAAGCCTTGCGGATCTCGCGACCGATCTCTCTGAGCAAATGGATGATCTTGCGCAGCTCGCGGTAATTCGGACCGCCCTGCATCAAGGCGCCATGGACGAGACGCCCCACCATCTTTGAATCGCCGGTCTACCGTGCTCATCGGGGGCCTCAAGCAATGACGGTTGGAGCAACAGCGGCGGCTCGAGCCTCAAGTTCCGCAACGATGGCCGCCTTGTGCTGCCGAACCTTCCCCAGATCAGCCGGCGTTAGCAGCGACGCTCGAATAGCGGCTACAGAGCCATCTTCTGCGAGAGACAGCGTAATCCCGCGACCAGTTACCTCGGCGATGAAGGCCGCAGCGTTGAAGGATTGTGCCTGCTGAGCAGCGATGTTGGCCCACACGGATTGGTCCGCGTCGAGCTTTTCTTGATGCGCACGATTTGCGGCGTCTATATCGAGAATGCCGCGATAAGCAGCTTGCTGCCGCTCCGTGGGCGTGGCTGTCGCATAGCGCGCGAAGATGTCAGCAGCGGCGCTCAGCGCCCTGATCGCAAGTCGCGGGTTCAACGACTTGATCTGCTCCTTCGTCGAAAAATACTTCTGCTGGGCACGGGGATTGCCGCTGACTTCGACGCTCCACGCATTGATATATTCCCGCTCGAAGCGGGCCTGTGCCTCGGTGAGCTCCGCACGCGTAGATGCGGCGACGGGGTCAAGCTGGTTGATGAGGCCTTCGGGATTCAACATGTTCATTTCTTTTCTCCGGCGTGAGTGTTGGGTTTGCCAAAAAGGTGTTCGATGTTCGCTTCGGATTCTGCCTTCATGCGCTCAGCGCGTCTGGCGCTATAGGCGTCAATGCCGGTCAAAACCCGCTGCCATTGCTCCTCTGTGAGCTCCCGGGCGTCCTTTTGTGAGATGTCGTCAGTCATTCAATTTTTCCTATGTGCGGCCGGCGATGAAGCCGGGCCGATGGTTGCTGCGGTAAATTGGATTGTCGATTTGGGGTAAGGGCGCCTTTCGTTCGAGCCACCAGATCGGCAACGCGACCGATCGAGCGAGGCCGTCGACGGCGCCATCGCGGGCATTGGCGAGTTCTGCGGCCAGCGCCGATGCGGCGGGCAAGTCTTGGGCGATCCTCAGTCGTCCGGCGTCAAGAATTGAGGACAGCGCCGACGCCAAATTCAACGCCGGAATGCTGAATTTGAAATCGGCAGATTTGTTTTCAGTTGCACCGTCGTGAACGAGGCAAGTCAGCGGGCGTAACCCCGCCTTCTTCATGTCAACGCCAACGGGGCGACCGACAGTCGTTAAGTCCGCTAGCAACATTGGCGAGCACGGAGCATTCGGTAACGCCTCCATGATCCTAACAAGGTCATCGATCTGCTTGCCGATTGAATCATCCGCGGCGAACTGTGCGACCGCCGGGACGTTGTAGACAGGCGGAATGCGCTCATCATTCTCAATCCGCGCCACCCGTTCGATAACAGCGATAGATGTCCGGGCGCCGAAACTGACCCCGACGACAAAGCCGATGCGGCTCGTGTAAGAGGACGTAGTGATTACCAAGTTGGTAGCTCCAATCTGAGGGGTTTAACGTCGGCGCTGAACGCCGCTTCGATTGAGGCACGACGGAAAGACCGCTGCCCGCCAACGGCTTGAGTGAGCGCGCCGCTGCAGCTATTGGCATAGTCGTCATGTTGAGACGGCGGATGGTCGATGCTGTCACGGCCGCCGCGTGCGGTCCGACGTTCCAAGTTGCATAGCTCGGCAATCAAAACCGGATGATCAAGCAATCGAGCCTTGCCGGAATTCAGCAAAGGTAGCAGCTCGCGATATAGGTCCGATTTCGGTTTCGCAGATTGCTCGCAAACAATGCCGTGGCGCATGAAGGCCTCAGTCACGAATTCCGAGCCCCATCGGTCAGCCGTAACCCGGCGAATGCCATATCGCTTCAGCGTTTCGGCGAAGTCAGCGACGACGCTTTCGGGCGAAAAAATTGGTTTTACGCCTCTGATGCAGTCAAGGACGGCAACTTCGCCCTCGGCGTGCGCTACCGCCATCGCCATGCTGTCCGATCCAGAGCCGCCCGCGGCGTCGACAAATCCAACGTACCCGATGGAATGTTGAGGTCCGATTTCGTGGCAATCTGGCTCGATGCAAGAGTCGATAATGTCTCGAGATACGAATGCTTCTAGGTCGGTGCGGAACGCCGCGCCATATTCCGCCGCTGCCGAGGCGGCATCGCGCTCAAACTCCGCGTCAATGAAGCTTTGCGGGACGGACGGATTCATCACGCGTGTCGCAGCCTGCCAAAACAGGTTCCGCGGGTCATCCTTGCCGTAATATTTACGGTGGGCGTCCCAGAGCAATCCGCGCCGGCTGTACGGCGAAGAAGCAATAACCATCATAGCGTCGTCGCCAAACGTTGCCATTGAGGCGCGAATGGCGGTGAAGACTTCGAAATCCGGGCTGGCCGAGCCTTCAGAGCGCCAGAACGCGACCTCATCGAGCAGGGCGCAGCAAACCGAACGCCCTCGGGTCGTGCGATACGAGCAGGTCACCACTTCAACGATGACATTGCCACGGAGCTCGATCGAATCCGCCGTCTCAGATTCGACGTGTTGCGACAGGATCGGAGACGATAGGATGCCGGAGATATAGCGCCTCAGGATCTTGGCTTGCTCTCTATCGGCAGCGACCAACAGCACGACCGCACGCTCGCCTGGCGACAGGCTGCTCATCCAGTCCTTAAACACGGCGATGTAGACGGCCATGACGGCCATGGCGAACGTCTTTCCGCCGCGCCGGCCAATGGCTAGCCACAGAAAGCCGAATGCGGCTGACGGAAGCTCAGCGCGGCCCGTACACTGCCGAAAAAGGCCCGCGCCCTCACTATCTAGCGGCAAACCGAAGAGAGCCGCCAGGAGGGTGCGCCAGGGCCGCCACGACTCGGGGTCACGAATGGCGGACCCGAGCAAGCGCTCGTCGTCAATGGCTTCGAGGATGTTCATGTCGTAGGTTCTTTCGTGTGATAGTTCGAACGGACCGGACGCGATCGACGCCCGGCCCGCGCGTGCCGACTTGCGACGCTTGCTCTTCCCATGTTACCCCGCCCGCCTTTGTGGAGCGCCGCCGTGTTGCCCTGCCCGTCGACCTGGGACCAAGGTGGATGGCTGGCGGGTAGCTGATGCAGTTAGGCGCGGGTCGGATATTTCGATGCGATGTAGGCCTTGAGGTCCGGCGTTACGTCCTTAGCGACGCGCTGGAGGCCTATGCTTTCGAGGATGCGGCGGAGGTTGCCCGAAAGCCGATTGTACAAGTCGTAATCGACGTCCTTGCCCTCAGACATGCTGGCCTCAAGTTGCTCCAGCGTAACTTCGATGGTCGCGGCCCTCCGACATAGGCTCAGCATGGCCTCAGAGGCCCCCTCCGCGCCCCCGATGTCGCTGATATGCAGTTCGGTCACATCCCGCTGCCTACGAGCCCAAGCAGTTCTGCCGTCGCCTCCTACGGCGAAGGCGCGATTGCCGTTGGACCGCGCCGACTTAACCGTCTGCGAATTCGGGGTTTGCGGCGGTGGTGGTGCGATAGTGGCTACCGTCTTGCCAGCGACTGCTTTGCTAGTTTGGTTGCTATCGTCCATCGCACTACTTTCGGTTGAAATTGACGACTATCTCGACGCCGACGCGACACGGTCAGTCGATGACGCGCAACATGGTTAGATTAGTTATTGTATTTATTCGTATTACTTGAACACAAAAAACGGATTAAGATTCCGCTAGTCATAACGAAAGGCCGAGTTTTCGACGACGCCGAACCCTCTACGTTTGCAGGTCGCTAGCGACCATGCGCGAGGCCTTCATCAGGATTGGGGGCCAGCCGAAAAAAGAGCCCGAGGATTTGTTTGTATATCGGCTCAAATCGAGCACTTCCCCGGCATCCCAAGGAGGTCTGGCGTTGATTACGCTATGTTCGGACAGCTCGGATGGATCAACGGCTTCGGTTTCGGTCGATGATACCCGGTGATACCCGGTGATACCCTAAATAATTAGGGTGTCACCTATATAAGCTATTGATATATTTATATAATTATTATTTGGTGACAGGGTGACAGGCAAAATCACAAATATCTAAAATAAACGACCGTTTTGTTCTGGACTCGAAAATGGGTGTCACCCTGTCACCTGCCCCATAATCCATTGTAACTAAATACTATTTAGCCGTCTTGGGGTATCACCTCTGCCCATCACCGGCGTCCTTTTGCCACAAATTCCAGAGGCAGCGCTCCTTACCGGGCAACTTCCTCTTGCTTCCATACTTTGAGTGACGGCTATCAAATCCTGCATCACCTAAGACCTCGCCTAGTTTTCCAATGGGTGTTGGCTTGGGTCCGATAGGCGACTTAATGGTTCTTTGCCAGTCGGTGTAAGCGTTTGATAGGTCCCTGAAAGGGTGCTCTTCTCCCTCAATCCACGGCTTCCAGTTGCCTGTTGATATGTCTTTAAGGCCGATCAGCTGTTCGGTGTGGCAGCATGCTTCAATCCACTTTAGCGTCATAAGGGTTTACGCTCTGGATAATCATGTCTTGTCTGGCATCATTGTCCCGCTTGATGTCTCGGCTCGGTACGAACTCGGAGACATCGAGCATCAATAGATAATATGCGAAGGCCTCTCTGCCGCCATGATTGATTTCGCGCATTAGCTCGGCGAAATAATCCGCATCACCGATGCGATGCTCGGAGCAGTTGATTACCCAGTATCGCTGGTCCCACTCCTCGATGTGGGCGGCGTTCTCGTGGTTGCTCGCAAGCCACAAGTTGACGCCGATTGGGCACTGGACGATTGGCAAGCCTTTCGTTTCGATCCCGATCTGGGTACACGTCGAGAGGCTTTTGATCTGATCCGCCGCTTGTTTGTCGCCGCTGAAAAGAACCTCATCCAAGAAGATAAAAGACGTCCCACGCAAGGCATCATTAAAGCGTCCAAGAATCTGGTCGGTGTCCGCCGCGGTGAATCCTGACTGGCCATATATCTTCGCCATCAGCTCGCCCAGCAGAATGCCTTTCCCTGCCTGCTGTTTAGCGGTCTTTAAAACCGGGATTATCCGCGAGGGCTTTCCGATGTTCTGAATCTGCCACGCGAGTAGCTTCAACATCGCATCGGACGCGTTTATGTCACCGGCGCAAATAACCTCAATGACGTGGTCGAGGATGAGTTGGCAGGGCCCGGCTTTCGGCTTGACACCAAGCCCTCTGAATAAGTTCAACGTATCCGGCGGGAGAGGCTCGCTCGTGAAGGCAATGTGCTTGTAGACGTGGCGCTCAGCGTGTCCCGTCCAATATGAGTAGGCAGCGCTGTAAACGTCACGATCGTCCTTCCTTCCAGTGACGACAACTTCGCACGCTAACCGACGCTTTAAATCGCTATCCTGGATCGGAAGAAAATCACTCCGGCTGATGTAAATGCTTGCCCCGCCGGGTGCCTGCAGAAGAGCAAATCTCGCATTAAGGGCCGCCATGTCGGTAAGGATTTTTTGCGCTCCATTAACGCAAACAAATTCCCTAGTCGGAGTGTCGACGTCTTTGAATCTATTCGGATCAAGGGGAGCGTTCATGCATCTCCCCGTTCTTCAATTCGGAGATGCGTTGAATCGCGAGATCCACGGACGCTACGTGAACAGTCAAGAATTTAATCTGACGGCGGAGGCCGGCGCCGTCGTTGATGGCCGCGAATGTTCTAAGTAGACTAATCTGATGTTCGGCATGGTTTAGGCGATCGAAGAGGCGATCGATAAGGTCGTCGACGGTATCCGTCGTATCTTTCGGCATTGGAAAAGCGTGAATTGCAGCGCTCATCGGACGACGCCTCCGAGCAGAATTGTTGCTTGCAAAATCGCGATGAAAGCCATATATTCGCAGCTGTTCAAGGCATGCAAAAATGCAATGAATCGGGGACGCAGCCGGGCTAACGGCGCATCTTGAAAAAACTTCTTCACCTTTAATAACTCCATCTCGATGGCAATCGCGGTTTCCCTGGCAGGAGACCGCTTTTTGCTATTAGTGTCGGTGCTACGTTGTGAATTTGCGCGGCGGCGGATTAGATTTTTAAGACGCGCCCTTGACGCCGACGCTGGCGATGACCTGTTTGGCTGCGTATTCTGCGGCGACACGTTTATCGAAGCGTACGAGCGGGCCGCATCGCCAGCAGCCCGGCAGCACATCGGCCAACAGGCGCACACGGGACGGCGACGTATTGAAGAAACGTGCCGCGTCGGTTTCGTCACCGAACCTGTGATGTGAGGCGGCTTTTCTGGATAGTTCAACGATGGTCATCGGCGCCCTCCACAGGCTGCGGTCAGAATTTCGATTTGCTGTTCGTAGAGTGTCATCGCGTCACTGCTGTCGTCGGTCAGCAACTCAGGGTCTGGTGCGTCTGGTCTGATTTCCATTCCGGCCTCGCGAAGCGCCGCGAGCCCCGCGAGGGCAATCATCTCGTCGGCGTCGGCATCAAGGGCTCGTTCGTCCACGCATAACCGCCGCACGAAACTCAACCCGGATTTGCCAACGACATTTTTGATGATTGCCTCAGCTCGGTCCACCGGGTCCCGCAGCCTTTTCAGCTTACAGTGACCGCTCCGTGCCAATTGTTCGGCGCGGCGCGCCGTTGCTGCCGCTTTGTCAATCAGCGGTCTGTGGTCCAGCGCCACGTATGTGTCGCTCTGCCCCTTCACGCCGATAATTTTGCCCTTGTCATTCGAGAGCCAAACTACGGATGGTCTATGCGCGACCTTCAGTCCGCACTGAATGAAATTCGAAGCAATGATTGGCGAAGGCGCGCCGATTGCAGCGGACCAAACCCGGACCAGCTCTCCAAAATTGCAGCCGACGACCCATAGATGTATCGGCGCCTGATGCTTCCGAACGATGCAGCCCAACGGCGATTCCGCTAACCTATCGGTGTTTCCTCTGCGATGGGGCTGCGCTAGCACCCGCGCCATCGGCGCGACCTCAGCGGCCCGCTTTTCCCGCTCAGCAACAGTTGGCTTCACGAGCCGCCCGTTGGCGTACCGGGCGAGCCCTTTCTTGCGCGGACGGCCTCGTCGTTTTTTTCCTTGACGGCGCGGGCCGTTGGTCGTATCCAGCATCAGTGCCTCGGGTGGAAGAGGAACGGGGTTGGTCGGGGCAAATCAACTCCCCTCATATGTTATTTTAGCATAGTACTGGTCACGCTCGCGCTTATTAGAGCCCAGACTCAGCTTAAAATATTGAAATTATTGCATAATATATCTTTTGTATCGGTCCAATTTCGCGAAGCAAAAGACCGAAAAATCGCATATTTTTATGAGCGAATCGCAGCTGTACGATCTGGTACATGGATTGCGGCTACGCTCCGCAGCAGAGTCAGTTTCATTTCTCGCTAGCGACGGTCATTCGCCATCGCCGTTCTGAGGGGCGCCCCCGGCCGCTTCACGCTGTGCAATTTCTAACAGGAGCGTGGATCGCCTGGCGCAGAGTTGCCGCCCCATTTTGAAGATGGACTTAAGCTGTCCGGTCGACGCGATATAATAAACCCTTCGCGCAGGCCACCCCGTGAAGGCGCTGATGTCAGCGACACCGTTGAGCATATCTTCGGCCAGCGGCGACGGGGCAATCGCGGTGACGCCACGCGTTGGACGTTCGTTTATTAAAGCCATTGTCATTCCTTCGAAAAACATAGTAATAGTTATATGTAACGGAATGATCATAAGGTCAATAGAACTTTTGCTAGGGTTTCGTTACAAAATGTTAATCAGGAGACCCAAATGGCCGACACCGCGCCAAGCAGCGACGCGCGAACGTTCACCTACAGAGAAATTGTCGATGCGCTGGCGTTTATTCATGAAGTTAGCGAACAGGATGCTGCGACGTTTGACGCAAGAATTCGCCATTTCCAGAAGCTAGGGATAGCGCCGGCGTCACCGGGAAAAGGCAAGCGAATTCCGTACGGTTTAGCAGATGTCAGCCAGTTGGCGTTCAGTCTTGAGTTGGGCGAGTTTGGGGTCGCTCCGGAAATTATCAAGATGATCATCGACGTGCGGGGACGGTCAGTGGTCGAGGCTTGGAAATTGTCGCTTGCGGCCGCGCCATCAAATGATCTCGCGGTGCCGGATCGGCAGGTTGCGCGAGATCCCGGCAACGACATGATTTTCTGGTTTACCCCGAGTCTTCTAATTCGACGACTAGCTCGCGAAGGGTTTCGGGAGGACCTGATTCGCTGGTCTGGAATTGAGAAGGCGGCCGCGATCAGTGTTTCCTTTCTTATCGCCCCAATTGGGATGGTGGACCCCGTTGTTCGCCGCGAGTCATACTCAAAAGGCGAACGTACGCCGATGAAAAAATCTCCGCAGTTCTCCAGACGGCTCTTGACGATCAATGTGAGCGAGCTTTGTCACGCAGTCGAAGCGGCGTTGAGATGGGATAGATAACCCAGCCACATGTCGCATTTCATGTCGCGCGGAGCAGCCGCGACAAAATGAAAGTCTTTGAAAATCAATGATATCGTGTTGCGGTGCTTGCGACATGAAAAGCACGCAGGAGGGATGGCACAATCCGAAAAAGCGCAATAAAATCAATTTGGTGGGGGAGGTAGGACTCGAACCTACGAAGGCTTAGCCAGCGGATTTACAGTCCGCCCCCTTTGCCACTCGGGACACTCCCCCAAAGCCCGTCGTCGGGACATTCGTGCACGCGCTTATGCGAACGAGGCCCCTCTGTGTCAACCCCAATCTGAAATCACGCTCCGAGGCCGACAATAGTCCGGTTGCGCGGAACGCATCGCCGTGACAGGAACAATATCGGCATTCGAAGACTCTATCAGCCAAGATATCCATTGATGCGCGACTCGAGAAAAGGATCTGCCGGTAAGTCCGCCGCGCCAGCGCGCCAAAAGCCGCCGCGCGTCGCCGATTCGAAATGGATGTCGGGGGCCGAAGCAAAGAACCGACGCGGCGAGCCCCAGAAAAACGCTGCGACGCCGAGCCGCCGGGACGCCGCGCCAGATGCGGCGCCGGGCTTCCGGAAGCCTTCGGGCGAACTCGTCGCGCTGTTTGGCTTTCATGCCGTTCGCGAGGCGTTGCGCGCCAAGCGCCGACAGCTTCTCGATGTTTTTGCGACGAAAGCCGCGGCGGAGCGGCTCGGCGCGGAGTTTGAGGGCGCCGGTCTCACCCCTCATATCGTCGGGGCCGAGGATCTTTCGCGCCGTCTCGGGCCCAACGCAGTCCACCAGGGCGTCATGCTCGAAGCCCGACCTCTCGAGCCGATCGATATTTCCGAAATTACATCGCGCAGCGGCGTCGTTCTCGTCCTCGATCAGATCACCGATCCGCATAATGTTGGAGCGATCCTGCGGACGGCCGCCGCTTTCGGCGTCGACGCCTTGGTAATGACCGAACGCCACTCGCCGGAATTGACCGGCGTTCTGGCGAAGGCGGCGTCCGGCGGACTCGAGCATGTCGCCATCATCAACGTGGTCAACCTCGCCAGAGCGCTCGAAAAACTGGGCGACATGGGCTATTTGCGCGTCGGGCTCGACTCGGAAGGCGAGTCAACGCTGGCGGATACGGCTTTGACCCGCCCGGTCGCGCTCGTCCTCGGCGGCGAAGGCAAAGGCATGCGGCGCCTCACGCGGGAGAACTGCGATTGCGTAGCGCGGCTCGATATGCCGGGCGCCATCAAAAGCCTGAATGTCTCCAACGCCTGCGCCGTAGCGCTGACCCTGGCGCATATGCGGCTGGCGGGTTGATCCCTTATGTTGAATTCAGTCGGCCGAATGAGGCGGCAGACTCGTGATCTTCTCGGCGCAATCCGAGCTAGTCGGGTCCAAGAGCGGTCCGCGCCAACGGCCGTAGCTCCACGGTCGCAGCCAATGTGAGCCCGCAGGCAGATTCGGCGGCACTGGATCGAATCCGGCCGTGCCGTAAGGATGGCAGCGGCAGAGCCGGGCGAGGCCCATGAATCCCCCTGCCCAAAGCCCATGCCGCACGATCGCCTCGTCCATATAAGACGAGCAGGTCGGCAAATGACGGCACTGCGAACCGACAAGCGATGAGAATGTGAGTTGATAAATCCGTATGGCGCCACGCGCCGCCAGTCGGACGATGTAAAAATGCCTTTTCATCTCAGCTCAGCAGTCGCGATGTGCGAAGATCAGCGAGTGTTGCAGAAATACACTGGTAGCAATACCGACCGGGCCTCATACTACCCTCTCAATCCTCCGACTCAAGATCCAGGTGCGCCCGTGTCCATTGTGAAATGCTTGGCTCTCGCCGGCCTCTTCTCCACAGCGACGTCCATGGCGTTCGCAGCAGACCTCGCGCCGCCAACCCAGCCGGCGCCGCCGGAATCGGGCTGGACCCTCACCGTTGGCGTCGGTCCCGAAGTGCAGACCGCGTTCCCGGGGGCGAAGGCCGTCAGCGTCTGGCCGACGGGTAACTTCGCCTACCGCCGCCCGGGCGAACCGCTTCCGTTCAGTTCTCCCGACGATGGCTTCGGCATCGCCCTTCTCGACTTTGGGTGGATCAAGGCTGGCCCCGTCGGACGCGTCATACCAGAGCGGGGATTGAGCAACGGCAATGGCGCCTTCTTCGGCCTGCCAAATGTGGGCTGGACGATTGAGCTCGGCGGCTTCGTCGAGCTTTGGGCGAATGAGCATCTCCGAGCCCGCGGCGAAGTGCGCCAGGGCGTTAATGGCAATAACGGCCTCGACGCCAACATCGAGCTGGACGCGATCGAGAGGATCAACGCATTCACCTTGGCGTTTGGGCCGCGGCTCGCCTTCGGCGACACTCAATATATGAACGCTTATTTCTCGGTCACCCCAGCGCAAGCCTTCGCCAATGGACGGGTGACGCCTTTCCAAGCGAACGGCGGCTTGACGTCGGTCGGCTTTCTGGGATCCGTCAAATACGACTTCAACCCAACCTGGAGCGCGACTGCCTTTGGCGGTTATAATCGCCTCGTCAGCAGCGCCGCGGCGAGCCCTATCCCAAACAATCTGGGTTCGCTCAACGAATTCACCGCCGGGGTCGTCGTCTCTTATTCCTTCAACTTCACTCCGCCCTTTTCTTTCTAGGTCGGACTGGATCAAGCCAGCCTGATCTAGCCGATCTTGGGCGGTCCGGGGTCATTCCGCCGCCTCTCGCGTCGCGGCCTCAATCTGGTTGACGCAATCGAGCGTCGCCTCAAAAGTGAGCAAGGTAGAGGCGTGCCGCGACTTGAAGTCGCGGACCGGCTCCAGCACGGCGATCTCCGCCCATTTACCCGCCGGAGGAGCGCCGTTTTCCTTGAGCATGGCGCGTACTTGATCGCGCAACGCGCGTAATTCTGGAGCGGTTGAACCAATTACGTGTCGCGCCATGATCGAGGCGGCCGCCTGACCAAGAGCGCAGGCGTTCACATCATGCGCGAAATCAACCACTTTTCCGTTATCCATCAAAAGATCGACAATAACAGTTGAACCGCAAAGCTTCGAATGGGCTTTCGCTGTAGCGCTCGGCGCGGAAAGACGCCCCTGGCGCGGAATATTCCCCGCTAAATCGAGGATTTGACGATTATATACGTCTGTCAGCATCGCTCAGCCCAGGATAAAGCTGCGGGTGACGGCCCGCTCAAGACATCCTATATAGGAAGGCAGGGTTTGGCGACGAGATCTAACGCATTTCCAAGCAATCCTCTCCGGGCAAACGTCCGTCCGGCGCGTTTGCTCGCGGAAACAAGCCAGGGACGATCATTCAAACTTTTGGAGGCGCCACATGGATGCCGTGGTTAAGTCCTTAGTCGAACGTCAGCAGCCACAACCCGAAGCCTCTCCGCTCTCCCGGCCAACGCGCGAGGAAGCGGAGGCAGCCGTGCGCGTGCTGTTGCGATGGACGGGGGACGACCCATCGCGCGAGGGCCTGCGCGATACTCCAAAGCGCCTCGTCAAGGCTTATGAGGAATTGTTTTCGGGCTATCGGGAGGACGCCACCTCGGTCTTGGCGCGCGTCTTCGAAGATGTGCAAGGCTACGATGACATTATTCTTGTGCGCGATATCCCGTTTTTCTCGCATTGCGAGCATCATGTCGTGCCCTTTTACGGGGTCGCCCATATTGCTTATTACCCATCCGAGGACGGCGTGGTGGGACTCTCTAAGCTAGCCCGATTAGTCGATGTTTTTTCCAAGCGCTTGCAGACCCAGGAGGCGCTGACGGCTCAAATCATCGGTGCAATCGACCTCCATCTCCGTCCGCGCGGTTGCGCCGTGATGATCGAAGCCACGCATATGTGCATGTCGATGCGCGGCGTGCGCAAACAGGGCGCGCAGACGATCACGACGCAATTCACCGGCGTATTTCGTGACGACCCTGCGGAGCAAGTGCGCTTTCTGACTATGCTGCGCGGCAGCAGGTGAGCCTTTAAGCAAACCGGCGTTTTGGCCTCATCCGCAGCGTCGATATTCCGGCGCAAAGACGATGGGAGGATAAATCCCGCCATGAAGACCGCAGCATCCGATGCGCCCGGCGTCCTTGCGGGACACAGCCTGAAACATCAGCTGGAAGAGGGAGCCGCCTTTACGCCGCGCTTCGATGCAGATGGATTGATCGTCTGCGTCACGCAAGCGGCGGACGATCGCCAGATCCTCATGGTCGCTTATATGAACGCCGAGGCCTTGCGTCTAACGATTGAGACCGGCGAGGCGCATTATTGGTCGCGCTCGCGACAAAGCCTGTGGCGCAAAGGCGACACGTCCGGGCAAGTTCAGAAAGTGACGGAGATCAGGACCGATTGCGATCAGGATGCTCTGCTGTTGATGGTGGCCGCTCAAGGCGACGGCGGCGCTTGTCACACTGGTCGGCGGTCCTGCTTCTACCGGAAAATCACGTCGATCGGAGGCGGAGTCGCGCTTGTCTTCGGCTAGCGCATGATGCCAAAAAGTTGCGAATTTCTAAAAAATAACAAAGATTCAGGCAAAGGGAGCGCATGATCAATAAGAAATGATGAAGGGAGAAGCTCGTTGAAAAAGGTCTATCTCGCCTACGCGCTTTTACTCATCGTTGTGATCATATTGGTTGTGATCATATTGCTCATTGCGGCGCTTACGCCTGCTGGCGCCTCCGTCTCTGCGCCTTTTCGGGACATCATTTAGAGCTCGCTTTGACAAGCGAGATGATCGCAGATGGCGCGATCTGCGTTCAGAGCGAAACCTTATAATTTCCTGGCTACGCTCGCCTTCTTGGCCGGATCATGTTTTCCTTGAACCCCAGCTCCTTTCAACAATTGTCAACTCTGAAAGAGGGATAATTGGCGATAACCGGAGTATTTATGTTCAAAGCTCCACATTCACTGTTCGCCGCACCTGATACGCTTATTCGCGCTGCACTCGCGAGGACCAAGGACTTGGACAAAACGCCCCCGGCTTCGAGAAATCAGGCGAATGCCCAGGTTGACGGCCGCGAAGCTCAAGCCGCGCCCGCTCAGGCGTCGGCCCGACCTCGCTCGCAACCAAAAATCGGCATCGCGCTTGGCGCGGGCGCGGCGCGAGGCTGGTCCCATATTGGCGTCTTGCTTGAGCTTGGCGCGAACGGCATCCATCCGGAGGTTGTCGCCGGCACTTCAATCGGGGCGGTGGTGGGCGGCTGCTATGCCGCCGATCAGTTCGAGGCCATTGAAATGTTTGCGCGAGGCCTCACTAAAAAAAGCGTGTTCAGCTTGATGGATGTATCTTTTTCGGGCGTTGGCATTTTGAGCGGCGGACGATTGAAGCGCCGGCTCGCTCAAGCGCTCGGCGGCCAGCGGCTTGAAGAGTTCAGCAAGGGCTTTGGCGCTGTCGCGACGGAAGTTGGCACCGGCCATGAGATCTGGCTGACAAGGGGCGATGCCGTGCAAGCTATTTGCGCCTCTTACGCCCTGCCCGGAATTTTTGAGCCGGTGCGCATCAATGGACGTTGGCTATTCGACGGCGCGCTCGTCAACCCCGTGCCGGTCACCGTCTGCCGCGCGCTCGGAGCCGAAATCGTCCTCGCGGTCAATCTGATCGGCGATGCCGCGTTTCGCGGCACGGTCATCAATGATCGTCTCTCGCTCGAGCCTACGCTCGAGGCCCTCAGCTCCGGGACCGCAGAGCCGAATTCACGGCGCAAAGGAAGATTTTTTGGCGGCATAAGCGATCAGCGCCGGCATTTTGGAAAACGCGAAGACGGCGCTCCAGGCATCGGGAGCGCCATGATGGACGCATTTAATATCGCTCAGGGCCGGATTTCGCGCTCTCGCCTTGCGGGCGACCCGCCTGACCTGATCATCAACGCGCGCGTCAGCAGAGTTGGCATTTTCGATTTTCATCGCGCCGACGAACTCATCGAGATCGGACGCGAGGCGACCCGCCGCATGATGTCCGAAATCGGCGAGTTGATCGCCTTAACCCCAACAAGCGAAGACGCCCGCTAAAGCATGATCGCCGCTGTGGGAGCGATCATGCCTCGAGTCCCTTTATACGCCGACGCAACGATCTTATCCGCAGGCTCCAACCAGCTCAAGCCGTCGCAATATATTCCCGCATCGCCTGATGCTGCTGCTCCATCTCGGCGAGCCGATACTTAACCAAATCGCCGATCGATACCAAGCCGACAAGCCGCCCTTCGCTGACCACCGGCAAGTGGCGGAAGCGCTGATTGGTCATTTTCTCCATTGCCGCGCTGACGCATTCGCCTTCGGTGGTGGTCGTGACCTTTGCGGTCATATGCTTTGAAACAACATCGTCCAACGCGCTGGCGCCAGCCTTGCCGAGGGCCCGAACGATATCGCGTTCGGACAGAATGCCGAGGACGGCGCCTTGGGAATCGCTCACCACGAGCGCGCCTATGTTGTGAGCCGCCAGGAGCGCCAGAGCTTCGCTCAATGTCCGATGCGCCTGGGTGGTGCTCACGTGACGCCCTTTGGTCGCCAGAATGCGAGCAATTGTCATTTTTTCCTCCTATTCAACTTTTTGGTCTCTTTGATTTTGGCGCTTTCGAGGCGCAACGACCTATCATGAGAATGGCCCTCTTCGGGGACCTGCGCAACAGCGCTTTTTCCCTTTTTTCGCCGCGAACCGCTCTGGGTTCGCGAGGTCGATTAATCCGGCGAGGATTCTGGGGATTAAAGAGGTCCGACCGGCGCTTTTTTCACAGATTCCGTTTCCGGCGTCAGAACCGCGGGGCAGCTATAGCTGCAGCGTGAACGTTTTCGGAAACGGGCGCGAAGCGGCCGGTAGCCTCGTCGAGCGCCAGAAGCTTTCCTTCCAGAATGCCGAAATAGGCGCCGTGCAGATGCAGCATGCCGCGCTTCTCGAGCGTGGCGATAGAAGGAAAGGTGCGCAGATTTGCGAGACCTTGAATGATTGAAGCCAGCGCCAGACGTTCGGAATATTCATCGAGAGGCAGCGTCGCCGGGCCGACTTTGGCTGCCGCCGGCGCGATCAAGCTGATCCACTTGCCGATGAAATCGCCAGCCGAGAGCGGCTTCTGGTAAGGGTCCAAATCGCTCTCCGCGTAGGCGCGAACGCCGCCGCAGCGCGCATGCCCGAGGAGCACGATGTGCTCAACGCGCAATCCCAACACAGCATATTCGAGAGCCGCCGAAGTGCCGTGCAGATCATCATTTGGCGCATAGGGCGGAACCAGATTGGCGACGTTGCGGACGACAAAAATCTCGCCCGGGCCGGCGTCGAAAATCACTTCCGGCGACACCCGGGAATCGCAGCATCCAATCAGCAAAATGCGAGGGTTCTGCCCGGCCTTGGCCAAATGTTGGAAGCGATCATGCTCTCGCGCAAACCTGCCCTCAAGAAAGGCCTCATAGCCGGAGACGAGCCGCTCCGGCAGCAATTGGCGGCCACTCGACGCCTCAGCCTTTGGCGTCATCGGTTCAGACATTGATGCAACTCATGCTTGGCGGAAAGATGCGCTCCGGCTAACCGGGGATGTCCCGATTGAGCGCTGTGCGTCGGCAAGACCCGTAGACGGAATATCCGCTCCGCCTGACAAGCTCTTTTAATGCTATAGAGAGATCTAATGCTATAGAGAGATCGAAATCCAGGCAAGGCGGCCGAAAATTGGCCTGTCTCAATCCTCAAATCGGCCCAGAACGCTTTTGCCTTTTTGCTTGTCAGCCGCCCGCGTTTTCGACGCCCTCGGGCTTTGCGGGCGCAAGCGGCTGTTCTGCGTCCTGCCATCCTTCGATCCCGTCTGGATACCAATAGACATTTTGATAGCCGAACTTGATCGCGCGCTTGGCCGCGTTCCAGCTTCCCCAGCAGTTCGGGTGGCAATAAAATACGATCGGATGCGCCGCATCATCGCCCGCCAACCTGGCTAGGCGCCCGAGAAAGAAGGCGCTCAGGCCATCGGCAAGCTCTCCGGCTCCGGCGCCCGGAATCCAGACGCTGCCCGCGATGTTTCGATGTGGCGCTGGCGTCCATACCGCATCAGGCGCAAGATTGGCGGGCCGGCTCGGAGCCTCCGAAACATCGACCAAGGCGACGCCCCCGCCCTTCAAAATACCGATCAATTCAGTGGTGTGGACGACGCGGCCGCCGGTGAGAGCCGCCGGCGTTGCGCCATGCATGGCCCCGGTCCAAAAACCCTGCGGCTCCGGCGTCTGCGCCAATGCCGCGCCGCTCACGCCGATCAGCGCGGCCAGCATCAAAACATGCGGAAATCGCATCTCAGCTTCCCGGTTGGTTGAGATCGAAACTCTGCTCAAAGACGACATCATCGCTGTCTTTCGCCGTGACCGCCAACGTCCCTTTCTTTTGCGGCTTCACAAGGAATGTAATCGCCGGATCGGTCGATAAGGAAATATCGCTGTCGATGTCCCATACCTTCTCGCCATTATAGGTGGCCGTTATGGTCTTCAAAAAGCGCGCCGGCGTATAGCCTCGCGTCGTCAGATCCATTTGCATGCCGTTGAAATTTGGATGGCGAATCAGCAGTTGCGCCTCGACGGAGGCGTCTTGGTTAAGCGTCTTCGCTATGCGAAACTTCATTTGTCCGACGTCGCTCAGAGCCTGCTCGTCATAGGCTCCGGCCGGAGCCGAGCAGCCGCCCGACGCTTTCACAAACCGAGCGGTTTCGTAAAGATCGCCGTCGTTGGTTTCTTCGATCGCGTGCATGATTGTGTATTGATTGACCCGAACCCGAAGCTTCAGCATCTGCGGGTCGCCCGCTGGTCCAAACTTGACGTGGGCCGCCATAGGGGCCGGATTATCGTCGATCACCAGATAGACGCCGCGCACATCTTTGGGGTTGGCGACCGTGATCGTCACCGGCACCAGCGCTGCATCTTCGGCGCGATTGGGAGCGTCCAATATGATCTTGTCGGCGCCATCGCGCACCTGCCTATCGCCGAAGAGGTCATGCCGCAAACCCTCCCAGCGGGAGGCGCGCGCCGCCGCGTCGTCATCCGCGCGAGCCGCGAGGGGCAGGAACAGCGCGCCGATCAGAGTCAGTCGCAGCCAGTGATTCATGAACCTTCCTCCCAGGACGTCCCGCGCATCATTGCCATTCCAGCTCTTTATAGGCCTCAATGACATTGCGGCTGTTATAATCATCGAAAAGCGTCCAATTGCCAGCTTCGGATTGGCCGACGGTTTTGGCGGCGGCTTCAATATCGACGCCATCTGCGACGGCCCGCCGGGTTTCTTGCAACAATGCGGTCAAATAGCGATCGATGTCGTCGGCGCCGGCCGGCCAAGCGACTGAAACCGGCCCGTGGCCCGGCACGGCGCGCGACGCGTCAATCTGTTTCAGGCGCGCCAGTTCCTTCAACCAACCCTGCAATGAACCATCCAGCGAGGGCGCGCGCTTGACAAAAACCAAGTCCGCCGGCAACAGCGTGCCAGTCTTTTTATCGAACAAGCTTAAATCGTTGGTGGTATGGGCCGCGCCATGAGCATGGGCGCTTATGACGCGATCGCCAAGATAGATCTCGACCGCATCGCGCACCTCCATTGTGGGCTGCACCAAGGCTCCGGCTCGCTCCGCTCCCATTAGGTCAGCGAGGACGCCGCGGTAAAATTCGCCGCGCTGCAACATTGCTTCCTTGAGACGGCGATGCCCGACAAAAATCGGGGCGTCCTGCAGAAACGCGCCTGCGCCGAAAATGTGATCGGGATGAATATGGGTCATCACCACATATTTGATGGGCGCTTGCGTCTTTTGCCGGATCGTGGCTCTCAAATTTTCGCCATCGGTCAGGCTTCCGCCCGGGTCGGTGACAAGGACGCCATCGCGGCCAATGATGAAGCCGATATTTGCTATTGCGTCTTCATTTGACGCGGTCGCATCTTGATCGAAGCCGCGGCGTATGTGGATGCCTTCGGCGACTTCTTCCGTCGCAAACGGGCCATCCGCAGCAAACGCCCGCATCGGAAACGCCGGCAAACAGCAGAGGCAAAAACCGCCGAGCGCCAGACGGCGCCTGGTCAATAATTCCCGACCGCTCATGAGCATACGCCTGGGGCAACGCTTGGCTCGCGCTTCTCAAGATCATCGATCCAGCCAATTCCCAAAGCGAATCTCCCCGATGCTCTGAAACGCCGCACGTTTTTCCGCAGTTAACGCGAGACCCCTCCACCCGTAAAGGATCGCACGCCAGAACCTGTCGCCGCCTCACTGCGGAATGACCGGCGGCGCGTAGGTGAGCGTGCCGGCGAACGCCCAGAGCATAAAAAGCACGATCGGCAGGTGAAACGCCAATTGCAAAGCCGTGAAGCCGACGATTTCTCTGGCTTTGATCCCCAGCACGCCAAGCAGCGGCAGCATGAAAAAGGGATTGATCAGATTGGGCAGCGCCTCAGCGGAATTGTAGACCTGAACAGCCCAGCCAAGATGAACTTTCAGCTCCTTTGCCGTCTGCATGACATATGGCGCCTCCAGCACCCATTTGCCGCCGCCGGACGGAATAAAGAAGCCTAGCGCCGCGGAATAGAGCCCCATGACGACCGGAAAGCTTTCCTTGGTATTGACGCTGGCGAAAAATTCCGCGAGCCGCAGCGCGAGCGAATTTCCCGCAAATCCGACAGCGCCCGTCAGGATCGCCGCAACGCCGCCGTAGAGGGGAAACTGCATCAATATCCCAACCGTTGCGGGCGCCGCCTTCGCCGCCGCGTTGAGGAAGCTTCTCGGACGCCAATGCAGCAACAGGCCAAACATCAATAGCGCGAAGTTATAGGTGTTGAGGTTGGAAATCGCCAAAATCGGATCTTTGCCGGCAAATTCCTCCACTAGCCAGCCGGCTCCGAGAGCGAACAGCAGAAGGGTTAGGATCGGACTATATTCCAGCCATTCGCCGGGGCGCTCGCGCGGCGGAAGCGGCTCCAGCTTGGTCTTGACGTCGACTCCCATCATCGCGGCGGTCATCGCGTGCGATTCCGACGGGGCTGACCAGAATGCGATCGCCGTCGAAACAATCATCAAAACTGCGAGCATAATCCCTGATTGCCAAAGAAAGATGGTCTGCGTGAAGGGGATTACGCCTGTAATTTGAAGAAGCGGCTTTGGCATCGCGCTGGCGTTCGCCTGCAATTGCGCGGCCGAAGAGCTAAGGCCCAAGGCCCAGGTGCAGCCCAGGCCGAGATAGGCGGCGGCTCCCGCGGCGCGATAATCCATCTTGAGCTCTGTCCGCTGTGCGGTTGCGCGCGCGAGCAGACCGCCAAAGATCAGGCTGAGCGCCCAATTGATGAGTGACAAAAACATGGTCATGACGGCGATGAAGGCTATCGCGCTGCGTCCGCCGGACGGCAGCGCGGCAATCTTATCGATCAGGCGCGCCATCGGCAGCGAACTTGCTATGATGTAGCCGCTTACGACTACCATCACCTGCTGCAGGGTGAATGGAATGAGGCTCCAGAAGCCGTCGCCAAAAGATTTTGCGACGAGTTGAAAAGACGCCCCGTTCAGCATCGCCGCCGTAGCGACGACCACGACGGCGATTGCCGCAAAGACGAATGCGTCCGGAAACCAACGTTGCGACCAGGCAGCGAAGCGAAGCGCAATTCGAGCGAGAAGTTTCTCGTCATCCTGCGGTGCCGTTTCGGTTATCTCGCCGACCTTCATTTTTTCCCCCGCCTAAGAACGATTCTGCGATGCGCCGAAGGCGAGAACGGGATGCAGCGCCGCCGCGCTTGTCAAAATGGCGGCTTGCGGAAGCAAGATCGAACCCCGATGCGCGTAGTTTCATTCTGCGCGAGGAACGCCTGACTAGCTCCGCACGCTTCGCCCCCTCGATAAATGCCTCGCCATCAAGATAGCTGTGCAGACGCCGCCTTAGTCATGCTAACTCGAATTGACGGATTTTTCCCGCGAAATCGGAGGCGGAAATATGGATTATCGCAAGACATTCTATGTCGATGCTGCAACCAAGCTAAAGCTGAAGGACCGCGATCCGGCCTATGCTGCGGGGTGCGGCTCGAAGCAGGAGGCGGCCGAAGCCACTGAGGAATATCGCCGGAAACTCGCCCATCTGCAGTCGCTGATGTATGCCGAGAAGAGGCATTCCTTGCTCATCATCTTGCAAGGCAGCGACGCGGCGGGAAAGGATGGCGTCGTCGGCCGCGTCTTCGCCGCCTTCAACCCACAAGGCGTCATCGTCACCAGCTTCAAAGAGCCAACGCCTGAAGAGCTCGCGCATGACTTCCTCTGGCGAGTGCATCCGCACGCCCCCGCGAACGGCTGGGCGGCGATCTTCAACCGTTCTCATTACGAAGATCTGTTCGTGCCTTGGGCCCATAAAACCATCGATAAAGAGACCTTCGCCCAGCGCTGCGCAAATATTCGCAATTTCGAGACCTTGCTCATCGACAATGGAGCGGTGATTTTGAAGTTCTTCCTTCATATCAGCAAGGATGAGCAGCTTGCCCGTTTCGAGAAGCGATTGAGCGATCCCGAGCGCAATTGGAAGATCAGCGAATCCGACTATTCGGAGCAGCCGTTCTGGGACAATTACGTCGACGCTTTTGAGGAGGGGCTCGGCGCGACAAGCACAAAGCTTGCGCCCTGGTACGTCCTGCCGGCGAACCATAAATGGTTTCGCGATCTGGCCGTCTCGCAGATCGTCGCCGATGCGATGGAAGATCTTGGCATGCGTTTTCCTAAGCCCTCCGTCGATTTGGACGAGATTAGGCGCAAATACCATCAGATCGCGAAAGACGCGGCGTCAAAGGACGGCAAGAAATCCGAAAAGTGAAGAGACGATGCGGCGCGACGCCCCAAGTCTGAAGACTCACCAAGCATGAAGACTTAATGCGCCGACATCCAGACGATCCAACCAGCGGCAAGAGCCAAAGTGGCGCAGGCCACTGGAAGACCGATGCGGGCGAATTCGCCGAATGAAATATCAACGCCTCGCTTCCGCGCCTGTTCGACGACGATGATCCCCGCGAGGCTCCCGAAGATAATCATATTGCTCGCAAATCCGGTGCCTAAGGCCATAGCGGCGGCGGTGACGTCCGGCTGCTGCGCGCCGCCTGAAGCATAGGGCGTCAATAGCAACACGGCGGCGCTGTTGCCGACGACGTTGCTAAGCGCCGAGCTTACGAAAAAAAGCGTGAGCGGATGCTGGAGATCGAGGCCATGATGGCGAAGATACGCAAGAAGCTCCGAGGGCAGTCCTGTCGCCGCGAGCGCCGCATTGACGATGAAGAGTCCCATCAGAAGCAGAATCAAATCGCCGTCGACATGCTTCAGCACGTCGCCCGAAGAAATCTTGCGATTCATCAGAAGCAGACCCCCAGCCGCCAACGCGACCAGGGAACGCGGCCAGTCGGTTAACGCAAAGGCGAGAACGACCCCGATCGCAACCACCGCCGCTTTCGTCGTCTCGCGGCGATCGAGCGGCGCCGGAGTCGGAGTCGGAGTCGGCATCGCGGCGGCGCCTGCCGAGAACCATCGGCCGCGATAGAACAGGGCGATCAGCGCCCAGGTGACTGGCAATGAAAGAAGCGCCGGAACAAGCGTCGCCTTAACGAATGCGACGAAACTCAGGTCAAACCCTTCGGCCAGAATTATATTTTGCGGGCTGCCGATCGGTGTTGCGGCTGGTCCGATATTTGAAGCGAAGCAGAAGCCGAGGAGAAACGGCGTGGGGTTGAGCCCGCGCGCCACAGTGACTGAGACGAGCAGCGGCGTCATCGCCAGGACCACAACGTCATTGGTCAGGAAAGCCGATAACAGAGCCGAGGCGCCGAGGAAAACGGCGAGCAGCGCCTTTGGTCCGATCTTGAGGCTGGCGATCGTCGCAGCGGTGACGGAGTAAAAGCCTGAGACGATGAAGGCCGAGGAGACAATCATCAAGCCAAATAGCAGCGCGACCGTTCTGACGCTCACCGCCGCCCAGGCAACCTCGATGCCGATGCGCTCGGTGACGATCAGCGCAATGGCGCCAAGCAGTGCGGCGCCGGTTCGATCGACCCGAAACCCCGGCACTTTGCCGAGCGCGACGGCAAAGTAAGTGAGCGCGCAGATGGTGACGGTCAAGTTCATTTAAAAGGGTTACGGCGGCTGGCCGCCGACGGCAAGCCTCCTAATCGCCGCCGAGGTAAAGGCGCAGCCGCTCACCAACCGGCGACGAAACGCTCCCTGCCGCTCCGCGAGGCCGCTTTAGCGCAGCCCAGCTTGTGCTGCAAAACATCTGCGAAGGGATCCGCGGCGAAATCGACCGTCGTCTATTGCTCGGCTCCCATGTCACCGGGTCAGCGCGAGCACAACGCCCTCGTTCGCCCGCAATCGCAAAATTGACTCGACCGCTTCGTCATGTCGATCGCATTGCGTCGAGATCGCTATCCGGATCGCGGTCAGTGCGGGAACCGGCCATAGCTGGGGACTGGCTCCGAAATTCAGCACGACGATCGTTTGCTCCTCGCCGCTGCAACGCTCATAGGCGAGCAGATCGCCGTCGCAATCAATCAGGCGCCAAGCTCCGAGCGTTAGAGATGCGCGGCGGCGCCGATAGTGCAACAGGGCGCGCACAAGAGAGAGGATCGACGTCTGGTCGGCGCCCTGCTCCGCGACATTGCGGGTCTTAACATCATGCGTTAGCGGCAACCACGGCTCATGCGTCGAGAAACCGGCATGAATGCTGGCGTCCCATTGCATCGGCGTGCGCGCGGGGTCACGCCCGACGCCGAGGCCCGGTTCGCGCAGCGCCCAGGGATCGCGTATGCCGCCCGGAGGAATTTCGACATCGCCGACGCCTAGCTTGTCGCCGTAATAGAGCGTTGGCGACCCGCGCAACGTCAAAAGCAGCATGGCGGCGACGCGGGCTTGCGCCGGCCCGACCCGCGCGGCGATGCGCCGCCGATCATGATTGCTTAAAACCCAATTCGGCCAACCGCCATCGGGCAAAGCCGCCTCATAATCCTTGATCGACTTGGCGATTGCACTCGCTCCCCAAGGCGTCTGCAATAGCTGGAAATTGAAAGGCAGATGCGCGCCGGACAGATTCTCTCCGTAATAGGCGACGAGTCGCTCAATCGGGAGATAGATCTCGCCGATCAATACGCGATCCTCAAATTCATCGACGACGCGGCGCAAGCCGGCGAACACGCCATGCACCTCGGCTTGGTCGGCTGAATGAAGCTGCAGCAAACGCTCAATGTCTGGATCTTTCGGCGTCCACGCCGGATTCGGCGGATTGTCGCGGAAATCTTTGTCTTTGATGAGATGCCAGATTACATCGACGCGAAAACCATCTGCTCCGCGCCGCAGCCAGAAGCGCAATGCCTCGTGCATTGCCTCCCGCACTTCGGGGTTGCGCCAGTTCAGATCCGGCTGCTCAGGCAGAAAGGCGTGATAATAATACTGACCGCCTAGCTCATCAAAGGTCCACGCCGGACCGCCGAAATTGCCGATCCAGTTGTTCGGGGGCCGCCCGCCCAGCGCTCCGTCGCGCCAGATGTACCAATCGCGTTTGCGCGTGCGAGGGTCCCGGCTCTCCTTGAACCAGGGGTGCTCGATCGAGGTATGGTTCGGCACGAAGTCGAGAATCACCTTCAATCCGCGCGCGTGGGCGTCGGCGATCAGGCGATCGAAATCTTCGAGCGAACCAAAGATCGGATCGACCCCGCAATAATCGGCGACGTCATAGCCAAAATCATGCATCGGCGAAGGGTAAAAAGGGGAGATCCAGATCGCGTCGACGCCAAGCCATACAAGGTAGTCGAGCCGCCTCCGGATGCCTTCCAGATCGCCGATTCCGTCGCCGTTCGAATCCTGAAAGGATCGCGGATAGATTTGATAGATGGAGCCAACGCGCCACCACATTTCCGGCATGAGCGCATCCTTAACCAGAGCTTGACAGAGGTCGCACAGACGTCATTAAATTTTCACATACGGATGATCGATAGGGTGCGTCCGCGCTCCGCGGCGCGCCGAAATCTGAGGTCAGAACCGATACATGCTCGATCAACCGCCCCCTATCACCGTGCGCCCCTCCAACGAACAAGACGTACCCTCCATGATCGGCATCTATGCCTATCATGTCCAAAACGGCCTCGGCGATTTTCAAGCGGAGCCTTTGCATCCAGACGACATCAAGCGACGACGCAAAGCGATGCTTAAGCGCCGCCTTCCGCACCTCGTCGCGGATCTTGATGGCGACGTCGTCGGCTATGCCTACGCCGTCCCTTTTCTTAAGCGTCCCGCCTACCGCTATGCGGTCAAACATTCGATTTACGTGCATAAGGATCATCTGCGCACCGGCGTCGGACGGCTGCTGCTTCCCGCGCTGATCGCCGCCTGCGGAGACGCCGGATATCGCCAGATGATCTGCTACATCGATTCCGCCAATGAGCGATCGCTGGAGCTTCATGGGGCGTTCGGTTTTGAGCGCGCCGGCATGTTGCGGTCTGTCGGCTTCAAGTTTGGCCATTGGGCCGACACGGTCCTGATGCAACGCCCGCTTGGTCCCGGCAACGCCTCTCTTCCAAAGGAAATCACCCTCAATCACGGCGACGCCGGCCCGCACAAGGCCCATTGATCGGCCGGCTTCCGAACACGCCTATTCGCGGACGACATAGGTATAGAACCGGACCACCCCGTCAGCTCCAATCTCGCGGTAGAGCCCCTGGATCTCTGCCTCGAATCCGGGAAAAAGATTAGCGCTGCTCTCGAACATTTTGAGATATTCGAGCATCGGCGCAGCGCGCGGGCCGAGCCGCTCGCCAGGAACGATCGTCGCTATGCCCGGCGGATAGACGACGAAAAGCGTCGTCGCAATGCGCCCGGCGATCATGTCGAGCGGCAGATAATCGACCTTGTTCCGCACCATTTGACGCACCGCTTCCTGCGGCGGCATCGCCATTTCCGGCAGATGGTCCGGCGCGAATTGCGCCTTCTGCAACTTGCTCACCCCGCAGCTTTGATAAAACGCGTGCATTTCGCCGCAAAGGTCGCGCAGACGCAGACCGGCGTAACGGCCTGGCCGCGCGCGCACGAATTCGGGGATCACATCAACGAGACGCGCATTGTCGTCGTGCAGCTTTTTGAAGGCGACCAGCGCGCTGAGCAAGGTCCAGGCCTTGCTCGATTCGACGCCGGGGGTCAGCAGGAACAGCAGCGAGTTGAGATCGTTTTTCTCCGGAACGATGCGGTTCTCGCGCAAATATTGCGCAACGACCGGCGCCGGAATTCCATGCGCGGCATAAGCGCCGGTACGACGGTCAAAACCCGGCGTGAGCAAGGTCAGCTTATTTGGATCGGTAATCGCGAATCCTGGCGCGACATGGCCAAATCCATGCCATTGCGCGCCTGGACTGAGCTCCCAGTAGCGCGCATTGGCGGCGAGCTCATCGGTTGAAACCTCCTCCCAGGCGACATCGCGCGGCCCCTCGAGTGCCGTCGCCGGCAGGGTGACACGATCGGGCGCGAAGGCTTCAAAAAACCAGCGGCGCGCGGGATCTTGTTCTTTCTCCTCGAACTCGCGTTGCACGGCCCGCAACTTCTTCCGCAATTCGATTCCAAGCCGGATCGTGTCGTCCCAGAGCACTTCGCCGGACCGGCCTTTCATCATTTGCGCGCCGACATCGAGGGAAGCGAACAGCGGATAGAATGGCGACGTCGACGCGTAGAGAAGAAAAGCTTCATTGAAGCGGCGATGCCCGACGCGCCGTTCCTGACCGCGAATATGGCGGTCCTTGACGTGAATTTGGGAAGCTTGAGAAAAACTGGCGAGCTGCTTATGCGTCGATTGCGTCGCCATGATTCCGGGAGAGCTGGGGCCAAGCCCGCGAAGGCCCATGGCGAAACGATCGGCGAATAGAGGATGGAACTTCATGAAGCCCGCCCACGCCTCGTCGAAAAGAATATAATCGCAGAGATGGCCGATTTTCTCGAGGATCACTTGCGCGTTATAGATCGTCCCATCATAGGTGCATTGCTCGATGACGGCGACGCGGAACGGCCGTTCGCGTCGCCATGCCTCGGAATCCGTAACGAGCGGATGAAGGCGGATTTTTTCGCGGATGCGGGCCTCGTCGAGCGCCTCTGGATAGATCGGCCCAATTAGGCCATAGGCATTGCGGTCGGTTTCCAGAAAGATCGGGATTCCGCCGCTGAGCGATAGCGCGCCGTGATGGGCGGCTTTGTGATTGTTGCGATCAAACAGCACGAGATCGCCTTCGGCGACAAGGGCCGAGAGAACGATCTTGTTGGAAGACGAGGTGCCGTTCAAGACGAAATAGGTTTTCTCGGCGCCGAAGATCGCAGCCGCCTCTTTCTGAGCGCGGAGCGCCGGGCCTTCATGCGTCAAGAGATCGCCGAGTTCGAGCACCGAATTGTCGAGATCGTCGCGAAAAATCTCCTCGCCCAAATGCTCGACAAATATGCGACCGATTGGGCTGCGGCCGTAAAAAATGCCGCCGTTGTGCCCTGGGCAGGTCCAGAGTTGATTGCCCTCTTCCGCATAGTCGACGAGCGCGCCGAAGAAGGGCGTTTTCAACGTGTCCGCGTATTGCTTCAGGCGGCTAACCAGATTCTTCGCGATGAACTCCGGAGTTTCCTCCGCGAGGAAGACATAGCCATCGATGTAATCCAGCACTTCGACCGGAATGTCCTCGAATTGACGGCGGCGCGCCAACATCACGATCGGCATTTCGAGGCCGCGCCGCCGCATGAGATTGATCAGCGCGGCGGTCTTTCCCTCGACGCCTTTCTTGCCCCAATCGACGATCATGCAACCGATCGCCGCGTCGGTCTGAACGGCGATTTCGGCGTCTTCAATCCGGCGAGCGCGAACGACCTGCATCCCAAGCTGTTCGATGGCTGAGATGATCTGCTGCAACCGCAGTCCTTCAAGGTCCTTCTCATCGAACGCAGGAGCGCAGACGAGAAAAGTAAAATGCCTGAAAAAATCCACGGAGGGCCCCCTCCCTAAAACCGCGCCGAGATCGGGAACGCGCCGCGCACTCATAGCAGAGAGAGGCGCGCGGCGCCGCTCTGAAAGCGCGCAGACGCCTAAGCAAGTGGAATAAATCTGCGATTGCGCCGGCCGCGAGCGCGGCTTTGCGGTCCCCCTGTCGGTTTTCCGTCGGGCGTAGCGAAATTGTCGCCCCAATCTCGATATGCGTGTTGAAATGCAAAGGATTGACGCTAGTCTGGCGCGGGTTCATGGAAAACAAAGCTAACGCGGCTCGATGGGTCCGCGCCATCAGGGCGCACTTGACCTTAAGGCGGCGCCCAAGTGAACTGGCATTTCCACAATTGGAGGATGAACCATGAATGATCTTCTCGTTATTGCATTTCCCAGCGAACAAAAAGCCGAGGAAGTTCGCCAAAAGCTATTTGAATTGCAAAAGGAATATCTGATCGAGATGGGCGACGCCGTCGTGGCGGTGAAGCATGAAGACGGCAAGATCAAGCTCAATCAGGTTTTCAACACCACCGCCGCTGGAGCTGCTTCGGGAGCCTTTTGGGGCCTTCTTGTTGGCATTCTGTTCGCACTGCCCTTGGTGGGCGCCGCGATCGGCGCCGCCTCCGGCGCGCTCGGAGGCTCACTGGCCGACTTCGGCATCAACGACCAATTCATGAAAGACGTCGCGCAAGCCATTCCGCCGGGCGGAGCCGCTCTCTTCATCCTCGTCAAGAAAATGACCACCGATAAGGTATTGGCTGATTTGGAGGGCGTCGGCGGGACCGTCTTGCGCACTTCATTCGACAAATCAAAAGAAGAAGCGATCCGGGCCGCATTGGCCGGGCGACCCTACGAGATTCCGGCTTCCGCGCCTGCAGGAGCACCGTCCCCAGGAGCACCGTCCCCAGGAGCGGCGTCCCCAGGAGCGGCGTCCCCAGGAGCGGCGTCCCCAGGAGCGACGCCCGCGGCAAGCTGAGCTGCAACAAACCGCCGGAGCGCGAGGGGCGACAATGAAGACGTGCGCGATCGCGGGTCTATTTTGGGCCTTCTGCTGCGTCATGCCAGCGATGGCGGGCGCAGGGAAGGATCTGGATTGTGGTCCAGTCTCGGAGAGCGCGCTGTCCGGCGCGCTGACTCCGGCCGATAATCGGATCCTGGCTAGCGGCGATATCGTCGATACCGCAAATCTCGTCAGCGATCTCATTAATCGACTAGAGGTCGTGGATCCTTCAATGTCCTACGCGCATCTGGTGGATGCATTGGTTGCGGCCTATTGCCCGCTGGTGGCCGGCGCCGCCGAGCTCAGCCTCGAGGAGAAAGAGGCCAGGGTCAGACGTTTCGCGGCTTTGGTGCAGCGCGAGACGGTCATAAACCCGTCCTCGCCGGGGACGTTAATTATTGCAAATGTCGCTTTGCCGCCTGACGTCTATCGCAAGCTCAGCTTGCAGGCGGCAGCGGAAAATGTGTCGGTCGCAAAACTCATGGCGAAGATCCTGACCTCGTCCGCCGGACCGTAGCCCCCTCTTCGGGCCATCAGAAGAGACCGCCACAGGCAGGCTGCGGCGACGGACCTGATGGCGCTCCCGGCCAAATCAACGTATGACGTTCTTGTGTTCCGCCCGGATCGGCCTCTCCGCCCCTCCGATGCACGGCGCCGCTTAGCCGCAGACGACACAACCTCTTGCATAAAAGGCAAGCTACGAATTGGCATTTCTTCCGACGGCTCCCGCTCTGGAGCGCGCGCTCGCTGAGCGAAACTACAATGATCCGACCCCCGTCCAGACGGCGGTGCTCGAAGCCAACGCCGCCGAGCGCGATCTGCTGGTCTCCGCCCAAACGGGCTCCGGCAAGACCGTGGCCTATGGACTGGCGATCGCCTCCACTTTGCTTGGCGACGCCGCGCGGATGGGGCCTGCGGCTGAACCTTTGGCTCTTATTGTCGCGCCGACGCGCGAGCTAGCGCTCCAGGTGCAGCGCGAATTGGCGTGGCTTTATCAATATGCGGGCGCGCGCGTCGTCTCCTGCGTCGGCGGCATGGAGCCAAGACGCGAGCGGCGCGAACTCGCCGCCGGGGCGCATATCGTCATCGGCACGCCGGGACGCTTGCGCGACCACATCGAGCGCGGCGCCCTCGACGTCTCAAAACTCAAAGCGGTGGTTCTCGACGAGGCCGACGAGATGCTCGATCTCGGCTTTCGGGAGGATCTCGGATTTATCCTCGACACGACGCCCCAGGACCGGCGAACGCTGTTGTTCTCGGCCACTTTGCCCAAGGCCATCGCAACGCTGGCCAAGCGCTATCAACGCGATGCCGTGCGGATTGAGGTCGCCGGCGGCGAGAGCGGCCACGCCGATATCGAATACCGCGCCATTCGCGTCGCCCCGAACGAGATCGAACACGTCGTCGTAAATGTGCTGCGGCTTGTCGAGGCTCAAAGCGCGCTGGTGTTCTGCAATACGCGCGAGTCTGTTCGCCATCTGCAAGCTATTCTTCTCGAGCGCGGCTTCTCCGCCGTTCTGCTCTCGGGCGAGCTTAGCCAGAACGAACGCAATCACGCGCTTCAAGCGTTGCGCGACGGACGCGCCCGCGTCTGCGTCGCAACGGATGTCGCGGCCCGCGGCATCGACCTTCCTGGCCTCACGCTGGTCATTCACGCCGACCTCCCGCATGATGCGGAAATCCTGCAACACCGCAGCGGGCGCACCGGCCGCGCAGGCCGCAAAGGCGTGAGCGTCCTGCTCATCCCTAATGCGCGCCGCCGTCGCGCCGAGCAATTGCTTGCGACGGCTGGCGTTCAACCGATCTGGAGCGGACCGCCTTCCGCCGATGAAATCCGCAAGCTCGATCAGGAGCGCCTCTTGCAGGACGCTCTCTTGACTGAGGACAACAGCGAGGATGATCTCGTCATGGCGAGATCGCTGCTTGTTGAGCGGTCCGCCGAGGACATCGCCGCCGCGCTGGTTCGCGTCTATCGCGCGCGGCTGCCGGCCCCCGAGGAAGTGCAAGATCCGGGACAGGGGCGCGAGCCGCGCCCGCTTCGCGACGCAAGGCCGACAGAGCGCGAGTCGGGGCCGCGATCCTGGGACGCCAAAGGCGTGTGGTTCAAACTCGATATCGGCAGCAAAAAAAACGCCGATCCGAAATGGCTTTTGCCGATGCTCTGCCGCCGCGGCAAAATCACCAAACACGATATAGGCGCAATTCGCATCTTTGAGCGCGAGACGAAATTCGAAGTCGCTGAAGCAGCCGCCAAGCAGTTTCTCATCAATGTGCGACGTCCTGACGGCGACCCTATCCGCATCGAGCCGCTCGCTGAAGGATTCGAGGGCAAACCTCACAAGCTGCATTCGCGGGGAGCGCATGCGGAATCGATAGCCGATAAACCCTTGCGGAAAAAACCCAAAAAGGAATAGAGGCTGTCCGTCTCCGCTTAAATCGAAGGAGCGGCGCTCGATCCGCGTAAGCAAATTGCGATTTACGTCGATGCCGACGCCTGCCCGGTCAAGGCGGAGATCTATCGCGTGGCCGAAAGGCGCGCCGTAAAAGTCTTTGTGGTCGCCAATAGCCCCATCGCGACGCCGCGCGAAGGCTGGATAGAACGCATAGTCGTCGGGCAGGCTCCAGATGCGGCCGATGATTGGATTGCGGCGAGAGCTGCGCGCGGCAGCGTTGTGATCACCGCCGACATACCTCTCGCCAGTCGAAGCCGGAAAGCCGGCGCGGACGTCATAACGCCGAACGGGCGCGCTTTTACCGAGGCCTCGATCGGCCTTGCGCTCGCGATGCGCAACTTGATGGATGAGCTACGCTCGATCGGCGAGAACACGCGCGGTCCAAAGCCCTTTTCGCCGCGCGACCGCTCGGCTTTCTTATCAACGCTCGATCTAGCGATCTTACGCCTGCAACGAGACGGCTTCAAATGAAGAAGCCGCTCGCGCTGGGCCTCCGACTATTGCGGCGCTGTGTTGGAATTCTTCGGAATAGCGCCGCTTTGTGAACCCGCTTTTCCTTCAACGCCTGGAGCGCCTGCCCCTTTGGGAGCCATTTGCATATCGCTGCTCGAGCGGCCCTCATCTTTCTGCGTCGCGGTGCTTGGTTCAGCGTTTCCACCAGCCGCCGGACCCGAGGTTTTGCCCGAGGTTTGAGCCAAGGCGACGCCGCCGAAAAGCAACGGCGCGGCCAGCGAGAGAGCCAAGATGTTCTTGATCATTGGATTCCTCCTTGGTTGTTTAGGAGGCCCTTTAACCGCGATCCGCGAATATGGTTGCGAAGATCGCCAGCGGCGTATGCGCTAAAATCGGCGCTGATTGCTTTTCGCGTCGCTTACCCTAAGCGAGGCCGACGCGGCGCGCGGCCCAGCCGCATCAGGCGACAAGGCACCAGACCGACAAAGGATATGCGAGAACAAAACCCAAGGCCGCTCCAGCGCAGATATCGCTCGGATAATGGTGGCCCGAGGCGATGCGAGCCCAGCCCATGAGGACCATCAGCGAAGCCGCTGCGCTCGCAGAGTCCGGCCACGCAAGAACGATCGGCACAAGCACGCCGGACAAGGTCATTGCGTGCCCGCTCGGAAACGAATGCTCGTCCAACGCGCCGAACAACGAGATCAAGCTGTTGTCGGTGCGGAACGGCCGAGGCCGTCCGATGCGGCGCTTGATGTAGGGATATAAGCAGTGCAGCAGTCCGGCGTTGAGTCCCGCAGCGATGATGACGCGAACGGCCTTATTGCCAAAATGCTCGAAGATCATGAGCGCAATAATGGGGTAAAGCCAGCCATTCCCCAGTTTGCTGATTGCAACTGCCGAGGCCCTGCCGATCCGCGATCGAGCGGAGCGGGACACGACATGCACCGCGACGAGATCCGCATAAGACAGCTTTTGCTTTGATGACGCCCATAAAGTCGCGCATCGCCCGCGTTCGTAAGGCGACCGGCCGTTATCCGCCGCGATTTGCTGATTCACCAGTTGGAGTTCGGCGTTCCCTGCGCCGACGCCCGAGGCCTCTTCAATCATGCGCCAAAATGCCTTTCTTGGCTCGATGCAAAAGCTCATCCCGATAGAACTGAGGCCAACCCAACCCAAATGCTTAACCATTTTGGCGGCGCGAAGCCAACAATAGTCGCGGAGGCATGAAGGGAATATGACTATGGTGTCGGCGCATAACCTCCTGGCGCAGCAATTGCCCGATGGGCGGGAATCGAAGGTAGACCCGAGCGCGCCAGCAAAGCAAGCGATTGATCATTCCGATTTTTGCGACGTCGCCGGGATGAAAGCTGGAAGTCCCGCGAAGCGATCGCAAATCTTGCGCAATTCTTCAGAAAGACAATTTTATACAGAGCCGTTCAGGGCAAGAAGCGCCTAATTATACTCTCGACTGATCTCCATTCAGTATGAAGGCCATGTTTTTATTATATATTAAGCGCCCTTCCGTTGCGAAAACGCCGCGCAATAGTCCCGGAAACTCGAGGTTTTAGACGTCTCGAGGTTTCGGCGGCAGCGCAGGCCCGCACAAGACCAACGGCGTAATTTACTCCGATTTACAATATCGGCGGTTATTAGCGCACCAAAAAGTAAGTAACTCTTAACATCGTAAATTTCCGTACAACCTGGAAGGAGTTGTATAACGCAGATAGACCGTCTTGCCCAAGTTAGATAAAGTCACGCGACTTAAGAGTTCGACGAGGCCGGGAGCTCGACCGGGAGCCCTATTCAGCCCCCGGCTATATGGATCATTGGAGTGTGGCCGCATGAGCGGAAAGAATCCTTCGACCTCCAGGTTTATCGCGACCTCCGTCGAAGTCGAGCGCGGCGACGACGAATCAACCGATAAGCTTGATGGGCTCGCTGAATTCGCCGTTGCGCCCGGGGCTGGACCGGCACAGGCCGGACCGGCGCAGCGGATTGGCCATCAAATCGAGGAACGTCTGCGGCTGGCGCTCGGCGCAGCCGAAATCGGCACCTATGAGCTCGACCTATCGACGATGCAGTTCACTTGGGATGCGCGCGCCGCAGCGATATGGGGACGCAACGTTGCGGATACGACATCCTACGAGCTTCTCGCCAGCCAGGCGCTCAAGGAGGATAGAGCCGCTGTCAGAGCCAAGCTTCTGGCAGCTTCTGAGGCCGGCGGTGATGGAGCTTACAATGTCGAGTTGCGCATGCGCCGCCATAACGATGGGGCGCTGCGTTGGGTCTCGCTGCAAGGATGCGCTTTCTTCGAAAATGAGCGCCCAGTCAGGCGCGTCGGCGTAATGCTCGACATTACAGCGCGCAAGCAATCGGAAGCAGCCAACGACCACCTCGCCGCGATGATCGCATCCAGCAGCGACGCGATCTACAGCATGACTCTTGATGGATTGATCATGAGCTGGAATGCGTCAGCCGAGCGCATCCTCGGCTATAGCGCCGATGCAATGATTGGGCGAAGCGATATGATTTTGGTCCCGCCGGATCGGCATCCCTTGCGAGACGCTTTGTTGGCGGCGGTCAAATCTGGCGCCGTCGTGCAGCGTCAGACGAAGCGCTTACGCAAAGATGGAACGGTGATCGACGCCCTGTTGAGCATGGCTCCGGTGCACAGCGCCGACGGCAGCCTCATGGCCATATCCGTGCTGACTCGCGATATCACCGCTGAAAAGCGCGTTGTCGCGCAACTGGAGGAGGCCCATGCGCAAATGGCGCAGCAGACCGCTGAACTCGACGCCATTTTCGAAGTCTTGAGCGTCCCCATCACCGTCTATAATCGCAAGGGGGAGATCGTACGGACCAACGCTGCGTCGCGAGCAGTCTGGGGCATTGGACCGGACGCATCCCATCCGATCGATTTTCAAGGGGTCGCGAGCCGCCTGAGCGTACGCAATTCTGATGGCGAAGCGGTCGATCCTACGCGGCTTTCGGCTTGCCGCGCCCTGACCGACGATATCATCGATAGACAGGAATTTCAGATAACGTCGCCGACCGGCCGCCGATATGATTTCGACGCCGCCGGGCTTCCGCTGATCGTCGATGGAAACGTCACCGGCGCAGTCTCGGTCTGGCACGACATTACAGAGCACAAACGGAAAGACGAGCAGAATTCGATTCTCCTCCGAGAATTGGCCCATCGCTCGAAGAATCTCCTTTCGGTCATAGGGTCGATCCTGCGCCAATCCGTAAAGAGCACCGGCTCATCGGAAGACTTCGTCGCGCGATTCAGCGAGCGCCTCCATGCCCTCAGCAATTCGCAGGATCTTCTGGCCAGAAATAACTCGCTCAGCGTCTCGATGACCGATCTTATTTTTTCACAAGTTGGCCATCACTGGGAGCCGGGCCAACAGCGCATTTCGATGAATGGCTTGGGGGTCAGGTTGAGGCACGACGCCGCCCAGATGATTGGCATGGCCTTGCATGAACTTTCGACCAATGCGGCGAAATATGGCGCGTTGTCGAACCAGAGGGGGCGCGTTGCGATAGAATGGAAAATCGACCACGACGCCGAGCCGGAGCCGATGTTCCAATTGCAATGGGTCGAGCGCGGCGGCCCTCCCGTCATTGTCCCCGAACGCAGAGGCTTCGGCACGACCATCATTCAAAGGGTCGCCGCCCAATCGCTCAACGGACGCGCGACGCTCGACTATCTGCCGGAAGGAGTCGAGTGGGTGTTGCGCGCGCCGCAGTCCTCTGTTGCGGACAACGCCCATCGGGAAGCTTCGCCCGGCGAGCGCATAAAATCTCCGGCGCTTGAAAGGCTGGAGCGCCTTTGGCTGGACCTGCATGGAGGCGCGCGCCTGCCCCGCTTGGCGGATTTTGAACACGCCGACATCGAACGCGCCGATGATCTCATCATCGCGGCGGTCGATCACGCGACAGCGCCTCCTGCTATTCGCTTTGTTTCGATCGGCGACGCTGTGATCGAAAGGCTGGGACGCAGTCGTGAGGAATGCGACATCGCTCTGAGCGAAGCAGAAATTATCGGAACCGAGGAAGGAGCTTACCGCCGCTGCGTCCGCTCCGCCAAGCCGGGTTACGAATACGCCTATTTCAGCCTTGGCCACAACGGGCCGTTCTTTCTCGAGCGCCTGCTGCTCCCGTTTTCGGACGATGGCGAGAAAATCACCCACGTCGTCTGCATGACGAGCTTCGAAGAAAGCGCATCCGCATAGCGGCTGGCCCCGCTAATGATCCGGAATGAGCGCGATGAACCGGCCGACATGGAAATAAATTCCATGGCGGAAAATGAACCAAGCTGGGCGGAACAGGTTGGAGGCTCAGAAGGAGCTTTCACAATGAGAAACATTATTGTCACTTCCGTCTTGCTCAGCTTGGGGACCGTTGGCCTTGCAGGTGAGGCGGCTGCGCGGCCGGGCTGCATCAAAGGCGCGATCGTCGGGGGAATCGCGGGCCATCTTGTAGGTCATGGCGGCCTTGGGGCGGCGGCTGGCTGCGCCTATGGCGTGCATGAGCGCCACAATTATGATCGCCAGCAAAGCGAGGAAGGACGCTCGAGTTCCGTCCGGCATGACGACGGCGGCGCCAGATACTGACGACAAGACGTCCTATTCATCAATCCTGGCGGTTCTGTCGGACGGGTAATTCCGACAGTTCCTGTAAGGGAACGCGGCGAGTTTCCCACCGCACCTCGAGGCAAAACGCAATCGGAGCTATTCGTGCTAAATCTGCAACAATACAAAGGAAAGATGTGAACGCGCGCGGAGCGCCTTGCGGCGCGGCCGAAATGGTTTTTAATCAATACACGATTCTTTGATCAAGCCTCTGTGAGAAGCGTCAAGGGCGGCGTTCGATCATGGCGCACACCAATGCATCGAGATTCTACGCACGCTTTGCACAGTCGCGGCCCTTTGGACCATTCAGCCGGCGCGGGCGGCGGAATATTGCATCGGCGATTATGTGCTTGGCTACACGGTTCCCCTGTCTGGTTATACGCCGCCGCCTGGGTTTTATTACTCAAATACGTTTTATCTCTACTCGGGCAGCGCGAGCGCGAACGTCACATTCCCGTTGGGTCGCGTCGCCGGCGCCGGCCTGACCTATCAGTTCGCCGTGAATATTTCGCAGGCCGTTTGGATTACGGAGATGCAGGCGCTGGGCGGATCAATCGGTTTCGCGGCACTCATACCCTTTGGGTCGGAGACAACTCATGCAAGCTTGGAATTCACCGGCCCCCTGGGGATCAACCGGAATTAGGGGCCAGTCAAAGCGTCACCAGTTTAGGCTCAGGACTCATTGATTGAGATAGAAGAGGACGGCGGCGGCGATGCAGATGGCGGAGAAGAAGGTATGGGCGCATCGATCATAGCGGTTGCGATGCGCGGCCAGTCCTTGAGCTTGGCGAACATGTTCTCGATTTTGTGACGCTGGCGGTAGAGCGTCTTGTCATAGGCAATGGAAAGCTTGCGGCTTCTGGTTGGCGGGATGCAGGGCTCGACGCCCCTGGCCTTCAGCGCGGCGCGGAACCAGTTGCTGTCGTAGCCCCTGTCGGCGATCAACATTGAAGCAGGCGGTAAAGCCTTGAGCATCAGCCGCGCGCCCTTGTGGTCGCTCATCTGGCCCTCCGAGAGCAACATGACGAGGGGCTTGCCGGCGCCGTCGCAAACGACGTGGAGCTTCGAGTTCAGTCCGCCTTTCGTGCGCCCGATACGGCGGGGAAGAGCCCCTTTTTGAGCAGGCTCGCCGCTGTGCGATGCGCCTTCAGATGCGTGGCGTCGATCATGATGCGCTCGGGCTTTGGACCTTCGCCAGCGAGCGCGGCGAATATGCGGTCGAAGACGCCGAGCCGGCTCCAGCGGATGAAGCGATTGTAAAGCGTCTTGTGCGGCCCGTAATCCTTGGGCGCATCTTTCCATTGCAGGCCGTTGCGGATCACATAGACGATTCCGCTGACCACCCGACGGTCGTCAACCCGCGGAACGCCATGCGACAGAGGAAAATGCGGCGCAAGCCGCGCCATCTGCCGCTCGCCCAACAAAAACAAATCACTCATCCCAGCCTCCCCATGCGGAGACCAGGAATCACATCTCAGGCAAATTTAATAGGTCCTGAGCCTAGGCGATACTGCTTACAGCGCCTTTATCGGTTGGAATGCCGGCAACAACCACTGGAATTTTACTTTGACCGGCTTCGCCCCGACAGGCGATTATAGCCCAAGCCGCATCGCCGAAATGGGAATGAACCGGCCCGGCATAGACATCAAGGGCGGCTATACGTACCTCAGCCCGCAGACCGGCATCGAGGTCTCCGCGGCGCTCGGCATGACATTCAATTTGATGAATACCGCCACGGACTATCAGACCGGCGACGAGCTGCATTTCGAGTGGGCGCTCAATGAGCACTTGCCGTTTGGCCTCGCGGCCGGCGTCGGCGGCTATTTTTATCAGCAGGTAACCGACGATACCGGGTCAGGAGCCAGGTTTGGCCCCTTTAAAGGCCGCGTGGCGGCGATCGGTCCCGTTGGCTCCTACACGTTCAAGGCCGGGGCCCAAGAACTCACCCTCAGCGCTCGCTGGTTCCATGAATTCGCCGTCGAAAATCGCGTGCGCGGCGATTCGCTCTTCGCATCGCTGAGTTTCCGGCTCTAGGTTTCTGCGCGACGGACGCGCGTCGGACAGCGCCATGTGCTTACAAATGGCGTCGGCCTCCATGTCGGGGCCGACGCCATGTGCGAAGCGGAGCCGCGCGTTAATGCGCAGGGGTGAGAGTGATGGCCGTAATGCCGGCGGCCACATTGACGCCGACCTGACTTTCAACGGAGATCGGTTGCAACGAGAATGCGCGCTCCGAACCGCCGATCAGCGCATTCGCGCCAAGGCCGGCCCCAGCGGACGCCTCCACTCCGATCCCTGTGTAAGATCCGGCAAGAGCGCCGTGCGGAACGCCGCCGACGGTGGTGAGAACGCCCCAAATGAGATGGCCGGCGCCAACCTCGCCGAGAGCCACGCCGTATTCGGTAATCGCGCCGACGTAAGCATCCGGAGGTCCGCTATTGTCGCTCTGGAAGACGCAGTTCAAGCTCTGTTTTTGCATGAGAATCATGCCCACCCCGGCGGAGACGTCGCAGGACAGGACGCCGACTTTGGCATAGGTCTGGGCGGTAGCCGATCCGCAGCAAAGCGCGAGCATGATCGAACCGATGGCGAGCCGAGACCGCGTAAGAGATGCAATCATAAGTTTTCTTTCCCTCGAGTAGAATTTGCGGAAATTCGCAGAGTTTTTAGATAATATCAATGCTGTAAGTCGGATATATAAAGCAGATGCGCCAGCTTGTTGAAACAATCCGCGCTTTTACTCGTTGCTCCGACTCACGACTCCATCGGGTCTAACCTGGCGCGATCGCAGGACGTTGGGCGAGAAAAGATGCGGCTGAAACTAGGCCGAACTTATGGCTTTTCGCGGCATACACCGTAATAAGCGATTTATTTCGCTGTCTGCGCTAATATTGATCGGTCGCGATCTTATCTATAATGAGAAGGGCGCTCCTGATTTGATCAACATGCCGCTCGCATTGGCTTAGGGCGCGCGCTCCGGTTTATTCGGAACGCGCCTGATGCAGCAAACCTTCGATCAGAACGCTCTTCTTCTAGGCGTCTTCGTGTTACAAGTGGCTGGCCGCCGGGCCGGTGGATTTCTTTGCGATGGTTCATCCGCGCAGCATATGGAACGACTAATGGCTCTGCATTTTCCAAACCCAAGCCGAAATTATAATCCTGTACAACATTGCGTATGCTTCTGGGGGCATGACGCTGCGTTCGAGGTGTCGTTCCAGCTGGACCAGGAAGCCCTGCACGAAATCAGTCCCTTTGCGGATCAGGACGAAGCCTCGTTGTTGCATATCTTCGACGTGAACCTCGTTCGCATCCAGGAAGCGGCCACTGCGGCCTATGCGCGCGATAAAAATAATTTCCAGCGGCTTTCGGCGGCTGACTTCGCCAAACCCGCGCGCTCGGGAAACGGCAGGCTGCGCGGCCGCAGAGTCTGAACCTTTCGCGGAAAAGTTTGGCGCTTGAGACCGTCTTCCATCCACTGCATTTCGCGCAACAGCTTGTAGGGTCATTTCCATACGGTAAAGTGACCATTTGGGTCGGACCGCGGTCCAAGGGCTGCGCAAGTTAAGGTTTGGCCCGCGCTTTGCTCCGTGAGGGGGCTTGGCCTCTAGGCCCGCATATAAGGGAGCGCCGTCGCGATGGAGCTGGAAACCGATACTCCGCCGGCAGTAAAGTATGCCCCTCTGACCCCGCCCGCCCCTTTACGCCAAGACAATGACGTTGCGGCGATCCGCGACGCAATCCTCGACAAGCTCAGATATTCGGTCGGCAAGAACGTCGCTTCGGCCAGCTCTCGCGACTGGTTCATCGCCACCGCTCTCACCGTGCGCGACAGGGTTGTCGAAAGCTGGCTGTACTCTATCGAGGAAACCAAGCGAACGGGCCGCAAGCGGGTCTATTATCTCAGTCTTGAGTTCCTGATCGGCCGTCTGCTGATCGACTCGCTAACCAACATGGAGATGATCGAGCCAACGCGCGCCGCCCTCGCCGAACTCGGCGTCGATCTTGACCAATTGCGCGAGGTCGAACCCGACGCCGCGCTCGGCAATGGCGGCCTTGGTCGGCTCGCGGCCTGTTTCATGGAGAGCATGGCGACGCTTTCGATCGCCGCCTATGGCTATGGCATCCGCTATGATCACGGCCTGTTCCGCCAGCGGATCAAGGATGGGCGACAGCTCGAATATCCCGAGGAATGGCTGTCGTTCGGCAATCCATGGGAGTTTCAGCGTCCCGAAATTGTTTACGACATTGGTTTTGGCGGCCGCATCGAAGCGGAACCGCTGCCGGACGGCGAGGTCAAGCAAATCTGGCATCCGGGCGAGACGGTCGAGGCGCTGGCCTATGATACCCCGATCACCGGCTGGCGCGGCGCTCATATCAACACGCTTCGGCTATGGTCCGCGCGCGCGCCAGATCCGTTGCGTCTCGACAAATTCAACAGCGGCGATCATGTCGGCGCCTTGATGGATCAAGTGCGCGCTGAGTCGATCTCCAAAGTGCTCTACCCCAGCGACGCGACGCCCGCCGGCGAAGAGCTCCGGCTAAAACAGGAGTTTTTCTTCGCCTCAGCCTCGTTGCAAGATCTTGTCGGGCGCCATTTGCGCCTGCATGGCGACATCAACATTCTCGCCAACAAGGTCGCCATACAGCTGAACGACACTCATCCCGCGATCGCCATCGCCGAATTGATGCGCATCCTCGTCGACATCAACGGCGTTGGCTGGGCCGACGCCTGGAAGATCACCCAGGCGACGTTCAGCTACACCAATCATACGCTGCTGCCCGAGGCGCTGGAGACTTGGCCCGTGCCGCTGATGGAGCGGGTGCTGCCGCGCCATATGCAGATCATCTATCTCATCAACGCCCTCCATCTCGAAGAGACGCGCAAAAGATCTAACGTTGGCGGCGAGCTGTTGTCCGCGATCTCGCTGATCGACGAAGCTCATGGCCGCCGCGTCCGCATGGGGCATCTCGCTTATGTGGGGTCGCATAAGGTCAACGGGGTCTCAAAACTTCATTCGAATTTGATGAAGACGACGGTGTTCCGCGACCTCGACGCCGTACTTCCGGGCAAGATCACAAACAAGACCAATGGCATTACGCTCCGGCGCTGGCTGCAAGAGTCGAACCCGGATCTCACCGCTCTCCTGACCGAAATCACCGGCGACAGGCTCCTCGACGACGCAATGGTGCTGGAAAAAGTCGCCGCTGTCGCTGACGATCCCGCCTTTCAAGACCGTTACAGGGCCATCAAGCGCGCCAACAAGGTGGCGTTGACGCGGCTCGTGCTGGAAAGACTTGGGATCAAGCTCAATCCCGACGCGTTGTTGGACGTCCAAATCAAGCGCATCCACGAATACAAGCGCCAGATCCTCAACATTCTGGAGACGATCGCGATCTACGACGAGATCCGCGCGCAACCGACGCGAGACTGGATTCCGCGAGTCAAGATTTTCGCCGGCAAAGCCGCAGCGAGCTATGCGACGGCGAAATTGACCATTCAGCTCGCCAATGACGTCGCCAAGATTGTCAATTGCGATCCGACGGTGCGAGGGCTTTTGAAGGTTGCATTCCTGCCGAACTACAATGTCAGCCTCGCCGAGAAAATCATTCCCGCCGCCGATCTGTCCGAACAAATCTCGACGGCCGGCATGGAAGCCTCCGGCACAGGCAATATGAAATTGGCCTTGAACGGCGCGCTCACCATCGGGACGCTCGATGGCGCCAATGTCGAGATTCTGGAAAAAGTCGGAGCGGACAATATTTTCATTTTTGGGCTCACCGCCGATGAGGTTGAAGCAAAGCGCCGCGCCGGAATCGATGGAAGAGAAGCGATCGCGCGCTCGACCAAACTCGGCGAAGCGCTGGAAGCCATCGCTTCGGGCGTATTCTCGCCAGAGGAGCCGCAGCGTTACCGGGGCCTTGTCGACGCCCTAACGCACCATGATTATTTCCTGGTGACCGCAGATTTCGAAAGCTATTTCGATACCCAGCGCGCCGTGTTCAGACGCTGGCGCGACAAGCGCTCCTGGTGTCGCTCCGCCATTCTCAACACGGCGCATATGGGCTGGTTCTCGTCCGACCGGACGATTGCCGAATACGCGCAGGAAATCTGGAACGTTCCGGCGACGCCGCCTGGGCGAGGATGAAATGGCGCTCTCTGCTGAAATCGAAGAGACCAACCGGCCGTGGCGGGTGTCTGACGCCGTCGTGGCGTCCATTCTCGCCGCGCGCCACTCCGACCCTTTCGCCGTCCTCGGCCAGCACCAAACGCCAGAGGGGCTGGCGATTCGGGCCTTCGCGCCGCACGCCGAAAGTGTAAGCACCGCGCCGGACGATGGAGGAGTTGAGATCCCGCTCGCCCCGCGCGGCGGCGGGTTTTTCGAAGGCTTGGCTCCGGAACGCAAAACTCGCTTCCGCTATCGCCTGAAGGCGGCCAATCGGGGCGGAGCCTGGGAGTTCATCGACCCCTACGCGCTAGGCCCTGTGCTTGGCCCGATTGACGATTATCTTCTGGTGGAAGGCACGCACCGACAGCTCTATCAGCGGCTCGGCGCGCATCCGATGCGATTTGAAGGAATTGACGGAGTCCATTTCGCCGTCTGGGCGCCGCACGCGCTGCGGGTGTCCGTCGTCGGCGACTTCAACGCCTGGGACGGCCGCTTGCATCAGATGCGCAAGCGCATCGACTCGGGGTTGTGGGAGATCTTCGCGCCCGGCGTCGCCAAGGCGACCGTCTATAAATATGAGATTATTTCGAGCGATGGCAGGCTGCTGCCGCTGAAGGCCGATCCTCTTGCCTTCGCGGGGGAATTGCGACCCTCAACCGCCTCAATCGTGGCGAGCGTCGACGACTTCGTTTGGACCGATGCGGATTTTCTCGCCCGGCGCCAAAAGGGCGAGCCCTGGCGCGAGCCAATGACGATCTTTGAGGTTCATCTTGGCTCATGGCGGCGAGGCGAAGGTGGGCGTTTCCTCACCTATGACGAACTCGCCGATCAGCTGATCCCCTATGCCGTCGATCTGGGCTTCACTCATCTTGAGCTTATGCCTATTTCCGAACACCCGCTGGACGCATCCTGGGGCTATCAGCCGATCGGACTTTTCGCGCCGACGCGGCGGTTCGGCGATCCCGCCGGCTTTGCGCGTTTCATCGACAAGGCCCACGCTGCGGGGCTGAGCGTGATCCTCGACTGGGTTCCGGCGCATTTTCCAACCGACGTCCACGGATTGGCGCTTTTCGACGGGCGGCCTTTGTACGAACACGCCGATCCGCGCCGGGGGTTTCACCCCGACTGGAACACCGCCATTTATGATTTCGGGCGACGTGAAGTAGCGGCGATGCTGGCGGCCAATGCGCTGTTCTGGCTCGACCGCTATCATGTCGATGGCCTCCGCGTCGATGCGGTGGCCTCGATGCTCTACCTCGATTATTCGCGCAAGGCGGGGGAATGGGCGCCGAACCCTGACGGAAGCAATGATAATCGCGACGCGGCGGCGTTTCTCAGAAAGGTCAACGAACTCGTCTATGCAACCCAACCCGGAGCTGTGACGTTCGCGGAGGAGTCAACTGCCTGGGCCGGCGTCACGGCGCCGACGAGCGCGGGCGGGCTCGGATTTGGGTTCAAGTGGAATATGGGCTTCATGCACGACACCTTGAGATATATGAAGCTCGATCCGGTGCACCGGCGCTGGCATCACAACGAGCTGACCTTCAGCCTTCTCTATGCTTTTTCGGAAAACTTCGTTCTGCCGTTGAGCCACGATGAAGTCGTGCACGGCAAAGGATCCCTGCTCTCGAGAATGCCCGGCGATGATTGGCGGATGTTCGCGAACCTTCGGGCTTATTACGCCTATATGTGGGCTCATCCAGGCAAGAAATTGCTGTTCATGGGCCAGGAGTTCGCCCAGCGGCGCGAGTGGAGCGAGGCGACGCAGCTTGACTGGGAGCTCCTGAGCGCCCCCGCGCACAAAGGCGTGCAGACGCTGGTTCGCGATTTGAACAGGCTGCACAAGAAATACCCTGCGCTGCATCTCCGCGATAACGATCCTGCAGGTTTTGGCTGGCTCGTCGCGGATGATCACGACCAGTCAGTGATCGCCTGGGCGCGTTTTGGCGACGCAGAGGATCCGCCGATCGTGATGGTGACCAATTTCACGCCGGAGCCGCGCCGCGCTTATACGGTTGGCCTGCCTCGCGCGGGAGTCTGGCGCGAAATGCTCAACACGGACGCCGAAGTCTATGGCGGCTCGGGCATGGGCAATTTCGGCGAGGTAATTGCGAGCGATGCGCCATTGCATGGGCAACCGGCGTCAGCGCAATTGACTCTGCCGCCGCTCGCCACGCTCTATTTTCTGGCTGCGGAGCGCTGACGACGAAGCGAGGCGCCAAGGACAAATAGAGCCACCAGACATCGGACCGCGGAACCGAGGGAAACAGCCATATGAGATTGAGCGCCCCGATCGGACGTCAGGCCATGGCCTTCATTCTGGCGGGAGGCCGCGGCAGCCGCCTGCTGGAATTGACGGATCGCCGCGCGAAGCCCGCGGTATATTTTGGCGGCAAGATGCGCATCATCGATTTCGCGCTTTCAAATGCGCTGAATTCCGGCATTCGCCGCATCGGCGTCGCAACTCAATATAAGGCGCATAGCCTAATCGGACATTTGACGCGAGGCTGGAATTTCTTTCGCCAGAGCAGCAACGAAAGCTTCGACATCATGCCGGCGAGCCAGCGCGTCTCTGAAGATCAATGGTACGCCGGCACCGCCGACGCCGTGTTTCAGAACATCGACATCATCCGCGATCGCGCGCCAAAATATATGGTCATCCTGGCAGGCGACCATATCTACAAAATGGACTATGAGATCATGCTGCAGCAGCATGCCGATTCCGGAGCCGATGTAACCATCGGTTGTCTCGAGGCGCCCCGCTTGGAGGCGAGCAGTTTTGGGGTTATGCATGTCGACGCGGATAATAAGGTCATCAGCTTCATCGAAAAGCCTGCCGATCCTCCCGCCATGCCGGGAAAGCCAGACAAGGCGCTCGTCTCGATGGGGATTTACGTCTTCGAGACGAACTTTCTGTTCGATCAGCTCGAGCGCGACGCCAATGACCCAAAGTCCAGCCGCGATTTCGGCAAGGACATCATCCCTTATCTCGTCAAGCACGGCAAAGCGATCGCTCATCATTTCTCAGTTTCCTGCGTGCGATCGTCGGACGCGGGCGAGGCCGCTTATTGGCGCGACGTCGGCACCGTCGACGCCTATTGGGAGGCCAATATCGATCTGACGGACGTTGTTCCCAGTCTCAACCTGTTCGACAAGGAATGGCCGATTTGGACCGACAGCGCGGTCACTCCGCCGGCGAAATTCGTGCACGATGAAGATGGACGGCGCGGCATGGCGGTCTCCTCTCTCGTCTCGGGCGGCTGCATCATCTCCGGCGCGAAAGTGACGCGCTCGCTGCTGTTCACCGGAGTGCGCGTCAATTCCTATTGCGATATCGAGAATGCCGTAATCCTGCCCTATGTCGAGATCGCGCGGTCGACTCGGCTTTCAAATGTGGTTATTGACCGGGGCGTAAAAATTCCCAGCGGCCTCGTCGTCGGCGAAGATCCAATCGTCGACGCGCATCGATTCCGCCGCACCGAGCAAGGCATTTGCCTGATCACTCAAGCCATGATCGACCAACTTGGATGAGCGACGTTACGGTTCTGGCCGTCGTCTCGGAAATCTATCCGCTGATCAAGACCGGCGGCCTCGCCGACGTCGCCGGCGCGCTGCCCGAGGCGCTTGCAGCGGAAGGCGTCGAGGTCGTCACCCTGACGCCCGGCTATCCGGCGGTGATGAAGGCAATCGAACGCGCCGAGACTGCGATAGGCGAAGAGACTGTCTTTGGCGGCAAGGCAAGGGTTCTTCGCGCAAAAGCGGCGGGGCTCGATCTTTTCGTCCTTGATGCGCCGCATCTTTATAATCGCCCGGGGGGTCCATATGCGGGACCGGAGGGAAGCGATTGGCCGGATAATCCCTTCCGTTTCGCAGCGCTGTGCCGGAGCGCCGCTCAGCTTGGCCTTGGTTTCGCGCCCGGCTTTGCGCCCGATGTCGTTCATGCTCACGACTGGCAGGCTGGGTTGGCTGCGGCATATCTCCACTATGATGGGCGTCAGCGGCCGGGGACCGTCATCACCATCCACAATCTTGCCTTTCAAGGCCAATGCTCTGCGGAACTGCTGGCGCCGCTCGGTCTGCCGCCGCATGCATTCGCCATTGATGGCGTCGAATATTACGGCGCGATCGGTTTTCTCAAAGCCGCGCTCAGCCTCTCGGACAAGATTACGACGGTCTCTCCGACTTATGCGGCCGAAATCCGCACGCCTGAAAATGGAATGGGCCTCGACGGCCTGCTTCGCGTCAGAGCGCAGGACGTCACTGGCATCCTCAATGGCATTGACGATGTAGTCTGGAATCCATCCAACGACCCCCTGATCGCCGCGCCCTTCAAATTGGCCACCCTGGCGCAGCGGCCCGCCAATAAAGCCGCAGTGCAGCGCAAGTTCGGCCTCAACGTCGATCCGGGCGCGCTGCTGTTTGGCGTCGTCAGCCGTCTGTCGTGGCAAAAAGGACAGGATCTCATCCTCGCCAATCTCGACATCATAGACGGCATCGGCGCGCAGCTCGCCGTTCTTGGCGCCGGCGAGCCCGCGATCGAACAACAATATCGCGCCGCAGCGAAAGCGCGTCCAGGCCGCGTCGGCGCCGTGATCGACTATGATGAGGCGCTCGCGCATCAGATCCAGGCCGGCGTCGATGCGCTGCTCATTCCTTCCCGTTTCGAGCCCTGCGGCTTGACCCAGCTTTGCGCGCTGCGCTATGGCGCGCTGCCCGTCGTTTCGCGAGTGGGCGGCCTTGCGGACACAATTATCGACGCCAATGAAATGGCGCTCGCTTCAGGAAGCGGGACCGGTTTACAATTTTCTCCCGTCACCAGCGAAATGTTTGAGGCGACGCTCGAGCGCGCCGGGCGGCTTTGGGCCGAACCAAAGGTCTGGGATGCGTTGATCGAAAATGGCATGATGACCGACGTATCCTGGCGACGCCCGGCAGCCGCTTACGCAAAGCTTTACCGCGACCTCATCGCCGAGCGGTGTCTGTCGCAGAGAGTCTCAAATTCCTAATCTGGAGAAACGTATGATCCGAACCATCGCCACAACGCCTTTCGAGGGCCAGAGGCCTGGAACCTCCGGATTGCGCAAGAAGGTTCCGGTGTTTCAACAACCCGGCTATCTCGAAAACTTTGTACAATCGATTTTCGATTGCCTCGAAGGTTTTCAAGGCGCGACTTTGGTGGTCGGCGGAGACGGGCGCTTCTTCAATCGCGAAGCGATCCAGATCGTTTTGAAGATGGCTCTCGCCAATGGATTTGGACGGATTCTGGTTGGCCGAAGCGGCATATTGTCGACGCCCGCCGCCTCGAATCTCATTCGCAAAACCCGCGCCTTCGGCGGCGTCGTGCTGAGCGCCAGTCACAATCCCGGCGGTCCAAACGGCGATTTTGGCATTAAATACAATGGCGGCAACGGCGGCCCCGCCCCAGAAAAAGTGACCGAGGCCATTTTTGCTCGCTCCAAGACCCTCTCGGAATATAAGATCCTCGACACAGCTGATGTCGATCTCGATCGGCTGGGATCCATGAGACTCGGACCCGGCGATGTCGAGGTGATCGATCCCGTCGCCGACTATGCGCAGCTGATGCAGCAGCTGTTCGATTTCGACAAGATCAGCGCCTTATTCAAATCCGGATTTCGCCTGCGCTTTGACGCCATGTCGGCCGTGACCGGTCCTTACGCCACACGGATCTTTCAGGACCTGCTTGGTGCGCCAGCAGGTTCAGTGATGAACGGCAAGCCGTTGGCCGATTTCGGCGGACATCATCCAGATCCAAACCTTGTCCACGCCAAACATCTGCTCGACCTTGCAATGACGCCGGGTGGTCCAGATCTTTGCGCGGCCTCCGATGGCGATGGCGACCGCAATCTCATCATCGGGCGCGGCCGCTTCGTCACGCCTTCTGACAGCCTTGCAATCCTCGCCGCCAATGCGCATCTGGCGCCAGGTTATGCGCAGGGGATCAAGGGCATCGCGCGCTCCATGCCGACCAGCCAGGCCGCCGATAAGGTCGCCAAGCGGCTCGGCATTCCACTCTTCGAGACGCCGACGGGATGGAAATTCTTCGGCAATCTGCTCGACGCCGGGATGGCGACCATCTGCGGCGAGGAGAGCGCCGGCACCGGCTCAGACCACGTCCGCGAAAAAGACGGGCTCTGGGCGATCCTGCTATGGCTCAATGTTCTCGCAGCGCGCGGCGAAAGCGTCGACGCTATCGTGACGAAACATTGGGCCGATTACGGCCGCAATTATTACGCGCGGCACGATTATGAGGAAGTCGAGGCCGACGGCGCCAATGCATTGATCAAGGCGCTGCGCGAAAGCCTTCCGAGTTTCAAGGGCAAACGCTATGGCGCGCTGACAATCGCCGCCGCCGACGATTTTTCCTATCATGATCCGGTCGACGGTTCGGATTCGAGCCATCAGGGCATCCGCCTGCATTTCGAGGATGGCGGCCGCATCGTTTACCGGCTGTCGGGCACGGGCACGTCCGGCGCAACTCTCAGAGTCTATATCGAGCGCTTTGAGCCCGACCCCACGCGGCAGAGCCTCGACACCGGCGTAGCGCTAGCCGATCTCGTCGCGCTTTCCAACGATATCGCAGGGATCAAACATTTCACCGGGCGCGAGGCGCCGACGGTAGTCACCTGAGCCCCGGAGCGCCAAAGGGTCTCTATCGCGTCGCTCCTGGCCGCCCCGAGCCGCTCGGGGTTTTTGTCGAGGATGGCGGGATCAATGTCGCCGTAGCGTCCAGCAGCGCCGAGGCGATCTTTTTCGCTCTGTTCGACGAGGCGGATCGCGAGATCGCACGGATTCGCCTCGCCAGTCGCACAGGAGATGTTTTCCACGCGCATATCGCGGGCGTCGGCGTTGGCGCCCGCTACGGGCTGCGGGCGAAAGGGCTTTTTGACCCTACCGCGGGTCTCTGGTTCAACCCCGAGAAACTGCTGGTCGATCCTTATGCGACAAGGCTCGATCGTCCTTTCAAGCTCGATGCGCGCCTGTTCGACGCGCGCCTTCGCGGCGATCCGGCGGACGACTCCGACAGCGCCTCCATCGTTCCAAAAGCGATCGTCGAGCCCCCGAGCCAATTGCCGCCGCCACGCCACCAGAACGTCGCATGGCGCGACCTGATCATCTATGAAATGCATGTCCGCGGCTTTACGCGCACACATCCGGATATCCCGGAGTCCATTCGCGGAACCTTCGCGGGCCTCGCGCATCCGGCCGCCATAGCTCATCTGACCCGACTCGGAATCACAGCCGTCGAGCTTCTGCCGATCGCCGCATGGATCGATGAGCGCCATTTGCCTCAATTGGGGCTGACTAATTACTGGGGCTATAATCCTGTCGCCATGCTCGCGCCCGACCCAAGGCTTGCTCCCGGCGGCTGGCCGGAGGTACGCCACGCCGTCCAGACGCTGCAAGCTGCCGGCATCGCAGTCATCCTCGACGTAGTCCTGAACCATACCGGCGAGAGCGACGCGCTTGGCCCTACCCTCTCCTTGCGCGGCCTCGATAACCTTGGTTTCTACCGTCTTCAAGCGGGCAATCCGGCGATCTACGAAGACCAAGCTGGCTGCGGCAACGTGTTGGCGCTCGAGCGGCCGCAAGTTCTGAGGCTCGCCCTCGAAGCGCTGCGCACATGCGCCATTCGAGCCGGCGTCGACGGTTTTCGCTACGATTTGGCGAGCGTTCTGGCTAGAAGCGAGAGAGGCTTTGATCCAGCGCATCCGTTTATCGCCGCGATAGCGCAAGACCCTACCTTGCGCGGCCTGATCCATATCGCAGAACCCTGGGATCTCGGACTTGTTGGCTACCAGCTCGGCGCCTTTCCGCCCGGCTGGGGCGAATGGAACGATAGCGCGCGCGATACTTTTCGGCGCTTTTGGCGCGGCGATGGCGGTCTTGCCGGGCCTCTCGCGACAAGGCTCGCAGGATCGGCGGACGTCTTCGCCCCACGCAATCGTCTGCTGTCGCGCTCGATCAATTTCGTCGCGGCGCATGATGGATTTACGCTCGCCGATCTCGTCGCCTATACAGCCAAGCAAAACGAAGCAAACGGCGAAGATAACCGCGATGGAGCCGACGAAAATCTGTCCTGGAACTGCGGCGTCGAAGGCGAGACGCTTGATCCCATCATGTTGGGCAGGCGCAAGGGCGACGTCCGCGCATTGCTCGCAACGCTGATCGCCGCGCGCGGTACGCCAATGCTCTGCATGGGCGATGAACTCGGCCGGACGCAGCGTGGCAACAACAATGCCTATGCGCTGGACAATGCGCTCGCCTGGGTCGATTGGGCCAGCGCCGACGCTGAGCTCATCGATTTTTCCGCGCGTCTCATAAAACTTCGACGCGCCGTCGCGGCGTTGCGCAGCGAACAGCCTTTGACAGGCGCTCCGCGCGACGCCTCCGGCATTCCCGACGTCGAATGGCTGACGTTAAACGGCGCCCCGTTCACTGTCGCGGACTGGGACGACCCAGACGCAAAGACGTTGACGGCAGCGTTTTATGACGCAGCCGATGCGGACTCGGAGCCGAGCCGAGCCGCCGTTCTGTTTAACCGTAGCTTCGGCGCCCTCGAAGCTCGGCTGCCAGAGCCGCGCGATGGCTATGCTTGGCGCCTCGAGATTGATTCCGCAGACCCTCGCGCTCAGGCGAAAGCATTCGACAATCGTAAAATTTCGCTCGCGCCCCGCTCCGTGGCGATCCTCGTCGAGAGCGTAGCGCCATCCATGCCGCGCAGCCGCGTCGATGATTATGCGCTCAATGCCCTCACCGCTGCGGCGGGCATTGCGAGCGAATGGTGGGACGTCGCGGGGCGCCGCTATCTTGTTCCAGCGGACACGAAGCTGGCGTTGCTGGCAAGCCTCGGCCTGCCGGCGGCGACGACCGGCGAGGCTCGCGCCCATCTCGCCGCGCTCGCCGAGGAGCGCGAGCTCCGCCCGTTGCCGATCGCGACGACGAGCGCGCTTGGCGGTGAGAGCAGCATTCGCCTTGGCGGAGCCCTCGCCGATCTGGAGCGGCGTTTTGCGCTGACGATCGCTCTGGAAGACGGATCGACCCGAGAGATTGAAATCCGTGCGGACGCCGGACGCCGCAGCGCCATTGCCGCGACGGACGGACGCCGGGCCGTTGTTCGCGACATTCCTCTGCCGGAGCTGCCGCTCGGCCGACATAGAATCATCGCCGATGCCGCGCCGGACTGCCCCGGCCATCTCGCCATTGTTCCGGCAACGGCGTTCCTGCCGCCCGCGCTGCAAAAAGGTCTGCGCGCTTTCGGCGTCAGCGCGCAGCTCTACGCCTTGCGACGCGATGGCGCAGAAGCTCATGGCGATCAGGGCATCGGCGATTTCACAACCTTGCGGCTGCTCGCGGAAGCCGCCGCGGGCGCCGGCGCGGCGACCATCGGCATCAATCCCCTGCATGCGCTTTTTCCAAGCGATCCTTCACGCGCGAGCCCCTATCATCCCTCCGACCGGCGTTTTCTCGACCCGCTGGCGATCGACGTCTTTGAGCCGCCGGCAGAATTGCTGACCGATGCGGTCCGCGCCGAGATTTGCCGCGTCGGGCAGCCGGCGACAAAGCTCTCCGCGGCGAGGATGGTCGATTACCCCGCCGTTGCGGCGCTCAAGACCCAGCTCTTCCACGCAATCCATAAGACCTTCGCCGATCTCGCGCTCGCCGCGCCGGAAAATCCCCTCGTCATCGACTATAAAAACTTCGTTGCAGCTGGGGGCGAAAGCCTTGAGCGCTTCGCCATTTTCACGGCTCTCGAGGACGCTTTTGGCGGGACGCTCGGCAAATTCCCAGAGGCGCTGTCGTCGGCCCATGCGCCGGGAATCGCCGCTTTTCGCGGCGCGCATGAAATGTCGATCGCGCGCGCAAAATTTTTGCAATTTCTGGCCGATCGGCAACTCGCCGCCGCCGCGCTCGCTGGTCGAAAAGCAGGTTTGACGCTCGGTTTCTATCGCGACCTCGCGGTCGGCTGCGCTCCGGACGGCGCGGAGGCTTTCTCGGAGGCCCATCGGCTGATGCGCAATGTCTCGATCGGAGCGCCGCCTGACCTGCTCGGGCCAAAAGGCCAAGTCTGGGGCCTGCCGCCGTTCGATCCCCGCGCGCTCGCCAGCGATGGTTTTGCCTCGTTCGGTCGCCTCATCGCGGCGAACATGGCTTACGCCGGAGTTTTGCGCATCGACCATGTGCTCGGACTGAAACGGCTGTTTCTCGTGCCGGACGGAGCGGCGGCATCGGAGGGCGCCTATCTCGCCTGCCCGTTCGAGCCGCTGATTGGTCAAGTCATGCTGGAAAGCGTCCGCGCCCAGACCGCCGTCGTCGGCGAGGATTTGGGCACCGTGCCTGAAGGTTTCCGCGCGCAACTGGCGAAAGCGCACATTCTCTCCTACAAGGTCATGCGCTTCGAGCGCCACGAGGCCGGATTGCTGCCGCCCGAGGCCTATCCGCATCTCGCCGCGGCTTGCGTCGCAACACATGATCTGCCGCCGCTCGCCGGCTGGTGGCAAGCATCTGATATCGCCGAGGCGGATGCGCTGGGCCAACTCGCCGATGTCGAGACCGCATTAGCCGTGCGTTCTGCGGAAAAAGCTGAGGTGATCGACGAGATCGCCAGCGCGGATTTTTCCGTGGAAGGCGTCGATCTCGATGCGCCGTTGAGCGAAGCCGCCGCCGCCGCCGTGCATGGCTTCATCGCGAAATCAGGCGCCGCCTTGGTGCTGATTCAGGCCGACGATCTAGCCATGGAGACGATGCCCATCAACCTGCCGGGCACAGACCGCGAGCGCCCAAACTGGCGCCGCAAGATTTTCGAGCCCGTGCAGGGGATGTTTGCGCTGCCCGCCGCGCAGGCGATCCTCAATGAGGTGCGGCGCTGGCGGAAGCCTTCGTCTGAAGCATGACTCGATCTAGGCAGTAGTGACGAATTACCTGAGCATGATAGCAATAGCGGCGAGCAATACGAAGCCTCGGTAGTTTGCGAGGAGCTTGTCGTATCGGGTTGCGACGCGCCGGAACTGCTTCATTTATTGAAGAAACGCTCGACGAGATTGCGCTCCTTGTAGAGCGCCTTGTCGTAGGGGAGCGGCGCGCGGCGATTGGATTTTGATGGGATCACCGGCTCAGCCTCACGCATAAGAACAGCCTTGCGCAAGTGATTGGCGTCATAACCTTTATCGGCGATGATCGCATCGGCCGCAAAGCCTTCGATCAGGGCGTGCGCTTTTGTGATGTCGTTGCGCTGCCCAGGTCCGAGAAGGAGCCGAACGGGGTTGCCGAGTGCGTCTGTCGCGGCGTGGATTTTGGTGCTCAAACCACCGCGAGAGCGGCCCAGGCCTTGGGCATCCGCCCCCCTTTGGCGATCCTTGCGCCGGCCGCGTGCTGATGGGCGCGCACGATTGTTGAGTCGATCATCAGCCATTCGAGATCGGCCTCGGCGGTGAATGCCTCAAGAAATCCGTCCAAGGCGCCGCGCTCGATCCAGCGATAGTAGCGGCGTTTCACCGCCTGATGGTCGCCGAAGCGTTCGGGCAGATCGCGCCAGCGGCCGCCCGAGCGGGCCATCCATAACAGCGCGTCGACGAAGCGTCGATTGTCGCAGCGCGGCCCGCGCTGGCCGGCTCTTCCGCCTGGCACAAGATCACAAAGCCGCTCCCATTGATCGTCTCGCAGCGCATCGACATCCCGAATCATCAAGGCTGATCTCCAAAAATCAGCCTTGAATCATGGAAAGATCCTCGCGAGAATCCCCCAAACGCCGAATTCGTCACCACGGCCTAGCGCGGCTACGCTCGTGCTTTGCGTCGCGGCGACGCCAGGTCTTTCGCTGAGTGCGTCCAGCGGGCCTTTCGACGGTTTGTCGGGCTATTGGAGCGGAGCCGGCACCATCACCATGTCGAACGGCTCCAGCGAGCGCATCCATTGCAAAGCGGAGTATGCGATCAACGATATGGGAAAGGCGCTCAATCAGAGTCTCCGCTGCGCAAGCGACAGCTACAGATTAGAAATCAGTAGCAACGTGATATTCAACAGCGGCGCGATTTCCGGCACTTGGGGAGAGGCGACCCGACACGTGACGGGCAATATCACAGGCCGCGCATCAAACGCGGAAATTCAAGCAAGGGTCGACGGAGCCGGTTTTTCCGCAGGGATACAGGTGCATTTCCATGGCGACAGGCAATAATCGGTCTCGATTAGACCGACCGGCGCCACAGAAGTCGCAGACGTCGCCATTACCATGCGCAGAGGATAGATCGCGCCAACTGGGCGCTCACCATTTGCCGCGACGAGATCATGCTGGTGGAATCGGCACCAAGTCATGGCAGCGGCCGGTCGATTTCGATGATAATCTGCCGCCCTGGTGAACTATGGAACGTCCGCAAGAAGCCGGGCCCGCGAAAGACGCCCTAGCGGACGGAATCGCGCGGTGACGGCTGAATTAGGTCACATCCATTCGCGCCATGGCGAAGTTTCGCAGCCGCGTATGCAGCGTGATGGGAGGCCGTCGAATCAGGCGCAACAGTAGCCCCCCCAACGGGAGCTGTTCGGCCGGCGTTGAGGGGTTATTGCGCCGGAAGTCACGGATGGCTGCGGCGCCTACTTTCCAGATTCGAGTTGGCTGGGGACTCCGTCGGATATACCGAAGCTCTATCGAGCGATAATTGGACACGCCGAAGACTGATCGGCTATCGGGAACGCTGCGGACGGCCTGGGTGAGGGCCTCAAGGTTGCCGTTCATCAGGACTAATTGTCTTGCGATTTCTATCAGGGCCTCGGCGTTTTGGTTTCCGAAGAGAGCGGTCCGTAGTCCAGCGACAATTTCATCCGCATTGTCTAACGTTTGCGTGCAAGCTTCAACGTCGTTCATCGATATCCCTTCCTCCGGCCGACTGCAGCCCGTTCTCGCAATGAACGCTGCGGGAGCGGATTTATTTCGGCTCACCCTTCTTTATTTTCGCGCGGCGATTTTTAAGCTTCGTCCGTTCATTTTGCACGAGCGCCTTTTTCAATCGATTCATCCCGATCTCAGGGCTGGGGTCGCCGTCAACTTTGATCGTGGCGATTTTCTCGTCCAGCGCCTGGATCTTCTCGTTGATCTCGCCGATTGCTGGGGGCTTCTTCTTCAGTCGGACCCCCGCTCCTTCGCCATTTTCCTCAACGAAGATCACGCCCGCGCTGGAGAAGGCGGCAACGATTGCGTCGACCGTACGCGCCTGCGCCGCAAGGGGGCCGGGCAATTGCTCAAGCCGTTTAACGGTGGGGAGCGATAGTCCAGACGCGTCGCTAAGGTCACTTTGATCCCATCGCAAGAGACCACGAGCAGCCCTTACCTGTTCGCTAGTAATCATATTCGAGCCCTCAGGAATAAATAAGTGGCCTTTCGGCGTTGACAAGCCCCTAGAGATTATCTTATTCCTTAGGGATCGCACAAGGCGATTTAGAAAGTCAAGGAGCAACAGCAATGCCGAACAACACAGTTCGGGCAGCCGATACCGGCTTGCCAAATCTCAACCGCCGCTCAGCCCTCGCAAAGGTGGGGTTGGGGATAGCCGGCAGCGCGGCGCTTGCCTCCGGGCCTGTCGCGGCCGCGGCGCGGGGCGGCTCAGTCTCGCCGGAGTTATTGCGCTTGATCGAGACGCACCGCCGCACTTGGGCCGCGGTGGAGGAAGCGTCGTCAAAATTCGCTACTGCCGAGGTCGCTTACCGCATGCATTCACCTCCAGAGTATGCCCCTCTCAGCCCGGCCGGGAAGGACTATCATGCAGGCCGCGATCATGCGGCCATTAAGGCGCAGATCAACAAGTCCCATCAATTCCGTTCCGACGACTCATGGATAATCAAACACGGGTCTCCCGAAAGGCTCCAGCAATACGTCGACCTCTGCGACGCGGTTAAGGACGAGGCGGTTGCCGGAGTCGATCGCTTCTTCGCCCAGGATGAGGAAGCCAAAAGGTTGAGCGGTTTGGGCGTCGTCGAACATGAGGTCTCCGCCGCGTCGGCGGCGGAGACCAATGCGTTGTTGATGCTGTGCGAATACCGATGCTCAACACCCGGGGACGAAGCCGCACGGCTGCGATATCTTGCCTGCGTAGAGGATATCTGCGATCGCAGTGACGCACTTGAGGCGCTTTTTTTGGCCGCCGGCGACTAGGCAGTCTAGAGTATGAAAGCGAGATGAACGAGATCATCGGCATTGCGTCGGATTACGTCGAGCTCCGCACTCTCATCGCGACGCGGCGGAAGCCACTCGGGCTCTCTCAGCTTGCCGTCGACGAACTGGCAGGCATGCCAGGTGGCCTGACCGGCAAGATCGAAAGTGGCGCCAAGTATTTTAGCGGCTATTCCCTTGGACCGATCCTTGGCGTCTTGGGAATCGCCATCGCGGCTATGCCAACCGCACCTCCGCATGGCGATACCGCAGACGGATCAGGAAATTACGTCGAGAATTACAAAATAGTCCGAAAAAAATCGGGAGCGAAAGGCGGCCGCGCGTACGTCAATAACACGACGCGAGAACAGCGCCGTAAATCAGCCAGCCATGCCGCGAAGACGAGGTGGCGCAAGTGGCGCAAGGCGAAGGCGGTGTTGGACGCACGGGCGAAGCGAAAGGGCAAGTGATTATACTGTCGTCGCTCCAGCGGCTCAAGTTGTCTACGACTGGCCCTCACTCTTTTGCCCGACAGTTGCTTCTTCGGCTGTTCTTCCGCTGAAATGTCTCGGTGATTAAAATGCAGGGTCCACCTGTAGCTGATTCCCAGGTCGTTCGGGACTCGCAAAGTTGTACGGACGTACCGGATGCCCTTCGGACGGCGTCGCGCAGCGGCTTTCGCTGTCGCCGGGCGGCTCTATCGCTGACCGAACAGGGGCGGAAGGCCCGAATCAATCTTGGGGCAAAAGCTCACCCTCCGATCGATCAACTTTGTCATGTCTCTCGCCTCCATCGCGCTGTCTCTCCCGAAACGCCGCCCGCGCCATAGCGACGCGATTGGAGCCTGCAAGAACATCGCGGTCGTAGACCGAGCGTGTCATATTTCGGCTAGAATGCCCGGCGAGTTTGGCGCGATCGTCTGAGCTCGCGCCAGCCTCGCCGCCTTCAGTGATCCCCCCGGCGCGGATGTCTCGGTTCCATAGCTTGGGAGATAAGCCAGCGCGATCTCTAACCATCCGCCAGGCGCGCTGGAATGCTACCTCCCCATACGGAAAGCCGGTATTTTCGTTGATGATCAGCGGCCCGGTCCGCGATTCCGGAGGGATCAAGGCAAGCTCATCCACGACCATAGGGCAAAGCTTAAGGTCGATGTGCGTCCGCTTCGCGGTGGTCTTTTCGGTTTTCGTCGGCGTCAGGGTCAGGACCATATTGGCGTCAATGGCGGCCCAGGTCGGCCCGATCCACTTCTGGCCTCCTCCGATAATGGTGGAAGGTCGCGGATCCGAAAGTGGAACCCATTGGCCTACGATGTCCCATTGCCGAGCCGCTGTTTCGAATTGGAGCGCATAACACAAGGCAGCACCGTGGCGGCCCATTGCGTGCGCCGCTGATCGAGCTGCCTCGATATCACCCGCGACAGGGGCTAGGCTCAGGACTCATTGATTGAGATAGAAGAGGACGGCGGCTGCGATGCAGATGGCGGAGAAGAAGGTGTGGGCGCATCGATCATAGCGGGTTGCGATGCGCCGCCAGTCCTTGAGCTTGGCGAACATGTTCTCGATTTTGTGACGCTGGCGGTAGAGCGTCTTGTCATAGGCAATGGGAAGCTTGCGGCTTCTGGTTGGCGGGATGCAGGGCTCGACGCCCCTGGCCTTCAGCGCGGCGCGGAACCAGTTGCTGTCGTAGCCCCTGTCGGCGATCAACATTGAAGCGGGCGGTAAAGCCTTGAGCATCAGCCGCGCGCCCTTGTGGTCGCTCATCTGGCCCTCCGAGAGCAACATGACGAGGGGCTTGCCGGCGCCGTCGCAAACGACGTGGAGCTTCGAGTTCAGTCCGCCTTTCGTGCGCCCGATACGGCGGGGAAGAGCCCCTTTTTGAGCAGGCTCGCCGCTGTGCGATGCGCCTTCAGATGCGTGGCGTCGATCATGATGCGCTCGGGCTTTGGACCTTCGCCAGCGAGCGCGGCGAATATGCGGTCGAAGACGCCGAGCCGGCTCCAGCGGATGAAGCGATTGTAAAGCGTCTTGTGCGGCCCGTAATCCTTGGGCGCATCTTTCCATTGCAGGCCGTTGCGGATCACATAGACGATTCCGCTGACCACCCGACGGTCGTCAACCCGCGGAACGCCATGCGACAGAGGAAAATGCGGCGCAAGCCGCGCCATCTGCCGCTCGCCCAACAAAAACAAATCACTCATCCCAGCCTCCCCATGCGGAGACCAGGAATCACATCTCAGGCAAATTTAATAGGTCCTGAGCCTAGGCGTCTTTGGCGCAGTCCAGCAGGGCAATGCGAATGCCGAGGGATCGGAGTTTCAGGCGCAGCAAGCAGAGCGCGCGTCGCAGTTCGGCCAGATCAAGGCCTTGCAGACCTCGACATTCATGTCCCGGAACTTGCAAACGTCGATCGATAATATTCAGGCGGTGCGCGCTTCGGCGAACGTCGAGGGCGATAGCCCGACCGGCGAGGCGATCGAAAACAATGTCCGTACGACCGGTCAGCAACAGATCTCGCAAAAGGTGCAGAATATCGACGCACAGTCACAACAGGATCAGGATGCGGCGCAGTTCTACACGCAAAGCGCGAATAACGCGTTGCTTGGTGGGTTGCTCGGCGGCGCTGGTAAGGCTCTCGGCGGCTTGGCGTCCGCAGCCCCGGCCCTCCTCGGTCTGCTATAGGATTCCCCGATGGCTCTCGAAACCACTTCGCACCAACGCTGGGGTTATACGCAGGCCTTGCGGCTCGATTTCATCGAATCCACTATGATGGAACTTGCTCACAGTCTGATGATGAACAGATGGCAGGGGATAGCGGCGCGCGAAGAGCGACGGAAGTTGCTCGATCAAAAGGTTGCGGACCCGCGCCAAGGCTACACCGAGGCCGCGCGCAACGCTGACGACGCGGCATTCATCGCAAAGACCCTCGATATCATAATGGCCAGCACCGCGCGTGCGATGTTTCTGGAGACCGACGACGCAGCTCTTACGCGAGCCGACCACGACGTTTTGATTATGTGCGGATCGTTCACGGAATCTGAGCGCGTCCGGCTCATAGGCCTCGTGGAGGACTGTCTTCATCAACTCGGCGCGCCACGCCCGGCTTTTCATTGAACAGGATTCCCCGATGGCTCTCGTAAATATTCCACAGCAGGGCGACATCACCGCAGAAGATCCGACCTCGCGCGTGTCCGGCGGCGACGTGACCCGCTCTGCCGACTTCGTTGCGCAAGGCGCGGAACAGCTCGGACCGGGGCTCGAGGATGTTGCCGTACCGCTGGCCGAACAAGCGGGCCGAGAAGATGCGCAGAATGCCTCCGTCACCCGCGATCCGAGCGGCCAAATCCAAATACTGACGCCGCAGACCAGCGTGATCCTGGGTAAGGCTGGTGACGAATATGAGCATGCCGTTTTGGCCGGGACGGTAGCCCGCGGACAACTTAATACATCAGCTGATCTGGCTGACATGCGCGCCCAGCATGACGGCGATCCTGCCGCCTTCAAAGCAGCTTACGCAAGCTACCGCGCAGCCTCTCAGGCGGCCTATGGGCCTAGCGCGATCGGTCAGACGCTACTTGCCAATGCAGATTCACTTTTCGACCAGAATTACCACAGTCTCGTTGATCAAAAAGCGAGAGTTGACGTTTCGAACGCGAAAGACGATCTCCTTGCGCAAAGACAGGCGACGATAACCGATCTAAGCCAGATGGCCTCTTCCGGCGTGACCAGTGGGCCAGTTTTCGAGCAGAAAAAGGCGCAGCTCGCTTCGCTCCACGACGCGCTTGAGGTCAATTCGCTCTATCAGATGCCGAAAGCCGTGGTCGATAATCTGCGCACGGAAGCGACCAATGCGGTCTCCGGAGATGCAATTATCGGTCATGTCGATGCAGTCGCTCAGTCGCGCGGCATGATCATGGCGCAGAAAGATGCCTATGATTCAATCGACAAGATCAGCGGATTTTCAGACGCTGATCGCGCCGTTGCAAAAAGGATGGTGGACGCTCGAATCAGCTTCCTGACGAACCAAAACTCGGTCGCCATCCAAGCCAATTCGCAAAAGATGCAGCAGGCGCGAGATGTCATCGCAGCCGGCGGGACGCTGCCCGGTCCCGTTTGGGACGATATGCGCCAGTCGGCCAAGAATACCGGCGATCCCGCGGCCGTTCAGCAATTCAATGCCCTCGAACAGGTGAACCGATTTCATCGGGCCATGCCCGGTCTGACGCCGAACCAGCAGGCGGCGCAAATGGGCGTCGGCGGTGCGCCGTCGCTTGAACAGGTTCACGGCGCAATCATCGGACAGGAATCGGGCGGGAACCCGAATGCTGCGACCAGCTCGACGGGAGCCAAGGGGATTGGGCAAATCGAGCCCGCGACCTTTGCCCAATATGCGAACCCCGGCGAAAACATCAACAATCCAGCCGATAATCTTGCGGTCAGCAAGCGGATCATTCACGACTATTACACGCGCTATAACGGTGACGCTGCGCGCGTGGCTGTGGCCTATTTCTCGGGGCCGGCGAACGTTGCGCCGGTTGGCAGCCCTACGCCATATATCCGGAACAGCGCCGATCCGACAGGAAAAACCACATCCTCCTATGTAGCTGATGTGACGGGCCGGCTCGCCGGCGGCGCGCCGGCGAGCGTCAATGGCGTCCCATTCACGCCGCAAGAGTTAGCCGCTAACCCGTTCCTTGGCTCGGAAGCGCTGCGCCAGGTCGCGAGCGATCAAAAGATGCGTTCGAATCTCTACGCGAATTTGCTCACGCAGGCCGATGCCCAGATCAAAAATGGCAATACTCCGTCGCCGCAGGTCTTCGCGCAGATCGACCAAATCGGACGCACAAGCACTGATCCAACGATCCAACAGCATTACCAGGAGCACTTACAGACGGTCGCGGCAGCTCATGTCGCGCAGATCGCGTCATCAATGCAGCAGGCGGAGGGACAGGCTTTCCTCGATGATTATTCACGAGCTCAGCAGGGCGCCGATCTGACACATATGCAAATCGCGAGCACGGCAAACGAGATCTTCAAGAAGAGCCAAGACGAGTTCAAAAACAATCCGTTTCAATATGCGGCCAAGCGCGGCATAGCGGCCCCTGTTCCTCTGCTCGACTTCACGCAGGGGCCGGATGCCGTTGCTGCTGCCCTCTCGGCGCGCAGTGCCGCCGCTTCCGCACTATCAACGAAGACTGGCGTTCCGCAATCGGTGGTCGCCCCTAAGGAGATCGACCAAGTCAAAGACGTGGTGGCGAACGGTCCGCTAGATCAGCGCATGGGCCTCATGGGAGCGATTTCAAACTTGCCGGAAGCGCAGCAAAAGGCGACGCTAGCGGCTATCGGTCAAACCGGGAAGGCTGGGCAGATCTTCACGGTCGCCGGTTCTGTCAATCGCTACGCGCCCGCGGCGGCGACGGACATTGTGCAGGGCGCCGCTCTTCTCCAAACCGAACCGCGCCTCGCGCCGAAAGCCGCCGACATCCAAATGAATACCATGCGGACGTTCCCCGCCAACGATTTCCCGTCGCCGGTTATCCGCGGCGCGGTGCAGAACGCGGCAGAGGCCTATTATGCTGCGCAATCAGCCAAGACAGGCGACACTAGCCAGGTATTCAATTCAGACCGTTGGAAGTCCTCTGTCGACGCAGTGACCGGCGGCATTCTGAGCTATCGCGGTTCGAACGTGATCGCGCCGACCTATGGCGCGAATGCGGGACAGCTTCAGGCCGCGGTTATCGGCTTGACCGATGATGACTTTAGGGGCGCGAAGACGGCGGACGGTTCAACCTTCCCGGCGGCGGCGCTTAAACCCTCCCTGGGCGGCATTTTCAGAGGCTCGAACTGGCGGCTTGAATCGCGCGGCGAGGGAACCTATCGCGTGTTCTCAGGAGACGACAAGGCGCGCCAATATCTTCAGAATGCGGACGGCGGCGCATTTGTCCTCGATCTTCGATCAGCCATGAACCGTCCGAGCGTCGGGCCATATCTCGGTGACGATACGTCGAATGCTGTCGAACAGCCCCCGATGAGCCTTGCCAGCAAGACCGGCGGCGGGTTTGGCGCCCCCTCGAATAACAGGGGCCTTTGACCATGCTCGATAGCTTTCAAACCGAGCAGCAAGACGGCGACGCCGCGGCGGCGCGCATGCCGGCGCAGACCATCGAGACAACGCCGACGCAGGCATTTTCCGCTGCGTGGGACGCCAGCACGCGCAACGATACCGTCATGGCGTCGGTCAACAATATGGCCGACGCGGCGCAGGACCATTTAGATCGCGTCGAGCAAGTCACCGGAGAGCGCCTGCCCAATCCCTATCGCAGCGGCGCGAAAATGTTCTTCCTGGGAGCTGGAGACCAGCAAGGCGCGCTCGATCAGGTTCAGGACCGGACGCAAGATCTTGCAGAAAAGTTCAACGATCCCTCGCTGAATTTCCCCGACAATGACACCCTATATCAATCGGGGCTCGCCAAGGCGCGCGCCGCCCAACAGAACGTCGCCAGGATCAGCCAGGGCGCGCAGGGATTTGGATCAGGAATTGCCGGGATTGCAGCTGGCCTTGGCGCGCAATTCTCGGATCCCGTCACCGCCGGTCTGAACATCGCAGCGCTGACTACGTTGCCGGAAGGCAACGGGTTATTGCGCTCGGCGCTGCTGACCGGCACTTCGATGGCCGCCCAGCAGGCCGCGCAGGAAGCGCTCACCTTTAATTACAAGAGGGCCGTAAAACCTGAATACGGGTTCGGAGATTCGGCGGAGGAGATCGCGACGGCTGGGCTTGGCGGCGTGGCGCTTGATCTCGGCGGCAAATTTCTCGGCATGGGCGCCGGGGCGATCTGGAGAAGTCTTCGCACCACGGCGCCCGACGTTGCCGCTCGCGTAGCGCCCGAGCTTCAAGATGCCGCCAATGTCGCGGAGCGCGTGCAGGATATCGCGGCGAACAACCCCTTCAGGACTGGCGTCGATGGCGCGGCCGCACATGGCGAAGCGGTGACGAAGATCGAAAACGACCTTATGACGGGACAGACGCCAGAGCTTCCGGCCTCGGCTGCGGACCATGCGCGGACCATCCCCGACCACGTGCAGCAACTCGACGCCTCGGCGCGTGCGGCATTTCCAGATCTGTATCAACGCGCAGATGGTCTTGACTCGGACATTGCCCAGGGTCGCGCGGAACTGGCGCGGATCGCCGAAGAGCGCGCCGCCGGTCCTGCCGATCTTGGCGGCGAGCGCATTGCCGATCTTCAGAGCCAACTTGCCGCATTTACGGGAAAGCGCAGATCCTCGCCGGCCGCGCAGGATATCCGCGACGAGATCGACCGCCTACAAAGCGAGAATGTGGGCATCGGCGAGTCGAGCCAGCAGGCGCTCGACGATCGGGAAAATCTGGTTCGGATGCGGCTTCTCGACAAGACGACAGAGCGGGCGCGGCTTGGACCAGAGATCAACGCTGCCCGAAATAATGCGCCGCTCATCCCCGAAGCTCCCGTTCGCGAAGATCCGATCGTCAAAGCCTATGGCGACCAGACCAGCGTTAGCGGCCTCATCGGTCATCCCGATAAGCATATCCAGGCGATCGGCGAGGCGCTGTCCGAAGTTGCACCAGAGTGGGGCCGGATCAAAGACGCTGTTTCTGATGGCACGGCATTGCCGGGTCACGATATCACGCCAGACGTATTGCAGGCCGCCGCCGCGGTGCGCGCCGCCAAGGACAAAGGAACGTCTATTTGGGATGAGCTTCACGATAGCTTCGCCTCGGACACTGCGACCCAGGCTGCGCGCATGTTTTATCGCGATGAGGCTATGACGAAGCCCGCGACGAAAAACCGGATCGCTGGCAACCTTAGATCGTTCGCCGAGGGGATCGCGGGATCACCGGAGGAGATCGCACCTCGCGCCGTCGAGTCGATTCGACCTATCGCCAAAGAGCAGAATGTCACAGCGATGACGGCGCAGGCGTCGGCTCCTGAAGCAATCGATAAGGCTTTCGTCGATCCTAAAACCCATGACGCTATGTTCGCTGATCTTGACCGCTCGATCTCTGTTGGCCGTAACCGCGTTCCGATTGAGGATGAAAACGGCGGCGTTTCGCTCGGGTTTGCTGACAAAGAACTAAACGACATCAACAATCAATTGAGCCTCGCCGACGAAGTTCGGGGATGCGCCGGGCCAGTGCAAGAAGCCGCAGAATGAGCATTTCAAGCTGTCTCTCTCGCCTTCTGAAAGAGGGCAAGATCTCTCAAAAGCAGGCCGATGATGCCCGCTCCATTTTCGACGGCGTTCTGAATGAAGGCCTTCAGCAGCAGATGGACCAGGCCACGGCAGAGGGCTATGCCGCGCTGAAGGCGGCCGAGATATTGGAGAGCACGGCACAGGCGAAAAAGGTCGAACTGGCGCGGAGGATGGCGCTCTATAACTCAAACATCGACAGGATCAACGCGCATCCGAATGGTCCGCTGGCCGGCTTCATGGGTCTTTTTGACCGCGATATCAGGAATGCGCCAAGCGTCGATCGCCAGAATGTGACCAGCCTCGAGCGGGAATTCTACCAGCCGCAGATCGCGCAAAAGATGCACGCGGCCGACGAAGCCTATCGATCGAAGGCAGCAGGACTTAAGCAGGATGTCGCCGGCGTCCGCAACATGATCGGCGAGCTTTTCGGGGTTAAGAGCGGGGACGCCATCGCCTCGAAAGCAGCGGCAGGCTGGAAAGCCGCGACCGATTGGGGAACGAAGCGGGCTGAAAACCTCGGCAAGGTCTTCGACACGGCCGAGGATTGGCGTTTGCCGCAGTTTTGGGACTCTGCGCGCGTCAGCAAGTTCGGCGATGCCAGTTTCAAGACCGATCTTCAAAAGCACATTGATGCCGGTGGAGTGAAAGTTTTCGATCCAGAAACTGGAAGGATGGTCGGCGGCGCTGATCAGGCGCGCGTCATTGACCAGGCGTCGAAAAATATCCGAAAGGATCTGTCGAGCGGCGTTGGTCCGGGCAGCATCTTTAAGGATGAACAACGCGTCTTCCGGTTTCAGGAAGGGCAGCGCGGCTCTGACGCCTATCTAGAGTTGATGGATAAATACGGGCCAGGCCAGGGCCGCTATTTCGCCATGATGCAGAACCACGCCGAGAAGATGGGCCGCGAGCTCGCTATGCTCCATGTTCTGGGGCCTGGGTTCCGTTCCTCGAGCGAACAGCTTTTGAAGGACGCGATCAACGAGGACGCAGAGCGCGCGCTTCAGCCATCCGGGAAAAACGCCTTTGAGAAGATCGGCGACGGTCTTCTGAAGATGGTCGGCCTCGAGGGTCGCACCGCGGCGAAGCGGATGCAGCAATATATGACTGGGCAGCTTTCCGGCGTCGAGGGCGACACGTTCGCCGGCGTGATGCAGGGCGCGCGCTCCTTCATGACCGCGACAAATATGGGCTCGGCTATCGTGACCGCGATCCCTTCCGATACGGTCAACTGGGCAATGGCTGCCAACTTTCGCGGGCTGAACATGGGACGGCTCACCGCGGCGATCACCGATCAACTTTTCAAGGATATCCCCGACAAAGAAGCGTTTGCCTCGAGGCTTGGGATCGTCGCACATGCATCGTCACGAGCTGCCCTGGCGACTAAGCAATATGGTGATCAACTCGTCGGGTCCGGCGTCTTTCAGCGGATGGCTGACTTCGTAGTACGCGCTCAGGGGCTTCATGCGTGGGATCAGGCGATCAATCGCGCCTTCACCATGGAATTTATGGCCTCGATCGCCGAGCGCTCAGGCAAAGCCTTCGGCGATTTGGACGCGCCATTCGCGCGCTTCATGAAAGATTACGGCTTCACGGAAGCGGATTGGGCGAAGCTCTCTGCCGGTGAAACCATGTCGGCCGGCGCCGCGCGGTTCCTCATGCCAGATAGGCTCGACGATGACATTCGAGCGAAGCTGATGAGCGCAGTCGGAGACGAAAAGCAATTCGCCTATCTTGCGGGCGGATCGAACCGCGTCCGTGCCCTGACTACGGGCGGCGTCAAAGGCGGGACTCTGGGCGGCGACGCGGCGCGGTCATTCTTCATGTTCAAGAGCTTCCCGATTTCTATGTTGGCGACGCATGGCGTGCGGGCGGCACAGGAAGCGGCCGATGGTCAGTGGGGGCAGGCTGCGCAGCTCGGCCTCTTTATGACTATGGCGGGCGCCGTGGCTTTGCAGGCGAAGCAAGTTCTCCAAGGCAAAGACCCTCAGCAGATGAAAGATCCATTCTTTTGGGGCGAGGCAGCAGCCCAGGGCGGCGCCCTCGGCATCTATGGAGACTTCCTGAAAGAAGGATTCTCTCGCTCAGGAACCAGTTTGACGGAGGCAGCGATCGGCCCGCTCGCGCAGATCCCGGCATCGGTTCAGCGGCTCACTTCCAGCGCACGACGAGCGGCAGAGCAGGGCGATCATTTCAACTTCGGAGCCGCGCTCGCAGACGATATTCAGCGCTATACGCCGGGAAGCACGATCTGGTACACGCGGCTCCTCGCGAATCGTTTCCTGTTCGACAACATTCGTAAGCAAGTAGATCCTGACTATGCGGGCTCATTCGGTCGCCAGCGAGAGACCGCTCAACGTCTTCATGGGCAAGATTTCTGGTGGGCTCCCGGCGAGAGCGCGCCGAGCGCTGCGCCGAATCTCACCTCGGGTTTCCGATAGTTCTTTGATGCGAGAACGGCGATGACCCATGAGCCTGCAGAAGTACCGGTGATCCTTGGTCGCGACGGCCGGCCAACACGCAAGCGCGTTGGCGGTCCCGTCGCGCTCAACGCACGGATGGTCAAAATGATCTCCCTCATGATTGACGGCCATTCCGACGACCGCAGCCACACGCCGTATGGACTTTATGACGCTGCGGAAGCGGTAGGGTATCGGCGAAAGGCGGCCCGTGAGCTGACCAAAAGCCCAGTCTTCATCGAGGCTTATAATGCTGCTTTTGACGCGGCTGTCGCCAATCAGTCGCCGCCGAACCCCTGCCCCAGACTCGCCGATGTTCGCGTGGACGTGGCCTGGCGCGATGAGCGACATAAACTCCTGCAAGCGCGGCGAGATGCCGATGCCCGATGCCGGCGGCTCGAAGAAGAACTCGCCGAGATGCGGTCCGCGCACCCTGAGCGACCTGCGTTCATCCGGTCCGCCAACCCCGGCTTTATCATCAGGTCTCGCCGGTCCGAAGCAGAGGCTAGCGAGAATGAGTGACCCGCGTCCTGCTATTGCTGTCGGGCAAATCCGTAATCGCGCGGAAGGACAGCGCATCAAGCCCCCGCTCGCATCCCTCAGAGCGCTCCCAGATTACGCAGCCGCTGTCATCGATTGCATGGTCCATGGTCTCGACAATGATCAGCACATAGACGGAAAGCTCATCGAAGCCGGGACGCCCCTCACGCTGAAACAAGCTGCCCTGGCCTGCAGCGTCCGCACCCGCCAAGCCCGCGAGCTGGCGTCAACCGAGCTCTTCGCGAAGGCGCTCAACAAAGCAGTCAGCGATAGACGCAACGCCGAGCGCCCTCGCAATCTCGCTACAGCAATCGAAATCCGCGATGACCCTGGCGACGGATCAGCAGCAACAAAAACAGTGCGCCTCAAAGCGATCGACTCCATCGAAGGAAAGTCCTCGTCCGGCAACACCGTCAACGTCAACGTGCAGCAAAACAACGTCGCGCCCGGATACGTCATCCGCCTCGGAAAGAGAACAGAGGGATTTCCGAATGACTGACACAGTCGAACGCATCGTCGAACCGATGATCATCGTTCGGGATTATGCCGGACTTCGCGCGGCCGTGGCGATGCGGCGCAAGGAACTCGGTCTATGCCAGCTCGACGTGGACGCCATAACCGGCTTGCAATCGGGATATTACTCGAAACTCGAAGCAGGCATCAGAGGATTTGGGCCGATGTCTTTCGATTGTGTAATGGTGGCGCTTGGCCTGGAACTTGCGGTTGTACGGCGTCAGCCGCATCACACCACGCTCCTCTACAACATCCATCCTGAGGTTTTGGCTCGTCGGCAGCGGCAGTGGGAAGGGTTAGATCGCCGCCTCAAATTGCTTAGCCCTTCATCGCACGACACGGTTCCTACGGCTGAATGAGCATGGGAAGCCTCCTACGGATTTCTCCCTTCAAACGCGCGACCAAAAATGAAACGAATCGCTCTAGGCACTTTCAGATTTCCTGGGAAGCGCCTGGTGGTTTGCGGAATCAGCCACGGGCTGGCACATCAATTCCCTAGTGGTCCGCGCTGAGAGTTTCAGCCATGCTTAGGTGTGATTTCAGTGCTGGCACTGTCTTCGCCGCCCACTCCTTCACCGCCTCGTTGTCGCCACCCTTGGCGTAGCGATCGAACAGGTCGACGGCGCTCTTATGAGCTTGCACCTGGCCTGCCGCCGGTTTCATGGACAGGCAGTTAAGCTAATCCGACCTTCCTTTCGAACTCAACCGGGCTGAGATAGCCGATGGTCGAGTGCCTGCGCACCGGATTGTAGAACCGCTCGATGTAATCGAACACGTCTGCCCGGGCGTCGTCGCGCGTACGGTAGATCTTTTTGCCGACCCGTTCGGTTTTCAGCGACGAGAAGAAGCTCTCCATCGCGGCGTTGTCCCAGACGTTGCCGGAGCGGCTCATAGAACAGATCACGCCGTTATCGGTCATCAACCGTTGGAACTGGTCGCTCGTGTATTGGCTGCCGCGATCGGAGTGATGTAGCAGGGCGTCCGGCTTGCCGCGCCGCCAGATCGCCATCATGAGCGCATCGGTGACGAGCTGCGCCGTCATCTCCGCCTTCATCGACCAGCCGACGACCCGTCGCGAGAAGAGATCGATGACGGCGGCGACGTACAGCCAGCCCTCGGCCGTCCAGATATATGTGAAGTCAGCGATCCATTTGCGGTTTGGTTGACCAGCCGTGAACTGCCTGTCGAGCGCGTTCGGCGCCTCGGCCGAAGTCGAGCGTTCGCCTTCGTCCTTTGGCAGGCCACGGCGACGCGGCCGCGCCCGCAGGGCGTTGGACCGCATCAGCCGCTCAATCTTGTGCAGGCCGCAGGAAACGCCATCGGCAAGCACATCCCGCCAGACTCTTCGGGCGCCATAGGTGCGGGCGCTGCCGATGAAGCTCGCACGGACCTTCGCCGTCAGTTCCTCGTCAACGATCGTTCGGGCGCTTGGCCCGCGATGCAGCCAGGCATGGAAGCCAGATCTCGAGACGCCCAACGCTTCGCACAGCCATGCCACCGGCCAGATCGACGGTGCTTCGCGATAAAGCCGAACTTCATGTCAACTCCCTCGCGAAGTAGGCTGCGGCCTTTTTTAGGATGTCGCGCTCCGCCTTCAGCTTCGTTACTTCGCGCCGCAAGCGCTCGATTTCGAGTTGCTCGGGCTTCTGCTGTCCGTGGCCAGGGAAGGCCTGCTTCGGGTCGGAGCCCAACTCCCGAAACCATCGCCGCAGAACGTTTTCATGCACATCCAGGTCACGGCATGCTTGTGCGACGCTCACACCCCGTTCGCGCACAAGACGAACCGCCTCGACCTTGAACTCCCGACTAAATACGCGCCTCGCCATATCCCACCTCCAGATTCATGAAGCACCTTTTTTCGGTGTCCATGAAACCGGCGGCAGGCCATTTCTCCTTGGTGGGTTTGGCGGGCTTCGCCGAGCTGTTTTTGAAGCGGAAGCTGTCATTTCCGGTCTCAACGATGTGGCGGCGATGGGTGAGGCGGTCGAGCAGCGCCGTCGTCATCTTGGGATCGCCGAACACGGTCGCCCATTCGCCGAAGCTTAGGTTCGTCGTGATGATGACGCTGGTTCGCTCGTAGAGCTTGCTCAAGAGATGGAAGAGCAGCGCTCCACCGGAGGCGCTGAACGGCAGGTAGCCAAGCTCATCAAGGATGACGAGGTCGGAATAGGCGAGCCGCCCTGCGATCTGGCCAGCTTTCGCTTGGCTCTTCTCGTGCTCGAGGGCGTTGACGAGTTCGACGGTGGAGAAGAACCGGATGCGCTTTCGGTGATGTTCGATGGCCTGGACGCCGATGGCCGTGGCGAGATGCGTTTTGCCCGTGCCTGGGCCGCCGACCAGGACGACGTTGTGCGCGTCCTCGAGAAACTCGCAGCGGTGAAGCTGGCGGACGAGCGCCTCGTTGACCTCGCTGCTGGCGAAGTCGAAGCCGGCAAGGTCACGGTAGTTCGGGAAGCGGGCCGCCTTCAATTGGTAGGCCGTCGACCGCACCTCCCTGTCGGCGGTCTCCGCCTTCAGGAGTTGCGACAGGATCGGCAGAGCGGCCTCGAAGGCGGGAGAGCCTTGCTCGGTCAGTTCGCCGACCGCTTGAGCCATGCCGTGCATCTTGAGAGCCCGCAGCATGATGACGACGGCGCCGGCGGCGGGATTATGACGCATGACGCGCCTCCCGGGTCTTGCGCAGAGCGTCGTAGCGCTCGACGTTGGCTTGCGGCTCGGTGGTCAAGGTCAAAGCCTGCGGAGCCTTTATTGGAGGCGTGTCCATGGGCTTTCCGTCGACCAGCCTGTGGAGCAGGTTCAGAATATGTGTCTTGGTCGGCGCGCCAGCCTCCAGCGCCAGTTCGACAGCCGTGAGCACGGCTTGCTCGTCGTGCTGGAGAACCAAGGCTAGAATCTCGACCATCTCGCGGTCGCCGCCCGGCGTCTTGAGCAGGCGCTGTTGCAAAGCCCGGAAGGCAGGCGGCAGTTCGGCGAAGGGCGCGCCGTTACGCAAGGCTCCGGGCTTGCGCTGTATGACCGCGAGATAATGCCGCCAATCGAAAACGGTCGCCGTGGTCTTGCGTTCGTGGGAGCGGGCGAAGACGCGGGCGTGCTCGCAGACGATCTGCCCTTCGGCAGCGACGACGATACGCTCGGGATAGACCCGCACGCTGACCGGGCGATTGGCGAAGGACGCCGGCACGCTGTAGCGATTGCGGTCGAGATGGACCAGGCACGTCGGCGAGACGCGCTTGGCGTATTCGACGAAACCGTCAAACGGCCTCGGAAGCTGCATCAGATGCCGCGTCTCTTCGGCCCAGGCGTCGGCTACCGAGCCCGCCTGCGAGTTGTGCGCCGTTTGCGCCCACAGTTCCCGGCAGCGCGTCTCCAGCCAATTGTTCAGCGCCGCCAGGGAGGGAAAGCTGGGCGTCGGTTGCCAAAGCCGATGGCGGGCGTCCTGGACGTCCTTTTCGATTTGACCTCCGCCCGCCATCCAACATGCTTCGCATGCCGGACCCTTGGCGGGCTCCGCCTTTCTCCCACCCGGACGCCGGATTGCAGAACCCGGCCTCGAACAGGAAGTGACTGACCATGGCTAAGAAGCGGGCGTTGACCTTGCGCTCCTTGCCGCGTCCGATCTTATCGACGGCGGTTCGCATATTGTCGTAGATGCCGCGCCGCGGCACGCCGCCCAGGACGCGGAAGGCGTGATTATGCGCGTCGAACAGGATCTCATGGGTCTGTTGCGGATAGGCGCGGAGAAAGAAAGCGCGGCTATAGCTGAGCTTGAAGTGAGCGACCTGGAGCTTGGTCCGCTCGCCCGCGATGACCGCCCAGTCCTCTGACCAATCGAACTGGAACGCCTCACCGGCCATGAACGCAAGGGGCACGAAGACGCCGCGGCCCGTGGTCTTTTGCTCTCGCTGTCGGGCGTCCTTCCAATCCCGCGCGAAAGCCGCCACGCGATTGTAGGATCCGTCGTAGCCCAGCGCCGCCAGATCGGCGTGCAACTGCTTGATCGTGCGCTTCTGCTTGCGCGACTTCCCTGCCTCCTGTCGCAGCATATGCGACAGCTTGTCGGCGTAGGGGTCCAGCCCGCTCGGCCGCTCAGGAAGATTAAACTTGGGCTCGATGCTGTCAGAGCGCAGGTACTTGCGCACCGTGTTCCGCGACAGACCTGTGCGCCGCGATATCTCTCGGATCGAAAAATGATCCCGATAATGCCAGCGCCGGATGACGCTCAATAACTCCATGTCGATCACTCCATCGCCCCCCCGGCCACGCCAAAGGGGTAAGGTTCGAACATGGGTCAGTTCTCGGCGGAAAAACCCGCGCTGCCTGGGTCAGTTCTCAGTGGAAATCAACAGTGTTCATCCTGCCCGCGATCCGGGTGACGATCTTTCGCGGAGCTTCGACGATTTCGCGATCGTACGATTTCCTGCGGGAAGACTTCCGGCCAGCGAACTCGATATCAGCTCCAGTGGGTCGTTCCCGGGACCGGTAATAGCTGTCGCGCCGCGGCGAAGCCCGTTGGTCCTCAGTGCACGGCTCCGGCGACCAAGCGATGTAACTCAGAACATCGAGGCCGCGTGGCGCGTAAGGTTCTGGACCGCAACTTTGAGCGCGCCGCAGCCAAACCCAACATCGTCTCGGCTGAGGCCGGCGATATGAACGATGGCAACGGCCGCCTTGGCGGGATCGCCGGGCTGCCTGCCGTTGAAATCGCGTTGGAAGCGGGCGGTGGCGCCGACGGTTGCATCATATACCGGACGTCCCTCGCGGATGACGGTCGAGACACCGGCGAAGTCGGTCCGGAAGCCGCCCGGTTCGACGATTTTGACCTTGATGCCGAGCGGCCCAACCTCCTTGGCCAGCACTTCGGAGAATCCCTCGACGCCCCATTTGGCGGCGGAATAGGGCGCACGGCCCAACGCGCCGACCCGTCCGCCGACCGAGGAGAACTGGACGATGTGTCCGGAGCCCTGCTCGCGCATCAACGGGATCGCGGCCTTCGTCATGATGATCGTGCCGAAAAGATTGGTTTCGATCTGCTCCCTGAACTCGGCAAGGCTGGTGTCCTCGATGGCGTTGACATTTCCATAGCCGGCATTGTTGATCAGCACGTCGAGACGACCGAACGCGTCGATGGCCGTCCGGACGGCGCGTTCGGCCGCTGCTTCGTCGGTGACGTCCAGAATAACGGTCCGAACCCGGTCGGCGTACCGTTTGGCAAGGTCCGCAAGCTGGTCTGGATTGCGGGCCGTCGCGACAAGCCTATCGCCGTGAGCCAGAACGGATTCCGCCAGCGCCCGGCCGAGCCCGCGTGAACTGCCTGTGATCAACCAGACCTTTGGCATGGAAATCTCCTTCGAAGGCAATTCTCAGTTGACGGAGCGGATGGTGCCGCCGTCGACGCGGAGGACCGCACCGCTGACGTAGTCGGCAAGAGGGCTGGCGAGGTAGGCAACTGCGGCCGCAATCTCCTCCGGCCGCCCGAGGCGTCCGACATCGTTGGGCACCATGTCCCGCACCGCTCCGCGTTCGATTTCGTCCCAGCTTTCGCCCCATCCGAAACGCGGCGCGACTTGCGTGAGGAGGTCGCCGACCGACGGTACGAGGATGGCGCCAGGAGCCACCACATTGGACGTCACGCCGGACTCCTTGAGTTCACGCGCAAGGGAGACGGCGAGGTTATGACGGGCCGCGAGCGAGGCTTCGTAGTGCGGCAGCATGGGGATCGGCTGGATGGCGAGACCGCCACCGATCTGGATAACTCGGCCCCATCGGCGTTCGCGCATTGCAGGCACTAGGCGCTGGATCATCCGCACGCCGGACAGCACATTGGATTGATAGGTCTCAATCCAGCGCTCGGGCGTTGCCTCCATCCAGGACAGATGATGATACGCGCCTGCATTATTGACCAGGATGTCGACGGGACCGCCCTTGAGAGCCGCCGCGGCGGCGGCATCGGCCCCCGCGTCGGTCGCGAGATCACCGATAGCCGTCTCTGCATTGCCGCCCTCGGCACGGATGGCCTCAGCTACCATGCGCGTGCGCTCTTCGTTCCGCCCATGGACGACGACGGTCACGCCTTCGGCTGCCAAAAGCATGGCGATCGCCCTGCCCAGGCCTGAACTCGACCCAGTCACCAAGGCCCGCTTGTCCGAAATCCTCAAATCCATTGCGCCGCTTCCTTCGTGGTTCCTGGAGATGAAGCAGCAGATAGGATTCGCTAATTGCGCAGATAAGTGATATGAAACGGCATGAGTTATCTGGAAAATCGGGACAATGCACAAAAGCGGACTGGTTGAGTTGGAGGCGGTCATCGCAGTTGCGAAGCACAGGAACTTTCGCGCTGCCGCGACCGAGCTCGGCATGTCGTCGACGGCGGTGAGCAGTGCCGTGGCAGGGATCGAGGCTCGGCTCGGCGTGAGGCTCTTCAACCGGACGACGCGGAGCGTCTCGCTTTCGTCGGCTGGCGAGGAGTTCGTCGCGCAGGTGGCCCCGGCCGTTTCCAACATTCAAAGCGCGATGGAATCAGCCAACAGCCACGGCGCGACGCCGAGCGGAACATTGCGCATCAACAGTTCGCTAACGGCTGCACACCAGATCCTCTCGCCTATCGTCCTCGATTATCTTCGCCTCTATCCCGGCATAAAGGTCGACCTCGTGACGGAAGCGCGCCTCGTCGACATCGTGCTCGACGGCTTCGATGCGGGCATCCGGCTTGCGGAATCGGTCCCGCGCGACATGATCGCCGTACCGCTGGGATCGGCGCTCAGCTTTTCGGTGGTCGGTTCGCCGGCCTATTTCGAAAACAAACCGATACCTTCGACACCAGGCGATCTAATGTCCCACCGCTGTATCCGAGCGCGCTGGCCGAGCGGTGGACTCTATCGATGGGAATTCGAGCGGCAAGGGGAGAAGCTCAGCCTGGATGTTCCGGGGCCGCTGACGCTCGACGAACCATCACTGATGCTGAAGGCTGCGATCGAAGGGGCTGGGCTCGCCTATCTTTCCGACGCTGCGGTTGAAACCGCGATTGCCGAGGGCCGGCTCGCGCGCGTGCTCACAGACTGGATACCTACCTCGCCGGGCCTTTGCCTTTACTATCCAGGGCATCGCCATGTTCCTGCCGCTCTGCGCGCATTCATCGCAATGGTCCGGGAGGCGAACGTCGCATAATTATGGACACATCTAGGAGCCTGTCCGAGTAATCGTCTCGACAGGGCGGCGGCGGGGTGATTCACTTGGCTTATGGCCAAGACATTTCGCTCATGGGATGTAGATCAGGGCTGGCTTCTGCCGCCTTCTCTGCATGAGTTTGGGCCGCCGGATCATCTGGCGCATTTCGTCCGGGACACGGTGCGAGAAGGGCTCGATCTTTCCGCGATCCTTGACTGCTATGGCGAGGAGCGCGGTTTTCCGCCCTACCATCCCGGCATGATGGTCGCCCTGCTGCTTTACGGCTACAGCCGGGGGATCTATTCCTCGCGCCAGCTTGCCCGCGCCTGCGAGGAGCGGGTCGACGTGATGGCCGTCACCGGCCTGAACCGTCCCGATTTCCGGACGATCGCCGATTTCCGCAAACGCCATTTGGACGCCTTATCGGATCTGTTCGTGCAAGTGCTGCGCCTTTGCCGGGCGGCGGGCCTCGTGCAGTTAGGGCATGTGGCGGTCGATGGAACCAAGCTGAAGGCCAACGCCTCGCGCCACAAGGCGATGAGCTATGGCCGGATGAAAACGACCGAGCCGGCGCTCGCCGCCGAGGTCAAGGGCTGGCTGGACCGCGCCGATCACGCCGACGCCGCCGAGGATGAGGAGCACGGCGAGGGGCGGCGCAGCGACGCAACGCCGGACTGGATGGCCGACAAGAAGCGTCGGCTGGAGGCGATCCGGGCCGCCAAGGCTGCTCTTGAGGCCGAAGCCGCCGATCCGCCCGATCCTGAGGACGAAGGAGGACCGGGCGCGTCGTCGGGCATGCGCTGGCAGGGCCGCCCGCTGCGTGGCGATGACGGAGCTCCGCCTGAACGGGCGCAGAAGAATTTCACCGATCCGGACAGCCGCATCCTGCCGACGCGCGACGGCTTTATACAAGGCTACAACGGCCAGATCGCCCGTCGACGCCTCGCATCAGATCATCGTGGTGCATCGTCTCGTGACGACTTCAGCCGACTATCGCGCGCTCCTGCCTCTCGTGGACGACGTGTCGACCCATCTCGGCCGCAAGCCAAGGGAAATCTCGGGTGACGCCGGCTTCGCGACAGAGGCCAACCTGACCGCCCTGAAGCAGCGGCGCATCCGAGGCTTTCTCCCGCCAGGGCGCGCCCGGCACGGGCAAGCCCATGCCGCCGGACATCGCAAATTGACGAAGACCCCTTTGATGAGCGCCATGGCCGCGACGCTCAAGCGCGCCGGACGGCGCAGTCGCTACCGCTTGCGCAAACAAGTTGTCGAACCGGTGTTTGGTCAGATCAAGCAGGCGCGAGGCTTCCGGCAGTTCCTTCTTCGTGGCCTCGAGCGCGTTCGCGCCGAATGGGCCATGATCTGCACCGCTCACAACCTCCTCAAGCTCGCAAAGGCGACGCAAAAGCGAGCCTGACAGCTCCGCTCCACCGTGTACCCCTTTCATCAAAAGTCGTTACCAGGACAGGCTCCTAGGCCGTGGTGACGAATTCGGCGTTTGGGGGATTCTCGCGAGGATCTTTCCATGATTCAAGGCTGATTTTTGGAGATCAGCCTTGATGATTCGGGATGTCGATGCGCTGCGAGACGATCAATGGGAGCGGCTTTGTGATCTTGTGCCAGGCGGAAGAGCCGGCCAGCGCGGGCCGCGCTGCGACAATCGACGCTTCGTCGACGCGCTGTTATGGATGGCCCGCTCGGGCGGCCGCTGGCGCGATCTGCCCGAACGCTTCGGCGACCATCAGGCGGTGAAACGCCGCTACTATCGCTGGATCGAGCGCGGCGCCTTGGACGGATTTCTTGAGGCATTCACCGCCGAGGCCGATCTCGAATGGCTGATGATCGACTCAACAATCGTGCGCGCCCATCAGCACGCGGCCGGCGCAAGGATCGCCAAAGGGGGGCGGATGCCCAAGGCCTGGGCCGCTCTCGCGGTGGTTTGAGCACCAAAATCCACGCCGCGACAGACGCACTCGGCAACCCCGTTCGGCTCCTTCTCGGACCTGGGCAGCGCAACGACATCACAAAAGCGCACGCCCTGATCGAAGGCTTTGCGGCCGATGCGATCATCGCCGATAAAGGTTATGACGCCAATCACTTGCGCAAGGCTGTTCTTATGCGTGAGGCTGAGCCGGTGATCCCATCAAAATCCAATCGCCGCGCGCCGCTCCCCTACGACAAGGCGCTCTACAAGGAGCGCAATCTCGTCGAGCGTTTCTTCAATAAACTGAAGCAGTTCCGGCGCGTCGCAACCCGATACGACAAGCTCCTCGCAAACTACCGAGGCTTCGTATTGCTCGCCGCTATTGCTATCATGCTCAGGTAGTTCGTCACTACTGCCTAGCTGTTTGCACGCGTGGTCGTTGATAGCCCGCCGAACGGCCGAAGTCAGCGGGACGATTCCCTCCTTGATGAGATAGAGAACGAACGCCTTCGCGGCCTCTTCCTGCGCGATGATCAGCAGGAAATATCGTGTGGCGGACGGAAGCCGGAATTCCAGATCGTAAGTCTCTGTGTGCAGGCGCTGGGCGTTGTCGATGCATGCCCGAATGGCCTTGGCAAGATTGTCCCGAATCTTCTCGGTTCCCGATGACATTCGAACTTTCCTTTTGCACGATGCGACTTGAGCGGGTGTCGATTTCCGCCCTTCGTGCATTGGACGGCCCCGCGCATCGGCCACGCATCATCACTCTGTTGTAGCCGCCGTAATCCCTTTGGGCGCATCCTGCTTTCCTCTGATAGCCGCCGCCGCGACGGCGCCCACAGACCGCGTAAGCGTGTCCCGATCAAGAGCTTTGGCAGCAGCCGCCGTGCCCGCGCCGGCGGCAAGCAATGCGAGATACTGGCCGCGCGAGAGGGCCGCCGAAAGGTCAGTCAGACCAAGCGCGGCCGCCGGCAATCCGAATTCCAGCCGACGTAGGAGTTCATCGAGCGCCGTGAGAAATACCGGCTGGTCAGGGAACAGCGCGGAAAGAATCTGATGGGCGGACCGGAGATGGAAACGCGCGCCGTCGGCTATGCGAAGGATATCGCCGTAACTGATTGCACCTTGGAACGGTGTCGTCGAATAGCTGCGCTCGAGGTCATCGATAGATGTGCCCGCGATCCAGTCGAAAAGGATCGACGCCCGTTTGCAGCGCGCCCAGAACTCGAATTGGTCTTGGCAGTAGCGCTGCAGGCCCTGAGCCGTCACGTGACCGAAGCGCTGGGCAGCTTGACTCGGCCGTACGCTCTCGGACTGGCCGCGCTTCATCACCGGCGTGTAGATTCCGTCCATCTCAGCCAAAACCTGGACGATGGCGAGTACCTGCACCGGGTCCGCCTGTGCGACGTCGAGGTGACGCATTAGCTCAACGAGGCGCAAGCTCGACTCGAACGACAACGACGATGCCCCACAAGCTCGCCCGAGTAATGTCAGGTGGACTAGGCTCAGGACTCATTGATTGAGATAGAAGAGGACGGCGGCTGCGATGCAGATGGCGGAGAAGAAGGTGTGGGCGCATCGATCATAGCGGGTTGCGATGCGCCGCCAGTCCTTGAGCTTGGCGAACATGTTCTCGATTTTGTGACGCTGGCGGTAGAGCGTCTTGTCATAGGCAATGGGAAGCTTGCGGCTTCTGGTTGGCGGGATGCAGGGCTCGACGCCCCTGGCCTTCAGCGCGGCGCGGAACCAGTTGCTGTCGTAGCCCCTGTCGGCGATCAACATTGAAGCAGGCGGTAAAGCCTTGAGCATCAGCCGCGCGCCCTTGTGGTCGCTCATCTGGCCCTCCGAGAGCAACATGACGAGGGGCTTGCCGGCGCCGTCGCAAACGACGTGGAGCTTCGAGTTCAGTCCGCCTTTCGTGCGCCCGATACGGCGGGGAAGAGCCCCTTTTTGAGCAGGCTCGCCGCTGTGCGATGCGCCTTCAGATGCGTGGCGTCGATCATGATGCGCTCGGGCTTTGGACCTTCGCCAGCGAGCGCGGCGAATATGCGGTCGAAGACGCCGAGCCGGCTCCAGCGGATGAAGCGATTGTAAAGCGTCTTGTGCGGCCCGTAATCCTTGGGCGCATCTTTCCATTGCAGGCCGTTGCGGATCACATAGACGATTCCGCTGACCACCCGACGGTCGTCAACCCGCGGAACGCCATGCGACAGAGGAAAATGCGGCGCAAGCCGCGCCATCTGCCGCTCGCCCAACAAAAACAAATCACTCATCCCAGCCTCCCCATGCGGAGACCAGGAATCACATCTCAGGCAAATTTAATAGGTCCTGAGCCTAGCTCACCATCCGCCTCCGCAAGACCCGCCTGCAGGAGGCGCGCGACAAGCGCCGAGACCTCCCCTTCGACGAGCCGCACCCATTGCGGGTTGGCCCGTGAAGCGGAGTAACCGCCGAATGTGTTGACCAGGAGGCTCGGAATCTCTTCCGGTCGGACGCCCCGGACCTGACTGAGTAAGCGTAGCGTCCAGGTCGGGAGGTCGCGGTGCTGGAAGGACGAGATGACGTCTTCTGGCGTCCCCAGCACATACTTTTGAAACAGCCGCGCACGCTCGATCGGTGTGTCGGCCAGGATGATCGCCTTGCCGATCTCATTGTAGCCCAAGCGACCCGCCCGCCCGGCCATGTTTTTGTACTCGGCGATGGTGAAGGGCCGTCCGTCTTCGCCGACGAATTCGTTTTCGGCCAGGACAACGGTGGAAGCTGGCGTGTTGATTCCAGCCGCGAGCGTTGTTGTGGCCGCCAGGACATGGATGCCCCCGTCGGCGGCTCGATATCCCCGCTCGATCGCCTCGCGCTCGGCCCGCAGCAAGTTTGTGTTGTGGAAGGCGGTGCCTCCCTGCAAACACTCGCGCAGATCTTGAGAAGCGGCTGTCAGGTCCTGGGTCGGCAGGACAGCGATCACGCCGGTTGCGGGCGGAAGACCAAGTTCCTTCGAGAGATACCGTGCACAGCCCTGAGCGGGACCGCGCATGTTCCGAAAGACAAGGAGCTTTTCGCCTTTCGCGACCAACTGCTTGGCAACGGGAACGATGACGTCTTGCGAGGATGGCTTATCCCGCCGTTGCACGATCTGATGCGGCGACAGCAGCGGCTCCGTCTTCGTCGTCCCGTCTACGTCGACAAATTGGAAGACACCTCGCCGGTCGAGCACGCCTTCGATCAACGGAACCGGCCGCTCCCGCGAGGTCAGGAGGGGTAAATCCAGCCATCTGTCGAAGTTGTTGAGGTTGCCGATCACGGCCGACAAGACGACGAGTTGGGGCTCGATCCCGCGCTGCCGCGCCCGCAGCAGCAGCGCAAAGATGAGCTCGACCGTGATGCCGCGATTGGGATCGGTGATGAACTGACCTTCGTCGAGCACCACCAGACCGAGTTGATTCAGCAGACGCGGCGATGCAAGCGCGAGGTTCAGGAACATCTCGTACGTGAAGAACCCGAGATCGTATCGACCGCTCAGAACGGCGCCGACACCGTCAGACGCGTCGCCGCTGCATCGCACGACCCGCAGACCGGCGGGCGCGAAGCGAGCGCTAAAATCCTCGAACTTTTCGCTCACGAGCGCTCGGTACGGCAGAAGGAACACGGCTTTCTCGCCGGCCACTACTGCCCGGATCGCGGCCAATTCTCCGATCAGTGTCTTGCCAGAGCTTGTCGGCGCCACCACCAGTAACGATTTGCCCTCGAGTACGCCACGGTCATTCACCGCCCTTAGCTGCAGCGGGTTCAGTCCCTGCGGGAAGTGCGTAACCCACTGGTCGACGATCTCATGGGGAAACCCGTGCTCGACCAATTCGGCGAACGATGCCGACATCTGGCGGACGGCGACCGCGGGGAAAGCGGCGACGAAGTTGTCACCACGTCTCAGTATTGGGAATACGAGTCCGCCCTGAACGCTCCCGAGAAAGACGGGCGTCTGGGTCACACCGATCCGCTCTGCCTCGACCCGGGTAAGGCGAATAATCTCGCCGGCTACCTTGGGGAAAGCTGACTGTCTCTCCCGTGGCCTTGGTGAGCGCCTCGATCGCTGCGAAGGTGAGAAGCCCGTGCCCGGTTCCCGGTTGTTCCCAGGCGGCCTCGGTTGTGGAGCAGGCGGCTAGTAGGATCCTGCCTTCACCATATACTCCGGTTAGCGCGAACGCGTTCCGCGGTCGCGCTTCCACTTCAAGGACGCGTGCGGGAGCCTGTCCGCTGAAACAGCAGTCGAGAATGCACAATACGGCCCGAGCCTTCGTCTTCTTGAAGGCGTCGGCCAAGGCGGCCATGGGAAGTGCGGTGCCTGCCAAGTCGCCGGCATCTGTATCAAACAGCACCAAACTGCCGTCTGGCGAGCCATGACCGGCGAAGCCCACGATGACCACGTCGTCCTCTCGCGCGGCATCGAGCGTGCCGAGGACCGCTGCGGATACCTCCGCATGCGTTGCGCGCTCATCGACAAGTAGGCGCGCTGCAAGGCCGTCGATCGTATCAGTGAACAGAGCCCAGAGGGCTGTAGCATCGCGTCGCGCACTACCGAGTTCCGGAATCGCCGGATCGCGGTGTTTGTTGATGCCTACAAAGACTGCGCTCGTCGCCATATCATCCCCTAGCCGGTCAGAGCGAGCAAACGTTCGACCAGATCGCTCGACTCGCGTTGCCGCAGCACGCGCGCCTCGCGCATATCGGGTTCTTCGCCTTGCTCGAAGAGGGCGACCGCAACCGGTCCATCCTTGCGGTAGCCCTCAACCTTCTCATCCGAACAGAATCTGCGTCGGAGGATCGCGAGCGTGTCACCCAGTACCGCGCCATGTTTTCCGGCTAGGGCTTCACGGAACGCCGCCGCAGCGGCGTCAAAGCCCTCGGGGGGCATGCTCAATGCAATAGATTAGGTCATGCGCATCCTTGCGCTCGAACCTCTGGTCAAACGCGAACGCCTTCAGGCAGGTGAAGCTGACAAGATTGGCGTGCCTGACAAGTTCAGTCGCGACACCGGCCCCTCCGAGGAGCTCGGCTTGGATCTCGGCCGTCTGATACAGGTCGAAAACGATCGACGAATGCGGTATGTTCAGGGCCGAGATCTTACCGTCCGTCGGCAAGGGCTGCACCTTGCCGCCGGCGATCTCTGGGGCGTCAGCAAGCAATTCGAGAATCATCAAGGCGCCATGCTCCGTCCGAGTCTGCCACCGCCACGAGAGCTTTTGGCCCTTGTCATTGGTCGCTCGCTCGAACCCGAGCTTCCGCAGGTTGTCCTCGAGCGTGTGATAGGCGTCGGTGTCGGCAAGAAGCTGAAGGTCGATGACGATGTCGACGTCCTGGGTGCCCGCATGCGGCGGAACTTCTGGCGGTCGCGCTCTGACGAGATATCTCGGTGTCAGCCCGCCCACCAGAAAGACCGAATTCTTCCACGGGCCGAGACCACGGAGGAGCGTCAGTAGCACCCGTTCACAGTCGAGTGTGTAGGCGTCGGCATATCCATCGAGAGTAGCGGGCTTGGCCATCAGAACCCGATCCTCTCGCGGCGCAGGTGCTCGGCCATCTCCTTTGCGCGACCTTCGCTGCGCACGAGGTCGAGATAGACCTGGACGGGACTGGCAAGCCACACCCCGTCGACCTTTTCGCGAAACAGCAGTTCGCCCGAAGACTTTATTTCGATGACCGCGAGGTTTGCGCCCTCCGTGACGACCCGGGCGTCGAGCGCGCCAAGCGCCTCTTCCACCGGTCGCCCTGGCATCAGGCGGCAACGGACCTGCGAGACACTGGAGAGAAATGGCGCGTAGCGTTGCGCTGCTGCTTCATGCGTAATCGCGTAAGCCGCTTGGTGCTGCTCGAACACACGATCCAGCCGCTCCGGTAAGTCCGTGGGCTTGATTGCCGGTACGTAATAGCGGCGGAGCGCAGGTGAGCGACCTAGTCCGAGCTGCTTCGACCATGCGTCGAGCAAGGCGCCCGGTTCTCGCAGAAGGCGCTCTTTGCTCGGCCCCTGGCCCCGAATCTCCAGCCAATCAAACCGCTCAAGCTCGGTCATGACCTGCGATACCGTCGCGGGCGAGGCTTGCGATTGCTCAGCGAGCTCTTTGACGCTCACCCATGTGCGGGGACGAACAAGGAGCGCATGGAGCACCTGTGTTCGGCGGCCGGAGAACAATGACCGCAACACCTTCGCTACCGGCTTCGGCGGTGGTTTTTCGATGTAGACGTAGGCGCCGCGCGCAGGAATAAATAGACTTCCTCCGCTGTCGAAATAACCCACCTGCTCTTCGCGGAGCAGTTCCTTCGCACCTGGGGAGATCGATTCCGCAACGATGAGAGGGAGCCGCTGCTCGTTGGCTCGTTCCGACGGCGCATGGTCCATGTATCGGCGCATCTGCCAGATGATCTCCCGCACATCTCTGGGATAGACGGCGCGCTTCGCTTCAATCAGAAGGCTCACGGACTCGCCCCCGATCTGCAGATCGATGCGGGCGTCGTAGCCGCGATCACGGCCGGTCGGCTGTTCCCACAGACCGAGTTCAGCGTGAGCTTGTGGCAGCCCGCGAAGGGTCTCCAGAACGCTTTCTACCAAGGCTCGCTCAGAGTGCATGGATGTGATCGTAGCTTTCTTCACTGCGCAGTAAATATGCCTCTTATGGCGAATCTTCTCCGATATGGCAATATTTACTGCGCAGTGAACATGGATGCCATCCTCTCTGATAACAGTCGCCTTCACTCTTTCGGCCCATCCATCGAACAAATAGAGAACATGACTCGTCACTGTGCCGAGGAGGACACTTTACGCCGTGTGGCCCCGTCCGCCCTTGAGTCGCTGCGCTTCCAGGTCCGGCAGATCGAAGGCCGGCACCGGCGCACAACAACGGTGTTGCCCTTCGGTCTCGCCGCGGTGGACTCACGACTTCCAGGCGGTGGGCTCCCCCGCGGTGCATTGCATGAGGTCGCCGGCGGGGGAAACGGCGCGATCGACGGCGCGGCCGCTGCGCTATTCGCCGCCGGGATCGCCGCCCGCACGCAAGGCAAAGTTCTCTGGTGCATTACGCGGCCAGACCTTTTCGCGCCGGCGCTCTCTCAAGCCGGCCTGAAATCCGATCGCGTCATCTATCTCGAAGGCGGCGACGACAAGACCGTCCTCGCTTGCTTTGAAGAGGGACTTCGGCACGGCGGCCTGGGCACCGTGGTGGCCGAAGTCGCCCGCCTGCCGATGACCGCTTCGCGGCGGCTTCAGCTCGCTGCCGAAGGATCGGGGACCCTCGGCATCGCGCTCCGGCGCTGGTGCCGACAGACCGAAGCATCTGATTTCGGGCAACCGACGGCCGCGACGTCGCGCTGGCGCGTCTCGGCGCTGCCGTCCACACCACTCCCCGTCCCAGGGGTCGGCCGGCCGCGCTGGCTGATCGAGCTGATCCGTTGCCGCGCCGGTCAGAGCGCCGATTTTGAATTGGAGGCGTGCGATGACACGAGTCATCTCCGTCTTCCTGCCGACCTTGTCCACGGACCGGGTCAGGCGGAAGACGGGCGACGCAGCGCCTCCGCCTGAGGCGCCGCTCATCCTGGTCGGACGGGACGGGAGACGGCGGGTGGTGCTGGCGGCGGACGCTGTCGCCCAGGCCGCCGGCCTGCGCGTCGGCATGCCCGCCACCAAGGCTCAGGCGCTGGTGCAGGGACTGATGATCCAGGACGCCGATCCCGCCGCCGACGCCGAGGCGCTGGAGCGGCTGGCGCTGTGGATGCTGCAGCGATATGCCCCGATCGTCGCGGCCGATGCGCCTGACGGGCTGGTTATGGATTCCACTGGCGCCAACCAGCCCTTCGCGTCGATCGACGACCTTTGGCGCCGCGCCGGCGACGGCGGCCGACTCGTCCGAGATGACGGTAGCCGCTAGTTGTTTGGTCCCGAATGAGGTGACGCGGGTTGATTTTGAAGATTGAAGGATCGGTTGTCCAGGCGTGAACCATCGCCTCGAACGGCGTTTTCCACCGCAAGGCCTTGAGATGCTTGGCGAAGTTGTAGGCTGCGACGAAGGCGAGGACATGCGCTTTGAGGCTCTCGCTATTGGGGTAATGGAATGGCCTGCCCCCATGGGGTGATCCAGTTTGAATGTTAGTGCATTGTCGGCCCTGGCGCTATTGCTGGCGTGGCGGGCGAAGCTGGTCCGGATTGCGAAGCCGGCCATTGCAGGGTCTCCGGGACTGGCGGCTTGTAGCCCAGCGATGAGTGCGGGCGCACGGTGTTGTAGTGGCGTCGCCATCGCTCAATGACGACCTTCGCCTCCTTGAGAGTGTAGAAGATTTCACCATTCAAAAGCTCGTCGCGCAGCTTCGAGTTGAAGCTCTCGCAATAGCCGTTCTCCCAGGGACTGCCCGGCATGATGTAGGCGGTCTTCGCGCCGACGGCGGCAATCCAGTCACGCAACGCCTTGGCGATGAACTCCGGGCCGTTGTCGGAACGAATGTGGATCGGAACCCCTCGCAAGATGAAGAGGTCCGAGAGAACGTCGATGACGTCCGCTGCCTTCAGCTGCCGGTTAATCCTGATCGCGATGCATTCGCGGGTAAATTCGTCGATGATATTCAGCATGCGATATTTCCTGCCATCATGAGTGCGGTCCTCGACGAAGTCATAGGACCAGACGTGGTTGGGGCATTGCGGGCGCAGCCGGACGCACGAGCCGTCATTGAGCCAGAGACGCCCGCGCTTGGGTTGTCTGGCCGGAACTTTCAGCCCCTCGCGTCGCCAGATCCGCTCGACCCGTTTGACGTTGACCTTCCAGCCTCGCTCCCACAACATCGCCGTGATGCGGCGGTAGCCATAGCGGCCGTACTGGATGGCGAGCGCCGTGATGTCGGCGATCAATGCCGCTTCGTCATCGGGCTTGGTCGGAACCTTGCGCTGCGTGGAGCGATGCTGACCGAGAACCCGGCAAGCGAACCGCTCGGAAACGCCATGTTCGGCGATCACATGCTCCACGCAGGCGCGACGACGCGCGGAGCTCAGAAGTTTCCCGAGGCAGCCTCTTTCAGGATCAGCTTCTCAAGCGTCAAATCGGACACCGCTCGACGGAGCCGCGTATTCTCCGCCTCCAGCTCCTTCAGCCGCTTCACCTGATCGCCCTTCAGGCCGCCGTATTCCGACCGCCATCGATAGTATGTAACTTCCGTCACCCCTATCGAGCGGATCGCCTCCGCGACCGGTCGCCCTTGCGCGCTAAGCACTTCGACTTGCCGTAGCTTCGCGACGATCTCTTCCGCCTTGTGTCTTTTCCTCGGCATTGCGCAGTCCTCCATCAGGCTCATAAGCCCATACTTCACGGAGGATCACTTTTCAGGGGGCAGACCAGTTTTTATGAGTAACGCTGCACACCGCACTTTCGTCCTTGTCCACAGCGGTTTTCTGGGCGGCTTTGCCTGGCGAGACGTGCTCGTTCGCCTGCGGGCGCTCGGCCACACGGCGACCGCGCCGACCCTGACAGGCCTTGGCGAGCGGGGCATACCGGCAATGACACCGCTGATCTGGAGACCCATATCCAGGACGTTGTCGCGCACATCGAAATGGAGGGTTTGCGAGACATCACTTTGGTTGGCTGGAGCTACGGCGGCATGGTGGTCACCGGGGTTCTCGCGCGCATCCCCGAGCGCATCAAAGAGCTGATCTATCTCGACGCCTTCATGCCAGAGGACGGACGAGCGCTCGTCGATTATCTCACGCCAGATCAAAGGGCGTTCTTTGACACCTATAAGGACAAGAACCTGCCGTTGCCGCCATTTCCATTGTCAGTGTTCGGCGTGAACGATCCGGCGATTGAAGCGTACCTTGAACCGAGGTTCACCGCGCAACCCTGGCGCACCGTTTATCAACCGGTGACGGCCCTAAAGGTCCGCCCGGATATTCCAGTCTCTTACGTGGTCTGCACAGGGTATGGCGAGTCGCCCATGACCACCCGCCTTGCAGAGATGGAATCCGACCCAGCTATGCGAGTCATTACGATCGATACGAGCCATTATCCGATGCTGACGGCTTTCGAAGAGACGATGGCGGCTTTGGTCAATGAGTAAGCGATCGCAGCGGGATGTCGACAGCTGCGACTGTAGGCTGACCTCTCCGGGCAACTTGTCGCCGATATCCCCAACTACCTGGACTTGCCGCGCGGGATCGATTCGCGCCACCTTCAGCAGAACAGATTGGTTATCGTCGAGCCCGGCCTCGCGCGCTGCCTCTTTGGCATCATCAAAGAGCGAAGCGATTCTATCAGCCCGACCGACCGCTTTGCGCTCAACGCCAATCTCGCGAGCGGCCAGGCGAGTTCCGCCCTCGTTTCCGCGACCACCTTTAGAAACTGGCCCAAGTTGGGCCAGTTTACCAGTTTATCTGCGAGCCGCACCCACTCCGCTATATGTTCGGACCTCTCGAGCGTGGTCAGATCTGCCCGATGCAAATTCTCGGCTATCTCCCCCCGGAACCGATCCTTTATACGGCCTATCTCCGGCCTAAATCTAAGATTCGGAATACGAGCTCACGCTTTTCCGAATATTGTTTCGATATGCTGAAGAAGAAGCTCATGGTCCGTGGTACTTAGGGGAGCAAGCGTAAATATTCTTTCGTCCCCATCAATGATAGGGAACCGTCTTTCAAACGTAAATTGATTAACTGAAGGCTGGCCGCCATCCAAGGCCATAAACCGCACAGAAACAGGCGCCATTGTACTTCCGTTATCCCCTTGATACTTTTTAATAAAGTCCAAGACACCGCTCCACTTCGACAGCGCCTCAGAAATACGAAAATCCAATTGTGATACTATTGTGCTCGCGTATTTTCTGGGCCGGTCAGGCGGCGTACGAAATCCAAACTCGGATTCCAGACTGCTCATCACATCGTCGAAAATTTCGATGGCGGCTTCCGTCGTCGATGACGAAACAACGATTGCTGCCGGCTGAAAATCTATTTGTCCGATCGGCGAGGGGGGCGAGCGTCCTTCAAAGCTGCCAATCTGCAGGAATGGCGTTACGAAACCCGTAGCCTGGCTCGATGGAGATTGGCTAGCACTCGCAAACGAATACCGCTTCTGAAGGAATTCAAGAACGACCCCGTGCGCAGCGCCGGCTAAAGGACGTACCTCGTCCCAGGAAGCGGTCCATGTTACGCTTGCTTCGAGGTAGGAAAGCACTCTCATTAGGCGACCATTTGCGAAATCGTACCGGCGTTTTGCACCGAAGGCGCAGCCAGGGGCAGAGAGACTTGAGGACTGGCTAATTTCGGGATGTTCGTGCTATTCCGATGCCACTCTTCAACCATCATCCCACTATTCGCTCCACCCATTGAGTTCATGTAACCTTGAGCGGCTACATTAACGGGGAGGTAATTAATCCCGGTAGGCGTGAACGCCCGATATGGATTGTACCGATCGACGAACGTTATTTGCACATCCAGTTCAAGCGCGTTTGCAACATCGGAGATGGTTCGCGTCGTCCAATTTCCCGGCCCGCTCAGTAACTTACTAACGCCCGTTTTATCGCGCCCGGTCCGGTCGCCAAAATCGACGCGACTGAGACCCTGCGAGGCTTTTCGAAATTGAACCGCCAAATAGAGCGCACCAAAAATTTGGCGCGCGAGGGTTAACCCCAAAAACTCGCGTTCGTTTTCATCAAATTTTGAGGTCTTAAGAGAATGGGTCATCTCGATCCTGCACGGGTCCGGTTAGATAATCTGTCCAGTGATTTCCCCTCAACGGCGCACGACCGTGAAGGGTTGAATTCCACTTCGATATAAAAGCTTGAGCTGCGGAGTTGTACTTTTTCCACGTATTAATTTCGCCTCGACGGTGAATGGAAAGGCCCACAAACGTGTTCGGTTTGCTGAACCTGCCTATCACGCGCCATTGATTTAGTTGGACTCGACGGAAACATAAGACCCAAACCTCATCGACGGCTCGAAGCCTTTTTAGATCTGCCTCGTGATCACCGCATAGGCAAACCGACACATATTCACCGAGCAAAAACGAATCGATAAGACTGTGAGCGTGCGCGTCTGGGAAGTCAGCAGTGGCCGCTGCGGAGCCACCAGCAAGCAGATCAAAGATATCATCTGTTACATGCAAGTCTCTTCGCACAACGCGGGACGCCCTGCGCGGGTGGACCGGCCGGAGGCGTTGCATAGGCACTATAGTAGGTGTTGAACTCAAATTCAACTAGGGGTGATCCAGCGAATCAGCCTCGCTGTTCAGTGCTACAAAACGGCCACGGCTAAGTCAAAAATGTCCCTATGACATTGGCCGAAAAGCTCTGCGTGACAGTCTGCTGTCCCGCGGGCCGAATGATCGCGGCCAGATAAAAAATTTGGGTTAGCGTGATTTTGAGGCGTAAGGCGCGCGGCTGAGGGTCGAGCTCACGGTCGACGACCCATTTTTGGGGGGTGGGGTGCCTCCTAGGCCGTGGTGACGAATTCGGCGTTTGGGGGATTCTCGCGAGGATCTTTCCATGATTCAAGGCTGATTTTTGGAGATCAGCCTTGATGATTCGGGATGTCGATGCGCTGCGAGACGATCAATGGGAGCGGCTTTGTGATCTTGTGCCAGGCGGAAGAGCCGGCCAGCGCGGGCCGCGCTGCGACAATCGACGCTTCGTCGACGCGCTGTTATGGATGGCCCGCTCGGGCGGCCGCTGGCGCGATCTGCCCGAACGCTTCGGCGACCATCAGGCGGTGAAACGCCGCTACTATCGCTGGATCGAGCGCGGCGCCTTGGACGGATTTCTTGAGGCATTCACCGCCGAGGCCGATCTCGAATGGCTGATGATCGACTCAACAATCGTGCGCGCCCATCAGCACGCGGCCGGCGCAAGGATCGCCAAAGGAGGGCGGATGCCCAAGGCCTGGGCCGCTCTCGCGGTGGTTTGAGCACCAAAATCCACGCCGCGACAGACGCACTCGGCAACCCCGTTCGGCTCCTTCTCGGACCTGGGCAGCGCAACGACATCACAAAAGCGCACGCCCTGATCGAAGGCTTTGCGGCCGATGCGATCATCGCCGATAAAGGTTATGACGCCAATCACTTGCGCAAGGCTGTTCTTATGCGTGAGGCTGAGCCGGTGATCCCATCAAAATCCAATCGCCGCGCGCCGCTCCCCTACGACAAGGCGCTCTACAAGGAGCGCAATCTCGTCGAGCGTTTCTTCAATAAACTGAAGCAGTTCCGGCGCGTCGCAACCCGATACGACAAGCTCCTCGCAAACTACCGAGGCTTCGTATTGCTCGCCGCTATTGCTATCATGCTCAGGTAATTCGTCACTACTGCCTAGAACGTTCTGTGGTTTGCCGGAGCGACGTGTGCTTACCGGAGAGGCGGCGAAACCCCTGATCGACGAACTTCGGTGGCAAACTGCCAATAGACGCTGCAGACGCGAATGGCCGCTTTGGTGCCCCGCTCGCCCAAAGCGGACCGCCCGCTTCCGGCCAAAACCGGCCCCTACACTAGAATTTTGCGGATGTTCGCTGGCGACGCATCCTGCTCGTTCAATGGACGAAGCAAAGGACCGCCGCCCCATCGTAGAAACTCTACCAGTTCCATCACCGCGCACCGCGACAGCTTGATTCTATGCCCCCTGCGGACGGCGCAGATCCAAGGTCAGCGGAAAATCGGCGTTGCGCTCTTCGGCGGGCGTCGCGATGGGGCCGGGCGTGTGGCCAAAATCCTGGAAACGCGCGAGGCGGCGCGCCTCGGCCTCATAGGAATTGACCGGAAACGTCTCATAATTGCGCCCACCGGGGTGGGCGACATGATAGACGCAGCCGCCGAGCGAGCGCCCGTTCCATGCGTCGATGAGATCGAAGGTCAAAGGCGCATGGACCGGCGTCGTCGGATGCAGACCCACGGCGGCTTGCCACGCTTTGAAGCGCACGCCGGCGACCGCCTCGCCCAAAACTCCGGTCGCCGTCAGCGGCATCCGGCGGCCGTTGCAAGCAATGACATGGCGCCCCTCGACGAAGCCCGTCGCTTTCACCTCCAAACGCTCGATGGAGGAATCGACGAAGCGCACGGTGCCGCCAATCGCGCCCGTCTCGCCCATCACGTGCCAGGGCTCCAGAGCCTGACGAAGTTCAATTTTCACGCCGCCATGCTCGATGGCGCCGCAGAAAGGAAACCGAAACTCGCGCTGCGCCTCAAACCAGACCGGATCGAACGCATAGCCGGCCCGAGCGAGATCGGCGAGGACGCCCAAAAAATCCTCCCAGATAAAATGGGGCAGCATGAATCGATCATGCAGGGCGGTGCCCCAACGCACCAGATTGCCTTGCTGCGGCTCGCGCCAAAACCAGGCGACGAGCGCGCGCAGCAGCAATTGCTGCGCAAGACTCATCCGGGCGTCCGGCGGCATTTCAAATGCACGGAATTCGAGCAGCCCCAGCCGCCCCGTCGGCCCATCCGGCGAGTATAGTTTGTCGATGCAGATTTCCGCGCGATGGGTGTTGCCGGTCACGTCGACCAGAAGATTGCGGAACAGCCGGTCGACCAGCCAAAGCGGGATCTTCTCGCCGCGGCTCGGGACGCTCGCCAAGGCGATTTCGAGTTCATAGAGCTGATCGTGACGGGCTTCGTCGATGCGCGGCGCCTGGCTCGTTGGGCCAATAAACAGCCCCGAGAACAGATAGGACAGCGACGGATGGCGCTGCCAGTAGAGCACCAGGCTTTTTAACAAGTCTGGCCGCCGCAGGAAGGGCGAATCGGGCGGCGTCGCGCCGCCGAGCACGACATGATTGCCGCCGCCGGTGCCGGTATGGCGCCCATCCAGCATGAATTTATCGGCCCCGAGGCGCACCTGACGCGCGTCCTCATAGAGGCCCTTGGTCGTATCGACGGCGGCGCGCCAGCTTGCGGCCGGCTGAATATTGACCTCGATAACGCCGGGATCGGGGGTCACTTTGATGACTTCGACGCGCGGATCGAACGGCGGCGGATATCCCTCGATATAGATTTTTGCGCCGGTCGCCTTGGCGCTGGCCTCGACCGCGGCGAGAAGTTCAAGATAGTCGTCCAGTTTTTCGACAGGAGGCATGAAGACGCAAATGACGCCGTCGCGCGGCTCGACTGAAAGCGCCGTGCGGACGGCGCCCTCGATCGCCTCCTGCTCGATGCGCTCCTGCCGCGCCGTCGCCGGTTCGGCCGAGCGCTCGAAATGTTCGACCCGCTGCGCCAGTTCGCGCGCATCGGGCAACGGCCCGCGCTCCTCAAGCGGATCCTGCGGGTGCGTGTAAGGATAGGCCGAGGGCGGAACCCACGGCAGCGACGACAGGGGCAGCCGATATCCAACCGGAGAATCGCCCGGCACGAGGAAAAGCTTGCCGCGTCGAAGGGTCCATTTCTCGCTCTTCCAGCGCATGTGGGGCTGCGCGCTGGCGACGGCGTTCCAGCGCTGCACCGGAAGCACAAAGCCCGAGGCTTTGGTCAGGCCCCGCGCGAAGGTGCGGACCATCCGGTTGCGCTCTTCGGCGTCCTCGATCTTGGGATCGAGCGGATCGGCGTTGTCCGGCAAATTGCCTTCCTTGAGGATCCAGGTCGCCGGATCCTCAAAGGCGGGCAGAACGCAATCGGCCTCGACCCCGAGGCGTTCGGCTATCCCGATGGTGAGATTTTCCGCTTGCTTTCGTTGCGCGGCGGCCAAGGCGATGTCCGCGCTCGCCGCCTTTTGCGACCCAGCCGCGGGCGTCTTGCCCACCTCGCCGATGAGGTCGGGATTGGTCCAGATCGGCTGGCCGTCCTTCCGCCAATAAAGCGAGAAGCCCCAACGCGGCAGAGTTTCTCCCGGATACCATTTGCCCTGGCCATAATGCAGCATGCCGCCCGGCGCCACCCGATCGCGCACGCGCCGGATCAAGGCGTCGGCGAAAGCGCGTTTGGTCGGGCCGACGGCGGCGGTGTTCCATTCTTCGGACTCAAAGTCATCGACCGAGACGAAGGTCGGCTCGCCGCCCATGGTCAGGCGCACGTCCTGGGCGACGAGATCGGCGTCAACTTGTTCGCCAAGCGCGTTGAGCTTTTCCCATGCCGCGTCGGAAAATGGCAGCGTGATCCTTGGCGCCTCGGCGACGCGCGTCACTTTCATGTCAAAATGGAAATCGACATTGGCCGGCTCGACAACGCCGGAAATCGGGGCGGCGGAGGAAAAGTGCGGCGTGGCGGAAACCGGAATATGTCCTTCGGCGCAGAACATGCCCGATGTTGCGTCCATGCCGATCCAGCCCGCGCCCGGCAGATAGACTTCAGCCCAGGCATGCAAGTCGGTAAAATCAACTTGCGTTCCTTTTGGCCCCTCGACGGGTTCGATATCGGCGCGCAATTGGATGAGATAGCCGGAGACGAAGCGCGCCGCGAGGCCGAGGCTGCGGAGCATCTGAACAAGGGTCCAGGCGGAATCGCGGCACGAGCCGGAGCCTAGTTCAAGCGTTTCCTCTGGCGTCTGAACGCCGGGCTCCATTCGGATCACGTAGCGGATTGACTTCTGCAGCCGCGCATTGAGATCGACGAGAAACGTGACGACGTGGACTGGATCCTTCGGCAGCGCCGCAATATAGGCGGCGAGCCGCGGCCCGAGCGGATCGAGCTGAAGATAAGGCGAAAGCTCCGCCCGAAGATCAGGCTCATAAGCGAAAGGAAATTGTTCAGCGTAAGGTTCGATGAAGAAATCGAATGGGTTGATGACCGCGAGATCGGCGGTCAAATCAACCTCGACTTTGAACTCAGTCACCTTCTCGGGAAAAACAAACCGCGCCTGCCAATTGCCGTGCGGATCCTGCTGCCAATTCACGAAATGATCCGGCGGCGTAACCTTGAGGCTATAGTTGAGGATTTTGGTCCTGCAATGCGGCGCTGGGCGGAGGCGTATGATCTGCGGTCCAAGCGCGACTGGCCGATCATATTTGTAGTGCGTTACGTGATGGATTGCCGCGGATATGGACAAAGATGCTGATCCGATTGCTACGGTCCGGCCCGTCTTCCGCAGAGCGCCTGCAAGACTTCAAGCCGCCAACAGGCCCGCGCGAAGAATAGCAATCATTCGCTGCGGGCGATAGCTTCGGTTATCGAGCAGGCGCCTCACTTTTAATCACAATCGCGGAGTCGCCCAAGCGCCGCTCTATTTCTCCGGCAAGTTCAGCCGGATGTGCAATTCGCGCAACTGCTTCAAGGAGACGTCGGAGGGCGCGTCGAGCAGCAGATCTTCGCCGCGCTGGTTCATCGGAAACGCCACGATCTCGCGCAAATTTTCTTCAGCCGCCAGCAACATGACGATGCGATCAATGCCGGGCGCTATTCCGCCATGCGGCGGCGCGCCAAATTGGAACGCTCGATACATTCCGCCGAATTTCTGCTCCAGCACCTGCTCATCATATCCAGCAAGCGCGAAGGCCTTGCGCATGATGTCGGGACGATGATTGCGGATCGCGCCAGAGGATAATTCGTAGCCGTTGCAGACAATGTCATATTGGAAGGCGTTTATGCCGAGAATGGTCTTTTTGTCTGATGGGTCGAGCGCGAGGAACGCGTCATGATCGAAATTGGGCATTGAAAAGGGGTTATGCGAAAAATCGATCCGCTTTTCGTCCTCGTTCCATTCGTACATCGGGAAATCGACGATCCAGCAAAATTCGAAAACGCCTGTATTCGACAGCTTCAACTCCGCGCCGATGCGCAAACGAGCGGCTCCGGCGAGTTTTGCGGCCTTTTCCTCCTGATCGCACGCGAAGAACACGGCGTCGCCAGCTTTGAGGCCCGCCTTCGCCGCGATGCTTCGCTGCACATCCGCGGGCAAAAATTTGGCGATCGGGCCTTTGCCGACAAGCGCGTCGGCCTCGCCCTCAAAAATCACATAGCCGAGCCCCGCGGCGCCCTCGCCTTTCGCCCAATCATTGAGCTTGTCGAAGAAAGAGCGCGGCTGCGCGGCTGCGCCGGTCGCTGGGATGGCGCGCACGACGCCACCTGCTTTGATGACGTTTTTGAAAGCGTTAAAGCTTACATCGTCGCGCGAAAATTCTTCTGTAACATCCGAGATTATCAGGGGATTGCGCAGATCCGGCTTGTCCGAACCATATTTCAGCATCGCCTCGGCATAGGGAATTCTCGCGAATTTCTGCGTCACCGCAAAGCCTTCGCTGAATTCCTCGAATATGCCGCGCAGAACCGGCTCAACTGTAACGAAAACATCCTCTTGCGTGACGAAGCTCATCTCGATATCGAGCTGGTAGAATTCAAGGCTTCGATCGGCGCGCAGATCCTCGTCGCGGAAACAGGGCGCGATCTGGAAATAGCGATCGAAACCCGCCACCATGAGCAGCTGTTTGAATTGCTGCGGCGCCTGCGGCAAAGCGTAGAATTTTCCAGGGTGGAGACGTGAGGGCACCAGGAAATCGCGCGCGCCTTCCGGGCTCGACGCGGTAAGGATCGGCGTCTGAAACTCGAAAAAGCCTTGCGTTTTCATGCGCGCGCGCAGCGAGTCGATGACTTTTCCGCGCAACATAATGTTCTGATGCAGCTTGTCCCGCCGAAGATCGAGGAAACGATAGCGCAACCGCATGTCTTCGGGATAATTCTGGTCGCCGAAGACGGGAACCGGCAATTCGGCGGCGGGTCCAAGAACCTCGATTTCCGTCACATAGACTTCGATCAGGCCGGTCGGCATTTCTGCGTTTTCGGTGCCGGCGGGACGGTGGCGCACGACGCCGTCGACGCGAATCACCCATTCGGAGCGCAATTTCTCGGCGAGCGCGAAAGCATTGGAATCGGGGTCGACCACGCATTGGGTGACGCCGTAGTGGTCGCGCAGATCAATGAACAGCACGCCGCCATGATCGCGAACGCGATGACACCAGCCAGACAGTCGGATCGTTTCGTTGGCCAGCGCCTCGCGCAGGTCGCCGCAAGTATGGGAACGGTAGCGGTGCATCATCTCATCACGTGAAAGAGGTCAAAGCCATGGGCGATGAAGCCTTGCGGCCTTCGCGGAGCGCGGAGAACCGCATGGGCCGGGGATTATGTCAAGGCGCGCCTCTGCGAAGGCCGCGAGGTCTGCCGCAACCTCCCGCAGGGCGCGAGGCGAAGGCCGAACGAACCGCGTTTGTGCCTATAGGCGCCTGCGCGGCTTTGCTTTATTGAGCGAATATGAGCCTTATTTCGACAACGCAATCCCTAGCGGAGGTCTGCCGACGCCTCGCGACGCACCCCTTCGTAACGGTCGACACCGAATTTTTGCGGGAAACGACCTTCTGGCCGTGGCTCTGCGTCGTCCAGCTCGCCTCGCCCGAGGAAGCAATCGCCATCGACGCCATGGCGGAAGGGCTCGATTTGACGCCTTTTTTCGAGCTGATGGCTGATCCCAAGCTCACAAAAGTGTTTCACGCCGCCAGACAAGATATTGAAATCATTTGGAATCTGGCTAAGATTATCCCTGCCCCGCTGTTCGACACGCAAGTCGCCGCCATGGTCTGCGGGTTCGGCGATCAAATCTCCTATGGCGATCTCGTTCAGACCATCGCCAAGGTTACTCTGGATAAATCGTCGCGGTTTACGGATTGGTCGCGGCGCCCGCTGCTGCCGGCGCAGGTCGATTACGCCATCGCCGACGTCACCTATCTGCGCGACATCTACGTGTTCCTGGGCCAGAAGCTGGAGGAGACAGGCAGGCTTCCCTGGCTCAGCGATGAGATGGCGCTGCTGACTTCGGCGTCAACTTACGAGCAGCATCCAGATAATGCCTGGGAGCGCTTCCGAAACCGGGTGCGGAAGCCGCGCGATCTCGGCGTGCTGATGGAGGTGGCCGCATGGCGCGAAGCCGAGGCGCAGGCGCGCGATGTGCCGCGTTCGCGGGTGCTCAAGGATGATGTTCTTATCGAGCTGGTGCTTGCCGCGCCCCGAACGGCGGACGCCCTGGGCAATTTGCGCGCTTTTCCGCGCGGCATGGAGCGCTCGCGCGGGGGCGTCGATATTCTTGCGGCGATCGAGCGAGGCCTTGCTCGCGACCCCAAAACCCTGCCGAAGCTGGATCGCGAACGGCGTTCCGGCGGCAATGGCGCAACGGTCGAATTGTTGAAAGTGCTGCTGCGCCATGTCAGCGAGAGTCACGGCGTCGCAACCAAAATGATTGCGACGGTCGAGGATCTCGAAGCCATCGCCGCGGAGGACGACGCCAAGGTCGCGGCTTTAAGCGGTTGGCGACGCGAATTATTCGGCGCAAAGGCGCTGGAATTGAAATATGGCCGTCTGGCGCTGACCGTCGAACAGGGCCGGGTTGTCACCCTCGAATGGCAAGAGGCCGAGCCGCGCGAGAAAGCCGCGGAATAATTGCCTCCCGGTCCGGGCTTATGCGCTCACCCGGCGATCGAGACGACTGGCTCGCGCCCGATGAGCCGCGCCAGCTGCTTCAGACGGTTGTATAGCCTGTCGCTGACAAGATCGGCGAGATCGGCCGGGAGCGTCAAGACTACCTTGTTGGCGACGCAGGCAACCGGCGCGCGCGGCAAAACATCGGGCATGGCGGCGGAGACGAGATAAGCAAGGCGGGCCGACGCGGCCAGAATGCGCGCCCTGTCGAGCATTCGCGAAGACACCAGCGTGCGGAGTTGCGGACTGACGTCTTCGTCAAGGCCAAGATAGCGATAGGAAATGGTCAATGCGAGAAATGACCGGCCGGGGTGATCAACGCCGGTCAAGGCCATGTTCTCGACGAGGTTGAGCCCCTCCTCGGCGCGATAGTCCGGATGAGCGCGCCAGTTCACATCCGCCAGCAGGCAAGCGGCGTGACGCAACCGCCTTTCCTCAGACGTTTCCTCCAGATGCGAGGATTTCATGAAACGGTCGGTCCAGGCGCGGAGATCATCGGCATGACGCGGCGCGCGCGCAAGCAGGGAATTGGCTTCGGCCGCCGCGACGATGAGCGGATCCTGCCGCCGCTGCTCTAAATCGAGCTTTTCATAAAGCAGCCCTTCCCGCACGCCGGCCGTGGAAATCATGATCTCTTTCGGCTGCGCGCGGCGAATGATCTCCTCCAGCACGACCGCGCCATAGGGAAGCAGCGGCCGGCGGCCCGAACTCACTGACTCGATCGACATCAGGGTGTCGGTATTGACCCGCTCGACAAGACCGGCGAAATCGGCGGCGTCCCGCGCCGGTATGATGTAGCCATGCATCACGGTCAGCGGGTAATTGCGTTGGCTCATGTGCAGCTTGGCGAGCGCCCGCCAGGTGCCGCCAACCGCATAGAAGGTGCGCCCGGCGAGCCGTTCGACAATGCGCGAATCGGCGAGGGCCTCGCGCACGATTTTCATGGCGGCGCGGGTCGAGTTGTTTGAAGCGTCCATCAGGGTGAGGCCGCCGAGCGGCAAGGTCGCGCCTTTGCTAAGCTGGGAGCCTTTGACGTCGATGAGTTCGAGGGAGCCGCCGCCGAGGTCGCCGACGACGCCGTCGGGCTTGTTGATTCCCGAGATGACGCCAAGCGCCGACAGCTCCGCCTCGCGATCTCCTGACAATAGGTCGATCGGCGCGCCTATCGCTTGCGTCGCCGCCTCAAGGAATTCAGGGCCGTTCGAGGCGTCGCGCGCCGCAGCGGTCGCCAGAACATGCAACTCCCCAACTTTAAGCAGGTCGTTCATCACCCTGAATCGACGCAGCGCCGCGAGCGCCTTCTCCATGCCGCCCTTCGGCAGCCGGCCCGTCGTAGCAACGCCATTGCCGAGCGCGCAGAGAGATTTTTCATTGAAGATCTGCCGCGGCGAACGGCTAAGACTCTCATAGGCGACAAGACGAACCGAGTTCGAGCCAATGTCGATGATTGCGACCGGCTGCTTTATCGGATCGTCCGGCGCAACGCCTGAATGGTCTTCGGGCATGGGCGGTTCAGCGGCTCTCCAGCCGCTTGAAGAGGGTTTTGGGACTTGACGTTTTGAGAGATTTGCCACGACCGGACAGACTCGGGTTCGTCATGAAGTAGGAATGGGCGTTGAACGGTTCTTCGTTCGGCGGCGCATGTATGCGCGCGCTGGAGCCATCCGGCAAGACCCTATAGCTTTGCTGATTGTCGATCAGATTGGCGACCATGATTTGATCGAGGATCTGCTCATGCACGGTCGGATTGAGGATCGGCGCCATGACCTCGACGCGCCGGTCGAGATTGCGCTGCATCAGATCGGCGGAAGAAATATAGACATGCGCCTTCGGATGCGGCAGGTCGTGACCGCCTCCGAAGCAATAGACCCGCGCATGCTCGAGGAAGCGGCCGATGATCGATTTGGCCCGGATGTTTTCGGAAAGCCCCTGCACTCCCGGCCGCAGGCAGCAGATTCCGCGGACGACGAGATCGATTTTGACGCCGGCGCGGCTCGCCTCGTAAAAAGCGTCGATGATTTCAGGGTCGACGAGAGAATTGCATTTCGCCCAGATTGCGCCCGGCTTGCCGGCCTTCACGAAGGCGATTTCCTCCGCGATGTGCTGGAGCAGACGCGCTTTCAGCGAAATCGGCGAAACCGCCATGAGTTCGAGGCGGGCCGGCTCCGCGTAGCCGGTGATGTAGTTGAAGATACGCGAGATATCCCTGCCAATCGCGGGATCGGCGGTGAAGAACGAGATGTCGGTGTAGATCTTCGCCGTGACGGGGTGATAATTACCTGTGCCGACATGACAGTAGGTCGTCAGTCCGCCGCTCTCGCGTCGAACGACCATGGACAATTTGGCGTGCGTCTTCAATTCGATGAAGCCGAAAACAACCTGCACGCCGGCGCGCTCGAGATCGCGCGCCCAGCGGATATTGGCCGCTTCGTCAAAACGCGCCTTGAGCTCCACTAGCGCCGTGACCGACTTACCCGCTTCCGCCGCCTCAATGAGGGCGCGCACGATCGGACTGTCCGAGGAGGTGCGATAGAGCGTCTGCTTGATGGCGACGACATTGGGATCAGCGGCGGCCTGGTTGAGAAACTGAACCACGACGTCGAAGGATTCATAGGGGTGGTGAACGACGAGGTCTTTCTGCTTGATGGTGGCGAAACAATCGCCGCCATTATCGCGCAGACGCTCTGGAAATCGCGGATTATAGGGTTTGAACTTGAGCTCGGGCCGATCGAGGCCGACGAGTTCGGACAGTTCATTCAGGGCCAGCATTCCATCGAGGATAAAGACTTCCTCCGGCACGACGTCGAGTTCCTCGGCGACGAAAGTGCGCAACTCTTCCGGCATGATGCTGTCGAATTCAAGCCTGATGACCGAGCCGAGACGGCGGCGTTTCAGAGCGCTTTCGAACAAAAGCACGAGATCCTCGGCCTCCTCCTCGACTTCGAGATCGCTGTCGCGAATGACCCGGAAGAGCCCCAGTCCACGCACGTGATAGCCGGGAAACAGGCTTTGCGTGAATAAGCCGATCGCGCTTTCGAGCGCCACGAAGCGTTGATTTTTGTCGATGGGACCGTCCGGCAGGCGAATGAAGCGCTGGATCTTGGCCGGCAGGCGAATGAGAGCTTTGGAGTTTTTGCTGTCTGTTGGTCCAATCAACTCCAGCGCGATGGTAAAGCCGAAATTCGGGATGAACGGGAAAGGATGCGCGGGGTCAATGGCCAGCGGCGTCAACACTGGAAAGATATGCGATAGAAAATGCTGCTCGAGCCAGGCCTTTTCAGCCTCGCTCAGTTCGGACGGGTCGACCAGTTTTATTCCTGCGTCGTCGAGTTCTACGCGGAGCTCACGCCAGCGGCGCTGCTGCTCCACCGTCAGAAGAGTGACGCGCTCGCGGATGCGAGCAAGCTGCTCGGGCGGCGTCAGTCCATCCTCCGAGAGGATCGCAACGCCGGCGCGCAACTGACCGCGCAAGCCAGCGACGCGGACCATGAAAAATTCATCGAGATTGGTGGCCGAGATCGAGAGGAAGCGCAATTGCTCGAGCAGCGGATGATTGCGATTGGAGGCTTCCTGCAAGACCCGCCGATTGAATTCGAGCCACGACAGTTCGCGATTGATGAAGCGGTGCGGCGATTGCGAGAGGTCGGCGGCCGTTTCTGGGAAGACGCCGGATTCGTCCGCGAGCGAAGCCGCGCCAGCGGAGGACGCCTCGAGGGCGATCTTCTCGGCGCGCAAAGCCGATCCGGCGTTGAGAACGGGCTGAGCGATCTTCTCCGAGGAAGCTGGTTCTTTGGAAGCTGGCTCTTTGCGGTCGGCTGCGACGCCCGCGTTCTGCTTTGCAACGCGTTGCGACTCGGTCGCACGTTTGACTTCGACAGGATTGGGGCGATCCGCCTGCGAGCTCAATATAGCCTCCTCGTTCAAATATGACTGGAATTTCGCCATTCTTCATGACGCCAGCGTGACCGCGCTTCATCTATTAACGGATCGCGAGCAAGCTGCTCGCGATAGCTCAAATCAAACGCCGCTTCCGCATTTTAAAAGTTGCACCGGATTGGACCGCCTGCCAAGTCAGGACAAAATAGGCGACGATCAAGACGCAATTGACGGCGATCCAAGCCATATTGAAAAAAGACCGGATTGCGAGAGCGACGACGATTTGTGCGACGGCTCCAAACAGCCAAAGCACGCCGCCCCAGGGCGTCGCAAGCCAGAGGCCGACCGCCGCGACGAGATCGATGATTGCGAAAAAAATCACTGCCGCGCCCCATATCGGCGTCACGTTCTCAAGCAAAGCCTGCCGCGGCAGCAAAATCGCGCCCCATTGGGTCAATCCCTGAAAGACCCAGAGCAGCGCCAGCAAACGCATGAAAAGCACGAGGATCAGGCCCCAAGAGACGCCTTCGCCAAGTTCGCGACCGCCGTCGCCAAGCCGGATTGCGGCGCCGGAATCGGCGCGCTCCGTTTTTCTGTCGAGGCCTTTCAAAAATTTCATCGGTTAACGGCCAGCCCGGGAAACTCCAGCTCCTCCCCTTCAGAACGATACAGAAGGGGCGCGAAATAAGCGTCAATGTCAGCCGGTTTGACTGCATTGATTTCCGCCGGACTCCATTGCGGGCGGAAATCCTTGTCGATGAGGGTCGCGCGGACCCCCTCATAAAAATCGGCGCTCTTGACGAGGCGCGCAGCTATGCGGAATTCGGCGCGCAGGGCCTCATCGAGGTCGAGCTTACCGTCAATCTGCATTTGTCGGAGCGCGATGGCAAGACTCGTCGGCGATTTCGAACGGATCGTGGCGTAGGCCGCGCGAGCGAACTCCGATCCGCCGCAGACGGCTCCATCAATCGCCTCGAGGATCGCTGGAACCGTTCCCCCGGCGAAACAGCCATCGATAAAATGCCTTTGTCCGGTCAGCGATGAAGGCGGCGGCGGCGCGCTTTCCGCCGCAATCGCGGCTGCTGGATCCTCGCCGTCGATCAGTCTCTGAGTGAGCGTCGCATGCCGGGATGACGGGACGTAGGCGCTGGCGAGCCCCAGCGCGATCGCATCGCCGCAATCTATGCGCTCGCCCGTCAGTGCGAGGTAGACGCCCGCCTTGCCAGGCAGACGCGGCAGAAAAAAAGTCGCTCCAACGTCGGGGAAAAATCCGATTCGCACTTCCGGCATGGCGAAAGTGAACGTATCGCCCGCCACGCAATGCGCGCCATGCACAGATAGGCCCGCGCCGCCGCCCATGACGATTCCATCCGCCAGAGCGACATAGGGCTTGGGGTAGAACTTGATGCGGCGATTGAGAAGATATTCCTCCCGCAGGAAAGCAAGTTGTTCGGCGCCCTGCCCTGTCCTTCCCAGCTGGTATAAAATCCTGATGTCGGCCCCGGCGCAAAACGCGCGGCTTCCCGCGCCCCTGATGAGGACGCAGCGAACGGCGGGATCATTTTCCCAGGAGTCGAGCGCGCAGGCGATAGCCCGGACCATCGTCAGAGTGAGCGCATTGAGCGCTTCAGGACGATCGAGCGTAATGACGCCGCAATGGCCGGCTGTCTCTATTCTAATTTCCGGATTGGGCATCGTTCATCAAACTGGCGTTGCGTTGGCCGCCAGCGGCGGCGCCTCAAAGGAGGCCGCGCCGGAACAAAATTGAAACTGGTTCCGAACCGTAAGCCCGGCGATTCCGAACGAAGAAACGTAAGTATCTGAAAACTCTGGAGCGGGTGAAGGGAATCGAACCCTCGTATTCAGCTTGGAAGGCTGCTGCTCTACCATTGAGCTACACCCGCATCAGCGTCAGTTTCCTGAAGCTGCAAAGCGGCTCCAAGTTCGATGAATCCGCTATACGCTATCCTATCGCACGGTGTCAAAGCATCAGCCGCGGCCCAATGGCAGTCATTGAAGACCGGGAATCGGGATGGGCGGAACGATACCCGCCCCCGGCCCTCCATAGCCGGCGACAAGCGGCAGACAGGGCTTTGGCGGCGGTCCCTCGATGGCCAAGGTCTGCGCCTTCAATCGTTCCGCGAGGCTCAGCTTTGAAGCGACCGCATCGCGGACAGGCGTCCAGTGCGCCCGCTCGGGGCCAGCGCCTGCAACTGCAAGATCCAACCATGTGTAAGCCAGGACATAATCCTGCGGAACGCCTTGGCCGATGTCATACATCAGCCCGAGTTCGTACTGCGCGTTGGGATTACCCTGTCCGCCGGCGCAGCGATACCACTGGGCCGCCACAACGTAATTTTGCGGCACGCCCTCGCCATGGGCGTACATGAAGCCGAGATAGGCCTGAGCCCTGGGGTCGCCCTGAGCGGCGAGATCGAGAAATATACGCGCCGCTCGGAAATAGTCATGAGCGGCGGCGGCGGCGCTCGCCTCCGCCAACCGATCCGCCGCAACGCTCTGGAAAGCGCCTGAGACGCACAGCAAGGTCGCGACCGCGACTCGCGCTCCCCCCCGCGACGCCCGCCGCCGCAGCGTCGCGACTGCTTGTTTCAGAATGGAACTTTTGATGGCCATAGCGCCCTCAGAATTGCAAAACGCGTACGTCGAGCAGCCAGCATAGCCAAATCGCCGGCGCAAAAAACAGCCCAAACGGCAATCTGACAGTGAGGCGAAGCGAACGCCGGTGGACAAGTTGGCGGACCCCATAGACCGCCAGAGCGGAAAGCGCCGCGAGTTCGATCGCCACCGGAATTAAAGTCCAATCAAGCCACGCGCCCGCCACAACGGCGAGTTTGACGTCGCCGAGCCCGATTCCCTGGCGACCGCGCAGCCGGCGGTAAATTTCGCGCAGCGCAAGGAATGCAAGTCCAAGAACGACGCCGCGCAGCAAAGCCATGACGACGCCTGACATTTCCTGCGGGCTTCCCTCCGAGGCATTCGCCAAAGCCAGCAGGAGGGCGGCGAGGCTCAGCCCATTGGGGATGATGAAGCGATGCGCGTCAACGACGGCGATCGCCAGCATCAAAAGCGCCAATGCGGCGCCAAACCATCCCGCGCGGCCCGGAGCCGAGGCGAGGCTCGCGATCGCCATGGCGCAGCCGACCGCTGCAAGAAAACAATATTTGACGAGATCCTGGTCCGACCATGGCGCGAGGCGGCGAGCGCATGGCGTTGCGCGGCTTAGCCAATTCATTGGAGCGCCCGGGGCGGATTTGGTTCGACGGCGCCCTGCGGATAGACCGACCCGACCTTATTGCCGCGCAACTTGGAGCGAAGCTCCTCGGCGACGAAAGAGGCGTCGACGCTATCGCGAATGATCTGCGGGCGGATGAAGATGATCAGCTCCGTGCGATTTATATTTTTCACCGCGCTATTGTTGAAGAAATTGCCAATGACCGGAATTTGGTCAACGACGGGAACCCCCGCGCGGTTCGAGTTGTGGTTATCCTGGATCAGTCCGCCGAGCAGCACGGTCTGACCGTTCGGGACCATGATCGTACTCTTGACCTTGCGATCGCTGAACGTCGGGCCGAGGGCGGAAATGGTCCCCTCCTCGCTGATCTCCTGTTCGATTGAGAGAAGGACATTCCCGTTGGCGTTGATGCGCGGCTGGATATGCAGAAGGATGCCCGTATCTTTGTAGTCGATCGTGTTGACGACGGCGTTATTGGCGGACAGCACAGTCGCGGAACCGGTCTGGATCGGAATCTGATCGCCGACTTCAAGAGACGCAACCCCGTTGTCGATGACGACGAGAGAGGGATTGGAGAGAATCTTGGTGTCTGTGTATTGGTGCAAGGCGTTCAGGACGACATTCGGCGTAAATTGCGAGCCAAGCAGCAGGTTGAAGCCGGCCCCCGGCTGCAAAGGCAGCGTGCCGGGAGGAGCTATATTGCCGACGCCCATGGTCGCGATTTGAGATGTCTGGGCGGTGCCGGTAGCTGCATTGGTGCCGGAGGACGCGAGGGTATGCCCTAAGAAGAACTGGACGCCATAAGTGAGCGCGTCCGTGAGCGTGACTTCGGCGACGGTGACGTCGACCGCGACCTGCAACTGGGGGCGGTCGAGCTGGTCCAGAGCCTTCTCGATGATGTGGTAACTCTCCTGATTGGCGTAGATCACGACCGCGTTATTGGGGATGTCGGCCATGATGCGGACTCCCGGCAATAGATTCGGTCCTTTGCTTGCCCCTCCGCCAGAAGGACTAAAGCCGTCGCCGCCGCCAGGGCCGCCGCCCGATCCTGATCCTGCCCCACCCGCGGAGCCGCCGCCGAGGCCGCCAAATGGCGATTGGCTTCCGCCGCTAGATCCAAAGCCGCCGCTTGAAGATCCTGAACCGAGCCCACCCGACGAACCAGCTCCAAGGCCGCCTGAAGATCCGCTTGAACCGAGCCCGCCTCCGGATCCCATTCCGCCTCCCGAACTCGATCCAAGTCCGCCCGAGGCTCCGCCAGAGCCGGAAGCCGGCGCGCCGCCCGTTAGCCGGTCCACCGTCGTCAATCCGCCGCCCGGGGCAAGCTGATTGGAAGCCGAATCGAGGCCGCCGCCGCCGCTTCCGACAAACAAATCATTCAGCAGCTTGGCGATCTGGCGCGCATCGCCGTATCGGACGCGATAGACTTTTACTCCCGTGCTCGCCGTGGCGGAGCCGTCGAGACGGCTGATCCAGGTTCCGGTTATGCGCAGCAACTCCGGCTTCCGCGCCACTACCAGAATAGCGTTCGAGCGGGCCATGGGTTGCAGTTTGACGAGATTCTGACTGAGGCCGGATTCGCCGGAATCCAGGATTTTCTCAAGTTCGGCGATCACGGGTTCGGGCGTCGTGTTATGAACCGGGAAAATGCCGACCGATTGGCCGCGCATCCAATCTTCGTCGAAGCTGAGAATAGTATCGACGGCGGAGCGGCGCTCGACGCCGTTGCCGATGACGATGATGAGATTGTTGGACGGGTCGGCGCGGATTGCTCCGGGCCGCGTCGCAAAGCCCTCCAGCAGCTTCATGATCGTCTGCACAGAGACATGCTCCACCGGCACGACCGTCACGCCGTATCCGGCCTCCGTTTCATGACCGGATGACGCGCGGTCGACGCCGCCGTTGCCGACCGCGTCATCCAGCGGAAGAATGCGATAGCCGCCGGCGTCATGGGTTAGAACCGCATTGTTCGCACGGAGGGCGCTCTCAAGAACGAACAGCAAATTGGATCTCGGAACCGGCCGCCCTGATGACAGGGTAATTGAGCCTTGCACGCGAGCATCGATCGAATAGCCGACGCCGAGAATATCGCCGAGAATGACCTTGGCGACCGCGGTCACCGGAGCATTTTCGAAGTTCAGATCGACGCCCTCGCCGGGCGCCCCGCCGCCGCCCGCACCGCCGCCCGACTGCGGCGTCGCCGGAACCGCGCTTCCATAATAAACGGCGGCGCGCTGATCGTGCGCTGATCCGGTGTTGGCCGTTCTGGTCGCTTGCGGAAACCGCGGCTGCAGATCCTCGCCGCGGACTGTATCCAGCGCGTCGGGGGACTCATTGCCGCCGCCGATAACCGGCTGGTACTGCGAACAGGCAGACAGCGCGGCGACGACAAACGCAAACAGAGCGCTGGACATCGCGTGGCGACGCAGAGGGCGAACTCGAACGCTATTGAAGAAACTGAACACAAACGTACCTGAAGAAAAAGCGCTCTGATCACGCGGGCGAGAAAAGCAGATAGCAAATAACGACAACCAGCACTACAACCAAATTTCGCGCGATCATTAAATAGAGTTAATCTTGGGAGCTGGCTCTATGCTGCCCTCGAATGCTGACGACAGCGATTAGGCTTTGGCCGCGACGTCATCGAAAAAACGTCATAAACATGCGCTAAGTCCGCCGGTAGAGGCCCCTCTCAGGAGATAAAATGCACGTGAATTGCTGACGACGCCGCGCTGAGAATGTATAAATGTTCGCTGGCGTCGGCGGAGCCCTCCTCCGATTCATGTCTTTTCTGTAATCTTTCAATAGGCGATGTAACTTGACATATGTTGAAATCCGCCATTCTTAATTAGATAACGACACTTTCCGATCTAGGCAATGCTGCAGAAATGTGACGCCTATATTCAAGATAGACTCATATTCTAATAGAATGCCTCTTACTGAACTGTTTTATAGGCATTTTTTGTTAGCGTCTTGAGTTGAAAGAAGAAACAAAGCTGAAATATGACATCCATCCTTCGTCCTCGAGTTTGGACGCTCCAATCTCCAAAAGGGAGCGGGGGCCGGCGTTTATCGCGCCGAGACCGCCGGCGAACTGCGTTGTCCGGCGTAGTCCCCGCCGCGCCGGCTGCGCCGACCCGCCAAGGCGCGCGCGCGGCCGCAATCAGCTTCGTAGCTTCGGTTAAATTTCGCTTGTCCGGCGACAGATTTGGCGTCTTAAAAGACGCTGGCCACTCTCGACCTGCGCAGGCATGAAGCCATGACCCCCTATCTTGCGGACGAGTTCGCAGCGCATCTCGTCAACAAAAAATACGTCTCATCCGACAGCGTCGTTGCGTCCGCCTCCAAAGACTCGCGATCCGAGCCGAGCCTGAGAAAGCTTTGGGAAGCGACGGAACTTTCGGCGAACAGCTTTGCCGATGAAGTCGCGCATTTTTACGGGATGCGCAGGCTAAACCTGCCTCAACTTGTCGCAGCGACGGCTTTGGCGGATCGATTTTCGTCGCGTTTCCTGCGCGAGACGGCGGTGTTTCCTTTCGAAATGCCGAAAGGCCAGTTCAAACTCGCGGTCGCCGATCCAAGCGACCACGCCGCCGTGCGCGCGGCTGAAATTGTTCTCGGAGGCGCCGTCACAGTCGAGATCGCCTCATTTGAAGACATCGCGACCATCCTCAGCGAGCGACTTGGAACCGAAGAGGCCCCGGCGCAGGATACGAGGCGCTCGCAAGCCAGCGCCGACGACGACATCGAAAGCCTGCGGGATCTCGCAAGCGGCGCGCCGGTCGTTCGGGCCGTCAATGATCTTCTCGAAAAAGCGGTTGAGCTGCGCGCGAGCGATATCCACATAGAGCCCTTTCGCAACGGTCTTACAGTGCGCATGCGGATCGACGGATTGCTGCGCGCGGTGCCGGCCCCGGTTGACGCCTTGCCGCAAGCGCTCATCTCGCGCATAAAAATTCTCGCCGGCCTCAATATCGCCGAACGACGGCTGCCGCAGGACGGCGCCGCTCGCCAGCGCATCGGCCGCTCGGACGTCGACATTCGCGTCGCCACCATGCCGACGCAGCACGGCGAATCCGCGGTTCTCCGCTTGCTCCAGCAGGATCGCGGACTGCTCGACGTCGCAAGACTCGGACTGTCGGCGTCAGATGAAAAAACCTTGCAGCGCCTGCTTGGTCTGCCGCATGGCATGATCATCATCACCGGACCGACCGGCAGCGGAAAGACGACAACGCTCGCGACGATGCTCTCCCTTCTCAACGATCCGTCGCGGAAAATCCTGACGATCGAGGATCCCGTCGAATATGAAATACCGGGAGTCAACCAAAGCCAAGTAAAAGCAGGGATTGGCCTCACTTTCGCGACGGCGATGCGCGCATTCGTCCGCCAGGATCCCGATGTGATCATGGTTGGCGAAATACGCGACTCCGAAACTGCGAGCATCGCCGTTAACGCGGCGCTGACGGGCCATCTCGTGCTGACGACCCTACATACCGAGTCCGCTGCGGCCGCCATTCCCCGCCTGCTTGATCTCGGCGTCGAAGGCTTTTTGTTGAAATCCACGCTGCGCGCGGTCATCGCGCAGCGCCTCGTTCGCGTTCTTTGCGATCGCTGCAAGGCCAAACGGACGCTGACCGCCGAAGATATGTCGCTTGACCCGCGCTATAGCGCGCTTGGCTTCAAGGCGGGCGATGTCGTCTATGAGCCGGTGGGCTGCGAGCGATGCGGCGGCATAGGCTATCGCGGCCGTAATGGAATTTTCGAAACGCTGGAATTGAAGGGCGAGGCGTATGAACTCGTTGGTCCGCAGGCCGATGCGCACAAGATAGATCTTGCCGCGCGGAAATCCGGCATGATCACCATGGTCGAGGATGCCGTGGCCAAATGCCGCGCCGGCGTGACTTCGACCGCAGAGGTTCTTCGCGTCACGACAATCCGCTAACATAATCCAGAAGCTTCTCGACATGCCGAGCATTTGCAGATGATGAATTTTCGCTATCAGGCTCTGACCCAGACCGGCGAAATCGTGAGCGGATCGCTCGCAGCTGCGAACGCCTCTGAAGTCGCGCATCGCATTGAATACCTCGGCCTCATTCCCATCGAAACCGTCCAGGAGGACGGCAAGCGGAAGGGTTCGAAGTGGAACCTCGAATTCGCATCGAGCCCCCGCGCCGAGGACGTGACATTTTTCACCGGCGATCTCGCCCTTCTATTGAAGACCGGGGCCCGCATCAACGAAGCGCTTGATCTTGTTGCGACCGACTCCGACATCGGGCGGTTGCGGCCGACCATCGCCAAGATCACATCGACCATTCTTGGCGGCGAGAGTTTCGCGGATGCGCTGGCGCATCATCCGTCGCTGTTTTCGCAAATGTATGTGGCGCTTGTGCGAGTTGGCGAAACATCGGGCAATCTCGTTCCCGTCCTCGAAGCTCTCACCGCCGAGAGGGTGCGCTCCGAGGCGCTGCGCGCGAAAGTCAGCGAGGCGTTGCGCTATCCGGCTTTCGTTCTCTCCGCCGCCGCCGCCGTTCTGAGCTTCTTTCTCACCTTCGTGCTGCCTCAGTTCGGTGCGGTGCTGCGCGATTTCAACGCCAAACTCGATCCGATCGTGGTCGGCTTCCTGGCGCTGTCCGATTTCGCCTCGGCCAATAAGGCGGCGCTCGGGGCCGGATTCGTCGCGATCGCCGTCTCTCTTTGGCTCCTGCTGCGGCGCCCCGGCGTGCGCAGCGCGATCATGGATGCGGCCACTCACCTGCCCCTGATCAATAAAATTTTAAGCTACCATCGCACCGCCGTGTTTTGCCGCAACCTCGGCGTCCTCCTGGCGGCCGGAGTCACTCTCACGGCGACGTTGCGAATTCTCGCGGATATGATGGCGACGACCGGCCGCTCCGAGGCCTGGCGCGCGACCGTCGATCTCGTCCGCCATGGCGGCAAGCTCTCAGACGCGCTCAGCGAAACGCAGGCAATTCCGCCAATGGCGATACGCACCTTGCGGCTTGGCGAAGAATCCGGCCAATTGCCCATGCTCGCCGAACGCATCGCCAGCTATTATGAGAATAAGCTGCAACGAAGTCTCGACCGGCTGGTCGGGGTCATAGGTCCAGCGGCCATCATCGGCATCAGCATCATCGTCGGCGGCCTGATCGTTTCGATCATGACCGCGCTTATGTCGGTTAGCCAGGTAGTTGGTTGAGGAAAACAAGTAGTTGGTTGAGGGAAAATCCTCGGCAAGGAACGTGATCGGATGAACCAGGAAGCAGTCCCAACAATGAAGAAGATATATGCGTTCTTCGGCGGCATGAATAAGCGGCCGCCGCTTGCGTTCAAACGCCGCGTGGATCTCTCCCATGGCCGATCGGCCGCCCGCGGCGGCGAGGACGGCTTTACGCTGGTTGAGATGCTGGTCGTCATCACGATCATCGGCCTCATCATGGGTCTCGTTGGACCGCGAGTTCTGAACTATCTGTCCGAGTCGAAGGTCAAGGCCGCGACGATTCAGATCGAAAGTTTTGCTGGCGCTCTCGATCTTTACTTTCTCGACCTCGGCCGCTACCCGTCGACCGCTCAAGGCCTTACCGCATTGGCGCAGCGCCCCGGTGGCGCGACAGCCTGGAATGGCCCCTATCTGAAGAACGGAAGCGTCCCGAACGATCCCTGGGGCCACCCCTATCTCTATCGTGCGCCTTCGGATCACGGCCCTTATGAAATCATCTCTTTAGGTTCGGATGGGCAGGAGGGCGGAGCCGGCGTCGCCGCCGACATCAAGAGTTGGGAGCGACGGTGATTGGCGTCTCGCACACAACGGCAAGCGATGACGAAAGCGGCTTTACCCTGCTTGAGGTCATCTGCGTTCTCGCCATCGTTGCGATGCTCGCCGCCCTTATATTGCCAGCCATTCCGAGCGGCACCTCGCGCACCCGGCTTGAGGCCTATGCGGTAGCGACGGCGGCCTTGCTCAAGGCCGACCGCAACGCCGCGATGCGCCGCGCGGCGCCGGTCGAAACCGCGCTCAATTCGATCGCCGGCACGATTCGCTCCGGCTCCGGCGCAAGTATGGTGCAGTTGCCGCCCGACGTCGCCTTCCACGCCGTCCTTCCAGAGCAATGCGGCGGACGCGTCAGCGGGACGACGATTGAGTTTTTTCCGTCCGGGATGTCTTGCGGCGGAACGATCTCGCTCTCTCGCCTTGGCTCGACCCTTGAGGTCCGCGTCGCCTGGCTGACCGGAGGCGTCGAAATTGTCCCGCTCAAAACCTTCTGAGACCCAAAACTTCCTCGAACAGGAAGACGCTCGCGCCGGCTTTACTATTATCGAGGCGCTGGTCTCTCTTGCCGTCGTCGCAATTTGCCTCAGCGCAATTGGAGCGCTGATGGCCAAGAACATCCGCGGCGCAGGAAAGATCAGCCAGCACCTGGAATTGGTCGAGACCTTGCGTAAGATCGAGACCGCCCTTCCCAGCCGCAAGAGTCTTTCGACCGGGAACCTTTCGGGCGAGGTCGGCGATCAAAGGTGGTCGGTCGATGTCGAACCTTTCCCCGTCGCATCCGCCGCATCGAATCCGACCGCCAATCCTCCTCCGGAAGATTGGATGCCCCAGACCGTCATCATAACGCTGCAAAGACCCTCTGGATCCACTATCCAGCTTGCTACTCTGCGCCTGACGGCGAGGACCGCGCAATGAAACTGCGCGCCTTGACGAACCGAGCGTCGCAGCGAGAAGGCTTCACGCTTTTTGAGGCGCTCATCGCCGTCGCTTTGATGGGCTTCATCCTCTCCATTCTCGCCACCGTCATCGCGCAATGGACTCCAAGCTGGAAGGCAGGCTTCAACCGCGTGCAGCGAACCGAGCTGGTGGGTCTTGCCATTGATCGCATTGTCACGGATCTTGCGGCCGCCGAATTCATCGCGCCCATCGGAAGCGACCGGCCGCTTTTCTATGGATCGCCCTCCTCCATCACATTCGTGCGGTCGGCCATCGGCCCAAACGCCGCAACCAACGGCAAGTCGAGGGGCCTTGAGATCGTGCGATATTTCGACAGCGCCGACGAAGGCGGATTTGTCCGCGCCAGGACGCCGTTTTCGCCTGCGCCGAACGATGTCCTCAGCGACGATTTCAAATTCTCCGATGCGATTCTTCTGCTGCGCGCGCCGTTGCGGCCGTCATTCTCCTTCGCCGGAACCGATCGCGTTTGGAAAGACACATGGACCGACGCCGCATCCTTGCCCGCCGCCGTTCGCGTCAGTCTGCGCAATGAGGACACGAATGAAACGCTGACGGTTTCGACGGCGACCCTTATCCATGTGAATTCGCCCGCCTCCTGCGTCGCGACTGATAAGTCGCTATGCAACCAGCACCTCGACAAAGGCGCCGACGCGCAGCCGGACGGAGAAGGCGCAGATGCGAAGCCTCCAGGGGGACCCGGACTGTGAGGCGGCGTTTACAACCGATGTCTTTCGCACGCTCAGCCTTGCCGCAAGATCGCGGCGAGCAGGGCTTTATTATCGTCGCGGTGTTGTGGATCCTCGCCGCGCTCGCAACCTTTGCGTCGGTCTACGGGCTGTATGTCTCCAATACGGCAGTCGGATCGCGCGTCGGCGAAGAAAGGTTGCAGGCGGAAGCGTTGATATCCGCCGCGCTCGAACTCACAGCTTTTCGCCAGCTTAGCGGAACTGCCGACGATCGGCCGAGGGCGGGCGACTTCGGGTTTCAACTCGGCCGCGCGAATATTACAGTGAAGTTTCAATCCGAGGGCGCCCGCATCGATCTCAACGAGGCGCCCAAGGAATTGCTGGCGGGCCTTTTTTCAGTGCTCGGAGCAAAGCCCGCCGACGCAGCCTATTACGCCGACCGCATCATCGAATGGCGGAAAAAAGTCGGACTTCCAGGTCAGAACGCAGCTGCCGGTCAGAACGGCGCTGCGGGCCAGAACGGGGCTGCGGGTCAAAATGCGGCTCCGGGTCAGAACGGAGCTCCGGCTCAAAACGGGGCTGCGAGTCAGAACGCTAGTCCGGGCTTAAACAGCGGAGGCCAAGGTGAGAGCAAAGAGGCGGCCGCCTATAAAGATGCCGGTCTGGCCTATGGGCCGCGCCTGGGGCCGTTCCAGAATGTCGCTGAATTGGGGTTTGTGTTGGGGCTGCCGCCGGAATTGGTCGAAAGCGCGCTTCCGTTCGTGACGGTATTCAGCGGAACGCCAAAGGTCGACGTCATCGGGGCTGCGCCAGAGGTCGTCAAGGCGCTGCCGCATATCAATCCGGATATGGTCAACGTCGTTCTCCAGCAGCGCGATGCGCAAAATCCGAAAGCGATCGTGGCCATGTTGGGTCAAGCCGCCGACAATGTCTCGGTAGAAGCTCGCAAGGCGACGCGGATCGATGTCGCCATTCGCTTCGCCAACGGCCGCAAGGTGAACGCAGAAGCCGTGATTCTTCTTATGGATAAAGACCCAGAGCCCTATCGCGTCCTCGAATGGCGCGACGATTTCGATGGTTCTTTTTGACTTTGCCGATCAGGAATAAACTGACATGAGCCGCGCCGACAAGATTCTTGCTGCAACATCTCGCTGGATCGACCATGTCGCATCCGCGATCCTGACTCTTCGGGAATCGTTGCGGCCTACGCGAATGATGCGGCTGATCGAACTGAAGGATGGCTCATTCACGCTGCAAGAAATGGCGCCGCAAGAGACCTCGACTCCCAAGGCTTCGGCGTTCCAGATTCTGAAGCGGAAAAGCGCCTCGCTGCAAAAGCCCGCGCCAAAGGCGGAGGTGCAATGGACAGGCGATCCAATCCGCATCGTCGACGGGCGCATCGAGTCTGGGATTGCGGCGAAATTGGCTCCGCTCCTGTCGCGCGCTAAAGTTGAGCTCGTGCTGCAACCCAGCCGATTTATGTTTCGGCCGCTGGAGCTGCCGCGTCGCGCTTCGGACTTTCTTGAAGGAATCATCCGCGCCCAGATCGACAGGCTGACGCCGTGGACCGCGACTGATGCGGTCTTCGGCTGGCGCCCCTCCGCCGACATCGGCGACGAGAGGATGCTCGTCACGATCGCCGCGACGGCGCGGACTCTGCTCACGCCTTTCGTCGGCGCGATCGCCGGCCTTGGCGTTGAAACCGTCACGATCTCGACCATCCCTCCGGTCGCCGTTTCCGGCGAAGAGACGCTCAAGGTATTGGAACAGAAGATCGAAGGCGCGCGCGACGCGTACCGATTGAAGCGGGTCCTTGTCGGCGTCCTTCTCGCGCTCGGCGTCATTTGCGTGGCGTCGATGGCGCTTGCCTTCTTCGCGGGAGGCGAGCTCGAAGCCCAGAGGGACGACGCCAACCATCTCATCGCTCAGCGCCGCACCGCGCGGGGTCAGCCGGGACGCGAGGTCGACAGCCCAGCTGCGCTCATTCTCGAGCAGCGCAAGCACGAGACCCCGGCGAGCGTCATCGTCATCGACGCGCTATCGCAAATTCTTCCTGACGACACCTATTTGACCGAATTGCGCATTCAGGGCGACAAGGTTCAAATTGTGGGCGTCACGCGCGATCCGCCCGAATTGATCCACCTCATTGAACAAACGCCGCATTTCTCTAAAGCGACGTTTTTCGCGCCCACGACGCGGACGCCGTCCGAGTCGGGCGCGCATTTCTCCATCGAGGCGCATGTGGAGCCCGTTTTTCCCTCGCGACAGGCAAACCAATGATCAGCGCGACCTCCCTCATAAAACGTTTTGACGAGCCATACGCTTTGGCGACCTTGGGCTACCTCGCCGTCGTGCTGACTCTGCTGACCATCTCCTGGTTCGCGCTTTCGGGGCTAAAGGACGATTACGATGAGTTCTCCGTCGTCAACGCGCGTCTCGCCGCGATGGAGGGACATGGAAAATCAGGGGATCAAGCGGCCGCCGACGATTCGCCGTTTTCCGGCTCGCCTTTTCTGGACGGTCCAACAGTAACAATAGCCGGAGCCGACCTGCAGCGCCGCGTCGTCGCGGCCGTCGATAAGGTTGGCGGCAACGTGCTGTCTTCGCAAATCGATCTGCATGACGTGCGTGCGAGCGAAGGCTATGTCACGCTCTCGGCGACCTGCGAAGTCGACCAGACCGCGCTGCAACCCTTGCTCTATGATCTGGAGGCGGGAATGCCTTTTCTTTTTATTGAGCAGATTATAATCCAGGGATCGCAATCCGGCGCCCAAAAGGAGGGTGGGCGAATGCACGTTCAGATCGACGTGACAGGTCAATGGGAAGTGACCAAATGATCCGGCGCGGCGCAATTTTACTAGCGGCAGCGGTTGCTTCGCTGGCTGCTGCGGCCTTGGCGCAGTCTCCGCCAGAGTCGGACGCGTCCCGCAATGAGCTCACGCAGTCGAACTCGCAATTGAGTCATGTAAATCCCGGCCCAGCGGACGCAGCTCGTGCGGACGTGGTTCATGTCGACGCAGTTCAGGGGGACGTAAACCACCCGGATTCGGAGCCTGCCCCAGCGGCTGCTCCGTCTGCCCATTCCAAGCCGCAGCCCGAGCACGGCAATCCGCTTTGGTCGATTCCCATTGATGATTTATCGGCGACGCGCGAGCGCCCCCTCTTTTCGGTTTCCCGACGTCCGCTGCCGGTGGCTGCCCCCCAGACTGCATACGTCCCGCCGCCCCCAGTCGTCGCGCCAGCGGCGCCAGAGCGTCCGCTGATTACCCTAGTTGGAACAGTGCTTCGCGGAGAAAGAAACGTCGCAATCTTCACCGATCCAACCGGCCAGACGGCGATCCACCTTCATGTCGGCGAGGAGGACAACGGATGGGTGGTGCGTTCGGTCGGTTTACGCACGACAGTGCTCGAGAAAGACAACCAACAGGTGACGCTGACGCTGCCTGTGCCCAACCCGCAGCCAATCGGCGCAGCTCCAACGGTCTCCGATACAGCGCCAATTGAGCCGGTTGCCGGCGGAAGACGACTGTTGCGATCGCCTTCTGAGGCGCCGTAGCCCGCCGTCCCGAACACCGCGTTCTGAGCCAGTATGTAATCGCCTAGCTTTAGCGCGTAGCGCCACACGAAAAAAAACCGCGCCCTTTCGGGATCATGCCGGCTTCATTTCCAACGCATGATCTTGTCCGAAAAGTCTGCAACTTTTCGGGAGCATGCTAATGCGCAAGGCGTTCCAGAAGGTCGCGGACATGGACCTGATCGGCCTTATAATTGCCGGTCAACGTATACATCACGAGATTGACGCCGCCGCGCAAGGCCATTTCGTGCTGTCGCCGTCCGCCAGGGTTGAGCGCATAAAGACTTTCGCCATCAGCATCGCTGGCCCAGCCGGCCGCGAGATCATTCGCGGTGATGATGATCGGCGATACGCCATCGCCAGAGCGCACCGGACGCGCTTCGCCATCCGCAGGAGCTGGCGGGAGCGCCTCGATCCAGGTCGCTCCATTCGTGTAGCGGCCGACAAAACCGTCGAGAAGATAGAAGGTTTTGGTCACCACGTGATCGGGCGGCACCGGCTCCAGTTCGGGCACGTCGACCCCGTCAAGCAATTGCCGCAGCCAGCTTGCTTCCGGAGTCGGCGCCCCGCCCGGCCGCGTGGCTTCGGCATCGCGCGTGTCGAACACAATAGTCCCGCCTTGCTTCATGAAGGCGCTGATCTTGGCGATGGCCGCCTGTGGCGGCTGCGGACGCGAGGCGACGATCGGCCAATAAAGCAGCGGATAAAAGCTGAGCTCGTCGCGCGCCGGATCGACGCCGATGGGCTCGCCGGGCGTCAGAGAGGTGCGTCGCGCCAGCACGCGCGAGAGGCTGAGGAGACCCTCCCGGCTCGCCTCATCCACTTTGGCGTCGCCGCTGACGACGTAAGCAAGCCTCGTCGTCAGCGCGGAAGCAAGGTCTCGCGGCGATATCGCCTGCGCCGCCGGTTCGGCTTCAACCCGCATCGGGGCTGCGAAAAATCCGCAGCACAAAGCGACGAGCGCAAGCGCAGCGACGGCGCGGCGCGAGATGCGCAGCCCACCTGCAAGCCACTGCGAAGCCAAAGCATCGAGGCAAAACATCACAAAGGCGGCTGCAATCAAGAAAGGCGCCAAATCGATCGGTTCGCCGGCGCGCAAAGCATCAGCCCTCAATCCGATGCCCGAGAAGTCTACTTTGGCGATGGTCTCGTTCGCGCGCAACGTATTGACTGCGACAAGCGCATCCGTCGGGCCGTAGAAGCCGGGCAAATGCTCCGCATCGGCGCCGCCGTCATAGCCGATTGAGATCGGTTTGGCGCTTGCCGGCGGCGCGCCGAGCACGCCGAAACCATCGAGCGTTTTCGTCGGCGCAACGGTTCTAGCCTGATCCGCCGCCGCACTCGGATCTTTGGCCAAATCCTGTGCGGCGTCATGCGCGGTTTCTCCCGACAAGTCGACGATCTTGCGCAGCATATCGACGAAGAGGCCTGAAATCGGCAAGTTCGACCAGGTGGTGTCGGCCGTGACATGAAACAGAATGGTCATTCCCTTGCCAAGCCGCATAGCGGTCACGAGCGGCGTCCCGTCGGAGAGCTGGGCCAAGGTCTTGGCCGCCAAACCAGGGTCGGGCTCGGCCAGAACCTGACGCGTCACCGTCACTTCATTTGGAACGCCCAATCCGAAAAATGGACTCTGCCGGTTGAAAGCCGCCAGATTCTTGGGCGTATCCCAAGACATCGAGCCGCCGAGCACGCGACCGCCGCGCCGCAGCCGGACGGGAACGAGATCATCTGAGGCCGCGGCGAGCCTTGATCCGGCGAAGCGCAGAAGAATACCGCCCTCCTCGACGAAACGGCGTAATTCGTCATGCTCTGCGCCTGACACCGTGCCGACGTCGGCGAGGATCATGATCGCGACATGCTCCTCGAGCAAAGCATGGATGGGATCGGCCGTGCCTGGCCGGGCCTCGCGCACGTCCGCGAAAGGCGCCAGAGCTTTCTTCAAATAATAATTCGGCGCGAGCAAAGGCTGCGACACGTCCGCCGCCTCGCCGCTGACGAGGCCGATGGCGCGCCGGCGCCAGCGCTCGTCCAGAAGCGAAACCGCCGCCGCCGATCGTTCGTCCGAAATTTCAAGCCGGACGATCTCGTCGCGCAATTCGACCGGCAATTCAAAGCGGGCGACAGTCTCGGTTTTGGCGGCGAAGTCGAACGGCGCGGCGCCGATCGCAAGCCCTTTGACGTCAAGCGCTCGCACCTCGCCAATCTCAGGCCCGCTTGCGGCGGAGCGCAGCACGCGCGCCTCCAGGCCGCCGGCGAGATTTTGCGGCCCGGCCAACGCTCTGACGGCCTCGGCGTCAGCGACAAGCGAGAGTTGGTTCGAGAGCGCCGCGAGCTTTTCCGCGAACTCGCGGGCGTGGCCAGCCTCAATGCCGTCCGCGATCCAGACAATGGACGGTTCGGGATGCGCCGCGATGAACCGTTCTATCGCGCCCAAAACCGGGAGACGATCTGGAACATACGGCGCCGGCTTGATCGCGCGTAACCGCTCCAGCGCCTTGCCCGCGTCAACCGGCGTGATCGCGCGCGGTCCATCCGAGGTCGCGACAATAGCAATGGGTTGCGAACGCCGTCCCGCCGCATCGATCCGTTGCGCGGCGGCTTTCAGTCTACGCTCCCAGGCTGGAGCCGCTGGCCAGCCATCATCCAGCACAATCAGCAAAGGCCCCGCCCCCGCCGCGAGCGGCGTCGGGTTCAATACGGGGCCCGCCATCGCGAAGATGATGCAAGCGGCGATGGCGAGGCGCAGAGCCAGAAGCCACCAGGGCGTCCGGCGGGGCGTTTGGCTGGTCGGGAGAAGATCGAGAAAAAGCCGCAGCGGCGGAAATGGCACCTGTCGCGGGTGCGGCGGCGTAACCCGCAGCAGGAAATAGAGCAGCGGCAGGCCGACAAGAGCGCAGAGCGCCAAAGGTACGGTAAAGGCGAGCGGGATGCCCAACATCACAGCGCCAATCCTGCTGCGGCATTATGAAGATTGGCTTCAAGTTGCATCCGCAGCGAAAGCAAAGCCTCCGACGCCGGCCGGTCGGTGCGATGCAGCATGACGGTCCAGCCCCGACTCCGCGCGGCGGACCTGATCGAATCGCGATGGGAATTGAGCCGGCGAATATAATCGGCGCGGAAGGTTTCGGCCTGACCAACGCGCAAACGCGCGGGCGAGTCGACGTCAATGAATTCGGTATGGCCCGCGAAAGGAAAGGTCTCCTCGACCGGGTCGACGATCATGACGAGATGGCCCCGCGCGCCGCGCGCGCTGACGGACTCGATCATCTTGGCGATCTGACTGGGATCGCTGAGGAAATCGCCGATCACAACGGCCTGCATATTGCGGGCGAGACTAGCAGATGGCGGCAATTCGATCGGCTCGTATCCGGGGCTGCGCTCCTCGCTGAGCAAAACCTCGCCGAAGCGCTCGACGATATTGCGCGCCGCAAGCGGCGGCGTGAGGCCGAGCAGCCCGACGCGTTCGCCGCCGCGCATCAAGAGATCGGCGACGGCAAGGCCAAGGACGAGGGCGCGATCGATCTTCGGCTGCAAGGCCAGCTTCGAGGCAAAGCGCATGGAGGCCGAACGATCGATCCAGATCATCACTGTGTGCGCTGCTTCCCACTCCCGCTCGCGCACATAAAGCCTTTCGTCGCGGGCGGAGCGGCGCCAATCGATCCGGCCTCTCGCCTCGCCAGTGACGAAGGGCCTAAATTGCCAGAATGTTTCGCCAGCGCCAGCGCGCTTGCGCCCATGCACGCCATGCATGACGCTGGCCGCAACCTCGCGCGCGGCGACGAGCAGGCTCGGGAACCGCCGCGCCAGCGAAAGCGCATCATCCTGATGGCGCCCGCTGACCCGACTATCAATCTGATCGAGCAGCCGAACCTGCGACATCGTCAGCCAATCCGCCCGGTCAGCTGCGTGATGAGACCCGTGACTGTTTCGCCTTCCGCCCGCGCCGAAAAAGTCAATGCCATGCGGTGCTTCAATACGGGGACGGCAAGCGCTGCGACATCATCGAGCGACGGCGACAAGCGGCCGCCAAGCAGCGCGCGGGCTCTCGTCGCCAGCATCAACGCCTGCGCGGCGCGCGGCCCCGGGCCCCAGGACACGTGCTGCGTAATGGCGGGATCGCCTTCGCCTGGACGCGCCGAACGAACAACGTCGAGAATGGCTTCGATGATGCTATCGCCGATCGGAATCCGGCGCACCAACCGCTGCATCGCCATCAACTCCTCAGCGCTCATCACGCGCTTTGGCGCGACCTGATCGTCGCCCGTGGTTTCGATGAGGATGCGCCGCTCCGCCGCGCGATCGGGATAGGTGACGTCGATCTGCATCAAAAAGCGGTCAAGCTGGGCCTCGGGGAGCGGATAGGTTCCTTCCTGCTCCAGCGGATTTTGCGTCGCCAGCACGTGGAAAGGCTGCGGCAGATCATGGCGCTCCCCAGCGACGGAAACATGATATTCTTGCATCGCCTGAAGCAAGGCAGATTGCGTGCGCGGGCTCGCCCGGTTGATCTCGTCGGCCATCAGCAATTGCGCGAAGATCGGCCCCGGAACGAAACGGAAGCTGCGCCGCCGGTCGGCCGCCTCCTCCAGCACTTCGGAGCCGAGAATATCGGCCGGCATCAAGTCCGGCGTGAACTGCACGCGGCGGGCATTGAGGCCAAGCACGGTTCCTAAAGTCTCGACGAGTTTGGTTTTGGCGAGGCCGGGCACCCCAACGAGGAGACCGTGGCCTCCCGATAAAAGCGTGACCAAAGCCTCCTCGACGACCTGCGTCTGGCCGAAGATCGTGGTTTCAATTGCCGCTCGCGCGGCGGCGATCCGCTCCAGCGCCGTCTCGGCTGTGCGCGCCATGGCGGCTTCGAAGGAAGCCGTAATAGGTTCCGGCATAAGATTGCGCCCTTTCGGCTTTCCGCCGCCAACAAAGCAATTTTGCTTTGTTCATAGCCTGTTAGATGGTCCACCCAAATCGGATTGTCGATCAGAATGGGTCAGAATCTCCGCGATTTGGCTCTTTTTGATGGCCTGAGCGCCATGCGCCGAGGAAACTTCAATTGATTTTACTCAGGATTCCGAGACAAAACGAACTCGAAAATTTTACCCGGAGCATAATCAAGAAAAGCTGACGCCCTACCCTTCTATGCACACGCTGCGAAGGTCTCAGCGTCGCGCCGTTTCGGACGGAATAGATTGTCGCCTGCGTCGCTTCAGCCGAGATTTATTCATATTTCACATTTGCCGCTCTATTGGTGATGCGCCGCTAGCTACAGAGGATCGCGCCGCCCCGGCGCAGAATGGCTGGCGAGATAAAGGCCACCCAAGAAACCTTACGACCTGAAAGGGCGGATAGAGCCATGACCGCAATACACCTCGCCATCGATCTAACCCGACCCCTGCCGCGATGGCATGTCTATGGGCGATGGATCGCTATTCTTTTCGCTGGCGGCTGGTTCTTGACGGGGTTGCTTTACGCCTACGCCGGCATCGCCGTCCCGGTCGCATTCGACCCAAGGGTGACGGCCTCGCCCGAAGCCCTCGCCAAATATTTCGGGGCTCTCGAACAGGGCGCGCTGTTCTATTTGCTGGCTTTTGCTTGTTTCGCCGCGGCCGACTTCGCGCTTCTGCTTCTTGGCGTGGTGCTTCGGCAGCTCGTCGGCCCCGGCGACATCCGCGGCGAGTTAATGCGGACTTGTATGGTCATCGCCATGGCTTTCGGAATTCTCGTCGATGTAATGTTGTTCAGTCATTGGCTGATCATCAGCCGCCTTGGAACGGCTCTCGCGCCCGCCGCCCAAGCCGGATTGTGGACAGCATTCTTGGAAATCCAGACTTTCGGCGTGTGGCTGTCCGTGGCGGGTTATGTGATCGGGGCGCTGGGACTTCTGCTTCTGGCCACGGCGACAATCGAGGTTCCAGCACTCCGCCGTTGGGCGCTCATGACCTTTGCTTTCGCTTTCTTCATTCTGCTTGAGGTGGCGGCCATCGTCTTCGACGTCGCTGCTTCGAACAGCGGCATCGCCACCGGCTTGTTGTTCCTACTTTTAACTGTCGTGGTCGCTCCGATTTGGGCGCTTTGGCTGGCGCGTCTTTTGGGCCGGCCGTTGCCCGCCATCTAAACCCCGCCGCTCACTGGATGCTTTCAGCGCGGCAAGTCGCCTTTCGTCGATGATTGATCAATCGAACTCCTACGTTGGCCATAAGCATTTAATATGGCCGCGCGCTATAAGAACAACGCGAATAAGGATAGGCGCAAACGCAGAAGAAGACTGAGATGGGCGGCGTTGACGACTGGAATCCGCCTTTTTGCGGCGACATCGACATGAGGATCGCCCGCGACGGAGTCTGGTTTTACCAAGGCACGCCAATCGCACGGCCCGCCCTTGTTCGGCTGTTCTCGACAATCCTGCGCAAGGACCCCGAGCGCTATGTTCTCGTGACGCCAGCCGAACGCGTCGGCATCATCGTGGAGGACGCGCCCTTCATCGCCGTGGAAATGGAGGCGGCGGGAGAAGGATCAACGCAAACTCTGCGGTTTCGCACAAATGTCGACGATTGGGTGAGCGTCGACGCGAAACACCCGCTGCGCTTCGAGCGCGGCGCTGAAAACGGCGTGAAGCCCTATGTTCTTGTGCGTGGAAAGCTTTGGGCGCTCCTCAAACGCAGTCTGCTGATCGATCTCATTGCGCTCTGCGAAATCAAGGCGCATGACGGCACGCAGCGTTTCGGCGTATTTTCAGCCGGCGCATTTTTTCCGCTGGCGGATGCGGACGAGATTGAGACCATCGAGACAAACATTTGAATATCAATAATAATGAGCGTTTCCATCCATCAAGCGTCTTCGCACAAATCAACCGACGGCTGAGCTTTGCGCTGACTCCGCAGAGCGAGGATCATATCCTGAGCGATCAGGCGTTGGGAGACGACATATTGGATGGCCTCCCTACCGCGTTCGCTCTTGCCGCCGGCGCGCGGGCGGCTGCGGTGCTCGTCGGGCTTGTCGCCTACCCCCAAGAGATCCGGATTATTTTCACTCAGAGGGCGGCGAACCTGCGCGTTCATCCCGGCCAGATCTCGTTTCCCGGCGGCAAGATCGAGGCGCAGGACGAAAGCCCCGCCGCCGCCGCGGTGCGGGAGGCCTTCGAGGAAATCGGCCTGCCGCCCGGCCGCGTCGAGCCGCTCGGCTATCTCGACCCTTATGTCACCGGCACCGGCTTTCGCATCATCCCGGTCGTCGCCAAGGTGGCGCCCGGCTTTGTCCCGACCCTCGATCCGGGCGAGGTCGAGGATATGTTCGAAGCGCCTTTCGCTTTTCTCATGGACGCCGCCAACCATAAGCTCGGCGCGCGGGAAATTGAGGGCCGGATGCGCCAATTCTATGCGATGCCCTACGGCGAGCGCTACATTTGGGGCGTCACCGCCGGCATACTGCGCAATCTCTACGAAAGGCTGTACTCTTAATGTGGCGCATCATCCTCGAGCCGGCGCTGCTGTTCGGCTCTCCATTCGTCGCCTATGTGATCTATCTCATCCTGCGCCAAAGATATCCTTTTGCGGTGGACCACTGGACCCGCAGCGACGTCGCGACCTTGGTTCTGGCTGGGCTTTTCACGACGGTCGTCGGCGTCTTCGCTTTTGGCCTTTTCTCGCCGCGACATCAGGGCACCTATGTCCCCGCCCATATCGAAAACGGCAGGCTGACGCCGGGACAGCTGCAATGAGCAAGGCGACTTCCGAACCTTCGGGGGTAAAAGCGCCAGACGCGCTGGCTCCCCTGCTGCAAAACCCATCCCTCAAACACATCTTCGCCGCCATCGACCGCGATGGCGAAGAAACCCGCATCGTCGGCGGCGCCTTGCGCAACGCCCTGCTCGGCCGCGACGTTCACGAAATTGATCTCGCCACCACGGCGCCGCCTGATCTGATTGTGCAGCGCGCGCGCGCCGCGGGCCTTCGCTCGATTCCAACCGGCATATCGCATGGCACTGTAACCCTCCTCGTCGAAGGCGAGCCTTTTGAAGTGACGAGCCTGCGCGAAGACATCGAGACGGACGGACGCCACGCGAGCGTTCGCTTTGGCCGCGATTTCAGGACCGACGCTCTGCGGCGGGATTTCACCATGAACGCGTTGTTTCTGGCGCAGGACGGCCGTCTTTTCGATTATGTCGGCGGCCTTGACGACATTGCCGCGAAGAAACTGCGCTTCATCGGCGAACCGGCGCGGCGCATCCGCGAGGACTATCTGCGCATCCTGCGCTTTTTCCGCTTTTCGGCTGATTTCGGCGAAGGTCCGCTTGATTCAGCCGGGCTTCTCGCGGCGATGCGCGAACGAGAGGGGCTGGCGCGGCTTTCGCGCGAAAGAGTGCGGGCGGAGCTTTTGAAGTTTCTTGTTGCGCGGCGCGCCGTCGAGGTCGCGCAAGAGATGACCGACGCCGGGCTGCTCGGCCCGCTGCTCGCCTCGGCGCCCAACCCTGCCCGGCTTCGGCGCGTGGCGGCGAATATCGCAGGCGGCCGTCCGGACGCCCTCATGAGCCTCGCGGCGCTTTCTCTCAATCTGCCCGAGGACGCCGAGCGCCTCGCCCAGCGCCTGCGCCTTTCCAACGCGGAACATCAACGCCTCGAGCGCGCCGCGGTGGCGCTGACCTCCTTGCACGGCCGCTACGAGGCCCCAGGGCAAGATGAATTGCGCCGCTTGCTTTTTCTGCATGGGCGGCAGGCTGCGCAGGACGCGCTTCTGCTTGCGGAAGCGGATGCGGGCAGTGCGGCGCCATGGATAAATGCGAGAGTTTTTCTTCAGGAGGCGCCGGAGCCGCGTTTACCGTTTGCCGGCGTGGATCTGCTGTCGCGCGGCCTCGTCAGCAGCAAGGCCGTCGGTGAGGTTTTGAATGATCTGAAGGATCGCTGGATCAAAGCGGGCTTTCCGGACGATCCTGATCAGTTGGCGCGGATGCTCGACGAAGCGATCGAGCGCGCGCGTTGACCCCTTGCTGATGACGCGACCGATGGTCGGCTAGCCGCCGGTGGCGCGTTGCGCCGGCTGCAAGCTCCCGCCAAACCATTAACCCTGTCGCCAGTCTTCCAGCAACTAGAAGGCCAAAGTCTTGTTAAGATTGGGTCCAGGTTTTAGTCCGCGGTCCGCCGCGCTATAATGACGGCTGGGCGGTCGGGAGTTGCGCAATGAGCGCGGACCACAAGACACCATCGGACATAGCGCGCCGCCTCGCCAGACGGGCGCGCGCGCGAGCTGATCAAGACGCCCGACCGGAAGCTTGGCGGCGCGAGACGTTCAATTTGCCGCGGGGCGAGGCGCGCGACAAAGCCCGCGAGTGGTTCGACAAGTTTCCGAAGGCAGCCTATATGACCGAAATTGAATCCTGGCGCGAACTCGCCGGCGACAGGATCGAATTCACCATGCGGCGGCTGCCGACCGCCGATTAGAGCAGATCGATTTAAATCGCTTTGAGCAGTTGAATGACCTCCTCGTCCGAGGTCTGTTTGAAGTCGGCGTAATGCAGGCCCACGGCCGAAAATGGTTCGGGCGTGCTGAGGCAGACGATCTCGTCGGCCTCCAGCCGCAGCGCATCGAGCGTATCGCGCGGGGCCACCGGAACCGCCAACACGATGCGCTTGGCCCCCGCGCGGCGAAGCGCTTTCAAAGCGGCTCGAATTGTGCCGCCAGTCGCGATCCCATCGTCAACGACGATCACGAAGCGTCCCTTTATCGGCGCAGCCCGGCGCTGACCAAGGTACAGCCGCCGCCGCCGTTCGATCTCCTGAAATTGCCGCTGCGCTTCGGCCTCGACGTACCCCGGCGGGGGATGGACGATGCGCATCGCTTCCTCATTCATCACAATTTGCGGGTCGCTGCCGTCGACCACGGCGCCGAGCCCTAATTCTTCGTGTCCCGGCGCGCCGATCTTGCGGACGATCAGCAGATCAAGCGTCGCATGCAGCGCCTTGGCGACCTCGAAGGCAACCGGCACGCCCCCCCGCGGCAGCGCTAAGATCACGGGGCTCGATCGAGCGAATTTCGCCAATGCGCGCGCGAGGCGACGCCCAGCCTCCCGACGATCCGAAAACGTCGCGACCTTGTTGGACATATTTCGCCTCCCTTCCGCCGGAGGGCGGGGACGCGCCCGGAACCAGTCACTCGTATCGCAAACGATCCGGTCCGGTTTTTCGCCGAGTCGCTTGCGCGCGAGCGCATCTTACGGCTGCCCCCTCATCCAGATGATTTGGGCTATCGAGGCTTCCGGCGCAGCGTCCCTCATCGAAATTCGCGTACAGCTATGGACCGGCGGCGTGAGTTTCAGCTATCCTACGCTCGACGTCATTTTGGCCCGCGTCAGGGATGATTAAGAAGACAGATTAGCGGCAATAGCTCCGAAGCTTTTTAGCCCCTATCTAAAGCAAGCTGGACAGCGGGTTCGGTATCGCGACCCGAGACAGCTGCACTATATTGGAGGACCTGTGGAACGGACCGAAGCCATCTTAGAGCCCCAAGACTATGCAGCGCCGACTCCATCAAATTCCAGCGATATTTTCTTCCCGTTTTACGATGCGGATCCAAACCGTCCCTTTATTGTAGCGCAAATTGGGCAATCGCTCGATGGTCGGGTCGCCACGATTAGCGGCGAATCCCGTGATATTAGTGGTGCGGCGGGGCTCGATCATCTGCACCGTCTTCGCGCGCATGTCGACGCAGTAATTATTGGAACCGGAACAATCATTGCTGACGATCCTCAGCTCACGGTGCGGCGGACAAAGGGAAATAGCCCAGCCCGAGTAGTAATCGATTCGTCCGGTCGATTGGGTTCTCTGGGTAAATGGTTAGCTTGCGACGGCGCCCGCCGCATTCTCATTACTACGGCGCCGGCCGCGGTTCCGTCGGGAGTTGAAACTATTCAGCTTGCAGCTAAGAACGGCAAAATTGAACCCAAGGCCATTGTTGAGGCTCTATTCGCCAGAGGGTTGAGCCGGCTGCTTATTGAGGGGGGCCCGCGTACGCTCGCCGGCTTTATTGACGCAGGCTGCATCGACCGACTGCATGTACTGGTGGCGCCGGTTATCATCGGGTCTGGACGGTCAGGATTCGAACTTTCTCCGGTGCCGGAACTCAAGCTTGCGCGCCGTCCTCGCACCAAGGTCTACTTTCTCGGCGGCGGAGACGTATTGTTTGACTGTGATCTATCGACCTGTCCGCAACAATCGAACTGACCTGTATTTATCCGCAGCGGGACCATGATCTTCGATCCTTTTTCTCAATTCCTTTAGAACTTGACGGATTTTCAGCATGGACGTTGGCCATCGTATGACCAACGGCATGAACGATAATGCGAGCAACCGATGAGCGGGACATACGCCGAGAACGGGCAGGATTATTCGGCGGCGGCCAAATGGCTTCACTGGATTGTCGCCGCGATTGTCATCACGCTAATTCCAGTGGGCGTCATCATGGCGGATTTGCCCGAAGGCTCCCTTCAAGACTGGATGTTCTTCTTCCATGAATCTTTTGGCGTCACGGTCTTGGCGCTGATGGTTGTGCGCCTCATCCAACGATTGCGCGGAGCGCCCCCTCCATATCCTACCCTCACGCGGACAGAGCGCATCCTTTCGATCGCGGTCCATCGAGCGCTCTATTTATTATTGTTTCTGGCCCCACTTCTTGGCTGGCTGGCTTTGTCCGCCTATGGTCTTGGGCCGGCCTTCTTTGGCCTCGGCAAACTCCCCGCTCTCATCGGCAAGGATGAGCCGCTTTCTAAAATTCTATTCCAGCTCCACGGTCTTGTTGGTTTTGTCATCGCCGGAGTCGTCGCCATTCATATCGCGGGGGCTTTCCTTCACGGCTTTGTCAAGCGCGATGGTCTGATCTTTAGGATGCTCCCTGTCAGCTGGCGCGGCTAGGGAATTGCAAAAAGATCGCTATGCCCGATCTCGCAGCCTGTCGCGCGGCGGCGGGCGTCCCGCCAATTTGCAATCATCGCCGCCGGCGCTGATTGCGTCTCAGCCGCGGCTGCGGCGATGCCATCGGCGAGAGCTTCGACAAGCGGGTAATCCGCCGCGGTGAGCCGCCAAGGGCTTAGCTCCACAGCGACTCGAAAGCCCTGCGCCTCCAGAGCCTCCCGTAGAAGCAACGCCCCGCGTGGTCCCGCGGCGGGACCAAAGCCTTTGTCTCTTCCCTGGTGCTGATGAAAAGCGCGGAGGATCGTCGCATCATCAGGATGCGGAGGAAGCCAGACCTCCTCTCCCGAATAGGTCAGGATGGCGTAAAGCGGCTGCTTGCGTCTCGCGAGTTCGGCGCAAAAGACTTTGATCCAAGCCGGGGATACAAGATCGAAAAAGGCCGCGGAAGTGACGAGATCAGCCCCGTGATCAAGGGCCGAGCCTGGCGCGGCGACGAGGTCAATTCCTGCAAAGATTACTTCGATGCGGCGATCGCCTTTCAGAAGGATGAGAGGGTCGAAGCTTTCCAAAGCATCCGCCCAAGCGATCAGCGCATTTTTCGCCGCTGCGAGCAGGCGTGGATCGTGATCTACCAGCCGCCATGTTTGGCGCAGCGGCAGATATGGCACCAAACCGCGCAGGTTTGAGCCGGCTCCGCAGGCAAGATCAACAATCGAAATTTGATCGCGTTGCGCGAAATGTGCGGTCACTGCGGCGCGCAGTTGCGCGTTGCGGGCGCGATGGTCGAAAGGCTCACGCAAAGCAAGCCATTCGGCGGAGAAGCCGCTCACGGCGAAACCGGCGCGCTGTCGCGCGCGACGTTGGCGATCACCAGCGCCGCATCATGCCAACGAGGCAGATCCTGCCCAGCGCGCCAAGACGCATCGGCCAAGCGCGAACGCAACTCATTGTCCAAAATCATCCTTCGCAAGGCCTGCCGCAGGCCGACGACATCGCCGGGCGAAACTTTCAAGCCGGCCATGTCGGGAACCGTATCCGCCGCCGCGCCGCCCGTTGTCGCGACGATAGGCAAGCCACAGGTCATGGCCTCGGCGAGCGCCATTCCATAACCTTCATAGAGAGAGGAGGACACGAAGATATCGCTTGCGTCGAAAACGGCTGCGAGCGCTGCGGCGGATAAGTCACCAAGACATTCGACGCGACCGCCAAGACCTTGGATCTCGATGAGCCTATTGAGCGCCGTCGCGGTTTCGGGCGAGCGCGCGGGACTGCCGGCAATCCGCAGGCGCCAGTCGCAATCGGTAAGCCCTGCGAGCGCTTCGACGAGCACGTCAAAGCCCTTGCGCGGGATAATCGAGCCAACGGCGAGCAGGGTTGGCGGTCCGCCTGATCCAGAAGCTCGCGCAGCGCGATCAACGCCGGGACGCGCGACTGAAATGCGTTTTGCCGAAACATCGAAGTCTTGCGCCAGCAAAAGGCTGGTATGTACGCTTGTTACGATAACATGAGCGGCGAGCGCCAACGCCATTCGCTCGCTATCAAGAAGCGCGCGACGGCGCGCCGGCGGCAGTCCGGTCTCTAACCCGAGCGGATGGTGGCAAAGGGCGATGATTGGCGCATTGATAGCGCGGATTGCATCCTCAGGCAGCGCGCCATAGGCGAGCCCATCAGCCAGAACTACGTCGCCCGGCAGAAGATTGTCATTTATAGCGCGCACGGCGCGAGCCACATCATCTGGAGCAGGGTCTGGGAAGCTCCCTTGCAAAGCGAGGTGAAGAACATCGACGCCGCAGCCGGGCAGTTCCTGCAACACTCTCCTGTCATAGCCATATCCGCCCGTGCGCAATGACAGATCGCCTGAAATTGCGAACAGAAGCCGCATCACCCAGCGACAGCCCCCTCAAACCAAGCGCGCGCCACATGCGATTCATGCAAGGTTACGCGAATGCGGTCGACGCCCTCCCCGCCGGGGCCAAGCGCGCCCGAACGCGCGGCGACCGCCATCGCTTCAAAAATATGACGCGAGATGAATTCCGTCGTCGTTTGCTGACCTTTAAAGGCCTCAACCTCATCGAGATTGCGATAATTGAGCGGCGCAAGAATTGCCTTCAGGGCATCGTGGGCGCGGCCAATGTCGATGACGACGCCGTCCGACGTCAAGGTTTCACGGAAAAAAGCGACATCGACAATAAAGGTGGCGCCATGAAGCCGTTGCGCCGGGCCAAACAACTCCCCGCGAAAGCTATGCGCTATCATGATATGTTCACGAACTTCGACGGCGTACATTTGTTTTTCCTATATATTTCAGTAGCGAACCACTGTCGCGACGCCTTGAGCGTCGGACGCCAGAATACGGGGCAAATCGCGCGCGAGATCGTCGAAACTGACTTCCTCGGTGATCAACGCGTCAAATTGGTCACTGCCAAGCAGCTCCAAAGCCTTACCTAGCCGCCGCGCGAACGACCATCGAGGTCGTCGCGATGGCGAGACATGGCCAACCTGGGATGAAATCAGCCGCAACCGATTAGCGTGGAAGCCGCCTCCCAGCGGGAGGTTGAGCAGCGCATCGCCATACCAGCTCATTTCGACGATTGTGGCCTCGAACCCGGCGCAAGCGAGTGCAAGCGATAGACCAGCCTGCGTTCCGCTGCAGTGGAAGACAACATCGGCTTCATCGCGACAAGTTGATCGAAACTCGGCCTCGCTGATAAAGCGAGCGCCAATCAACTTGGCGATGCTGGCGCGAGCCGGCTCGGCATCGACGACGGTGACTTCGGCCCCCGGCAACTCCCCAGCCAGCGCCGCAATCAGCAGGCCGACAAGGCCGGCGCCAATCACGACAATCCGGTCGCCGGGACCAGCGCCAGAATCCCACAGCCCGTTGAGGGCGGTCTCCATATTGGCTGCAAGCGTCGCGCGGCGAGGCGCGATATTGTCAGGTATGGAGCAAAGCAGGCCGAGGGGCGCGACAAAGCGGTCCTGATGCGGATGCAGGCAGAAAACATTCCGCCCAAGCCATTTTTCCGGGCCTGCCTCGACTCTGCCAACAGCGCAATAGCCATATTTCACTGGGAACGAAAACTCTCCCTCCTGCAGAGGCGCCCGCATTCGTTCTCTCTCCGAAATCGGCACGCGCCCCTCAAAGACTAGCCGCTCGGTGCCGCGGCTGATGCAGCTCCACGACATAACGACAAGGGCTTCGTCGGGGCCAGGATCTTCAATCGCCATCGTTCGCAGCATGGCTGTGCACGGAGCCTCGACCCACAGGGCGCGCGCCTTGAGACGCCCGGCGCGTCCGGATGTCGTATCGACCCCCATAATCTGCCCCTCTATGATCCGGCCCTTCTACGACAAAGGCGGCGTGAGCGCCAGCCAGTTTGCAGCCGATGAGTTTTGCCAAGACATGAATGACCCCTATTTCGCGACGGCGCCGGCTGGCCTGGAGAAGCTTAAAGATTTAACCCGCCGCCGCCGTTGCGTCGCCGCGATCAACCTAGCCGTTTATCTGATTCTCCTTATTTGGCTCGGCGCCCTCTTTCAGCATGTCGGCTGGAGCGCAATCTACATTGCAATCTTCATAGCCTTCGCCGTCACTGCGCCCTGGAGCGTGCTCGGGCTCTGCAACGCGACATTAGGTTTATGGCTTCTCCATAGGAGCCCCAACGGGTTGGCGTCCGTGGCGCCTTTTGCTCGCGCAGGCGATGCGACAACCCGGCTGCGGAGCCGGACAGCCATATTGATGACGATCCGCAACGAGGATGTCTCGCGCGTGCTCGCGCGGTTGCGAGTCATGAAGAAAAGTCTCGATGCCACCGGGGAAGGAGCTCAATTCGATTGGTTTGTTTTGAGCGACACCACGGATCCCGTCATCGCCGCGCAAGAGGATAAGGCCTTCGCCAACTGGAATGCGCAGAGAGGCAACGACTCAGACCGTTTACGCTACCGCCGACGATCCCGAAACATCGGCTACAAGGCCGGCAACATCAGCGATTTTTGCGACCGCTTCGGCGACCAATTCGAATTCATGATTCTGCTCGACGCCGACAGTTTGATGGATGGCGAAACGATCGTGCGCTTTGTGCGCATCGGCGAAGCCCATCCCCGTATTGGCATCCTGCAGAGCCTTGTTGTCGGCGCGCCGTCTACTTCGGCTTTTGCGCGCATTTTCCAGTTCGGGATGCGGCACGGCATGCGGCCCTATACGATGGGGGCCGCCTGGTGGGCTGCCGACTGCGGCCCTTTCTGGGGGCACAATGCGCTCGTCCGCATCGCTCCATTCCGGGCGCATTGCGCGCTGCCAAAGCTTAAAGGCGACCAGCATGTTCTGTCGCACGATCAGATCGAAGCCGTGCTGATGCGGCGCGCTGGATTCGAGGTTCGCGTGCTCCCAATCGAATGCGGCAGCTACGAGGACAATCCTCCAAATCTGCTTGAATTCACGCGGCGGGATTTGCGCTGGTGCGAAGGCAACATGCAATATTTGAGATTGCTCTCCATGCCCGGGCTTTTTCCGATGAGCCGCTTTCAGCTCTTATGGGCGATCAGCATGTTTATCGGCGTTCCGGCCTGGACCTCAATCATTGCGCTCGTCGCTCTCTTGCCGCTGACGCAGCAGAATTTATCTAGCTTCCCAACTATCGCCACAGCGCTTCTCTATCTGCTTTTTCTTGTGTGTTATCTCTCGCCGAGGCTCGCCGGCTTTATCGATGTCGCAATTACGCCGGGCGGCCTCAAGCGGCACGGCGGCGTCGCGCGTTTTGCGGCGAGCGTTTGCCTCGAAATTCTGTTTTCCTTTATCATTGGGCCTATCACCACATTCCGCACAAGCCTCTTCATGCTCGGCCTGCTCTTTAAGCGAACGGCGATATGGAGCGGACAGGCGCGGGATGCCCATGCGATCTCGTGGCGCGTGGCCGCGCGAAGCCTTTGGCCGCAGCTTATGTTTGGCGCTCTCATATTTGGGGTTGGGGCCGCGTTTGCTCCTCGCCTGCTGCTATGGTCATTGCCGCTGACCTTGGGCTATCTAATCGCCATCCCCTTTGCAAAGGCGACCGCCTCTCCACAGTGGGGAGCCTTTCTCGCCCGGACCGGCCTCTGCGCAACTCCCGAGGAAATTGTCGAACCGGCGATTTTCAAAGACCTTCGACGAGAACGGGAGCATAGAGAGCCGCAAGTGTTAGTTCCCGAACCGAGCTATGAATCGGTTTAGATTCGCGAGGACGGCCCCCGCCGCCCTCCGCGCCTATTTGCCCCAGTTTTGGCGGAGGCGGGTCTTGCGCGCGACCGAGCGGCCTATGTCGAGGATTTCATTTCGAGGGGGGCGCACGCGCCGCGCAGACATGCTGCTGCGTCTAGGCCGCTCTTCAACGCAGCGCCCCTGCCGGGCTCGGCCGAAGGGCTCGCCATCGCGGCCGATCACTTCGATCCATTGCGGCGTGTACCCGCTGAGCAGCATTTCGCGGCACCAAAGCACAGGGAGCTCCGATGCGATGTGGCGGCCAATTGGATTCGATAGCAAGGATCGGAGTGTGGCGAAACGGGATTGGCGGCACGATAGGGAGACTATCAAGCAAGAAATTCGAGAAGATGGATAGGATGACCGCCTCGACTCCCAAAGATACCGCGCCCTCGGTCGCAGATGATCCGCGATGGGCTCGCGTCGTCGCTCGCGATAAAACCGCCGACGGCCAGTTCTGGTACTCGGTTTCAACGACGGGCATCTATTGCCGTCCGTCATGCCCATCGAGGACCGCCAACCCTAAGAACGCGCAGCTCCACAGCACGCTGGAGAGCGCCCGCGCGACGGGCTTCCGGGCGTGCAAGCGTTGCAATCCGGAAGGTCTCTCGATCGAAAGCGAGAACGCGGCCTTGGTCGCAAAGGCATGCCGGATCATTGAAGAAAGCGAAGAGCAACCCTCGTTGGAGGAAATCGCAGACGCGGTTGGCCTCAGCGCGAGCTATTTCCATCGCGTTTTCAAGACCACGATCGGCCTGACGCCGAAGGACTATGCGACTGCCCATCGCGCGAAAAAGATCCGCGAGGGCCTTTCCTCCGGCAATACAGTCACGGAAGCGATCTACGACGCCGGCTTCAATTCCAGTGGTCGCTTCTACGAGAAATCGACCGGCATGCTGGGCATGACGCCGACGCAATATCGCGCCGGCGGCGCCAATGAGGAAATCAAGTTCGCTGTCGGGCAGACGTCGCTCGGCGCAATTCTCGTCGCGTCAAGCAAGAAGGGCGTCGCCTCGATCCTGCTCGGCGACGATCCGGACAAACTCGTTCGCAATCTTCAGGATCGCTTTCCCAAAGCCCGTCTCATTGGCGCCGATCGCGACTACGAGGCGCTCGTCGCGCGGGTCGTCGGCTTCATTGAGTCGCCCGGCATCGGCCTCGATCTGCCTCTCGACGTACGCGGCACCGCCTTCCAGCAGCGCGTCTGGCAGGTGCTCCGGGAAATCCCGGTCGGAGAAACTGTCTCCTACGCGGAGATTGCCCGGCGCATTGAATCACCGAAGGCGATGCGCGCGGTGGCGGGGGCCTGCGCGGCCAACAACCTAGCCGTCGCCATTCCCTGTCACCGCGTCGTCCGCAATGACGGTTCGCTCTCAGGCTATGCCTGGGGCGTCGAGCGCAAGCGTATTCTGCTCAATCGCGAGGCCACGCGATCCATCTGAATGCATCGCGGCCCGCCCGCGCCCGCGATGCGCCAAACCACCAACCCCGCACTCGCCCCAGGCTTGAGCGTGACGATTTGGAAACGCGTGCGCATTGTGATGGTCGAGCGCCGCCGTGAGATCGCGTCGAAATGAATTTCTCCCGCCGCTACGACGAGTCTATCGCCTTCCTGCGCAGCCTCGATGACGCCTGGGGCCGGGCTTATCGCGCAGGTCGGCCCGTGTCTGCACGACCCGAAGGCGGCGCGCGAGCCCTATCAGGCGCTCATTCGAGCGATCGCCTACCCGCCAAAAGCGCTCGCGGAACCTCCCGCGCCAAGCTTCGCCATGACGTCAGCCGTGTGGACTCCGGCCATAGGCACACGCTCGGCATCATTTTTCATGACGCAAAGTAGATTCGTGGGTTTGATGATTTGCGGCGATTGCCGGGGAACGTTGTTCTCTTATATCAACGGCTTGCGTAGTGGCGTAGCAGAGTGGCGGATATCTGTGGATGGGGCAAAATCACTCCCACTCGATTGTTTCCTGAAGGCATAACTATCTGTTTTTACGTCATTTTTATCAACGAAAAAACGCAATTACCGTCACTTTTACCGTCAGAAAATCGTGCTGTTGATTTCGTTCACCTTCGTCCGCGATTTTCGCAGCATGGGCCCGAGCGAGCCCATTATCATGGGGACCGCACGAAGTTACCTTAGATGGGCCGGCGACGACAGCCGATATGGTGCTCGCAAGACCAAGGTCGATCCGCCATGCGCGGCCATGGCGACGCTCGGGGTCTCAAACAGCGCTCTGGCGCTCAGGCCCTCTCAAGGGGTAACAACCGTGAGCGGCCAAAGCCATCAGCGAGCTTGCCGCCTACACCAATCGGCTTTGCGTAAAAGGCCTAGGGACGCGGGGGAGAATTGCAATGGGGGCGGTCGACGAAATCCTGGACTGGTCCGCGACCAAGCTGACACCCTGGCGTCAAGACGCGCTTCGCCGATTGGCGGGTTCAGCGACGGTGACCGTACAGGATGAAAGCGAACTGCTTGATCTGATCAAAGAGAAAGCGGGCTTTTCCCTGGCCGCGAAACCGCCGACACCGACGCCGTTGAGCAAAGCTCACCTCGCGTCCGTCTCGAGCGGATCACCTCTCCAGATCAAAGGTATTCGCAACGTCAAGAACGTAAACCGTCTCGTGCCGGCCGCCGCGCTGCCGTTCACGCCCAACGGCATGACGATCGTCTACGGCCGCAATGGCAGTGGCAAGAGCGGCTTCGTCCGAATCTTCCGCACAGCCTGTCGCACCCGCACTGACAATCCAGCCAAGCTCAAGGTGCTAGCTGACGTCTATGGCTCAAGCGGGGGACCGCAAGAAGCCGAAATCATCGTCGACCTGGGCAGCGGTGATGTCGTCGTGCCCTGGACCGCCGGCGCGCCCGCGTCGGAGACCCTACTACAGGTCGCAGTGTTCGACAGCAGCGCAGCGCAGCTCTATGTCGATGGGGGCAACCAGATCCAGTTTCTTCCATTCGGCTTGGCCCTGCCTCACAAACTCAACGAGCTTTGCCTCACCCTCAGGGATAAGCTCGAAGCTGAGCGTAAGCCCATTACGGATCAGATCGCCCTCGTCACCGTTGCCTTCGAGACGCCCAGAACGACGAAGGCCCAGACCTTCTATGCTGGCCTCACTGGCAAGGCGACAGATGCGCAGATCGACGCCGCCGCCACGTTTTCACCGGATGACGAGAAGCGCATTGACGAACTGACACGTCTACTCGCCGCTAACACCGCCTCAGCAGCCGACGTGACCGCGCTTTCCACGTGGATCAAAAACCTGGCGTCCGAGTGTGCCAGCCTTGGTCAAGCATTCAGCGACCCGCAGCTCGAGGGATATCGCACCCTCAAGCAACAGGCCATCGACGCGCGGACCGCCGCCGGCACGAAAGCCGCCGACCTTTTCTCAAGTGAGCCTCTCCCTGGTGTCGGTGGTGAAACCTGGCGGCGGCTCTGGCTTGCCGCCCGCGAATATTCGATCACTGACGGCTATGCCGGCCGCGAGTTTCCGGTCCTCAGTACGCCGGACGCGACCGAAACTTGCGTTCTTTGTCAGCAACCGCTCAGCGCCGAAGCGTCGGTCCGCATGGGCCGCTTTCAGGCGTTTGTCAGTGGATCGCTCGCCGCAACTGCTGACCAGGCCGAAACTGCGGTCACCCAGGCGATCACGTCCCTGCCCCAGGTCGAGATCTTCGCGTCGAAGGATTGGGCAACCCGGCTCGAACAAATCCGTAAGCGCAATGCGGAACTCACCGATACGGTCACGTCCTTCAAGAAAGACGTGGAAGCCAGACGCGCGATCGCCCTGGCCTCGCTCCAGACATCTGAGGCGCCACCGCCCCCATTAGCCGCCGCAACTCTGGTCTCCCCGCATGGCGCCTTGCAAGACTTGTCAGCGGTTTTATCCGCCGAGGCCGAGGCGTTGGCGAAGGCCGATCAGAGTGGAGAGCGCGCGAAACTGGAAACTGAGCGGGCTGAACTCGCCGATCGCAAGATCCTCACCGCAGGCCGTGATCGCGTGATCAAACGCCGGGACCTTCTCAAGGAGGATGCACTTTACAACGCAGCACTTGCTGAGGTTCAGACGAAGGGAATCACCCAGAAGGCGAATGAACTCGTCGACACGCATCTGACGAAGATCGTGACAGACCATCGAGGTGGAACGCAAAACTTTAGAAATTACGCACCTCAAGGTTGGTTTGGCGCGAAAGAGCGGGCAGACCAAGGCCGCGTTCCAAACCAATCCGGGCACTACGCTAACAAAATTGACCTCTGAGATTCTCAGCGAAGGCGAGCAGCGCGCGCTCGCGCTTGCGGCATTTCTAACGGAAATCGCCGTGACGGAAGGAGCGGGCCCGATCGTCATCGACGATCCCGTCTCATCCTTGGACCGTGATCGCGGATTGAAGGTCGCGGCCCGCATCGCAGCCGAGGCGCAAAAGCGCCAGGTAATCGTCTTTACGCACGACTTGATCTTCTTCAACGACCTATGCCGAGAAGCCGATGATCTCGGCGTTACGACCGAAACGATCGCACTCTTCGCCGATGGCGCCAATGCGGGCAAGGTCGATCCCGCCGGGGTGTCGTGGAAAGGGTTGGGCGTGACCAAGCGCCTCGCGCGGATCCGAAACGACTTCGCGCCATTGAAGAAGCTCCACACGTCGAGCCCGGCGGACTATGAATTCAAGGTGAAACACCTCTATGGGCGCCTGCGAGACAGCTACGAGCGCCTCGTGGAGGAACACATCTTTTGCGACGTGGTCCGGCGCGGCGTCGACAGGATTGAGACTCAAAAGCTGCGCATGGTGCATCTGTCCGATGCGCTCGCGATCCGATTCCACGATGGTATGACGAAAGCCAATACGCACAGCCATGACAATCCGGCGTCAGACACCGTCTCAATCCCAGATCCAGCCGCATTCGAGTCGGACCTGGCCTACATCGAGCAGCTCATCACCGACCTCAAGGCGGAGAGCGTCTCGGCGGAAGGCAACCGTCCCAGCATGAAGCTGAAAAAGGATTAGCTCGATCCGAGCGCGCATCGCTCCAGGTTTGATCCTCGCACCCTATTTCCCAGCGAGTCGATCGCACCGCTTCAATCGCCCCTCCCAATGCCGCCGCGTCATTGCACGGTGCTGGCTCCGGTGGCTGACCACGTCGATCCCAGCCCATTGGAAATTCGGATCTCCGAACGTCCCGCCCCACGCTTCTCGACGCGTACTTGCACGCCGATCCTGTCAATCATGGCGGCGACGTGAGTGATAACACCGACCTTCTGGCCGCGGCCCTGCAATGTTTCCAGCGCGTCCACCGCCATATCGAGGGTCTCTGCGTCAAGCGATCCGAATCCTTCATCAATAAACAGCGTATCGACAAAGGACGCCCGCCCCTCGAGACCCGAAAGCGCCAGCGCGAGCGCCAAAGAAACCAGGAAGCGTTCGCCGCCTGAAAGGCTTCGGGTCGCGCGCACCTCGTCGCCCATGTCTCGATCAATAATATGCAGCGTGAGATCGGATGCTGCCCCCCGGGCGAGCCTATACCGTGGGCTCAATGCGTTGAGATGATCGTTGGCCAGTTGAACCAGATAATCGAGCGTGATGCCCTGTACGAAGCGGCGGAACCGGTCGCCGCCGGCCGAGCCGACGGCATCATCGACGGCCTGCCAAATCGCGAGTTCGGCTCTCGACGTCTCGATCTCCATCGAAAGGGTTGCCGCGGCCCGGCGTGCCTCGTCGTCTCGCACCAGCGCAGCGGCAAGCGCGCCGGTTCGCTGGTGCAAGTCCCCGATTTCCGTCGCCAGCACCGCGACGGCGGCGGTCAACGCCTCCGCGTCGGTTGTCTCATCGAACTCTTCAAGGGACCTGTTCAAGTCGTTCTGCCGCGTCAGGACGGCGGCGCCGGCGTCGTTCACGGCCCGGTCGATTTCTTGAATTCGCGCCCGCAGCGCTGTGCGCACGGTTAGATCAGCGGCAATGAGCGCGGAAACCTGATCAAGCGACCGCGCAACGCCCTGACAGGCCGCGTTGAATGCCTCCTCGGCTGAAGCGCGCCGCCGCGTCGCCGCCTCCAACGCCGAGACGGCTTCCTCGCAGCGGGCGCCGGCCGCCTGGAACGCGGCGGCAGCGGCGGATTTTGCCTCGCGCGCGCTCGCGAGCGCTTCACGGGCTATTCGGCGGCCTTCATTGATCCGCGTGCGGTGACTGGCCGTGGCCTCGCCATCAAAGAGCTTGGCCCGAGCCACCGTCTTCTCGTCTACGACTGAACGACGTTGATTAAGGCGGGCTGCAGCCTCCGTCACCTGCGTCCGGGCATGCTCCGCCGAAACAGCGGCCGCTGCGCGATCAGGCGCCAACCGCTGCAATGTCAGATCGAGCTCGCCAACCTGCTTACGCAAGACATCATACTCTTTGGCGACCGCAATGAGTCTGGCGGCCACGCCTTCGGGATCGCCATCGAGCTGCTCGGCTGTTCGGTCCGCCGCGGCGAGAAATGGAGCGATTTCGCGTTCGACGGAGCCCAGACGCTCTGCGATATCCGTTCCCCGAACCGTGTGTTCCCTGGCCTTCAATTGCGCGGCGTGAAGCCCGGTGCGCCTTTCCTCGATGTTTCGGATCGCCGCCTCGATCGTCACACCAAGCACGTCGTACTTCCGCTGCAAACCGTCGATCTCCGTTCGCAGACGTCTGGCATCTGCAAGCGGGGCGCCGGCAGCAACCCGCTCCGCCCTCGCCGTCACGGTAAATGCCGTCAATTCGGACGCGCCCTGCGCGTTCGGTGCGAGTGGCACACTCGCCACCAATCCCGCCCTTCCGCAGAGATCGCTCAACAGTGGTCTCTGCTCGTTATAATCGCTCTCGGCCGCCAACGCTTGGCTGCGCGCAGTGTCAATTCCGCGAGTCGCCTCGGACTGCCGCACCTCGGCGGCAGCGAGCGCACGCGTGGCTGCGCCTATGCGCAGGCTTATCGCGTCCAGCGCTGCATCCAGTTCCTGGCGGCGGCGGCGAACAGTCGCGACCATGTCGTTCAGCGCGCTGGGGTGTGCAAGATGAGGATGATCTGTGCTGCCGCACACGGGGCAAGCTGCATCCGGCGCCAACATGCTGCGCAAGTGCACAGCCTGTGGCGAGACGGCTTCGTCGGCGAGGTCAGCGAGCGGTGCTATTTCCGCACGGGCCGTTCGATCACGGAGTTGTTCGGATTCGGCGCTTACGATCTGGCCGCTGGCCGCGCTTACCTCCTGCGCCGCGGCGGTGAGCTCGGACTCCCCGCGCGCCAGATCCGCCGATGCGCGTGTATGCCGATCACAGGCTGTAGTCGCCTCACGCAGAGCCTCGAGGACGCCCTGGAGAACTGTTTCGCGTTCGTGGAGCGCTGGCTCATCAATCGCAGCAAGGTGACTTCGACGTTCGCCGATATCGCGAGTGAGGCCGTCTTTTCGATCGCGATCCGTCGCGAGCTTCTTTGACAGGTCCGCTATTTCGCCTTCCAATCGCGCCTCGGTCTTACCGGCTTCCGCTGCGCCGGACGCCACCGTGGCGCCGTCCCGTTTGAGTATGACCCGCTTCTCCAACAAGGCCGTCGCATCGCCTAGACGGTCGGCAAGAAGGACGCGATTTGATTGCGCCTTTAATTGCGCCGCCGCTATACGGTGCGCTTCTACCGTCTGGCCAAGAGTCTGATCAAGCGCGGTGAGCGCATCTACCTGAATGCGCAAAGCCGTCTCTGCCTGCTGCGATTTCTCGGTCGCATCATTGAACTCGGTCCGGGCCGTCGCAAGCTCCGCGTCGAGCTTTTCTGCCTCGCTCCAGAGCGGGCCAAAACGCTTGAAGATGTCTTCTGCAGCCTCGTCGGCTGTTACCGCCTCGGAAAGCTGAGTTGCCGCCGCCTCGTCGAGCGTCCGCGTGTCCTCGCGTGCAACTTGCAAATCAACGAGGCGTGAATCGGCGTCGGTCGCCGTGCGTCGCGCGTTTTCCAAGTCGACGGATAGTGGACGGAGCGGTTCGACCAGGTCGAATTCGGCCAGGGCGCCATAGTCATCGGCTGCGGCCTCGCGCGCCAAGCGCGCAGCGGTCGCTTGGGCTTCCGCCTGAGCGAGATCGCTTCGAGCGCTAACAACTCGCTTGAAATGATCCAGGCGTCCATTGTGGCGATCGCGCTCTGCCGCCTTCTGGGCGACGGCCTCAGCAAGTTGGCTTTGTTCGTCAAGCAGCAGCTGTCTGGCGTCGTCGTCGAGAAGACCGATGTCGCTGCGTCGCTGTTCAAGCTGCTCGACAGTTCTCCGCCGCGCTTCCGTGCCTTCATGGACACGGATAGAAATTGCGGCATAGATCTCCGTACCGGTTATCTTCTCAAGCAATTCGGCACGCTCGCTTTCGGCGGCGAGAAGAAAGGCATCGAATTCACCCTGGGCAAGAAGCACCGTTCGCCGAAACTGATCGAATGTGAGGTCAGTTCTCGCTTCTACAGCTTCCCGAACCTGGGTCTTGCCCGCCGCCACGGCGCTGCCGTCGTCAAGTCGAAACAGCGCACGTTGTTCGTTCTGGAGCCGCCCATTTGCGCGACCGCGGGCGCGATTGGCTTCCCAGCGAACACGGTAGCGCTCGCCATCCTTTCCGACGAAATCGACCTCCGCATAACCGCCGCCGGCCCCACGGCGGAGGATCGCGCGGCCATCATGAATGGAGATCGCCTCTCCGCTGGGATCGGGAGCGTTTTCCCGACGGCCTATAGAGACACGGGGATATTCGCCGTAGAGCGCAAGGCACAGCGCATCAAGAATGGTGGACTTGCCAGCGCCTGTCTCGCCTGTGATGGCGAAAAGCCCAGATCCTGCAAGCGGCTCGGCCGCCAGATCGATTTCGAACGGCGCCGCAAGGCTCGCCAGATTTGCGCCACGGATCGCGAGGATGCGCATGGGTCAGGACTCCGCGCGCGCTCGGTGGAAGACATCCAGATGCGCAGCATCCGGCGCCACGCCGAACTCACGTTCGAACGCGAGCTTGAACAAGTCTTCCGGGTCTCGTTCCGCCAACCTAATCCACGGATCGGCAACGACCAATTCATTCAGCGTGTCAGGCGTCGCGGTGACACGGGCTTCGACGATGCGAACGGGAAAGCTCTCGGCAATGCGGTCGATCTCCTCCCGAAATCCGGGCTGAAGCCCCTCGCGGGCAAGCCGGACCTGGACGAATGGCCGCTCGCTAAGCGGCAAATCTGGTTGGAGATCTAGCGCCGTCAGGTGATCGCCAAAGTCGGCCAGACGCATATCACCTGCCTCTGGGAGGCGAAGAAAGGCGACGGGACGCCCAATCGGAATGTGTTCAGATACGATCTTGACCCCGTCGAGGCTCACGAGGGTCACCCCATGCAGGTACGGCTGCTCCGTGGCAGACAACGGAATAAGTGAACCCGAATATCGGACGGTATCTCGTCCGACGGCCTGAGCTTTATGGAGGTGACCGAGCGCGACATAGCTCGCCTCCGGCGGGAATACATCATGCGGCACTGCATGCTGACCGCCGACCAAGATTCGACGCTCGGCGCCCTCAGACTCGATGCCTCCCGCAACGTGGAGATGTCCAGTGGCGACAAAGGGCAAACCATCCATTTGCGGTCGCAACGCTTCAAGTAGCTCCGCGTACAGGGTCCGCACGCCTGCGACAACGGGCGAACCCGCCTCGTCATCCAGCCGCGTAAGGTTGGGAAGGCACGCCGCCGTTGGGTAGGAGACGGCCAGGACATGAGCTGCCAAGGCGCCGCTCGCGTCGAAGATCGGCACGAGGTGGCGCGACGCCTCGATCCGTCCGTCGTGCCTCCGCACATTTCCAACGACTCGGATGTTAAATGCTTCCAATAAAGGACGGGGCGCCTCCAGCCGCCCGGCGGCGTCGTGGTTGCCTGAAACAATCACGGTTGTCATCCGTGGCCGAGCGCGGCTCAGCCGCACAAGCGTGTCGTAGAAGAGTTGCTGCGCCTCCCCAGAGGGGTTCTGGCTGTCGAACACGTCGCCAGCGATGATGAGCGCATCGACGTTGCGCTCAACAATGATCTCTTCAAGTCGCCGGAAAACTTTGCGGTGCTCATGTTCGCGCGAGAACCCCCGCAGCGTTTGACCGATATGCCAGTCAGCCGTGTGAAGGATACGTATCACGGAAGCCTACTCCTCCGTCCCCTGCGCCGGCGAGTTGCCCGACCATTCCTCGGCGATTGTGTGCCAATCGACTGCGCGCTCTTCGGCCAACGTCCAGACCTTCCAGAAATCCGGATCGGCCGACTGTGGGCGCTGGGAATCCGGTAGTTCATCCACCTCCACCAAAACCGGGATCGGGGCCGCCCAACCCAACAGAACCGCGTGCCGAGACGGTAGACTAGGCAGCTCCCGCAGCAGCCCTCCGACGTTGTCGGGAACCAAACGCCCGACGAGGTTCTGGTCGGCATCGTTGACGATCCGGTGCAGGAGAAATGTGTTGCACTGGGCAAGCACCGTGGGAGAAAGCTCCGAAGGTCGCTGCGACGAAAGCACCAGACCCAAGCCGAACTTCCGCCCTTCTCGTGCAATTCGCTCAAATGCTTCGCGACAGAGGCGAGATGGTGATGCGAAATTCGCATCATCGTCGCCACCGCGACGCACGAACGTATGGGCTTCCTCGAGAATCAATGCTGTCGGTAGGGCTTTGCCTTGGCTGTTTTGCTTACGGTATCTTTGAGATGCTTCAAATATGATGCGCGCCAATACCGCGATAATAATGTGCGTGATGTCCGACGGCACGAGCGACAAATCCACAATTGCCACCTGCCCGTTTGTTGCGCCCGTATCTCCCAAGAGGCCAGCAAGCCAATTCTCGAAGCTCGGCTGATTATCGGGCGCAATCACCGTTGACAGCCGTTGGTCGGCAAGCATTGATCGGATGCGTAGAGTCAATGTCGCAATAAAGTTGGCGACATTGGGGTTGGATGACGTCTCCGCAGAGAGCGCGTCAATGTGATCCGCGATCTGTCCGACATCGAATGGTGTCGGGGCGTCCTCACTGACATGCTCTTCTGGAGCAACAGCCGGTAGATACTGCTCTACAGCATCGAACAATGGCAGAAAGGAGTTAAATTCCGCTACATTTGGCGCATTATAATTGAAGTCGTTTCGGCGAGCGTTCCACATCTTGTGCAGGTCAACAAAATCTTTCGCCGCTGTCGATAGCGAATCGACATGCACGATTGCTGCATCGGTCCCCAGCATTCGCCCATGAAAATCCCGCATCACCAAGTCAAGATTGCTGAAATTCTGGCAGCAGTTCAATAGGCCAACGAAGTCAGTATACGATGCCCCAGACCCGTCGGCGATGTACGCGAGCGTACGGGAACGAAATAGGCGGACCTGCCGGACAACTGCAACATGGAGCGGCTCGCGAAGTGCCCGACCGGCGCGCAGATTTCGTAGTGCCTGCATGAGCAGCGGCCTTTGCGCTCCTGGCTGCGCCTGGGTGACAGCGCCCCATTCGTGGCTGTTCCACATCCAGGCTGGCAGCACGAATGGGTTGTGTTCATCGCCAGGCTTAAACACGCGAACCCGATCAGGCATATCGACGAATGCACGTGCGTATTCCCCGTTGGGGTCCAGCACGATGAAACGCATATTAGGAATCTTCGTCGGGTCGTTGATCGCCTTGCTGGCTGCTTCCATCGACCAACGAATGAGTCCGGCCACTGTGCAGGATTTACCGCTCCCGGTGTTGCCCAAGACAGCGAGATGCCGCCCGAATAGCTTATCGGGATCCACCATGATTGCGGCGCTCGCCGCCATTGGCGATGACCCGATCCGAACTCGTTTGTCGTCGTCCTTTGCTCCTACGATGGCTTCAATCTGCCCCGACGTCGGAATCAGAACCTGGTCCCCCACCGACGGAAATGCGACCACACCGCGGGAGAGTTCGAATTTGGTCGCCCCTGACACACGGTCGCGCCGCGAAGTCAGCGTTCCGACCGGCGATAGCGACATTTTCCGTAGCGGAAACGGAAGGTCGATCAGGCCGAAGTCCTTGAGCCCAGAACGCTTCGGATAAGGAGAGCGTTCGATTCCGATCCAAGTGATGTAGGCAACGGTCGCGCCGGCTTCATTTGGAATGAGCACGTATCCATTGAGGCGCGGAAACCCAGCGGGTACGCCGGTGTTCAGCGCTGTCGAGTGCGGAGCGTCCAGTTCCAGAAGCACCCTGATTTCGTCAGGCGCGACCGACTCGACGACACCCACAACAAGGTCCGACAATCTTTCGATTGGACTCGTCATGTTCGCCTCATGCCGGATCGGTTGAGGGCGGCAATGGCAGCGCCGCGGGAGGCTCACCAGGCCTTGGATCGACAGGACGGTGCTTCAGCAATTCGGTCATCCGACCAGATATGTAGTCGAGCGCAGGCTTCGGCAGGTAGTTATCGACCAACGTTTGAAGGTCTGCGAAATGTGGACCAATCAATAGCGAAACCTGCGCTTCCCTGGTCTTTTCGATGAACGCCTTAAGTCTATCATCAGCGGCATAAGCCATGACCACCAAATGCGTGGACGGAATTGTCAGCATATCGAGGAGCACTCGATTGACGTGATCGTCGCCAAAGCCGTAGCCGTAGGTGACGACAACGGCGTTGGGTCGGCAGGCGGCGGCAGCGAAATCGCGAAAGAGTTCCGCATAGGGATATTGCGTTGTTTCCACATCCTTCGCTGGATTGGGATAGATCATCACCGTATCCACAGGCTTCTTGGGAATGTCGGTGTGGTCCGCCGGGGCTCCGAATGGAATGCCCTTCCGGTATATCCGCCGTTCGGCCTTGTCGAAGAACCAATCCAACGAGCCGTGCAGCTTGGTCAGGCGGATCACACCCTCCATGAATCGAGGCTCTCCTCGAATGCCCGGTGGATTGTAGTGAATGTCGACTTCCACGCGTGATGCGCGAAAGACTGGATTCAGGGCGCCAACAAATCTGTCGATGATCCGAAGACCCGCAAAATCGCTGCCATGCTCGATCAGGCGGTCGTAGTTTGTCGTGAAGACATGCAAGCGTTCGCGAGACGCAGCGCGGCTCGCGAAACTCAGTAGGAATGATTGAAGAATTCCTTGAGCTGCTTCCTTCGAAGCCGGGTCCTTCCCAACGACAATCCCACTTTCCGTCGTCAATAGTGACGTCAGAAAGCTGGACATCTGTGTGTCTATGGCGTCCTTGAGGGTCACTTCTCCACCCTTGTCGATAACCCCCAATCCATCAAGCAAAGCAAGCGCGCTTCGAAACTGATCCTCGATGTTTGCCGCACCTCTTTTCATGGCCGTCGCTCCGGCCTGGGCATGAGTATCAATGGCGGCGTCGTATGTCGTTCCGAATGTAACTTTGGCCATTCCCGTGGACGGCGCACCGGCGATATAGCCGACCGCAGTGGTAAACCCGCTGCCAAGCAGCAGATTGAGATGCTCCGCTTGGAAAACTGCGGAGAGCCATGGCTCGATGTGCTTTCGAGCACTATTTATCAGGGCGTCCAACTCGTCTGAATCCACGGGAAGGTCATCCCATCCACCTGAATGGTTACCCATGCGGTAGAAGTGCTTCTTCTTATCCATGGCTCTCCCCCACGACAACGATCAAGGCCCTACAACCAATTGACGCTTGGCCACTCGGGACATTGAGTTGAGCTCGTCGTTATTCGTCATCAACTGCTGCTCCCCGCGACCACGGTCCGCCCGGCGGCCAAACAGGTTCCCCACGCGGAGCGCCGACGACTAGAGGCATCAGAAAGCCGCGGAGATCGGCGATGATCGTGGCGAAAATATCCGGCGCGGCGGCCATCCGCTCGCGGCCGAGGAAGGCGCGCCATTGAGCAGCCCACGCCGCCGCAAATTCGTCGGTCAGTCCGACCGGTGTATCGAGTGGCGCCGCCGTGCCGCGCCGCTCAAACGTGCGCTGCACGGCTTCGATCAAACCGCGCTGGCGAAATTCGAATGTCTGCGCAATCAGCCATAGATCGTAGAAATCCTTGAGCCGACTGTTCGCGATACCGAGCGTGGTCAGGGCTTCGAACTTTTCCGCGACCACGGTCTCCACGGGATAGGCCCGAAGGTGCGGCGCGGGGTTGCCCAGCAACGTCGGATAATCGATCTCGACCGGCGCCGGCGTTACCGCATCGCCGAAGCCGACATCAACCTGGATCGGCACGCGCGCTCCGGCGATCGTCGCCGTCGTGCGCACCCGCACGCCGCCATATTCCACTTCCTCACGGATCGGCGCAGCCTGCAAACCGGCGTGATCAAAGACCACGCCATCATCGGCGACTGGCTGGGCGCAGATGGAGCGGAAGGTATCGGCGATGGCCCCCACGTCATTGTCACCATGACCGAGCAGATCAAGATCGCGAGTTGGCCGGAACGGGTCGGCGACCCAGGTCACGAAGAGCATCGCCCCTTTCAGAATGAAGCGCTCGCGATGCACCGAAACACTCAGCCGGTAGAGCAGACGTTCCAGTGCATAGCGTGTCAGCAGGATCTGAAAGTCCGACCTCTCGGCGCGCGCCCGATCCAGCAGCCGCGCCCGCACCGAAGCACCAATGTTGCGGGGTTCACGCGGCATCGGACACCATCGCTTCGACATAAGGACGCATCACCGACCAGACCCTCGCCTTGCGTGCATAGCGCCAGAGTTCGTCAGGCGTGCATCGCCGACGGCGAAGGCCCTCCCGCAGCCCTTCCATCGCCACGTCGAGGCCGACTTTAGCGCGATAGCGGAAGCAGTCGACGATTGTCCTCGCCGGGTCTGTAATGGGGACCTCGACCCCCTCGATACGATGGCGCACGACGCCGTCCGTCAGAGAATTCCCGGTGAAGCGCACGAACCGGATGCGCGGATAGTCAATCTTTGGTCGCCACGCGGTTCGCTCGATCGCCATCCACACAGCGGCGGGCATCTGGAGCGTCAGCTCGTGATACTGAAGCGCCGAAGTCAGGCAGACGATGCCCTTGGGAACCAGGGCCGCGGCTTCGGCAAGCGTATGGGCGGCCTCGACCTGCGCATCGGGGAGCTGATAGAGTCCCCGCGCCGGGCGAGCGACCGCGTCCTCCCGGACAAGACGCGCCAGCGTCTCCGGTCCGATACCTTCGGCTACGAAATCCTTAAGCCGGAGCATTCCCCGGGCTTTCAGGAGATCGAGAGCGCGGGTCCGTTGGGCGCTTGTTGACGGCATCGACGGGTGACAACTCCTCTGCACTCCTAAACTATAGCAGAGGTTTTATCACAAGTTACCTGGGAGGGGAAAGTCTTCCCCTGCGGACGAGCCGGTCGGCGTCTCGTCCGACCCCTTCTGCGGGGAGCCCCCCGCAACGCCCCCGAGAGTGAGAGACAGGCCGGGTCGGCCGTGACGGGTTGGAGGTCGCGAGAGAGGCTCGCGGCGCCCGTCGCGGAGATCCGCGATGTCCAGATACACCGCTCGCACCCGTTCCGGCCAGGACCGGACGAGCCTCTATGCCGAAATCACTGACAAGATCATCGCCGAACTGGAAGCCGGCCGTGTGCCCTGGGTCCAGCCCTGGGGGACGGCGGCGGCGAAGGCGCCGCTGGCCATGCCGAAGAACGCCACCACACAGCGCCGCTACTCCGGCGTGAATGTGCTTATTCTCTGGGGCGCGGTCATTGAGCGAGGGTTCGTCGGCCAGAGCTGGCTCACCTTCCGCCAAGCCTTGAGCCTCGGCGGCAACGTCCGCAAGGGCGAGCACGGCACGACCGTCGTCTATGCCGATCGCTTCACGCCGGAGGACGAACGCCGGCGGGCCGAACGCGACGGCGACGAGCCTGGCGCCATCCCGTTCCTCAAGCGGTTCACCGTGTTCAACACGGATCAATGTGAGAACCTTCCTGACGGGCTGGTCACCGCACCGCCGCCCGTGCCCGAGGGCCTGATCCTGCCCCAGGCTGAGGCCTTGATCGACGCAACCGGCGCCGATTTCCGCGTCGGCGGCGACCGCGCTTTCTACAGCCCGGCCAACGACTACATCCAAGTGCCGCGGCCAGACGCCTATTTTGAGCCGATCAACTGGCACCGGACGGCTCTGCACGAGCTCGGTCACTGGGTCGGACATCCTTCGCGGCTGGCCCGCGATCTGTCGGGCACCTTCGGCTCCGCCCTTTATGCCAAGGAAGAGCTTGTCGCCGAGATGACCAGCGCCTTCGTGTGCGCTTCGCTCGGCATCGTGCCGACCGTGCGCCACGCCGATTATCTCGGCTCCTGGTTGGAAATCCTGCGGGAGGATGACCGCGCCATCGTCCGCGCCGCCAGCGCCGCGTCGAAGGCAGCCGACTATCTACTGGCGTTCCGGCCCGACCATATCGAGGCCAACGTGATGACGGACGAGCGGGACGCGGCGTGATGTTTCCGTCTGGGTCTCCGGGAAGCCGCCTTTCCGTTTCCACGGCTTTCCGGGTTTGCGGCCTCAAAGAGAGCGAGAGGAAGGCCGGGTTTTTCGTGACGGGTTGGAGGTCGAGAGAGAGTCTTTCGGCCGCCCGTCGCGGAGAATCCGACATGGCTAGCGCCGTTCAGAAGATCATCCTCAGCGCCTCGCGCGACATCCCCTTCAATAAGCTGGTGCTCAGCCAGGCGAACGTCCGGCGCGTGAAGGCCGGCGTCTCGATCGAGGAACTGGCCGAGGACATCGCCCAACGTACGCTCCTGCAGAGCCTCAGCGTCCGGCCAGTCCTCGACGCCGAAGGCCAGGAGACCGGCATTTTCGAAATCCCGGCCGGTGGCCGGCGCTTCCGGGCGCTCGAACTGCTGGTCAAGCAGAAGCGCCTGGCGAAGACCGCGCCAGTCCCCTGCGTGGTGCGCGAGGGCGGCATCGCAGAGGAGGATTCGCTGGCCGAGAACGTCCAGCGCGTCGCGCTCCATCCGCTCGATCAGTTCCGCGCCTTCCAGGCGCTGCGCGACAAGGACCTTGGCGACGAAGAGATCGCCGCCCGGTTCTTCGTGACGCCGACCGTGGTGAAGCAGCGCCTGCGCCTGGCCGCCGTCTCCGACAAGCTCCTCGACATCTATGCCGAGGACGGCATGACGCTGGAGCAGTTGATGGCGTTCACCGTCACCAACGACCGCGCTCGCCAGGAACAGGTCTGGGACGCCGTATCGCGCGCCTACAACAAGGAGCCCTATCTGATCCGCCGCCAGCTCACCGAGGGCGCGGTCCGGGCGTCGGACCGGCGCGCGCGGTTCGTCGGGATGGATCTCTACGAAGCCGCCGGCGGCGTGATCATGCGCGACCTCTTCCAGCATGACGATGGCGGCTGGCTGCAGGATCCGGCGTTGCTCGATCGGCTGGTGACCGAGAAGCTCCAGGCCGAGGCCGAGACGCTGCGGGCCGAGGGGTGGAGTTGGATCGCGATCGCCACCGATTTCCCCTATGGCCACGCCGCCGGTCTGCGCCGCCTCACCGGCGAGACGGTCGATTTCACCGAAGACGAGAACGCCAGCTTCGCCGCGCTGAAGACCGAACACGACGCGCTTGAGGAGCAATACTCTCAAGCCGACGAGTTGCCCGACGAGGTCGATCAGCGCCTCGGCGAGATCGAGACCGCCATCGCGACGTTCGAGAACCGGCCCGTCCGCTACGATCCGGCCGAGATCGCTCGCGCCGGCATCTTCGTCAGCATCGACAACGAGGGGGCGCTGCACATCGAACGCGGCTTCGTCCGCCCCGAGGACGAAGCGCCGGTCGAGCCGATCCAGGGCGGCGATGGCGATGCGCCGGAAACCGCCGCCACCGCCAACGGCGCCATCCAACGGGCCGTCATTACCATCGGCGGCGCGCCGACGGGTTCCGAGATCGACACGCCGGAGGAGGACGAAACCATCCGCCCGCTTTCGGATCGGCTGGTGACCGAGCTGACCGCCCATCGCACCTTGGCGCTGCGGGATGCGCTGGCGAACGATCCGCACATCGCCTTCCAGGCGGTGCTGCACGCCCTCTGCCTCAACGCCTTCTACCGCTATGCCTCGAACACCTGCCTGGAGATCACGGCGAAGCACTCCGGCTTCAGCGCGCAGGCGCCGGGGTTGGCGGAGACGGCTTCGGCCAAGGCGATCGATGCACGGCACGAGCAGTGGGCCAAGCAGTTGCCCGAAGCGCCGGCGGCTCTGTGGGACACGCTGACGGCGTTCGACAGCGACAGCCAGTCGGCGCTGTTGGCCCACTGCGTCTCGCTCACCGTCAACGTCGTCAAAGAGCCGTGGAACCGGCGTCCGGACGCTTTCGCGCATGGCGACCAGCTCGCCCGGACCGTCAATCTCGACCTGGCCGCCGCCGGCTGGGCGCCGACCGTCGATAACTATCTCGGCCGGGTTCCGAAGGCGCGCATCCTCGAAGCCGTGCGCGAGGCCAAAGGCGAGCAGTCGGCGCAGCTCATCGACCACCTCAAGAAGACCGACATGGCCAAGGAGGCCGAACGGCTGCTTGCCGGCACCCGCTGGCTGCCGGAGCCGCTGCGTCTCGCCGAAGTCGTGCCCCTCACCGACGAGTCGACTGGCGAGTCCGACGCCCTGCCCGACTTCCTCGCGGGTGACGAGGACGAAGCGCCCGCCGACGCCGACGAAGAGCCGCCGCACATGGTCGCGGCCGAATGACTGTCGACCTGCGGGGTGGCTTCGGCCGCCCCGCATCCGTTTCTCCGTCCCATTCCGCCTGAAAGCCCCGCCGTCGCGCCGGGTTTTCTTGTTTTTGGAGCCACGCCATGACCGAGCACTCCCCCGTCACCCCAGTAGCCGCCCCTACGCTCGCCAATTGGGATGTCCAGCGCGGCGAGCATGATCGCCTCGATGCCGAACTGCGTTCCGCGAACAAGGCCGTCGTCTTCGATGCACTCATCGCAGCCGGCCTCACCATCATCACCGTCCGTTTCGACGGCTATGGCGACAGCGGGCAGATCGAGGACATTGAAGCCAAGGCCGGTGACGAGGTCGTCGCCCTGCCGCCCGGCAATGTCGAGATCGCGGCCGCCGCCTGGGGCCACGCCGAGCCCGAACGGACGGTGATGTCCATCCGCGATGCAATCGAGCGACTGGCCTACGATTTTCTCGAGGAAACCCACGACGGCTGGGAAAACAGCGACGGCGCCTATGGCGACTTCATCTTCGACGTCGCCGAACGGACCATCACGCTCGATTACAATGAGCGGCACATGGAGTCCGACTATTCCCAGCATGTATTCTGAGGAGGCGACGATGGGACATTGCTATCATCACGCGCTTTCCTCGGTGAAGAAATGGGGCGGCGCCACCGAGGACTATCTGCCGCTGCATCAATGGTTCGACGAGTCGAAAGTCATCACCGCTGATTTTCGGCACCGCGCGCTGCGCCATCATGCCGAAGGCATCTTCATGCTGGAGCGCTTCTTCGGCCCGACGATCATGATCTCGACCGGCCGCGTGGTGCCGGTCCGGCTGATCGGCGAGCAGCATGTGCGCGAGGACCTCGGCTTCATCCCGAGCTTCGCGGATTGGGTGCGCTGCATCCGCCCCGAGCCCTGGATGGGCCGGGCCCAGCCGATCCATCGCGACGTCGATCCCTTCGCCGCCGCCGGCTGATCATCCTTCTCACTGTCAACCCAGCGAAGAGCCCGGCCATCGCGCCGGGCTTTCGCATTTCTGGAGACCCGACATAGCCGACTACTTCTCACCCACCGTCATTCAGCAACCGATCCCGATCGCCGACATGACGCCGCTCGAACGTCTCGTGCTCAGCCTCATCTTCGATGCCGAGCCGGATGGCGAGGCGGTGTACTTCCGCACCTCTCTCGGTCCGAGCGACGCTATTGGGCTTTCGATCGACGAACTTCGTGCGGCGTTCGATGCATCCGCGGGAATCGACAGCACGGCGACCACGTACATCGCCGAGCGCGTGGCGGTCGCATCCACCGACGACACGGAGATCGAGATCGATTTCAGCGGCACGTCCTGGGAGTTCATCTTCCAGGACATCGTCCGGCGCTCATCCACGCTCCGCTACGTCACCACGGTTACGTCTTTCACCTGCTCGAAGATGCGGCCCGACGGCTTCGGCGGCATGGCGGTCCTGATCACGGCGGACGCGATTGTCGGCAAATCCACCAATGACATTCTGGAGGACTTCCTCGCGGAGAAGGAGGGAGATGCCGCTGATGACGGCGTGCATGTTCTGCTCCGCATGCGGGAAGACGCCGTCAGGCAACAGATCAACCAAGCAATCGAGGCCGATCCCACGCTCACCCGTCTTGCGGCCGACGCGGTCAATGATGCCGACATCCACGCCGCCTGTCTCGCCGTCGTCGAGTGCAGCGACCTGTCAGAGGAGCAAGGCGCCGCCGAGTTTCGCGCCGCGCTCGCGGCGATCCGCGACGCCGAACAACGGCTCGCTCCGGTCGGCTGATCAATCAGGATCTTCCAATCCCACCCGGCGTCGCGCCCCCCCCGCGCCGTCCTCATCCCCCATCGAAAGGAGGCGGCCATGGGCTGGCTCTACATGACATCCCTCAAGGGCCATTCCGGCCCGCGCCAATATCTCGACGCCCAATTCACCTTCGAGCGTCCTGACGCGAAATCGAAAGTGCTGCGCTCGGCGCTGGTCGGCATGCGCGTCTACTACGCCGCCGTGGAACAGGTCCGCATCGCCACCGGTGTGCGCGAGGTCTGGGCCGCCATCTGCCTCGTTCGATATAATCCGCGCGACCGCGAGGGCTACATCTTCGGCTACAAGGACATGGAAGAATCGATGGGGCCGTATGAGTGCGATTGCCCCGCTCCGATCCTCGATCTCCTGACGGCGACCGACGCTCAACATGCGCTGCAATGGCGCGCTCGCTGCCGCGAAAACGCTGCCGCCCGTCGCGCCAAGTCCGCCCGGCCGAGCCCGCGCGTGGGCCAGGTGATTGTCTTCGACGAACCGCTCTCCTTCGCCGATGGCCGAAGCTTCCAGCGGCTGGAGGTCATCGCCAACCCGCGCAGCCATCGCACCGTGTTCTTTCGTGCGCCCGGCTCGAGTAGCCTCTACCGGATTCCCAACATCAAGAGCCGGTCCTACCGGCTCGTCGATCCCCCAAGGTGAGCAGGCGTTTTCTTCCGGGCGGCATCAAAGGGTCCGGCGCTCAGCGCCGGACCCTTTTCTTCTTGAGCGTCCAGAGAGGGAGAGGATTGCCGGGACGGGTTTGAGCCGTTGGGATCGAGAGAGAGCGCCCCTCGGCTCGACCCGTTCCGGCTCTCTCGAGGTTCCCTTCATGACGACGAATCCCGCTTCCGCGGCCGCTTTTGCCGCCGCGCCGCTCCCGGTCGCGCCGCCCGCTCCGAGGACCGTCGACGCGCTGGCTCATGCCGCGCGGATCATCCTTCCCCATCTCGAACGCGGCCAGCGTGTCGATGCACCGACGCTCCGGGGATCAATGGTCTCCGCCTTCGGCGGTTCCGACGCCGATGGCGCCTGGGACTGGAAGACCGCCTACGATGCCTGCGAAGCGGCGACGATCCTGTTCTTGCGCAAGTTCGGCCCCGCCATGCTCGCGCGGGCAGCCTCTTCCGCCGCCATGCTGCCGATGCTGGCCAAGATCGCGGGCCTTCTTCCCACCCACACGCGCCGCTCCGAGGAAAGCCAGGCGCTTCAGCAGTTCTCGACGCCGATCGCTCTCGGCCTGGCGGCCAGCGCCGCCGCCGCGATCACGCCCGTCGATCTCGTGCTGGAGCCTTCGGCCGGCACCGGCCTGCTCGCCATCCTCGCCGAACTCGCGGGCGGGTCGCTCGTTCTCAATGAGCTGGCCGAGACTCGCGCTGGGCTGCTGGGTCATCTGTTCCCCGGTATCGCCGTCACCCGCTTTGACGCCGCGCACATCCATGATCACCTCGACGCCGGCGTCGTTCCGAGCGTGGTGCTCATGAACCCGCCGTTCTCCGCGCTCGCGAATGTCGATCGCCGCATGGCCGACGCCGCCCTGCGCCATGTCGGCTCGGCGCTCGCGCGTCTTGCCGAGGGTGGCCGACTCGTCGCGATCACCGGCGCGAACTGCGCGCCCGACAATCCGATGTGGACCGATGCCTTCATCCGGCTGCAGGAGCGCGGGCGCATCGTGTTCTCGGCCGCCATCGATGGTTCGGTCTATGCCAAGCATGGCACGACCATCGACACGCGCCTGACCGTGATCGACCGTCTGCCCGCGCCCGATCCCACGGCGTTTCCGGCTTTGCACAGTTGCGCCCCCGATGCCGCAACCTTGCTTGGCTGGATCGCGAATTCCGTTCCGCCAAGGCTCCCGCTCGCCACGCCGATCGTCACGCGGGCCACGGTTCGTCCCGCCGCCGCACGACCGCCGCGCGTTGCGCCACGCCCTGCCTCCGTCCCGGCCGCGACGCCCGAGCCGGAGGCGGTTGAGCTGACTTATGAGACCATCGACTGGACGCCGGTCGAGGGCGGTCACATCACCGAGGCGCTCTATGAAGGATACGGATTGCAGTCGATCCGTATTCCCGGCTCTCTGGCTCACCCCACCAAGCTGGTGCAATCGGCGGCGATGGCGTCGGTGGCGCCGCCCAAGCCAAGCTATCGGCCGCACCTGCCCGCCAATGTCGTCGCGGACGGCATGTTGTCCGACGCCCAGCTCGAAAGCGTGATCAATGCCGGGGAGGCCCATTGCGGTCATCTCGCCGGATCGTGGACGGTGGACGAGACCTTCGATATCGTCTCGGCCGCGCCCGACGACGCTGAAAACGCCGTGCGGTTCCGCCGCGGCTGGTTTCTCGGCGACGGCACCGGCGCCGGCAAAGGGCGCCAGGTCGCCGGCATCCTGCTCGACAACTGGCTGAAGGGCCGCCGCCGCGCGGTCTGGGTATCGAAATCCGACAAGCTGATCGAGGACGCCCAGCGCGATTGGTCGGCGCTTGGGCAAGAGCGGCTTCTGGTGACGCCCCTGTCGCGCTTCCGTCAGGGGACGCCGATCCGCTTGGAGCAAGGCGTCCTATTCACCACCTACGCCACGCTACGCACCGACGCGCGCGACGAGAAGGTTTCGCGGGTCCGGCAGATCGTCGAATGGTTGGGCTCCGATTTCGACGGGGTGATCATTTTCGACGAGAGCCATGCCATGCAGAACGCAGCAGGCGGCAAGGGAGAACGCGGCGACCAAGCGGCATCGCAGCAGGGCCGTGCGGGGCTCCGGCTTCAGCACGCGCTGCCGAACGCACGCGTCGTCTATGTCTCGGCGACCGGCGCCACCACCGTCCACAATCTCGCCTACGCCCAGCGGCTCGGCCTTTGGGGCGGCGAGGATTTCCCCTTCGCCACGCGGGCCGAGTTCGTCGAGGCGATCGAGGCCGGCGGCGTCGCGGCGATGGAGGTCCTGGCGCGCGACATGAAGGCGCTCGGCCTCTACGCGGCCCGCTCGCTCTCCTATGAAGGCGTCGAATATGAGCTGGTCGAGCACCGGCTCACCGACGAGCAGATCCGCATCTACGACGCCTATGCGGGCGCGTTCGGCGTCATCCACAACAATCTCGACGCCGCGCTGGAGGCGACCAACGTCACCGGCGAAACGGGCACGCTGAACGCGCAGGCCAAGTCCGCCGCCCGCTCAGCCTTCGAGAGTGCCAAGCAGCGTTTCTTTAACCACCTCATCACGGCGATGAAGACGCCTTCTCTGATCGCCGCCGTCGAGCGCGATCTGACGGCTGGCCATGCCGCGGTGATCCAGATTGTCTCGACCGGCGAGGCGCTGATGGAGCGCCGCCTTGCCGAGATTCCGACCGAGGAATGGGGCGACGTCCAGGTCGACATCACTCCACGCGAGTACGTGCTGGATTATCTGGCGCACAGCTTCCCGACCCAGCTCTACGAGCCCTTCACCGACAGCGAGGGCAATCTCTCCTCGCGGCCCGTCTATCGCGATGGTCAGCCCGTGCAGTGCCGCGAGGCCGTCGCCCGCCGAGACCGGTTGATCGAGAAGCTCGCGTCGCTGCCGCCAGTCCATGGCGCGCTCGACCAGATCGTCCAGCGCTTCGGCACGGAGTTGGTGGCCGAGGTGACGGGGCGCTCGCGCCGGATCATCCGCAGATGCGGATCGGATGGCGTCGATCGCCTCGCTGTCGAGAACCGTGCGGGTTCGGCAAATCTCGCCGAGACGCAAGCCTTCATGGACGACGCCAAGCGCATCCTCGTCTTCTCGGACGCGGGTGGCACTGGACGCTCCTACCATGCCGAACTGTCGGCGAAGAACCGCCGCCTGCGCGTCCACTATCTGCTGGAGGCCGGATGGAAGGCCGACGCCGCCATCCAAGGCCTGGGGCGGACCAACCGCACCAACCAAGCGCAGCCGCCGCTATTTAGGCCGATCGCGACGAACGTGAAGGCCGAGAAGCGCTTCCTCTCGACCATCGCCCGCCGGCTCGACACGCTCGGCGCCATCACCAAGGGCCAGCGCCAGACCGGCGGGCAAGGCCTGTTCAGGCCCGAAGACAATCTGGAGAGCCACTACGCCCGCGACGCGTTGCGCCAGCTCTATGTCCTACTGGTCATGGGCAAGGTCGAGGGGTGCTCGCTGGGCGCGTTCGAGGATGCAACCGGGCTGAAGCTGACCGACAGCAACGGCATCAGGGACGAACTGCCGCCCATCACCACCTTCCTCAATCGGCTGCTGGCGCTGACCATCGACCTGCAGAACATCCTGTTCACGGCGTTCGAGCAGCTCCTGACCGCCCGTATCGAGGGCGCGATCGCATCGGGAATCTACGACGTCGGGCTGGAGACGTTGACGGCGGAGAGCTTCGTCGTCACCGGCCGGCAGACCATCTACACTCACCCCGGCACCTCGGCGGAAACCCGCCTGCTCACCATCACGCAGCGCGAGCGCAACCGGCCGGTCACGCTCGACGAGGCGTTGGGTAGGCTCTCCGATCCCCGCGCTCTGCTGCTGATCAACAGCCAGTCGGGCCGCGCCGCCGTGCAGGTTCCCGCGCCGAGTCTGATGCTCGACGATGGCGAGGTCGAACGCCGCGTGCGACTCATCCGGCCGATGGAGCATCCCGCCATGCCGCTGGCGATGATGCCCCAGACGCATTGGCGGGAAGCCGACCGCGAAATCTTCGCCGGCGCCTGGGCGGCGGAACTCGCCGAGGTGCCGGAGTTCACCGACAGCGCGATCCATATCGTCGCCGGCCTCTTGCTGCCGATCTGGAAGCGTCTGCCGAACGAGTCGACGCGGGTCTATCGGCTCCAGACCGATGCGGGCGAACGCATCGTCGGTCGCAAGGTTTCGTCGGCATGGGTCGCCAGTGCGCTTGAAACCGGCCCGTCGAACCTGTCGGCCGATGACGCCTTCACCGCGCTGATGGATGGCAGGACCATCCTCGATCTTGCCGAAGGGCTTCAGCTTCGCCGCGTCCGCGTCATGGGCGTGGGTCGCATCGAACTGACCGGCTTCACCGACGCCATGCGTGACCGGCTGCGGGCCTACGGCCTGTTCCATGAGATCATCTCGTGGAAGCTCAGGATGTTCGTCCCGACCGACGCCGCCGGCCCGGCGATCCTGGCGAAGGTGCTGGAACGCTATCCGCTCGCGCGCGTCGCCGAGCGGGCGGCGGCGTAACGATGGCGCTCGATGCCGCCGAACTGGCGCAACGTCTCGCGCGCGATGCCGAGGCGGTGTGCCGTCATTATCTCTCCAACGGCCGCCGCGAAGGCCGCTATTGGCTGGTCGGCGACGTGAGGAATACGCCCGGCCGCTCCCTGTTCGTCCGGTTGAAAGGACCGGACTCCGGCAAGGGTTCGGCCGGCAAATGGACCGACGCGGCGACCGGCGATCACGGCGACCTCCTCGATGTCATCCGCGAGAGCTGTGGCCTTGCCGATTTTCGCGACGTCGCCATTGAGGCCCGGCATTTTCTGAGCCTACCGAGATCGGAGCCGGAGCCGGACCATCAACGGCGACCATCGCCCGCACCGGCGGGATCGCCGGAATCAGCACGCCGCCTCTTCGCCATGGCGCAGCCGATTTCTGGCACAGTCGTCGAAACGTATTTGCGCAAACGCGGCATTACGGCTTTGCACGGAACCGGAAGTCTCCGCTTCCACCCACGCTGCTACTACCGACCAGATCGGCATTCCCCGACCGAGACCTGGCCGGCGATGATCGCAGCCGTCACCGATCTCGCCGGCACGATCACCGGGGCGCACCGCACCTGGCTCGACCCATCGGGGCAGGACAAGGCGGCAATCGACACGCCGAGACGCGCGATGGGCAACCTCCTGGGCAACGCCGTCCGTTTCGATGTGGCGCACAATGTCTTGGCGGCCGGTGAAGGCATCGAGACCATGCTGTCGCTGCGATGCGTCATGCCGACCATGCCGATGGTGGCCGCGCTCTCGGCCGCACACCTCGCCGCCATCCTGTTCCCCGCGACACTGCGCCGGCTCTACATCGCCCGCGACGACGATCCGGCCGGGGACGGCGCCATGGCGAGCCTGATCGACCGGGCGAACGAGGTCGGGATCGAGGCGATAGCCCTGTCGCCACAACTGGGTGACTTCAACGAGGATCTCCGCACGCTCGGCATCGATGAGCTACGGGCAGCGTTGCGGGTGCAGATCGCTCCGGAAGACGTCGCTCGTTTCATGGAATTGGCGGCATGAAGCGGCACGGGAAAATGATGTCCGCGGCGCCGCCGGTCTCATGCCGAATTCGGTCGTGATGCTCTCCAGCCTTGTCGGAGAGGACCGCGCCCACGGCCTTCTGAGAGGGCGACCCTTGCGGCAAACGGCCCGGCCCAGCAATGGCGGATGGCCGACTATTTTCCGTCGGCGGGCCCCGTTTAAGGAAGAGGGCCGCCTTTACATCGCGAGGCAAAATAGCCGGCCCCCGCCATCCTCCGCTTTGCTTCGGCCGCTTCCGCTTCGCTGCGCGGTGCAGGTCCGGTCCGCCCGCCGCCTTTCGTCGCCATGAAGGCCGCGATGGGCGCGGTCGATCCGACGAAGGAAAGCACAATGACGACCGAACACGACAACACCGGCTACGAGCCGCCGCACACCTCATCCACGACCGATCACGTCCTCGCCGAACTCCAACTCTACGGCTATCGCCCCTTCCAGGACGAACCCGACCCGAGGCCACTGCCCGAAGCCCAGAACGTCGCCGTCGCCATCGCCGACATCTTCGACGCCCTCGTCGCCACCTTGGTGGACACCCGCCTCGAACCCGACCTCGAAGATCTGCTCTGGTCGACGGTCAATCTCTTCCACCGCACCATCGGCCGGATCGAACGCGAACTCGACGACAACGAGCAGGCGCAGAAGCGCAGCCAGAAGGAACAGGATGGCTCCGAGATCCGCTCGGTCGAACTGGAGCGCCTCACCGCCGAAGGGCAGACGCTGATCGAGCGCAGGAACATCATGGAGTTCTTCCGCGACCAGGCCGCCGACCAGTTCGAGCGTCACACCCATTCGGCCTGGCGGCCGCGCTCAGGATCGAAGGTCAGCCACCGCAACCTGACCTCGGCCGTGATCGACAGCCGCGACTTCCTCGCCGCCAGGCGCCGGGCTGAAAACGAGGTGCTATTGCCCGCCGGCCCCAAGATCGCCTTCACCGGCGGCTTCGACTTCAACGATCATCGCCTGATCTGGGACAAACTCGACCGCGTCCACGCCAAGCACCCCGACATGGTGCTGCTGCACGGCGGTTCGCCCAAGGGCGCCGAACTTATCGCCGCCAAATGGGCCGACCACCGCAAGGTGCCTCAGATCGCCTTCAGGCCCGACTGGACCAAGCACGCCAAGGCAGCGCCGTTCAAACGCAACGATGCGATGCTCGATGTGCTGCCGATCGGGGTAATGGTCTTCCCCGGCACCGGCATTCAGGACAACCTCGCTGACAAGGCAAAGAAGTTCGGCATTCCGGTCTGGAAATTCGGGAGCGGCGGCGCGTGAGCGCCGTTGCTGCCTACCACTGCACTCGACCCGACATGGCCATAGGCTGGCGTGCCGAGCTATCCAGGAACCGGACCTTCGCTATTTCCTTGGTGTCGCGCAGTCGCTCGGGTGGCAGCTCCCCGTCGTGACGACGTCGTCGCTCGAACTCGCGACTTCGTCGGCGCGTTCAAGGCAGCGCTACCAATCAGCGTTCGTCGGTAGCGCCTCCCCGGCGCGAGTCCCGATAGACACGAGGGCGGCCCCTTCCGAGAGGGGCAAGTCGTTCCCTTTCATCGCGCGGAGACGATCTGGTTCGGCAACCTAATGAACTCGTCCTCGGTCCCGTCGTGCGGAAGGAATGTCCGGTGTGCCTCGTCCGACATTGGCGTGATCTCGACGAGCTCGCTGTCGCCGGTGTTGACGAGAGAATGCTTGTCAAGGATGCAGTCGCCCGAAATCAACCACCCACTCGCAGCGGTGTGGTCGTAGTGCGCGAAACACCAACGATTCACGTTGTCATGACACTTCCCGACCTCGCCGACGAAGTCGCCAGCCTCGGCCGCCGTAATCGTGCGCACGACTCGATCCTCCCTGCGCCGAAACCGAAGGGTCACGCTTTCGATCAGCTCGTGCAGACGCGCCTCGAGGCGAACATCGCGGATCTGGTAGCCGTCGTCGTGCTCTTTCGCCACGAATTCCTTGTAGGCCCCGAACAGTCCGGTCGGCAGCTTGATGATGGCCAACGGATTGTGGATCGTCGACAGAATCAAATTTTTCTCGTGCATGTCGCGCTGGTGCGCCTGGATCACTGCGCTCACGCCTGCGAAATCCGGGGTAAGAAAAATAGCTGTTTCAATCTCCTTTCCGCTCGCCTTGCGGACGGCAAAGCGAGGCACATTCTGCGCGGGACCATCGATCTTGCCGTCGGGTGTTAGCGGCACCGCCAAAGGGCCGATAGGAAATACGGCTTCCATCGAGAGTGGGTACTGGCTGATGCCGTTGCCGTCGGGGTCCCAATCCGACAGGCGGCAAATGTTCACCGCGATCACCGCGCAATCGTTGGCCCCGATAACGCCTATCGCTCGATACTGGTCCAGCTTGAGTCGCTTGTCAGCAATCACAGACGTGCACCGCAGAACGCGCTCATCGTTGGGCTTCGTTTTCACGCGGATTTCTCCGCCCAGCACCGGGGACTCGAGATAGTTGGCTGGAATACCATGCGGGCCTGGCACAACCGCCTCGATCCAGATAGTCCGGCCTGCATGCTCAACCCGAAAGTCGGGGCCGTGTTGCCCAGTGCGCTTGGTGACACCTACCGGTTCGTAACCCTGCCCTCGCAGGTGTCGATAGAGCATCGCTTCCCAGATGTACGACGACAATTTGCCTTCGTCGCCAGTTTCGAGTTCGGCCACAAGATGTGGTGGCCCGATATCGGCTTCAACGTACTCGATCAGCAGTTGGCCGAAGTGGCTCAGCGCGATCTTGTTGTTCGGAAACCGGCCATTGAGCACGGCAGCAATTCGCGCATGGAGATGGGGCGAAGTGCTCATGTCGCCTGCATCTCCTCAGCATAGCGAAAATCGGACATCGTGATGGCCTTGCTGCCAGCGCTGGGGTGCCAGGCGCCGACGAGGCCGTCGCGTCGCTCACCCGGTACGGCAAACATCACCAAAACCCAGACATGCGGCAGATCGTAAAACCACGAGATGAAAGTAGATCGTCCATCGGCGTTTAGCGGCAAGGCCCACACGTCGGATCTGCCGGCAGTGACTCGGGTGCTGGCTGAGGGGACACCAAATTTCAGGTGCACGAGCGGGTGCGCCCGATCGTTCATAAGAGCGTCTGCGAAACCGCTTATATCGATTGGCAAGGATCCTTCGATCACCAAGCAGCCGAAAGCCTTTACGAAGAACTGGTGGACGTTCAGCATCTGCTGCCGGGTATCATAGGAGAACATGCGATTGAGCCGCACGACGGCGTCGGGCGCGAGCGCAGGCATAGCGGTGCGAAAATATTCTGACAGAGTTTCCCAGGCGCGATCGTAAGGCTGGGTGCGTGTCGAGTTGCAATTCTGGCAGATCCGACCGGGCGACTTGAGTAGCTTCGCGTCGAGACTCCCAACCCGCTGATTTTTGCGAGTTCGATCGTGAAAGAACAGCGGCTGCTGTTGCGTCGGCCGACCGAAAACAGCCTTGAGATCCGAACGCTTCGTTTTGTGCTCGCCGCTGTCGCCGGGGCCGCCGCAGATCCAGCACGGCGGCTGCGCAACCATGATCGAGCTCGCCCCGGCGACCGGGCTCATGGCAGACTCGCTGAAGGCCGTAAAATCCGCATATGCAAGCAATTCCGAAAAATCAGGAGTTCACCTTGGTAGGTGGTGGGCGAGTGTTTTTTGGTCGTTCATATGCTTTGCCTCAAGCCGGATTCAAGCAATGGCTGCCACGCACCAATTCCATCCGAACGCTGCCCATCTGCTGTCGGCCGAACCCGGCCTTGAGCCGAATGTCCGATCAAGACCCATCCTGACCCGCAAGCGAACCGTCACAAAACCGCCCAATGCGGCGGTGAGTGGCGCCAAAATTCGACGTTACCATCAGCACGCGGTCCATTTCCGAGCTGCCCGGACTCGAAGCCTTACACCACCCCGCTCCCAATAGCGCTGATCCTTGGTCCGGCCCAGGGCCTGACGCCATCAACCCGTGAAGGGTCCGCTACGCGAGCGTGCGGCCTCTTCGGCTTCGCCTGCGCGGTGATTGCGGCCCTGGGCCGGACACATCGGGCGCCTGTCGCGCGGGGATGGTCCCCGCCTCCAAGACAGGAGCCGGAACGATGTCTCAAGCCCTTTCGATCGCTCACGCACGTGGTTGGAACCTCGCCACCACCTTGATGGTCTGCATCACCGTCTTTCACGTCGGCAACGGCGAATACGGCGTCATGCCGTCAGCCGAATATGACGGCGACCCAGCCACGATCATTCATGAATTCGACCCCTTCCAACCCTGAAGGGGCACCGGTCGCACCAAGCGGCGGCGGAAATCCCACCCAGATTTCCGCTGCCACCCTACATCACCTTCGGCTATACTCGGCAGTGCGCCATGGTGGTGGTGGTGGGCGCGACCGTTCGACCCTTTGTCACGGAGACATCCACCATGCTCGTCATCGGACTTGTTCTGAGCGTTGCCGCCATCGGCTTCCTCTGCTGGCTGCTGTTCACGCTCGCGGTTTACGCGCTCCCATTCTTCGCGGGCCTGACAGCGGGACTCGCCGCCTTCCACAGCGGCTCGGGCGTCATCGGCGCGCTTGTTGTCGGCGTTCTCGCTGGCGGCGCGACCCTGGCGATCGGGCAGATCGCCTTCGCGACGGTGCGAACGCCGCTCATCCGCGCCGCAATCGCGCTCCTCTTCGCCGTGCCGGCCGCCATCGCAGGCTACCACGCGACGTTTGGGCTCGCCCATATCGGCGTGCCGTCCGAAGGCTGGCGCGAGGCCTTCGCGGTTGTCGGCGCTGTCCTTGTCGGTGGCACGGCCTGGGCGCGCATGTCGCTGTTTGTCCCGCCACATGTCGATCGGCGGGGCGCTGGAGGTCCGGCATCGTTTCCATTGGCGGGAGCGACCCGGGACGGGTGAGCCTGGGCCGTCCTCATCGTCGAAGATGTTGAATTTCGGTGCGGTGAATGGGGCTCGTTCGCGTGACCGGTAACGCCAAGGCCTTCGTTTGAGCGCTCGGGTTGGCCGGCGCCTCGAGGCCGACTGAGACACGTTCCATCGGCAGCGGCGCCGTCCGCACGGATAGCCGCGTCATGAGTTCGTCCTTTCTGAACGCCAGGGCTTCCTTTTCTTCGCCTGGAAAGCCAAGCCTCTTGTGCGGGACGTTCGACGTCCGCCACGTCTTCTCCCGAGGATGCTGTTCGGCGTGCGGACCACACGGCCTCTCCATGGCTTGATCTGGCCGAAGGACGGCTGCGCCTCGATCGCCTGAGACGCAACGGCGGACGGATCGACTTTCTTCCCCTGGCCTTTGGCCATTCCTCGCGAGGCAAGAAAGTCTACCGCCGCCATCCTCCGCTGCGCTCCGGCCCGCGAACGGGTGCGTCGTCGATCGCCTTCGGCTTCCCGATCGCCATCGAGGCCGCGGTGGTCGCGGGCTCGAAACAGCTAAGGAGAAGTGACATGGCCAACATCGGTTCCTTCAAGAAGTCCGGCAGCGAGTTCCAGGGCGAGATCGTCACCCTGAGCGTCCAGACGAAGAATGTCCGCATCGTCCCCGAGACCAACCGAGCCAACGACAACGCCCCCAGCCATCGGATCTATGTCGGCCGTGCCGAGATCGGAGCCGCTTGGTCGAAGCGCTCCAACGAGGGCCGCGACTATCTCTCGGTCAAGCTGGACGATCCGAGCTTCAACGCGCCGATCTACGCCAACCTCTTCGACGATGAGGACGGCGATGGCTACACCCTCATCTGGTCCCGCGGCCGCAAGGCCAACGGCGACTAAGCCGGACCAGCGAGCCCTGCCCGGAACGACCGGGCGGGGCCTTCGGCTTACAAAGGCACCTACGGAGACGACGAGTCTTCAGGCTCGGCAAGGTCGCCGCCAACCTCGAAGTCTTCGTTGAGCAGATCGGCCGGCTTCACCCCAAGCGCCTGCGCCGCGAGCCACATCGTCAACAACGTGACGTTCTGCTGGCCACGCTCCATACTGCTCACGTGAGCGCGATCGACGCCCATACGTACAGCGACGGCCTCTTGGCTGAGGCCGGCTTGCATGCGAAATCGGCGAAAGTTTCCTCCGAACAAATGTCGAATATCCATCCACAGGATGGACACCAATCGCGTATTATGGCGCTACGCATTATAATACGCGGAGCCCTGCCCAACCGGCTTGGCCATCGATGCGTTCCAGGTTCGAGAGCCCAGTTTGGATTGGTCCTCTATCACGGGAAGACACGAGAAGATCATGCCCTCGCCGCCGGCCCCTCCCATCGCCGACATCGCCCCAACACAAGCCCAGCTGACGGACTATGACCGGGCGCATCTGACGACCTATCTTCGGCTGCTTGACGCAGCGTCCGAGGGGGCGCCCTGGGAGGAAGTGGCGCGCATCGTGCTTGAACTCGACCCAGTGCTGGAACCGGACCGCGCGCGCCGCGCCCACGAGACGCATCTGGCGCGCGCCCTTTGGCTCACAGAGCACGGCTATCGCGATCTGCTACGCTCAGCGCACTGACAGCGACGAGCGGCGGATCTGGCGTCAGTCTTCCATCAGACACGGCATCCCGAGTTTACGTCGATCCTGAAAGCCGCCGATCCGATTTCGGCATGGCGCGATGCCGATTCGCGACCTGCAAACTTCGCGACTAAGGACACAGATCAGACGTTTACAACCCCAGACAACCCGTCAATTCCTCAGAGGAGACAGGCCCATGTCGAAGGAGGATTGGCGGTCACGAGCCGCCTACCAATACGCCACTGCCATGGATCCAGCCGGCCTCGCCTGGGAGTTCCTGCGCCGCAACTCTGACTATCGAGTTGCCTTCGACACTGCCCCAGCCCAAGCCGACGACGGGACCGATGGCCCCGCCCGGCGCTGGGGGTTACGAATTCCTGGCTGACCCAAACCGACGCGCCGCTGACTCCCCGGTCTTCTGGCGCGCTGACGAACTGGCGTCGGTCATTGTTCTTACAGCGGCGCCGGCCGTAACGGGAACGCCCTCGATCTTGCTCGCGGATTTGCCGGGCGAACTCATCCGGCGCGATGCCGAGGATGGCGCGCATCTGCTGCTCAGAGACGACGCGACCAGTCACCAGTTGTGGCTGATCGATCCGCCGAGAAGTGCGACGCCGGTGGTAGCGCTCATCGCGCTCGACCTCACGGCGCCGCAGCGCGCCGACGCGACTCTGCGCTTTTGGCGGCACGTCGCGCATGGGCGACCTCGAACACCGCCAAGCCCGCCTAATCGCATCGACCGCTTGGTCTTCGCCCTTCGCGCGCTCGACGCTCGGCTCGCCGGCGCCAGCTACCGCGCCATCGCCGAAGCGCTCTTCGGCCCAGGCCGTCTCGACTCTGAACCCTGGAAGACTTCGTCCCTCCGCGACACGGTCATCCGTTTGGCGCGCACCGGCTTCGCCATGACGCGCGGCGGCTACCGCAATCTACTCGGTCCGCGCCGGCCGGATTGATCCGGCGGCACTCAAGATAGGCGTGACCGTGCGGGGTGGCGAATTCCGCCCTCCCCATCTTCGCCATCCCCCAGCGCCCGCGCGCTTCGCCACCGTGATCCCTGACGGCCGCCGTTATCCGGCTGCCCCCGACAGGACCACGGAGGTTCCCCATGTCTCCAAATCTTGCCGGCTTACCGCCGCGCAACCTACGCACGCCCGAGGCCGCCCGCTTTGTCGGCCTTTCAATCCGCACGCTGGAGAAGCACCGCATCTACGGCACGGGGCCGCGCTATTCGAAGCTCGGCGGTCGCGTCGTCTATCGCGTCGAAGACCTTCAGGCCTGGGTCGATCTCGGAGCCAAGGCATCGACATCCGATCCCGGCGTCGGGACCGTGCTGCCGGCGAAGCGTCAAACGCCCGTCACGCCGGCCCCTGCCAGCCAAGCCCGACGCTGAGCCCCGCCGGTCATGTCCGTGCGCCATCGCACCCGCTCCGAACGCGAGCAACTGGAACTTTTCCGGGCTCTACCTGGCGATCTCGCACCGAGGGACGCGCAGGATCTGATGGCCTATCCGTTCTTCAGCCTCGCCAAGACCCATCGCACGACGCCGATCGATTTCCGCATGAACGAGATCGCCATCCGCGTCGAGGCGGTGCCCGAGCACGGCATGGCGACCATCTGGGACGCCGACGTGCTGATCTGGGCCGCGAGCCAGATCGTCGAAGCGCGCGACGCCGGCTTGCGCACCTCGCGCCTGATGGCGGCGACGCCGCGCGAAATCCTGACCTTCACCGGCCGCGGCACAGGCGCGCGTGACTATCACCGGCTGAAGGCGGCGCTGGATCGATTGCAATCGACGACCGTGGCGACCTCGCTGCGCCAGGTCAGCGAGCGGCGCATGCACCGCTTCTCCTGGATCAACGAATGGACCGAGCGGGCCGATGCACACGGCAATGCCGATGGCATCGATCTCATCGTGCCGGATTGGTTCTATCGTGCGGTCCTCGACGACGCGCTCGTGCTCACCATCGACCCTGCGTATTTCAGCCTGACGGGCGGCCTGGAACGATGGCTCTACCGTCTGGTCCGCAAGCACGCCGGACGCCAGCGGGGTGGCTGGCGGTTCGATTTTCGGCACCTCCACGTCAAGTCGGCGAGCCTGTCGCCGTTCAAGCGCTTCGCGTTCGAACTACGCGACATTGCCCGCCGCCAGCCGCTGCCGGGCTATCGCCTCGTCGTCGAGCGCGAGACCGGCGGACGCGAGTTGCTGGCATTCACGCCGACGAAGTTATCCACAGCCCCCTGTGGACAACCTGTGGAAGCGCACGTGCTATCGGGAACCAATGGGCACGTGCCATCAGGAACCGGACCCACGTGCTATCAGGAACCCAGACAGGCAAATTCACTAGGCCGATCAACCGGTTCCGAGCCGCCTAACTTAGAGTCTAACCTAGAAGAATCTAACTCTTCTGTTGTTGGCCACCGCCGCGATCGGTGGAAAACCGACAGGAGCGCCCGATGATCGTGGCGCTCCTCAACCAGAAAGGCGGCGTCGGCAAGACGACGCTCGCCCTGCATCTCGCCGGCGAATGGGCCCGGAAAGGGAAAAGAGTCACCCTGATCGATGCCGATCCGCAAGGCTCGGCGCTTGACTGGTCGGAGCAGCGGGCAAGGGAGGGGCTACCGAGGCTGTTCGGCGTCATCGGCCTGGCGCGCGACACCTTGCACCGCGAAGCCCCCGAACTGGCCCGCGACGCCGACCACGTCGTCATCGACGGGCCGCCGCGCGTCGCTGGCCTGATGCGTTCGGCGTTGCTTGCCGCCGACGTCGTTTTGGTCCCCGCCCAGCCATCGCCGTTTGATGGCTGGGCATCGGTCGAGATGCTGAAGCTGATCGCCGAGGCGCGCATCTTCCGGCCGCAGATCGTCGCCCGCTTTGTCCTGAACCGCTGCGCCGCGCGCACGATCATCGCCCGCGAGACCGCCGAAGCGCTCGCCGAACACGATCCTCCGGTGCTCGCGGCGAGGATTGGCCAGCGTGTCGTTTTCGCCGACGCCGCGCAGTCCGGTCGCCTCGTCTTCGACATCGACGAGACCAGTCCGGCCGCGCGCGAGATCACCGCTCTCGCCGAAGAAATCGGGAGCCTCGTTCGATGACCGCGCGCGCACCCAGGCGCGGTTTTGCCTCCCGTCCCGGCGACGCCGACAGTTGGGTGAAAGCGCCGGACGTGACCGCGGCGCGCGATCCGGACGCGCAATCCTATACCGCCCGGCTGACCATCGACGTCACACCCGAGTTGCGAGGCCGGATCAAGGTCACTGCTTTCCGGCGGGGCGTGACGGTCGCGGACATGCTGCGCGCCCTGCTGCTGCGCGAGTTCCCCGAAGACGGCGGAGGCGCGGCATGAGCCCAGCGCCTGACCCTTTCACCCATGTCGAACTGACCTGGATCGAGAAGCGCATCGAGCACTGGATCCGGTTCGGCCACGACGTCAGCGAGAAGATTCTCGACCGTCGCCGCCGCGTCCTCAGCTTCGCGCCCGGCAGCATCCTCGCCTATATCCGCTGGGCCTCGAACGATTTCGGCACCGTCGTCTCGCGCATCGACATTCTGCGCGCCGTCCATCCCGGCGAGGCGTTCTCGACCGTGCCGTATGTGCGCCCCGGCGGCGAAATCCTCTTGCGCCTGTCCGGCTGGCCGAAGGTCGAGCGCGTGCTGCACGCGATCGACGCCGTCGAAGCGCTCGGCATCGATCCAACCGACGCCGCTCCCGATCATTGGCGGCATGTCCACAATCGCCTGATCGCCGGCGACGAGCCGCGGCCGTACGCGCGCGATCAACATTCCGCATGGCTCAAGCGTCGGAGGATCGCGTCATGACGCGTTTCGGAGCAGTGATGGTGACGTATTTCGCGACGATGGCGATAGGCGTTTCCGCTTTCGTTCATCCGGCGCCGAAGCTGATCTGGAACGCCAGCGCCAGCGTGCCAATCGGGCTGTATCGCGTGCAACCGGCCGGCGACCTGCAGGTCACCGAACTGGTCGTGGTGCGGCCGCCGGCACCGCTGGCGAACTTCCTCGCCGAGCGCGGCTACCTGCCCAAGAGCGTGCCCCTCCTGAAGCGAATCCTCGCGCTCCCCGGACAAACCGTCTGCCGCTCGGGTCGCACCATCACCGTCGATTCCACCGTCATGGGCGAGGCGCTCGACCACGATCGCCGGGGGCGCGATCTCCCCGCCTGGCAAGGCTGCCGCGTCATTGCCGAGGGTCAGGTCTTCCTCATGAACTGGCAGTCCGAGGACTCCCTCGACGGCCGGTATTTCGGGCCGCTGCCGGCGACAAGCATCGTCGGTGAAGCGGCGCCGCTCTGGACCGACGAGGAGCAATGACCGTGTCTCAGTCCTGCCCGCGCACAGCCCTTCAACGCCACCCATCCCGCCCGATCTCTTCCTCCTTCCCGGCCTTACCGCCCGTCGTCGAGCGCTGCTCGATCGCCAGGCTCACGCGCGGTTGGCGGCAGCTCCTTTGCGGCGGGATCGCGGTCGCGCTGTTGACCGGCGGCGGCGGCGTCGCCTACGCCGAACCAGTCGCCGCGAAGCCTCCGAGCGTCGCCACGACGGTTGATCGTCTTGCAGCCTTCGTGGCCGAAGCCTCACAGCGCTTCGGCATTCCGGCGTCCTGGATACGCGCCGTAATGCGAGCCGAAAGCCTCGGCGACGTGCGGGCTCTGTCGCCCAAAGGCGCCATGGGCTTGATGCAGATCATGCCGGCAACATGGGCCGGTCTGCGTCTTCGCTATGGCCTCGGCGCTAATCCATACGATGCGCACGACAACATCATCGCCGGCGCGGCGTATCTGCGGGAACTGCATGATCGCTACGGCGCGCCCGGTTTTCTTGCCGCCTACAACGCCGGCCCGGCACGCTACAAAGACCACTTGGCGACAGGCCGACCGCTGCCCGCCGAGACGCGCGCCTACGTCGCTCTTCTCGCCCCGCTGATTGGCGGCGGCTCGGTTGATGACGCGATAGTTGTCGCCGTTGTGGCCCGTTCCTGGACACAAGCGCCCCTGTTCGCGGCGCGCGCGGAGAACAGCCCGGCGCGCGCCCAACCATCATCCGCCCCGCCATCGGGACAGCCGTCGATCGGCGGAACAGCGCAGGATTGGACCGCGCTCACCCCGCAATCCGACGGCCTGTTCGTCAGGACGTCCGCGCGGAATCCGCCGCCATGAGCGAGATCGGGCTTCATCGCGGTCTGGCGGGCTTTGGCGTGGGTTTGAGTGTCGGACTGGGGGTGCAGGGGAACACGACCAACGGACGGCAAGGGAAAAGCGCCGCCTCCGGACGGGCGCATGTGGTTGGTTTTGTTGACTATTTCAGGAACTTCGAGAACCTGCCTTGCTGGCGCTCCGGCTGGAATATCCAACGATTTCAATCCCCCGAGCGCCATCGCCTGTCCCCGGAGGGGCCTCCTTCGCCATGACCGGCCGTGACAACGACCTCAACATCCGGCCAGGCCGCATCCGGCACGGGAACCAAGGCGCCAAGCGTCCCAAGAGCTTTGTCGGCGAGGTCATGCGAGCCGCGAAGAAGGCCGGCCATGTCGGTGAGAGCTTCGGCCGCGGGAAGTCCGGCGCCAGCCGTTCGCGCTTTGGCCGAGGCCGGCGCGCGGCGCTCTCCTTGTCGCTGCGTTCGACGTCGCGACGCGTGGTGATGAAGGCGCGCGTCGTACGTCACCACGGGACGCGCTTTCGTTCGGCACCACTCCCCAAGCACATCACCTATCTGAAGCGCGAGGGCGTCACGCGGGACGGCGCCGATGCCCGGATGTTCGATGCAAACTCGGAGGTCGCGGACGAGCGCGCTTTCGCCGAACGGTGCGAGGACGACCGCCATCATTTCCGGTTCATCATTTCGCCGGAAGACGCCGCGGAGCTGGAGAGCCTCCGTGGCTTCACGCGCGAGCTGATGGCCGACGTCGAACGCGACCTCGGCACCAAGCTAGACTGGGTGGCGGTCGATCACTGGAACACCGACAATCCGCACGTCCACGTCCTGATCCGCGGCCGCGCCGACGACGGCCAGGACCTCGTCATCAGCCGCGACTACATCAGCCGGGGCTTCCGTGATCGCGCCGCCGAGCGAGTCACCCTGGAGCTGGGGCCACGCAGCGAGCAAGAGATCCGATCGGCTCTGGAGAAGGAGGTCGAGGCCGAACGCTGGACCAGTCTCGACCGGGCGCTGCGCAACATCGCGGATGACACCGCCGGCGTCGCCGATCTCCGCCCCGGTGCCTCGGACGAAGACCCCGAGCTGCGACGGCTGATGCTCGGCCGCGCCGCGAAGCTCGAACGGCTCGGACTCGCCGAGCAAGTCGGGACGGCACGTTGGACGTTGAAGCCCGGCCTCGAGCAGACGTTGCGCGACCTTTCCATCCGCGGCGACATCATCAAAACCATGCACCGCGCCATGACCGGCGCTGGCCACGAGCCGGATGTGTCCAGCTTCGCCCTGCATGGCGACGACGGCGGAGATCCGGTTCTCGGCCGGCTGGTCGCGCGCGGGCTGCACGACGAGCTAAAAGGATCGGCTTACGCGATCGTTGAGGGCGTCGATGGACGCACCCATCATCTCCGCTTCTCCGACCTGGAGATGACCGGCGACGCCAAGCCCGGCGCGATCGTCGAAGCTCGCGCCTATGAGGAGGCGGACGGACGCAAGCGCCTGTCTCTCGCCACTCGGTCCGACTTCACCATTGAGGCGCAGATCACCGCGTCAGGGGCGACCTGGATCGATCGGCAGCTTCTCGCCCGTGAGCCGGCGACCGGCGGCGGCGGATTCGGCGCCGACGTGCGCGAGGCGATGGACCGCCGTGTCGATCACCTCATCGAGGAAGGTCTGGCGCGGCGGCAGGGCCAGAGGGTCGTCTTCGCGCGCGATCTGCTCGACACGTTGAGGCGGCGCGAGCTTGACGGGGTGTCCTCAAAACTGGTCGCTGAGACTGGCCTCGCGCATCGCCCGTCCGCCGAAGGCGAGCACGTCGCCGGCGTCTATCGCCACCGCGTCACGCTCGCGTCGGGGCGGTTCGCCATGATCGATGATGGTCTCGGCTTCCAGCTTGTTCCGTGGCGGCCGGCGCTGGAGCAGCACCTCGGTCGGCAGGTGAGCGGCGTGGTGGCGCCGGGCGGAAATGTAGATTGGTCCTCCGGACGCCGGCGAGGGCTGGGCATTTAGAGCGGACTGACGGCTGCGATTTCGGTGAAGCTTGTCCGTCCTACTTCATTTCTCCTTCATTTCTCGAAACCTCTCCCGAAATTCGCTTGGAACCGTCGCGGGCACCGCGTCGCATGCAGCGGCCAAGACCTCGCCGATCTTGCGCCAACCCGTCGATGCGCTCGCGCAGGCCTGCAACAGCGCCGGAACGGTCAGCGCCGGCGTGCGCAGCAGGAAGCTCTGCGCGGACAGTCGCTGCCAGCCGCTCGTCACGAGATGCTCGATTTCCGGGAGGACATACGATCCAGTCGCCGCCTGCGCCCGATCATTTGTCCAGTAGTTATGAATCGTCAGAAGCTCTGCGGGCCGGGTGGCGCTGTCGATCGCGACCTTGACTGACGCCGCGCCCTGCCATGGCCAGGACATCGATGCGTCCCGTACAGCCTTCTCGGCATCCACCGTGTTCTTCACGAAGAGATCGCCGACAAATGTTAGCCATGGAGTGACGGCCGCGGACAGGCCGGCACGTGCCGCGCTGGCCGCCCAGAGCGCCAGCATCTGCTCCGTGACAGCCTCTCGCGCTGCCAGGACGAAGATGCCGTTCAGCATTCCGCACAAGATCAGTTCGGCGTCCAGTTGCCCGCGATCAAACGGCGGCGCGCAAGCCGGCAGCGGATCGGCAGCTTCGAGACCGTCCTCCTTGTAGTAGAGGCGGCAAAGGGTGAAGGATTCCGCCCAATCGCCGACCACCTCCACCAGATCGTCGAGCACGGCGCTTCGCAAGCGACGCTGCAGCCGCAACTGGTTGAACGAAAGGCGCACCACGCCGTAGATCGAAGTCTTGAGCCGCGCCTCGTGGGCGTGGAACTGCGCGTCGCCCAGCCCGGCGACGAATTCGAATTCGAGAAGCTCCACCCACATTATGTCGCTGGACGTCGAAGGAAGCCTGGCTGCCTTGACCGGCTCCAAGCTGCTGCAACAGGCTGGCGGCGGCGCTTCAAAACCCACAGGCAGCTTGCCGGCAGTCGTGTTCGCCATCCACATCAACGTGTGGCCGGCGCGCTTGCGCAGCAGATAGATATTGTCGTCGGTTTCATCGGGGGCCAGCCGGTCAATCGCGCAAACGCCTTCGATCAGACATGCCAGCGCGGCGCCATTGTCGCCGCCTTTCCAGCGCGCATAGCCTTCATCGACGAGGAGACCGGCACAATAGATCGCCTGGTTGACGTCGTCCGCCAAGCCGCGGGCGCTTTGTAGCCAGTCTGCCGCCTCTGTCCATCCATCCAGCCGCGCGGCGGCGACGGCCGCCAGGCGATGCGAGAAGGTCTGCTGGAGATCGAACTCGTCTGTGGGCCTCCAGCTCGGAAGCAGCCTGCGCCAAATGGCGAGCGCCTCGGCGGCGTCACCCTTGCCCAGCAATATCGCTGCCCGTCCGTCTTCCTGGCCGGGTGACCATCCGATCTCGGCGGCCATCGCATTCGCCACCCGGAGCGCTTCCACCGGATCCTTCAGATCTTGGTCCGTGATGCGGGCGATCGTGCGTGCGGCCCCCTGGGCCAAGCCGGGCAGGCCGCACCGTCGCCCGAGCGCATAGGCTCGACGGAGAACATCGCGGGCTGCCAACCAGTCCGGGGCTGCGGCCCTGAGTTCGGCCAGCCAGATGCGCTCCAAGACGATCTGCGCCGTGGATTCCTGTCCGCCAACAAACCACAGAAGGCGGCGCACCTCCGGCGCGTCCAGCGGCTCGCACGCATCCATGAGCACCCCGAGCGCATGCCGGTCGACCAGGTGCGGCGTCAAAGTGAATCCGGCGACGGACGCCATGTCCGGCGCGCCGTCCGGCCCCGTCAAAACCTGATCGAACTCCGGTCCGTGAGCTTCGGCGAGCATGTCCGCCAACTCGTCGGTCAGGCGAATATACTCAAGCCCGATCGACACGAGTTGCGCGACGGGGAGAGTGACCTCGGTGCGCAGCAGCACCTGCGCCAGGAAGAAATAGCGCGCCAGCCGCAGTGGTGCGCCCGCCACGTCCGCCGGCAGTTCTTCATCCATGCAGGCGATGATCGCGCGGGCGCCTCTATCATTTTTGGCCGCGGCGGCGAGCCGAAACTGCAGCAGGCGGATCAGGAACAGGGAGAAGCGATCGGTCTCGGGGCGTGCAGCCGTGCCGACGCCGACCAGCACGAACCAGTCAGCGCTCGTTGCCAGCGCGTCCCATGTCTCGTTGTCCGACTGGAGGATGCCGAACGACAGGCGCGCCACGGAGGCCCAGTCCCGGCCCGCAATGCCATGGAACAGGATCGCCGACACGTCGGTCGGCGACAAGGTGCGGAAGCCCAGCATGGCGCGGGCGATCCCACAATGCATCCCCGTCGCCCAGTCCTCGCCCTGGACGTCCTTGCCAACCTCGCGCAGCAGAGGCGAAACCCGGTAGAGTCCCTCCGCCGCGACCTCCACCCACGGTCCGACCAGCCCGTCGAACACAAGACCCGGCTCACCGATGGGCGCCGGCTGGCGCGCGATCGCGAGCACTTGCTGAAGCGGCAGGGCCTGCACTGTAAGGCTCAAGCGGTAAATGAGCTCTCGCGTCGGCCCGTCGAGCGTTGCGATCAACCGACGCGCTTCCGCGCGCGCTTCGACCACATCGGACGGCGTCGCCGCCAGGCTTTCCAGATCAGGCGTCGGGAAACCCTGCGCCTCGAGCGCGGCGATGCGGGCATGCACGAGCTGCGCATGGCCGCTGGTGTGGAGCGCGATGAACGTCGCCCACCATCCTGCGACCTTGGGCGCCGGACAGCCCCGTGCGATCAAGAACTCGGTGATCTCGTCCCGACTGAAAGCCGGAATCGGCAGCATGCCGTCGGCTGGCAAGGCGAGCGCGAGTGCCAGTCGCTGCGACAGCACGGCGGCCGAGGTGATCACCAGATGACCGCCCCGATCGCCCAGGATCGTCTTGATCCGTGTCAGAGGTGTCTCCAACGGCCGCGGATCCGGCGGGAGCTCGATATCATCCAACACCACATGCGTGAGGCCGCTTTCCACGGTCAATTCCGTGACGACGCGATCGAGCAGGCCTGCGAGCACGGCCGAATTGACGCCGCGCAGATCGACCCAGCCCCAGCTTGAGGTGGCCGCCGCCACATGACCGGCGGCAGCGATGGACTTCCCCACGCCTGTACCGCCCTGCAGGACCAGGATTGGATGGACGGCCAACCGCCGTTCGATGTCGCCCAGAACGGCCCCTCTGGCGTAATAGCGTGACGGCAATGGCGGGGCGCGGCCAACCGCCGAACGCGTGCCACCAACGGCCTGGGGAAGCGCGCCATCCGCTCCCAGTGTCGCCAGATGCTGCGGAATGATGGCGAGCAACGCGTTGTAGGTGGCGGCCGGCATCGATACGTGCGTCCGCGCATGGAATACCCGCAGCAGCTCGGCCCGCGTCAGAAATCGGTCCTTTTGGCGCGTCGCCGTCCCATAGGCGATCTCGTAAAGATGCGCCGCGACGTCCTCCGACTTGTCGGGCGTGACCCCCATGGTTTGGCCCAGGACGACGAGCCGGTCCTTGATCTCCCGAATGACCTCCGGCGCTTCCTCGGCCTCGGTGTCCCACTCAACCGTCGCGATAAGTCCTTCCCAGATCGCCGCATCCGATCCTGCCTGCAGGAACGCCCGGACGGGGGCGGAAACCTTCCCCTCTGCCACCAGGAACGTGGCAATCGCCCGCGCGTCCCTGTGGCGCTCCGCCTCGTCGTCCAACAATCGGGCGTTGCGCCACAGGTGCAATCCGCCAACACCGTCGCCGAACGGAGCGCCCTGTTCTACCGTGATGCACGATGTCGTCAGGAACCGAAACCGGATCGACCGTGTCGGATTGCGCTGTCGATGGGCCCAGGCATTGTCGATCGCCTCGATCACGTCCCCGGACCTCAGGGTGATGTTGCCCTGGACGTCCTTGACCTGGATGGTCTCTGCGGCCGAGCCGCTGACGCGGTCGATGTCCTCCGCGCCTTCCAGGTAGAGCCTCTCTGCGTCATCCAGATGGATCCAGGCGAGAACGCTGCGCCATACCTGGGTCCAGTAACCGCGCATCGACGCCGCCGCTTCCCGAGCGGGGTCGTTGACTAGAGGCTGGTTCTCGTCCGAGCTTGCCATACGGCCGATGATCTCGCGTCCACAATCTTACAGCAACTGCAATAGGCAATGCCGGACGGCCGCGGTTGTGGGCGTTTCATAGGATTGAGCGTTGGAGTCTCGGTCCGCTAAGCGTCCGCGCGTCGAACCATAACACCGGTTCGGCTGATCCACATCCAAGGTCGGCGACGGTTCGATATCTGCCACGTGAACTGTCCGATTTCTTCGCTGCCATATCCCAGCACCCCCGTATTGGCTCTTTGAGCTTGAGGTTGCCGACTAAGCGGTTCCTGATCCTCCGTCGTCATGAACGCGACCAAGATCCTCTGGGGCCAAGTGCTCCTCGTCAGCGCCGTCGTGCTCGCCTTCGTCTGGGCGGCGACGGAATGGACCGCGTGGCGGCTCGCCTTCCAGCCCCAGCTCGGCCACCCCTGGTTTGAAGTCCTCGGCTGGCCCGTCTACCAGCCGCCGGCATTCTTCTGGTGGTGGTTCGCCTACGACGCCTATGCACGCGAGATCTTTGTCGAAGGCGCCTATATCGCGGCGTCCGGCGGTATCGCCGCGATCGTCGTGGCTGTCACCATTTCGGTCTGGCGGGCGCGGGAGGCCAAGCGGGTCACGACATATGGTTCCGCTCGATGGGCCGAGGCGCACGAAGTCCGGCAGGCCGGCATGCTTGGCCATGACGGCGTGCTCCTCGGTCGCTGGCACGACGACTACCTGCGCCACGACGGCCCCGAGCATGTGCTTTGCTTCGCGCCGACCCGAAGCGGCAAGGGCGTCGGCCTGGTCGTTCCGACGCTGCTGACCTGGCCAGGCTCGGCGATCGTCCACGACATCAAGGGCGAGAACTGGACGCTCACCGCCGGCTGGCGCGCGCGGTTCGGTCGCGTGCTGCTCTTCGACCCCACCAATACGCAGAGTGCCGCCTATAATCCGCTGCTTGAGGTCCGGCGCGGCGAATGGGAGGTGCGCGACGTCCAGAACATCGCCGACGTGCTGGTCGATCCGGAAGGCGCGCTGGAACGGCGGAACCATTGGGAGAAGACCAGCCATTCGCTTCTGGTCGGCACCATCCTGCATGTCCTCTACGCCGAGCCGGACAAGACGCTCGCCGGCGTCGCCAATTTTCTCTCCGATCCCAAGCGGCCAACCGAGACGACGCTGCGCGCGATGATGACGACGCCGCATCTGGGCGAACGCGGCGTGCATCCCGTCGTCGCGAGCGCCGCGCGCGAGCTGCTGAACAAATCCGAAAACGAACGCTCCGGCGTGCTGTCGACGGCCATGTCGTTCCTCGGTCTGTATCGCGATCCCGTGGTCGCGGCCGTCACGCGCCAATGCGATTGGCGCATCCGCGATCTTGTCGAGAGCGGGCGACCGGCGACGCTCTACCTCGTCGTCCCGCCATCGGACATCAGTCGGACCAAGCCACTTGTCCGCTTGATCCTGAACCAGATCGGCCGGCGACTGACTGAGGAGCTGGAGTCGAAGCGCCAGCGCCATCGCCTGCTGCTGATGCTCGATGAATTCCCGGCGCTGGGTCGGCTCGATTTCTTCGAGAGCGCTTTGGCCTTCATGGCCGGTTATGGCTTGAAGGCATTTCTGATCGCACAGAGCCTGAACCAGATCGAGAAGGCTTATGGCCAGAACAACTCGATCCTCGACAACTGTCATGTCCGCGTGAGCTTCGCCAGCAACGACGAGCGAACCGCCAAACGCGTATCCGACGCGCTCGGCACCGCCACCGAAATCCGCGACGCCAAAAACTATGCGGGTCATCGACTGAGCCCGTGGCTCGGCCACTTGATGGTCTCCCGCCAGGAGACCGCGCGGCCGCTGCTGACGTCTGGCGAGGTGATGCAACTCCCACCCGATGACGAGTTGGTGCTCGTCTCCGGCTGCCATCCGATCCGCGCCAAGAAGGCGCGTTACTACGAGGATCCGCAATTGCGGACGCGAATCCTGCCGCCGCCCAAGCCCACTCGCTCGGCGGAATCCGCCGGCCACTCCCCCACGGCGCGACCGGCGCACAGCGGCGATTGGGCGGAGTTGATCGTCGCGGCACCGCCGGCGCAATCCGACGATCCCGACAACGCCGGTATTCGGCGTGAGCCTGAACTTCCCGAACACGAAGAGATCGCGCCGGAACCCCGCCAGCCGGCGCAGGAATTCGAGTTGGCCGATGACGACGCGGATGACGCCCCCCAGCGTCTCCGCGTCTTGCAGGGCCAGGTCCGCACCATCGCCCGGCAAGTCTCGCTCGATCCGGCCGACGACATGGGGCTGTGACGCATGCGCACCAAGCACACCTTTCGCCTTCCGCCGGATCTCGCCGGCAAGCTGGCCGACTACGCGGCGCGCAAACGCGTGCCGCAGGCGCTGGTGGTGGAGACAGCGCTCGCCTCGCACCTGTCGCCGGATGGCGCCGATCGGTTGGAGGCCGCGCTCGCGCGGCGGCTCGACCGCATGACGCGACAGATCGAGCGCCTCGAACGGCACGTCACCATCTCAAACGAGGCCCTGGCGCTGTTCGTGCGCTTCTGGCTGACCAACACCCCGCCATTGCCGGATACCGCCCAGGCGGCGGCGCAGGCCAAGGGCCGGGAGCGCTATGACGGCTTCGTTGAGGCCCTGGGGCGCCGGCTGGCGCGTGGTCGGACGCTCGCAGACGAGGTGACAACGGATGTGAACCCACCCGTGTCGGCGACCCTTCCCGACTAGATTTCGCTGCGGCCGGTTCGCGCAGGCAAATCTGCGCTTTGACGGTCGCCGGCGATTTCCGCCTCGATTCTTCCGAGCGCCGCGACCCAATCTGGATTCCACGCACGGCGATCGTTCAGGTGGCGAGCTGTCGCCACGAAAAGACGGATCATCCGCAGCAAGTTGTGACCGACGTGATGAACCGCTTCATCCAGCACCAATATAGGGAGCCCTGCCTGCTGCAAGGTGACGGTTACCGCCATGAAGTCGCCGCTGATCTCCGCGTAGGGCGCGAGCGCTCTACCAAGCGCGGTAGGAACAGACGACCCGGCTCCCGAATTATCGGCCTGGTCTTGAATCTCCGTGAAGACCTGCGGCCACCACCAAAAGAGGCGCGCGACAGCTTGGGACCAGAAGTCCCGGCCGAGCCTCGGCTCGACGAGCCGCGCCTCGCGAAACGCACGCTCAACTGCGAGCCACATTCCGGCAGCGTCACCGGGCTGTGCTTCGGCGTTCATCACGAGGGATTCGACCGCGCCAAGTCCCCAAAGTCCCATGATCTCGGCCGGATTTCCACTGCTGTGTCTATTGGCCCGCCACGCTCGTTCGCGCTCGAACCTGAGTGCAGACCAAGTGCTGGTGAACCAAGCGGCGGCGCCTGGGAGTCTCGCCAGAACATCGCCCGGAATGGTTCGCAAAGGCGCGCCGGGTAATTGGATGAGGTCGTTCGCGCGCGTCAACTCGAAGCCATCACCCTTTAGCAGGCCTTTCGCGATGGACCCGACGTCCAGATCTGCGACCGTCGTCGTGAATGCCGCCACGCTCAGCACCGCCACGGCACGAAACTGCCGCTCCAGCGGTTTTGTCTCCCTGATCCATGCGTCTTGTGCACGACGAGGCGTCATGCGACTGCTAAGCGCATGCGCCAAAATCCCGATGCGATTGATCATCTGCTTGCGCGGGCCGCTTCGGCCTGCAGGAGGAACACGGGGCGTCTGGCGCAGAAGGTTTTCAAGCCAGTGCCAAGCGAGTTCGACGCCGTCGGCACGCGCAAAAAGGATGTCGAGAACCCCACCGACAGCGTTGCGAAACTGCGCAATGCCTTTGCTCAGGTCTTCGGTCTCCACCTCGTCGCCGCGCGGCGATAGCAGTTGTTCGCTCGCCGACTGCAGCAACAGGATTGCGGCCATCCCCGAGCGCTGCCAGCGGCCCTCTGCGTCGAAGGCGGTATTCGCCAACCGCAACAGGATCAAGGCATCGTGCGGACTTGTCAGAAGCGCTTTACTACTGAGACACTGCTTCACGAGCGTCGGGTGCGGCAATTGGTCGATCATCGTCACGAAGCGCTCGGCGTCGGCTCTTCGCAGAATCTCGAACGCATCGCTTGACCGGAACAGGATTGGCCACTGGTCCGCTTCCCATACCTCCTGGAAGCTCCCCGCCCGCGCGAATTGCTCGACGATCGACGCCATAGAAGCGCGACGCGGCGGAATCTCGGTCACGGTGTCCGGCGCGTCGTTGGCCTTTGTGACGATCGTGGCGAGGAAATCGACGAACGCCTCCTGCACGTCGGGATTCCTGCCCAACACCTGCGCCGCAGCATCGGCAAAGTCCTCCCACGACGCGCCGTCGATCGACGCGACGAAATGGCCAATCCAATCGAGCTTGCCGGGACCATGGATCGCATAGGCGTGTCCGCTAGCGGCCGCCAGAACATGACCGATCAGAGGCGCTTCGTCAGGCTCCTTGCCTTCCGCGTCTTCGATCTGCCAAGCGAGCGCTGCGGACAGTCCATCAAGTTTTTCCGCGGACAGCCGATCGACAAGACTCAGATCGGCAGGCAGCGAACCAAGGTCTTGCCGGGAATAGAGCGTCAGATCACGCGCCAAGAGATCCACGATCCAGCGCTCGCACACGGCGGTGGCGGTTTCAGCCTCAGTGGGCTGTTCGAGCCAGGAGGCGATCCGGGCGCGCCGATCGCGCAAATGGTCTTCAAGCGTGCGTGGCATCGGGTCCATCGCCGTTCAGCTCTGGGAGACCTGCTTTGGCGATCCAGTCCGCGAGAGGCATGGAGCGGTCAAGCACGCGTTCTATGGCCGCGATAACAATACGGGACTCGTGAACCTGGCTTATTAACCCGATGCGTTCGCCGAGCTCGTTGAACGACGGCCCCGACGCCCAAACGACATCGTCAATCACCAGAAAGCGGTCGTGGAAGACAGGCTTCCTCGAGCCTGGCATCACCAACACCTTCGGCGCCCCCGGTCCGAGCCGGCCCTGCACATGTCGAAGTTGCGCCAGCAGCAGGACGCCGGGCGGCGTGGAGGACGCTGTCTGCCCCTCTGGGGGAGCTTCCTCCGCGCTGTCATCTGGCCGGGCTTTACGCATGTGCGGCGCGCCCGTCAAAATCGTCACCTCCACGCCATCGCGCATGACTCGGAGCGCGTAGTTCTGGAGTTCGCGCATGCCAAAATCCGGATCGACGAAGATGACGCGGCGCTGCGCCCCGGCCACGAGGTTCGCCACATAGGATTCGGCCTCGCCGCGCATGCGGACCAGATCGTCACCCGTCAGATCGTCCTTGTCGGTTTCGTGGACGCCGAACAACCGTTGCGGGGCGGACTGCTTCTGGAGGCGATCCTTGCGCGCCTCCTGCAGCTCAACGATTCGGATCGCGCCAGAGAGAGGCAGCGCCTCTCCCACATGCACGCCGCCGGCCTCCTTCACCCGGCTGGTTTTGTAGCGCGACGCCGGTTTGCGACGACCGCCCGACGGCACCTCGACATCGAGCACCGCATCGACCACACCGAAGCCGACGCTGATCTGCTCCATCCACAATGTCGGTGGGACCATGCGAACGAGCCCGCGGGTGGGACAGGAGATCGCGAAGCCTGTCTCGCTGACCGGCTCTGGGTAGCCCTTGATGGCGAAGCCGTCGTCGTCGAACGAGGCGGGCAAGACCTCCGTCCAGCCGGCGGGCCGCCGCTGGAGTATGACGAGCTTCAGCGCGCCGGCATCTGCTTCGGGGTAATCCTCATAGTGGCGCCGGTGCGCTTGAATGACCACTCGCTCCGAGCCGGTGGCCTTCCGGTCGTACGTGAAATGCCCGACACCAGTGAGCAGCGGGTCGGGAGCAAGCAGGGAGAGGCTTCCAAGCCACTCCTCGTATTCGAAGGGATCGAATCCAGCATTGGTGGCAAGCCACTCGCGGGCGGCGGTGCTCGATCCAAGCTTCTGGATCGCCTCCGCCGGATCTTCCATCGGAACCAATCGGTGAATACGCGGTCCGCCATGCCATTGTGCTGAAAACGGAATCGTCTCGCCCACACAGAACCGGCCTAATGCCGGCTCGACGCCGAAGGGCGGCGCCGCGATCTCAACTGGCGACGCAGTCAGCGGGATCGTCACCCGCCCAAGGGCCGCCGCTTCGTACCAGGCGAGAGCATCGGCGGTGGACATCGGCAGCGCCGATCCCGCAAGAGTCACATCACCGCCGAAGTTGGGAACCGCCCAATTCCTTTCTCCGGCCGTGAAACGCTCCGGAACCGGGATATCGCGGGGAAAGAGCTCCACATAACCGAACAGCAAATATTGCTTACCAGCGGCGCGCATCGTCGCCAGCCTTACCAGCGCGCCGTGATAGTCCGTCGCGACTTTGGGCCATATGGGCACCTGCTGCGCTGAGCCAGCCGTATCGGGGTGCTCGATCGCTGCATCGCCGTCTTCGGGACTGTCCATCTCGCCTCCATTTGGCCAGTTTATCACAGCCGGCAATGAGGGTGATGACCCACAAGAGCGCTCACGCTCTCCCGCGCCCTCATCGCCGACCATCCCAGCCGCATGTCTTTCTATCCCTGAGCCCTATCGCCTCATCACCGCTGTTGCGAAGTCCGATTTCCGGCTCTTTCTAATCAACCCCGATGATCAATCCGCCTCGACGAGGCGAGTTTTCGGGGTTCGCAGTGACGACGATCTCGTTCCGCTCAGAAGCCTTCGCCCGCGGCGCGCGCATGCTGCGCACCGCGCTTGGCCCCGCGATCGCCGGCTATCTCGAAGACCCCAGCATCGTCGAGGTGATGCTCAATCCCGATGGCCGGCTCTGGATCGACCGGCTGTCGGGCGGGCTTGAGGACACCGGTTGCCGGGTCACCCCGGCAGACGCCGAGCGAATTGTGCGGCTCGTCGCCCATCATGTCGGCGTCGAGGTTCATGCCGGCAGTCCGCGCGTCTCGGCCGAGTTGCCGGAAAGCGGGGAGCGGTTCGAGGGCCTGGTGCCGCCTGTCGTGGCGGCGCCGTGCTTCGCCATTCGCCGCCCGGCCGTCGCGGTCTTCACCCTCGGCGACTATGTCGAGGCCGGCATCATGTCCGGCGCGCAAGCCGAGTTGCTTTGCGTGGCGGTCCGGGAACGGAAGAATATCCTCGTCGCCGGCGGCACCTCGACCGGCAAGACGACGCTGGTCAACGCGCTGCTTGCCGAGGTCGCCAAGACTGGCGACCGCGTGGTGCTGATCGAGGATACCCGCGAACTGCAATGCGCCGCGCCCAACCTCGTGGCGCTGCGCACCAAGGACGGCGCGGCCTCGCTGTCCGATCTCGTCCGCTCATCTCTGCGCCTCCGTCCCGACCGCATTCCGATCGGCGAGGTGCGCGGCGCCGAGGCCCTCGATCTCCTGAAGGCGTGGGGCACCGGCCATCCCGGCGGCGTCGGCACCTTGCACGCCGGCTCCGCCATCGGCGCGCTACGCCGCCTCGAACAGCTCATTCAGGAAGCCGTCGTCACCGTCCCGCGCGCGCTGATTGCCGAGACCATCGACCTAATCGCGGTTCTCGCCGGTCGCGGCTCCGCGAGAAGGCTCGCCGAACTCGCCGCGGTGCAGGAACTCGGCCCGACCGGCGACTACGTCCTCACCCCAGCAGGAGAACCGTGATGCTGTTCAACCGTGTCCGCCATCGCTTCGCACTGGCCTACGCATTCGCTTTTGTCGCGCTCGTCTCGTCACCCGCGTACGCGGCGGGCTCCAACATGCCATGGGAGCAGCCGCTGACACAGATCCTGGCGTCGATCCAGGGTCCGGTCGCCAAGGTCGTCTCGGTGATCGTGATCATCATGACCGGCCTGACGCTGGCCTTTGGCGAAAGCTCCGGCGGTTTCCGGCGGCTGATCCAGATCGTCTTTGGCCTGTCGATCGCCTTCGCCGCGTCGAGCTTCTTCCTGTCGTTCTTCTCATTCGGCGGCGGAGCGCTGATCTGATGGACCAGGACGAGCCCATCACCGGCTTCTATGCGCCCGTTCACCGCGCACTCACCGAGCAGATCCTGCTCGGTGGCGCGCCGCGGGCGGTGGCGATCGTCAACGGCACGCTCGCCGCCGCCGTCGGCCTGGGCCTGCGCCTGTGGATCGTCGGCGCCGCCATCTGGCTGATCGGCCATGTGGCGGCGGTGTGGGCCGCTAAGCGCGACCCTGCCTTCGTCGACGTGGTGCGCCGGCATTTGCGCTACCCGCCACACCTGGCCGAGTGAGGTGCTGCCATGATGAACCTTGCTGAATACCGCCGCCGGTCTCACAGCCTCGCCGATTTCCTGCCCTGGGCGGCGTTGGTCGGAAAGGGTGTGATCCTCAACAAGGACGGCTCGTTCCAGCGCACGGCGCGGTTTCGCGGACCCGATCTGGATTCGGCGACACCGGCCGAACTCGTGGCGATCACGTCCCGGCTCAACAATGCCTTGCGCCGCCTCGGTTCCGGCTGGGCGATCTTCATCGAGGCGCAGCGCCAGCCGGCGAACCGCTATCCGAAAGGTGATTTTCCCGACGCCACCTCCGCTCTCGTCGATGCCGAACGCCGGGCGCAGTTCGAGGAGGAAGGCTCCCATTTCGAGAGCCGATATTTCTTCACACTGCTCTGGCTGCCGCCGGCCGAGGACGCCGCGCGCGCCGAGGCCTGGCTCTATGAAGGACGCGCGCAGGACGGTGCCGATTGGCGCGCGGCGCTGGCCGGATTCATCGACCGCACCGATCGGGTGCTGGCGCTGATTGAGGGCTTCATGCCCGAGGCGGAGTGGCTCGACGATCCCGAGACGCTGACCTATCTGCATTCCTGCGTTTCGACCCGCCGCCAGCGTGTGCGCGTGCCGGAAACGCCCATGCACCTCGACGCCATCCTGGTCGATGAGGACCTCTCCGGCGGGCTCGAACCGCGGCTCGGCCGGGCGCATCTGCGCACGCTCACCATCATGGGCTTTCCGTCTCAGACCTGGCCGGGCCTGCTCGACGAACTCAACCGGCTCGCCTTCCCCTATCGCTGGTCGACGCGCGCGATCTGTCTCGACAAGACCGACGCGGCGAAGGTGCTCGGCCGCATCCGCCGGCAATGGTTTGCCAAGCGTAAGTCGATCACGGCGATCCTCAAGGAGGTGATGACCAACGAGGCGTCGGTGCTGATGGACAGCGACGCCGCCAACAAAGCGCTCGACGCCGACATGGCGCTCCAGGAGCTCGGTTCCGATCTTGTCGGCCAGGCCTATGTCACCGCGACCGTCACCGTCTGGGATGACGATCCCCGCATCGCCGAGGATCGGCTGCGTCTGGTCGAGAAGACCGTCCAGGGCCGCGACTTCACCTGCATGCGCGAGAGCGTCAACGCGATCGAGGCCTGGATGGGAAGTCTGCCGGGCCACGTCTACGCCAATGTCCGCCAGCCGCCGATCTCGACCCTGAACCTGGCGCACATGATGCCGTTCTCGGCGGTCTGGGCCGGGCCGGAACGGGACGAGCATTTCCAGGCGCCGCCGCTGTTCTTCGCGCGGACGGAGGGATCGACGCCGTTCCGGTTTTCGCTCCATGTCGGCGATGTCGGCCACACGCTGATCGTGGGGCCGACCGGCGCCGGCAAGTCCGTACTGCTGGCGCTGATGGCGCTGCAGTTTCGCCGCTACGCGGGCGCGCAGGTCTTCGCCTTCGATTTCGGCGGCTCGATCCGTGCGGCAGCACTCGCCATGGGCGGGGACTGGCACGATCTCGGCGGTGCGATCGCCGACGACATCGCCGAGCCTGTCGCTTTACAGCCCCTCGCGCGGATCAACGACGCTGGCGAGCGCGCCTGGGCGGCTGAATGGGTGGCGACATTGCTCGGCCGGGAGGGCGTGACCATCACCCCGGACCTCAAGGAACACCTCTGGTCCGCGCTGACCTCGCTTGCTTCCGCCCCATTGACGGAGAGGACGATCACCGGGCTCTCCGTCCTTCTGCAATCGAACGCTCTGAAACAGGCTTTGCAGCCGTACACCGTCGGCGGTCCCTGGGGACGGTTGCTCGACGCGGAGACTGAGCGCCTCGGCGAGGCCGAAATCCAGGCCTTCGAGACCGAAGGGCTGATCGGCGCGGGCGCCGGGCCGGCGGTCCTGTCCTATCTGTTTCATCGTATCGAGGACCGGTTCGATGGGCGCCCCACACTACTCATCATCGACGAGGGTTGGCTCGCGCTAGATGACCGCGGCTTCGCCGGCCAGCTCCGGGAATGGCTGAAGACGCTGCGAAAGAAGAACGCCAGCGTCATCTTCGCCACCCAATCGCTCGCCGATATCGACGGCAGCGCCATTGCACCCGCGATTATCGAGAGCTGCCCGACGCGCGTGTTCCTGCCAAATGAGCGCGCGCTCGAACCGCAGATCGCAACCATCTATCGCCGCTTCGGGCTGAACGATCGCCAGATCGAGATCCTCAGCCGCGCGACGCCAAAGCGCGACTATTACTGCCAATCCCGCCGCGGCAACCGCCTGTTCGAGTTGGGCCTGAGCGAGGTCGCGCTCGCCTTCGCCGCCGCGTCGTCCAAGACCGATCAGACCGCCATCGCCAAGATTGTCGCCACCCATGGCCGCGACGGGTTCGGCGCGGCGTGGCTGCGCGGCAAGGGCCTCGATTGGGCTGCGGACATGCTCGTCACCCGTATCCAGGAGGTTTCCCGATGACCACGCGTCGTTTCCGCGCGGCGCTCGCCGCCGGCGTCACCGCGCTCACGCTCGTGACCGCCAGCGTTCCCGCCCATGCCCAATGGATCGTCTACGATCCGACCAACTTCTCGCAGAACGTCCTCACGGCGGCGCGCGAGCTGCAGCAGGTCAACAACTCGATCCAGAGCCTGGAGAACCAGGCCAACATGCTGATCAATCAGGCCAAGAACCTGGCGAGCCTGCCATACTCCTCGCTGGCGCAACTTGAGCAGTCGATCAATCAGACCGAGCAGTTGCTCATCCAGGCGCAGGGGATCGCCTACAACGTCACGACCATCAATCAGGCGTTCACGAGCACCTATCCGCAGGCCTATTCCAGCTCGACATCGAGCCAACAGCTCGTCGCCGGCGCACAGACGCGCTGGCAGAACTCGCTCGCCGGATTCCAGGACGCGATGCGCGTTCAGGCCGGCGTGGTGCAGAACCTCGACTCAACGCGCACGCAGATCAGCGCCCTGGTCTCGTCGAGCCAGTCGGCCTCCGGCGCGCTCCAGGCCGCCCAATCTGGAAACCAGCTCGTGGCGCTCCAGACCAAGCAGCTCGCCGATCTTACCGCGGTCATGGCGTCGATCGCGCGCGCCCAGAGCCTGGAAGGCGCACGCACCGTCGCGAACCAGGCCCAGGCCCAGCAGCAGCTCACCAACTTCCTCAACTACGGCTCGGGCTACCAACCCGGCTCCGCACAGATGTTCCACTGATGCGCGGCCGTCCGCTCAATATCGCCATGATCGGCCGCGCCGCCGGGTTCGTCCTGGTCGCCGGGGCGATCGTGGCGACCGCCATCAGTTTCCACCGCGACGACGCACGCCAGAACGCGCCCGTGAACTCACCCGCGATCCAGAGCGATCCGCTCGCGCGCGAACTGGCGCGCTGCCAGGCGATCGGTATGGCCGCGCAGAATGACGGTTCCTGCGAAGCCGCCTGGGCCGAGAACCGGCGTCGCTTCTTCACCTATCGCCCGGCGCCATCCACCGCATCCACGCCACCGGCCAACCCGCGCCTTGCGCCTAAACCCGAGGACCATTGAGCTATGGGCGGCACTGGCGTCATCGACCGCTTCCTGGGGATCTTCACCCAGTACATCGATTCCGGATTCGGGCTCGTGCAGGGCGATGTGCACTGGCTCGCCGGTGTGCTCATCGCGATCGACATCACCCTGGCCGGCCTCTTCTGGGCCCTGGCGCCAGACGAGGACGTGCTCGCGCGCCTCATCAGGAAGACCCTCTATATCGGCGTCTTCGCCTTCATCATCGGCAACTTCAACAATCTCGCGCAGATCATCTACAACTCCTTCGCCGGCCTCGGCATTGAGGCGGGCGGCGGAACGCTGAGCCAAGCGCAGCTCCTTCAGCCAGGCCGTCTTGCGCAGGTCGGCATCGATGCCGGCCAGCCCATCCTTACTTCCATCTCCGGCCTGATGGGCTTCACCAGCTTCTTCGACAACTTCATCCAGATCGCGATCCTGCTGATCGCCTGGCTGATCGTCGTCATCAGCTTCTTCATCATGGCGATCCAGCTCTTCGTCAGCCTGATCGAATTCAAGCTGACCACGCTCGCGGGCTTCGTCCTTGTGCCTTTCGGCCTCTTCGGCCGCACCGCCTTCCTCGCCGAGAAGGTTCTGGGCAACGTGGTGTCGTCCGGCGTGAAGGTTCTGGTGCTTGCCGTGATCGTCGGCATCGGCTCCACAATTTTCAGCCAGTTCACCAGCGGCTTCAACAATCCGCCCACCATCAGTGATGCGCTGACCCTGATCCTCGCGGCTTTGTCGCTGCTCGGCCTCACCATCTTCGCGCCCGGCATCGCCAACGGGCTGATCGCCGGCGGGCCGCAGCTCGGCGCCGGCGCCGCCGTGGGGACCGGACTCGCGGTCGCCGGCATCGGCGCGGCCGGAGCCGCGCTCGCGGCGGGCGGCCTTGGCGCCGCTGGTGGCGCTATCGCCGGGACCGCGCGCGCTGGCGCCAGTGTCGCGGGTGGCGCCACCGCCGCCTACCGGGCGGGCGGCCTCTCTGGTGTCGCTCAGGCCGGGGCCTCAGCCGCAACCAGTCCGCTTCGCCGCGCGGCCGCGAGCCTGCGCGACAGTTTCGCTGCCGGGGGTCAGGCCGTGACGGGAAAAGCGAGCCAAGCGGGGGCGAGCGCGGCAACCCAGGGTGAAGCCTCGGGTCCGCCGGACTGGGCCAGCCGCATGAAGCGCAATCAAACCATCAATCAAGGGGTCTCCGCCGCCGACCACGCCATCCGCTCCGGCGATCATCCCAGCGGTGGCGGCGGCGTCGATCTCTCCGAAGGAGAATAGTTCATGTTCCGGCGACCGACCGTCCGCTACGGCGCGACCCCAGACTCCGAAACGCCTTACCAGAGAGCAGGCCAGATTTGGGACGACCGGATCGGATCGGCCCGCGTCCAGGCGAAGAATTGGCGGCTCGCCTTCTTCGGCATGCTGGCGCTCAGCGGCGGCCTGGCCGCCGGCCTCGTCTGGCAATCGGCGCGCGGCACGATCACGCCGTGGGTCGTGCAGGTCGACAGACTTGGCCAGGCGCAAACGGTGGCGGCGGCCGTGGCCGACTACCGCCCGACCGACCCGCAGATCGCCTGGCATCTCGCCCGCTTCATCGAGGAGGTGCGGGGCATTCCGGCCGACCCGGTTGTGCTGCGGCAGAACTGGCTCGAGGCGTATGACTACGTCACCGACAAAGGCGCGCTGGTGCTGAACGACTACGCCCGCACCAACGATCCCTTCACCAAAATCGGCAAGACGCAAATCTCGATCGACGTGGCGAGCGTGATCCGCGCTTCTGACGACAGCTTCCGCGTCGAATGGGTCGAGCGGCGCTACGTCGATAACGCGCTTGCCGTCACGGAGCGCTGGAGCGCCATCCTCACCATCGTCGTGCAGACGCCGACCGACGCTGATCGGCTCAAGAAAAATCCGCTCGGCGTCTACGTCCACGCCCTCAACTGGTCCAAGGAGCTCGGCTGATGCGCAAGCTGCCCCTCGCAACCCTTTTGCTCGCCTCGATCTCGCTGGGAGCCTGCTCGACGATCTGGAAGCCGCCCGAGATCAGCTACGACGACACGCCGCGGCAAGCCGTGCTGCAGCCCGATCCGCCCAGGCCGGTGCAGATCGTCGAGCTTCCGAAGCTCCTGCCGTTGCCTGGCCAGCTCAAGCCAATCCCCGGCGCCAAGACCGCGCCGCCGGAGGCCGCGGATCCGCACACGCGCGTCGAGCAGGCCAATGGAGCCGCTCGCGTTCAGCCGACACAGGCCGGATATCTCAATGCGATCCAGGTCTATCCATTCTCCGAGGGGGCGCTCTATCAAGTCTACGCGGCGCCCGGCGAGATCACTGATATCGCCCTCGAAGCGGGTGAGCAGCTTGTCGGCTCCGGTCCCGTCGCGGCCGGCGACACCGTGCGCTGGATCGTCGGCGACACAGAAAGCGGCACGGGCCCGACCAAACGCGTCCACATCCTGGTCAAGCCGACCCGCCCGGACCTTGTCACCAATCTCGTCATCAATACCGATCGACGCACCTATCATCTGGAGCTGCGTTCGGCCGACAAGACCTACATGGCGTCGGTCTCCTGGGCCTATGCTCAGGACCAGTTGATCGCGCTGCGCCAGCGGAACGCGACCGCCGATGCGGCGGCGCCGGTCGCCTCCGGCGTCGATATCAACGCGCTGAACTTTCGTTACCGCATCGAGGGCGACACACCCGCCTGGCGGCCGCTACGCGCATTCGATGACGGGCGGCAGGTATTCATCGAGTTCCCGGCCGGCATCAGCAAAGGCGAGATGCCACCGCTCTGGGTCATCGGCGCGGAAGGTGGCGCCGAGCTTGTCAACTACCGCGTCCAGGGTGCCCACATGATCGTCGATCGGCTATTCGCCGCGGCCGAACTGCGGCTCGGCGGTGAGCACCAGAAAAAGGTCCGTATCGTCCGCACCGACGGGAGGCCGCAGTCGTGACCGACGCCCCGCATGAAGAGACGGCGGGGCCTTCGGGAGGCGATCGGCCGCCACAGGAAATGCGGCTGCGATCCAACCGGGCGCCCGTGACACGGCTCTCCCGGAAGGTCCTCCTCGGCCTTGGCGCCGTCGCGGCCATCGGAATCGGCGGCGCGCTGTTCCTGGCCTTGCGACCCCAGCATCAGACCGCCGGGTCCGAACTCTACAACACCAGCAATCGCACGACACCGGATGGCCTCGCCAACCTGCCGCGCGACTATACGGGTCTTCCGCGTGCCGTTCCCCAGCTTGGCCCGCCGCTGCCCGGCGATCTCGGCCGGCCGATCGTCAACGCGGGCGCGCCGGCTCCCGGCATGCCGACGTCGGAGGCGGGGCTTAGTCCGGAGCAGCAGCGTATAGCCCAGGAGCTGGAAGCGGCGCGCACCAGCCATCTCTTCGCGACAACCAGTGTCGGGCAGATCGCCACGGTGACCTCTCCGGCGCTGGCAGCGGCTCAAGCCACCACGGCGTCATTGACCGGTGGGTCGAGCGATCTCGCCTCTCAGGATCACAAGCTCGCTTTCCTGAACGGGAATCCCGACCGCGACACGGTCAGCCCCGATCGCGTGCAGGCGCCCGCCAGTTCGTTCACGCTACAGGCCGGCGCGGTTATCCCGGCGGCGCTGCTCACCGGCCTGCGCTCGGATCTGCCTGGCCCCGTCACGGCGCAGGTGACCGAAGATGTCTATGACAGCCCGACCGGCAAGATCCTCCTGATCCCGCAGGGTGCGCGATTGATTGGTCAGTACGACGCCCAGATTGCCTTTGGCCAGTCGCGGGCGCTGTTGGTCTGGAACCGGCTGATCATGCCGAATGGTCGTTCGATCGTGCTGGAGCGCCAGCCGGGCGCCGATCCCGAGGGTTACGCCGGCCTGGAAGACGAGGTCGACAACCATTGGGGCATGCTGTTCAAGGCCGCGATCCTCTCGACCTTGCTGAGCGTTGGGTCGGAAGCTGGAAACAGCAACAACAACCAGAACTCCCTCGTCCAGGCCCTTCGGCAGGGTTCATCTCAAAGCTTTAGCCAGGTCGGCGAGCAAGTGGTCGGACGATCCTTGAACGTCCAGCCGACCATTACCATCCGACCGGGATTTCCGGTCCGTGTTTTGGTGACCCACGATCTCGTTCTCGAACCCTATCGCGGTTGAGGAGGCGCTCATGGCAAAATTGAAGCTCGACGCTATCCCGGATGACAAGCCGGTAAAGCTTACGATCGAAATTCCCGCGGCGGTGCATCGCGATCTTGTCGCCTATGCCGCGGCACTCGGCCGCGAAACCGGACAGCCGGTCAGTGAGCCGGCCAAGCTGATCGCGCCCATGTTGGCGCGCTTCATCGCCGGCGACCGTGCCTTCGCCAAAATGCGGAGTGTCAGGAAGCCAACTCAGCCGCCAACGGAGCCGGCTGGCGCGAGGACATCGACCGAGCAAGGCTGAGAAAGCGCCGGAACGCTGGATTGTCGTTGCCTGGTAACCACACGGCGCTGTACGGCAACACGTCCTCCGCAGTCGCGAGTGGCCGGAAGACCACCTCGGGATAGCACGCCCCTGTCCCGGCTTCGCTGATGAAGCTGATGCCGATTCCGAGAGCGACCAGATGCATCAATGTCTCACGCCCGACGCCATAGCGCTCGACCGAAGGGCTGTGCCCGAGAGCCGCCACCCGACGGACGACATAGTCATGAATCTCCGGCCCCGGTGCGTCGCGGCTGACGATGAAGTGCTCGTCCTTCAGTGCCTCCCAACCGAGCTTGTCTTCGTCGGCGAGGCGATGCCGCTCCGGCAGGACAGCGAAGACGCGGGCCTCCCACAAGACGGCGGTGTCGCAGTGCGGCACCGTCGGCGTCCCAGTGACGAACGCAATGTCGAGCTGGCGCTCGCTGATACGCGCGAGGTGTTCGCTTGCGGAGCCCTCGACGATATCGATGGCGATCACCGGGTGCGTTTCGCGATAGCTGCGTAGCAACTCACGCACGAAACCGGCCGACAGCGACGACAGTATCCCAATCCGGATTGCGCCCTCCGCACCGCACCCTGCGTTGCCGGCGCCCTTCACGGCGTGATCGATCTCGGCGAGCGCCGAGCGCGCCCGGTCCAGAAACCGGCGCCCAGCCTCCGTCAGCCGAACGCCGCTCGCCTCGCGCTCGAACAGGGAAACGCCCAGCTTGTCCTCCAGCGCCCGCACCCGCCGGCTCACGGCAGATTGCCGGATACCGAGGACCTGCGCCGCACGGCTGAAGCTGAGATGCTCGGCCACCAGGAGCGCCTGAGAGATCGACACAAGTTTGACCATGCACCAGCCTCCAGACAGACTCTTGCGCCCAAGTGCAGTGGGGGTAAGGGTGGCATAGATATTTTGGCAAAACGGTGGCGATGTTTTCCCGGTCAGGAATACCGACTTGGATCATTAACAATTATTAAAATAACATTAATGCCCAAGGGCCGGGCCGCCAACCTCGTTTCCTATAAGCTGCCGAGCACCTTCATGGCGGCGGTCTTGGGATCTCCGTAAAAGATCGGATCGACGTGCTCCATTATGTCGGAGCTAACATCCAAGAAACTTCGCTTGTTTTCGATGGGGATGAGCGCACGCTTTGCCCCATTGTCCTTCGCGACCTGGAGCGGCTCTGTGAGGGATCGCAGTGGTTTGATATTTCCCTGCACACTCATGTCCCCGAGTACGAGCAGCGCTGGACTGACGGGCGCTTTCCGAAGCGCCGAGTAGGCCGCAACAAAAAATGCGATCCCAATCTCGGCCTCCACACGATTGCCCAACAGGTCAATCACCTCGACATGCATGTCCGAAGTCTCAAGGTCGCGTGCAATGCCAAGCTCTGCTTTCTTCGCCTGGACGTAGCTGAAGGCTCGCTGCACCGATTCCTTCATCGCGCCAGAAATGCCCCCCGCCATCTTCAGCTTCCCGGTTCCGCTCGAAACGGAAACTTCCAGGCGATACAGGCCAACCGTCCCATCCGATGTAACGCCCGCCGTATATACGGTTCCGGGTGACAGGGGGTCCGTGGAGATTAAGTCACGCCCTCCTTGTTCCGGTACACCGACGAACCGTTCCTCTCCAGTCTCCTGCAGCGTGTAGCTAAACGATGTCTGGTAATATTCGAAGGAGCCCATTTTCTTGAGCTGTTCCTTCACGCGCCGCCGACCTTCCAACGCCAACTCAAGGATTTCTGCAAGCTCCTCCTGAGTCACCTCGCCGTGCGGGAACAGGATCTTCATCAAGCCAGACACGGTTTTCCGTACCGCTTTGCGATCGCGGGCGTTGAGATGCGCGCCCATCGAGAAGTATCGGTCAATGATCTCTGTGAAGTTGTGTTTGCGCATCTCGCGCAGCGCTTCGGCGAGATAGTCGACGACGAAACCATAGTGATCCGTGAACAGTTCATTCCGCATCTGCGGAATCTCCCAGCCCGGGAGATAGAAGTGCAGGCGATCGATGAACGCCATGTCGTCGCGAATGGTGTCGGGCATCGGCGCGAAGAGGTGGCCGGTCTGAACCATGACGTCGATGGGCTGATTGGTATTGCCGAACATCGCGATGCTGGCATCCCCCGCGACGGCCTCCTGGCCCCGCTGGAACGTGCCGGACTCGCAGTACGTCTTCATCGTCGTAATGACTTCCTTCGGCATCTTCTGGAGATCCGCGACCTCGTCGAAACCGACGACATCCCAGATCTGGACCATGCCCTTTTGGCGCCCGGACATGTGGCCGAATAGATTGGCGACCGTGGTCCCTCCCGTCAGAAGAGCGGTGTATGGCGAGACTTCCTGGACGACGTAACTCTTGCCTGTGCCGCGCGGGCCGAGCTCGACGAGGTTGTAGTTCCGCTCCGCAAGGGGGATGAGCCGGACCAAGAAAAGCAGCTTGAGCCGCCGAGACATCTCGCCGGGCTCATACCCCATGCTCCGGACGATGAGATCGATCCATTCGTCCGTCGTGAACTGCTTGCGGACATTGCGGTATTCATCGAGATCAAAGGTCGCAATCTGAATTGGGACAAGTTTGTCGATCCAGAACGGATTTTTGCCCTTCGATTCCTCGTCGGACTCGAAGCGCATGTCGACTTGCGCCCAAACACCGCCCATGAGCAGGCGCTCGTAGTCACGAACGTATTGGCTCGGGATGTGCAGAAATTTGTTGTTGAAATTGACTCCCTCGGCCCAGTAGTCCGAATCCACCAAGCGGACCTTCACCTTGTCGATGAAGGAATATCTTCCGTTTTCCTTGACCTTGCTTTGCGCCTTCGCAGACTCGTCGGGCCGAATGTAATTGTTTGCCAGCGTGTCGTTGACGACCTGCAATCCCATCTGGATCGCGAGTTCGTCTGACGAGGCGCAGTATTTTCCGAGCAGAAACTCAAGCACAAAGACCGGGACGTTTGCCCCGACCTTGACCTTCCGGACGAGGTCCTTTCGAACGACCTTTCCGGCGAACAGCTGGTTCGCCTTGTTGTCGAGTGCATCGCGGGTCGGCGGTGAACCATTGCTCATGCTTAAACTCCGAGACGAACCGGGATATCGGTGGGTGAGCGGTACAGCTCGGCGTCTGTTGTCGGATCTTGAACGACCACCCGGAGCGACGGTGAACTCTCGTCGCTCAGCAGGAACGCGACCGTGACGGGCTTACCGGCCTGAAGCCTCACGCAACCTGTCGCGCGATCAAAGTCGCCATCGACGGCCATACCCACTCCGCCAACCTGCTTTCCGGCTGAAATCAAGAGCGGTCGGACCACCAGCTCGTTCGAGAAGAGCGAGAGATTTTTCCCGTCGAGTTGGATCGTCACGCTGAATATGCGGTTCGTGACGGCGTCAGGCAGACCCGTCGCCGTCACCGGTCCTGCGGTCGCCTGCTCTGCCTTTCTCGCCTTCATGCGGACGGTCACCACAGGTATGACCATTTCTTGCAGGGAGGGGCCGCCGTGGTGGAAGGCAAGATCCCCGCCCGCTTTGAAAACCCCGCTCCCGACGGGAAACACGAAATCCAGATCGGATTCATACCCGAGCGCCGAGGCAGTGACCCGAACGCAACCAGCCGGGGTTGCGCCGCCACGCCCAATCCAACAGCGACGATGGAGGTCAATCTCGTCGCCCCCCGGCGCGTCGATCCGCATGGACTCGTCGCGGTCCGATGGGAAGAACAGATGCCCATGATCAGCAGTCAGCACGCAATGCTCGACGCCGGCGGCGGCAAGCTTGCGGATGGCCCGGGCCAGATTGTCGATGACGGTATCCATCACCTGGCGAGCCTGGAACGTGAACCCCCGCTCGCCGGCATGATCGATCTCCTGAGACCGCACAATGATGACCTGGGCGCCCTCGATCTTCTTGGCAAGCCGCGAGGGTTGGAGACTGAGCAGTTCGTCCAGAGCAATGTCGGCAAGCCTGGGCACGCGCGAGGCGGCAAATTTCTTCCGCGCGGCTAGGTCGGGAAGGAAAGCGTCGTCGATTTTTGCGCCCAGCGTGCCGGCCTGCTCGACAACGCTGAAGCTTGACGATGCCCCCGGCTGCAGTGCTGCCATACCGATCGGCGTGATGCTCGGTAGCGCACAGACAGCAGGTCGCACGCTGACTTCCACGGACTTTGGAAGCCGCTCGGAGAGTTCGACACCCATTTCGAAACGCATGGCGTCAACGAAGAAGTACGCCACGGGCTTGGGCTGCTCCGAGACGATCTCGCTGTATATCCGTGTTTGGTGCAATGACGGCGAGACCGTCCATTTTGCCGCGACAAGCGCTGTCGTAAAGCCATCGGCCATGGCGCGGCAGGCGTCTTCGTAGACGCCCCGAACCACCCCCAGGGGACGCTCCTCCGGTTCGTCGTCGAGATTCGCGACCCATGCCTCAAGGCGGCGTTGAGCCTGGTCCAATCTGAACCAGCCGTCTTTGGCTGCGTATGCGCCAATCCAGGCATTGGCGTCGCCACCGGCTTTCCCGACCGCGGCCCGCACAGCCACACCGAGGCTCCCCAGCTCGGCCATGCGGCGACACGCCTCCCACTGGGCCTTCCGTCCGACCTCACGATCTAGCCAGAAGCTATGCTCACGCCCCCCGATGATTTCGAGAGCCTGGTCGAACTTCTTCTCCGCGACCAGGTCGCCGCAATGGGCCAGCAGCACGCGTTCCTCAAAGCGGAACGTGTCGATCGACCCGAGAGTCCCGGCGGGGACGACGGCGTCGCGAAGCCCCAGCTCGGCCTCCACGCGATCGGCCATCGCGGGATAGACATCGGAGAACCTCGAGCGAAGCTGATGGGCGAGCTCCCGAACCGCTCCTTCCTCATCCTTGGTCTTCGGCGCTGGGATAGCGTCGAGAACCGAAGGGGGGGTGCCGCTGAGGTCACATCTGAATTCACCTGCAAGGCCATACCGCAAGGTGATGGATCTCAGCTTTGGCAATGTGGCGTCGTCAGGAAGCTCCAGCCCGAGCTTCGAACGCACAAGCTTCACCAGCTCACGGGTCGCCTCCTTTGCCTCGATCTCGGCATCGCGCTCGTCGGTTGCGAGCCATGCCGCGATGATGCCCTCGTTTCCCGACGTGCTGTGGAAGATCGACTTCAAAACCGATGGCGGCTCGGTCGACGACGTGTCCGACGATGCGCGCGCGAGGTCCTCATAGCTAACACGCTCCGGCGCCAGCATCTCATCGATCACGCCGTCGGTGTATCGCTGGCGCAGAACATTGCGCGCGAGCCGCTTCAGTTGAGGCTCATAGCAGTCGCCAGCCTTTTCGAGTTCCATCAGTACCGAGCCGTGGCGATCACGCTCACAGCCAGGCAGGTAAACGATCAAACACTCCGCCGGCGCGTCGCCGCATACGAAGGGCTCCACGACCGAGCGAAGCTCGAACATCGAGCCGGCGTATTCGGTCAGCCGCGCCGCTGTGCCGCTGACGATCACGGGCACCGCCTCGTCGGTCGTCCGCACGCCACCGCGCAATTCAGCGATAAACGACGCGAATTCGCGGCGAACGTCGTACCAAACAACTACCTTTCTGGCTTTGAGCCTCTCGGCGAGTTGCTTTGCGATGTAGTCGTACAAGGGGTGCATCAGCTGAGACCTCCGCTTTCCACCTTGGAGACCTCTTGAAAGCGGGCGGCAAACCAGCGCAGGCGCGCAACACCGTCGGATACCGCTTCGCCGGATGACGACACGATGTAATTGGCAACCTTCGGTAACAGCAGAACGAGCAGGAGATCGGACGAGTCACGGTCCAGCGTGAACCGTCCATCCCCTTTGGCCGCCAGTTTCGTCGAGAATTCGTCCAGCGCGCTCTGCGCCGCCGCCGTCATCGGCTCCAGCAAGGTAATCAGCTTACGGATGCTTTCCGGCGAAACGAGACGGACTGGCTGTAGCGCTTCGTAAAGCGGACCGGCATTTCGCCCAAAATCGATCTCTGGGAACCACCCTCGGACACGAGCGACAAAATCGTAGACGTCGGTGAAGACGCCCCCATGCTCGCGCTGCCGCCGCTCCGTCTCCGCGAACAGATTTCCAATCGTGATATCGCCTTGCCGAACCGCAAAGCCCAGCGACACGAGAAGACTGCGCTCCTGTTCCGAAAGCGAGCCGGTCAGAGGCTTGTAGCCCAGGTCGTGCTCGATCTCGTTCCATACGTGCGACATCATGCTGCAGACTTGGATCTCGCACGGCACGTCAGAGACGTTGGCGTAGGTGCCAATCACGTCCGCCTCCGGCAAAAACGCTTCAACATGCGTTGCCCGATAGAAATTGCTGTTGTCCGCTGCGTTCTTGTCCTTGCGCTCGCTGACGGGCGTTGCACCCTTCAGGTCTACGAACCGCTTGCAAACCAACTGGACGACCTGATCCTCGTGTCGCTGCTCGTAGGTCGCAATGCGGACGGCGGCGAGATCGCGAACCGCGTCAAATACCGACTGCACACTCGGCAGGTCCTTCTTCCCAGAAGCAGCGAAGCGACGGAGCTTTCCCTCAAGGCTCTTGGGGCTTTTTGCGCGAAAGGTGACTTGCGCCCGGATCGCATTGCCTTCGACAATCTCAAACCTGCAGATTTCCGCGACACGCGCAGAGAGCTTTAGGTATCGATCGTACTCTCGGTGGTAGCGAAGAACGGCGTTCTTGATCGTATCTTCGGAGATCGTCACGATGATGACCTCCGTGTTCTTGCCTTCGGACCGTTCGGCACCGATGCTTCCGTCAGTTCCTTCAATGCCGCTTTGACCGCAACCGATGTCAGTTCATGCACGATCTCGTCGGCTGGGCGCGTCGAGGTTAGTCGTGGTTTCCGCTTGCCATCATCGGCCTCTACCCAGAAGACATTCTCTAGGTTGTGTGCGATGGCCAAGCTGCGGTCTTTCGCGCATTTGGAGACGACGCGCTCGGGCCACAGATGCATGGCAACATGCGACCAGTCGTATTTTCCTGCTGCCAGATCATCCCACTTGCTCTTGAGCTCCCGCTGCCAGGGCTTGTGCTGGGGCACGAGCCGCCAGAGTGGCGCCATTGTCAGCACCACGCCGTCGTCGAGCGTTGGGTTCCAAAGCGGAGCCACGCGCTTGACTTCATCAAGGAAAGAACGGAGTTCCTCGACAAAAGCCCCCTGCGCAGCGATCTCTTTGCGCTCTTTTGCCGAAGGATTCGCGCCGAGGCCTTGGACCAGACTGGTGAGCTGCCGCTCCTCGTGCGCAAGCTTTGCGGCCACCACTTCGTTCTGAATCTGGAAGAAGCTGTCAGGGGTGAGGCGGTGTGCGTAGAGCCAAATGCTGTAACGGCCTGAGGGTACGGAGAGTTGCCACAGGATCGGAGCTTTGCGGCGGCTCTTGGAGTAGCATTTGAGGTGATGCTCAAAGAAGCTCGAAGCCACCCAGGCCCCTAGATCGTGGCCCTTCGGGTCAAGCACGGCTCCAACCTCTCGCCACCATTCATCGGCGCTCGCCTTGAAAACCACATCGAACACCAAGTGAACAGCTGTGGTGAGGTCATGTGCATGTCCGCGGTCGTCGACTAGAATGCCGTTCTGAGGGCACGCCACTGGATATCCGGCCGGCGCGCTCGCGAGCGGCAGGCCATCATGACCGGTAAGCATGGCAGGTGAGCACACTGGTAGCGGGTCAAAAGGCTCGGGCTCTGTGGGCAAAGAGCGCGCGTCAGTGGCAAGGCGCACATCGAAGCGGCCGAAGGCCACACCCACTGCCCACGACACCAACTCCGCAGCCAGGCTCACCGTATCGGCATTGCCTCCTGAATCGCCGTTCTCCTCTGTATCCGCATCAGCATCTACATCCGGGTCGTTCTCGGTCTCGGCGGGATTCAGCACGTCGGTACCGAGTCCTCGGGTGATAGAGCCCCGGTCGGATTCGTCGATGCCATAAAGATCGAAGCAACGGTGGTTGATCTCGTCCTGAATCGACATGACTTCAGACTTGATTATGGCGGCTGTCTCGGCATAGGCGCTGGCCCGTTCGGCGATTGCATCACCCTCGACCACCAGCAACGCCGGCAGAATGAACGCCAGAGACATTTCGGTTCGACTGTCCAGGCTGCGTTTGAGTGCCCATGCGCGACGGGCAAGCCGGGCAAGAGTAGACCGATCTGTCGAGTCTAGACGCGGGATAGGCGTGCGTTGGATAAGGCCGACTTCGTAAGACTGCGCCAACTCTGTGCGCGCAAGTTGAAGCGAGACGAGAAGTGCAAATGCGCTGCTGTTAGTAATGGCAGCGAGAGCGAGTAGGTCGTCTGTGTTGTCATTTTTGACGAACGCCGAAGGGCCCTTGTCGGCAAATATGCAGCCTGCTGGCATCGCTCGGAGCGATAGACCATTTGTCCGGCGCGGCCAGGTTAGGCCAGGACGGAAGAAGAAATTCGCGGCAGTATCGCGAAGCATCCAAACGTTCGAGCGAACGACGCCCTGTTCATTGAGATTATTTTTTATCTCCTCACCACCGCAATCCCAATTTGCCATCAAATACACGTCTGCATAAAAAGGTGAGAATTTCCCGCCTTTGGCAAACGGAAACCACCGCTGACTTACGTGCCGGGGCGTCACTGCCCACCAACACCGCACAAAACGGAAATCATCTGCCGTCGCTAGGCCCTGCTTCGTCGTTCGCTCGTCAGTCTCGAATGGCGGGAGCTCCTTGAATGACTGCCGTAATTTCTGGCTCACCCAATAAGCAAAGGGCGAGCTCGGTATTGCGGAAAAGCTTGTGGTTTCCACTTCGAAGCGTTGCTTACCAAAAGCTTCGTCCGGCTTGTCGATCGCCTCGCGCAGTGCGTTCGCCTTGTCTTCGGCTTCCAGGATACGGAGAAATACGGTTTTCATGCCGCCGCCCCGCAACTCTTCTCAAGGCAATAGGCAGCGACTTCGACCATCGCGCCGTCCAGTACCCCATAGCCGAGGTCAGCGAAGACCACAGGCGGCGCTTCCTTGAGCAGAATCTCCTCGCGCCATTTCTGAAAGCTCGATAGGAAGAAACCGGTGCGCGACGTGATGGCGCCGAGCATGCCACGTACGTGCAGAAGTCCGACGCCTCGCTCAACAAAAGCAGCGTAGACGTCATTCTTGGTGCGAGGATAGCTTTTCTCGAATTCCTTCTTCGCGGCGAGACTGCACGCCCCGAAGGGCGGGTTCATCAACACTACGTCGAACTGCGTTCGTACCAGATCGATCAGTGCGACGCCCTGGGCTGCATCGCCCGCGAAGAGCCGCCGACGCACGCTGGCACTGCCAGTTGCAGTCTCCGCGAAGGCGCGCAACGCCTCGACGATACGTGCCTCGGCTTCATGGAAAAAGCCGTCGTCGTCGATGCCAGAGAGATCTAGAGAACCCTTTTTTTCCACGGGTTCCATGCCTGGTAGAAATCCGGTGGTCTGGCGCTGTGTTACGAATTGTTCGCGAGCGCGATGGAGTTCCACGGCGATGCCGTCTTCAACTCGAAGGAGGGTACCAAGATCGCCGGCCAGACGACTTTCGCCGACCATCTTCTTGAACAGGTCGCGTAGCAGTGGAGGATCGAGACGGGCTGCGAATTCGTCAACCAGCACGGCATCGCCGGGCATCGGCTCGGCCACCACAATATGCGTACGCTGAATGCGCGGACGGTCGGATGCGGCGATACCAACGTCCTTCCAGGCACGCTGCGCCCGTAACCACAGCGCCAACGCAGCGATCTGCGCACAGCGTGGGTCGATATCCACACCATGGAGATTGTATTCAACGATCAGTCTAGGCACCGCGGATCGTAGATCGGCGAGGTCTGTGTAGTCCTCGCGCAGAGAATGCCCGGTTGCCTCGCTGCTAGGACTGATTCCCTCGGCTGACCATGCCTCTTCGTAGATAGTCAGCAGGAGGTCGAAGCTATACAACAGGAAGTGCCCCGAGCCGCAAGCGGGGTCGAGAATGCGGAGGTCTCTTGGATCCTTCCGCGGGCGTGAACGAGCCGGCTCGTCAGCGGAGCGCGCAAGATACCCGCAAAGGTCAGTCAGGCGGGTTTGCTCACCATGCATTTCTGACCATAGACGGCCAAGCGTGTTATCCACGAGGAACTGCACGACGTATCGCGGCGTGAAGAACTGGTTGCGCACGGCCAATTCGCGGCTATTACGCGGGGCCTGGCTTTCGTCGCGCATTTTCTTGCGCTCTTCGCCGCTATTGAAGAACTGATAGACCCAGCCAATCGTCTCGTCTTCCGCCCAAACCCCGAACAGATCGGGCGCGTTAAGGATGATCAGAAGCGCCTCGAACGTCCGCCGCTTAGGCCAAAGGACAGTGGCGGCATCGCGCCGGTCGAACAGAACCTTGATCTCGGTCGAGAACTCGTCGAATAGGCTTTCAACATACAGGCGGTATCCTGCGGCATCGGGGAGCAGCGCCACCCCGGGGGCCATTCCGCAGAATTCGCGGTAGCCTCCGGACTGTTCGCCCTTCGTGATGCACTCCTGCACCAGTTGCCGCGCTTCGAGCATCTTGAGCGCGACAAAGCGATTGAGCGTCGTAAAGGCGGCATCCCGCACATAGTCGGTGACCGCCTCCACGGCGGTGGTCCCAGCGGCGCGCTTGTGCTCGATGGCGGCGACCATTTTGTCCCGCTGGAATTGCTGGCGAAGCGACAAATGGGTACCGCCGTTTGGGGCGATGACACCGCTTCGCAGCACGTCGAATGTCCCTTCGAGCTGCGACGAGAAATCCTCATCGAGCAGCTTCCGCGCCTGCTGGGTCGCCCGCTCAATGGCGTTACGCGTCGCCTTATCCATGGTGAAGGCCGATCACTGGACAATCACCTTTTTGCCGGTTCCGATCAGGCGCGAACACTCCTCACGAATGCCAGCCAGAGCGGCATCGAGCTGTTCCTCGGTCTCAATTCCCCCAGAGAAGTAGCCGCCCAGTCTCACCGTCGCGACACGATCGCCGTCGACGATGCGATGAAGCGCCGCGATGGCGTCTTGAAAACGGGTCTCACAGGCATCCAGCTCCGAACGGAGTTGAGGAATCGGCACCCGCTCCTGGTTCCGCATTTTTCCGCGCTCCAGCGGAGCCGCCAGTTTCTGCTGCTGGTCCTGATCGATGCCATCCCAGCCAGGCGCCTGCCCCAGCCGGTCGAGCGCCTGGGTGTAGGCGGCAATCCGCGCTTCCAACGCTTCGTCAAATCGCCGCGCGTACTCGGCGTCGATGGCCGACGCATGTTGGTCAATCGCGGGCAGCTCCCGGTAAAAGGTCTCTCGTTCCAGGAGGTCGTCGAGTTCCGCCGCCTTGGCTCGGAGATCCTCGCTGACATCGGTCTCCCCGCGCAGGAAGGGCCAAGCGGTCTTCAGCGCGTCGCGCGCCCGATCAAGGTCCCGCAAGCGAGGCTCCGATAAGGCTTGGTCAAGCTCGGTCGCGCGTTTGATTGCCTCCTTGATCGACCGATGCGACGCATTGAACGTCGCGATCGCATTGTCCTCTGAACCGCGCAGTACGGCCTTCATCTGACCGATCGCACCCTCGAGGACCGCAGCGCCCGGCAGTCGCGATGCGATGAGCTGGCCGTGCGCTGACGCAACTGGGTCCTCATGCCGCGCGATCTCCTTGCGAAGCTCGGCAACGATGGCACCGGCGTTGAGCTCGCGGACTTCGCTTCCAAACGTGTCCCGGAAGGCCTCCGACGCCTTCACAAGTTCCTCGAACTCGATGCCTTTTTTTGGCCGGAACGAGGCCTGACGGAAAAAATTGTTGTTCGAGAAAGTGTCCCGGGCCTCGATCCCTGTAGCGGAGTCGATCGTCTGACCTTTGCTGGTCGCCTGAATCTTTCCGGCCCGCAGCAACGACAGCACAAGCAACCGAACCACTTCGAAGTCCCAACCGAAGGGCTCTTTCGCCAGCTCATCCGCGAGGAAGCGGCCGCTCGCCGTGTCCCCGTAATTGGCGCGCTCCTCGATCCGCGACAGCACCTCGGCCAAGGCGCCACTTTCAACGCGGAAAACGGTCTTCCCCTTTTCGTCGCGCAAAAGCCCGAGCGTGCCGAACACCGACGGAAGACCTTGGAGGTTCTCCGCGGTAAACAGTGCATCGACGCCCTTCTTCACGTCGGCGGGCTTGGAGGCCGCTTCCTTGAAGCGATCGAATACCTCCGGGAGCACGTCGCTCAGGATGTCCGCCGCGCTCTTGCCCATGTCGACGGCCCGGTCGTCGGGGCTACGGTCATTTCCGCGGAAACTCACGCTGCCGGCCAGGCAGGTGGCCTTTATGAGCCGGCGCAATTCGTCCTGGTGCCGCCTCTGCCGGATTTTCTCTTCGCCGATGAGCGCAGTTTCGTCAGCCGTTTTGGCTTCGCGTTCCTTCCTCGCCAGCATCTCCTTGGAACGGAAGAGTTCTACGGTCTCGCGGTCGATCGCGTCGTTGAGCGCGACGGCCCAAAACACGCTCTTGCGCTCCTGTTGGCTGCGGGCACGCAGTTCCGTCGCGAGCGCCTGGAAGGATGCGCCAACTTCAGCGAGCTGGACGTGGAACATCATGTCGCCATCGACGATCTCTCGACCATGGATGGAGAGGCCAGCCTTAAACGTCTTCGTGTCAAAGAGCGTATGGCTCGGCTGCGGCTGCCAGAACGCGGCCAGCACCTCGGAGTAGATTCGATGTGCGTCGCCGGGCTTCGGGCTGATCCCGTTGCGAATGCGCTCCCAGTCGTCTTCCGCTGGCGTCGGAATCCGATATCCGTCGTCGCCGAGGCGAACCTTGTTGGCGGCCTCAAGCTGACGCAGTGCGTCCTTCACCGCGGCAAGCTGGGAATCGCCGGCGACACCGGGATGGAGCGCCGCTGAGATATTTTCCGCTGTGCGGTGAACGCTCTTCACGTATTGCAGCAGGCAAATCACCTTGGCGACCGGCTGCGCGAGCGGATGTTCGAGTTCCTTCGATATGGCGGAGATCTTCGCTCGGACCTCAGAGCCGATGTTGCCCTCGACGAGGTCGTACACCTGATCGAGTCTCGCCACCGAGCCGATCGGCTGGTCTGCAAGATTGACCGCCGGGTTGATGAGCAACTGCTGGGCCAGCTTGATGATGGTGCGGTTCGCCCCGCCCACGTGCTTGCTCGCGCCACCCTGTGTCCGAAGCCCCGAGACGACCTGGATGATCAGGTCAATCTGATAAGGCAGCAGAGGGTAGAGATCGATGAAACTGTCCCGCGTCAGCTCTGGCAGCTTGATATCGGCGGTAAGGCGGGTGTGTTCCGTGAACCGACCGCGATGCTGGTCGAACAGCTCTCCTAATGTTTTTTGCGCGGGGGCATTTTTCGACAAAACCCGTCGGCTGGTGACCTCGGAGATGTCTGACGGCTCCAGATGGACCTGCAGTGGGAACCGGTCCATCAGGCGGGCAAGCTCGATCTTCTTGTCGTCCAGGCCACTGACGAGCTCGCCAAGCTTTTCTTGCGACGTGACGACGATCCAGTGTTTGCCGCGGCCTTTGACGCCGAGGCTCTGCACGACGGCCTGCAAGTCGAGCATCTTTTGTACGTCACGAGCGACGAACTGGCCGACTTCGTCCACGACGAACATGAGCGCCTGGCCGGGTCGGCGGCGCTTCATCAATTCATTCGCGCGTTCCGCCAGCTTACCCGGTGAGATATCAGCCTTGTTCTTGACCGCCTTCACCCATGAATCGGCCATCGGGTATGTCTCGGGATCAAGGCTGTGCAGAACCCGGCTGGCCTCGCTGAGGGCGAAAGCAACTTTGCCTTTTTCGTAAGACCATTCCTTCTTGAAGAGGCGCCCGTACTCGGCCTCAAACCCTTCAAGCTGCCCCTTCTCTTCAAGAGCGATTTCTAGCTCGGAGAGGTCGAGATCTTTTGCGTAGCCAAGGCTTTGTAGGAAAAGCCCATACATGATCTCGGTGAGAGACTGGTTCCCGCTCCTTATGCCTCGGTCAGTCGAGACGTCGAAGATCACAGCATGTGTCGGAATTTGCTCGTTTATCGCCTTCAGAAGCACCTGAAGCTTGTTGTCACCGGCTCTTTGGGCGAACCGATCACCGGCGGGGATTCCCGCCACAGTGCGGTTTTCGATCGATAGACCCAGCATCTTTGCAAAGCTGGACTTACCCGATCCGAAGAAACCAGACACCCAGATCGCAATACCCTCGTGCGGCTTGTTCGGAGTCTCGCGAAATGCGTCGAAAATACTGGTGTAGTGGGACCGAATGGCGTCGGTCACCACATACTCATTGATTTCGTCGCGTAGGATGTCATCGCTGGTCTGATCGACCTTGATGACTTCCTCTATCCGACGATGGATGTCGTTCGCAAAGAGACTTTTGATCGGTTCGTTGGCCATCACTGAAATCCCGTCAAAAGATTTTTGGGCGATAGTTATGCTCGGCTGCGAGCACGCCCATGAACCGGAGTCCCGCGGCACCGTCGAGATCGCCTGGGTAGAACAAGACCGTCGGCACGGTGACCCTTCCCTTCAGCTGCTCCAACAATGAGAATGTGCGGTAGACGGGGAACAAGGCGCCGGTCCGCATGATGAAGACGATGTCGCGAAGCGGGTCGGGATCATCGGGCATCAGGGCAGCGACGAGATCAACCAGGGGTGCGTACTCAGAAAGGACCGAATGCACTGTCTCGACGATCGTGTCCGTGCCCTGCTCGCGCTCCGCCGCAAACCAATCTTCTAGTGGTCGTTGAGATCGCATTGCCTCGTCCAGACACTGAGCCAACGATATGCGGCTTACGCGCTTTCCCTTTTGAGCAAGCCGGGTCTCGAGCAGGGTGATTTGTTTGCGTAGCTCGAACTCCTCTTCGGGTTCGTACCGGAAAAGTGCGTAAGGCATGTCGTGGTAAGCGCTTATGCGCTCACGCGGGTCGGCCAGATCAAGTATGGGCTCAAGGCTTGTCTTGATGCGGTGTACGAGATCGCTCATGCCACCATCCTTTCCGCATACTCGCGGGCATTGGCGCAGGGCAGCGTGAGCTGGACGATGCTGCCGGCGATCTGATAGTCCAGCTTCCGATATTGGTGAAGCCGAAGAAGCTCCCGCTCGACATCCGAGGGCTGCATCAGGAACATCCGCCAGTCTTCCGACGCGAGGACTTTTCGCGGGCTCTGCATTTTTTCTCGAAGAACATAGAGGAGATAAAGAAAGCTCCGCTCAGGCAAATGATAGCTCGCAAATTCTTTGACAACGCTTCCGCGGAGCAGGCCAAAATCGACCGCCATCTTGAGCAATGCGGCCGCAACGCGGTTCAGCGTCGTCTCGCTCCAAGCATGTTCGGTGGCACCACCTCGAAGACCCACGCTTCGGAGATGCTCGTAGACGTCTTCCGTCCGCACACGATAGGCTCCCGAAAGAAACGCCGGGAAAAGCCAGTTGATTAGAAAGTCGCGAAGCAGGAATTCGTCGCGGGTCATATGCCAAAGCAGAATCGGCTTCCATTCTTCGATGGGGCATCCATTCTTCGCCAAGAGCACCAGCGGGCGATCACGAGCGCTTGGGTCAAATCGGCGATTCAGCACTTTTGCGATGTCGCGAAGCCAAGTGGCCGTACTAGCACCGATGAAATTCTCGCGTTTCAAACGATCAAGATTCTCCTTCTTCGAAGCGCCGAAATCCCATGCCGCGAAAACCGCATACGTTTCATCGATCATGGCTCCCTTAATGAGAGTGAACGACGAAACGACGTGGGACCGGTCCGGCGCCTTCATGCGTTGTCCAGTCGCGCGTATGGGACGGCCAGCGCGCCGGGCTCACCACGCGCAAATCCGAGCGCAAGGGATGCGATGTCCTGGTTTGTAGCGGCAAACGAAGCAGGCAACGGCACTGCGCGCCCTTCAGCCGCGCGACGCAAACGTGAGAACCGCTCGGAATCTTCGTCAGTGATCAGATCAAAAGATTGGAGCGCCGTCTTAAGCTCGGTCTCTTTCAGTGCCTCCAGTTCCAGGAAAAACGGCTTCCACTCGTCAGCCTGATCAAGCCAACGTTCCCAATGCGCCTCGAATTCCTCCTCCACCGCTTCAGGTAGTTGCCAGAGGGTGACGCTTTGCGGCGGATCGAAAACTTCACGACAGCGAAAACTTGCGACCGCGAATACGGACCGCGCCTGCGCAAAATAATGGGTGCGTGGGAATCCCCGCCGGACCGCCGCACTGCCAAGACGACTGAGCTGGCCGCGGGTATTCCACCACTTGGCAAGATCCATCTCGCCAACCCGGGCAACGACCAATCGAAACTTCAACAGCCGATCAAAGTCGAGTTTGCCATTCTTCATTCACCACGCTCCCTGATGTGACGGACAACAGGGCGGCAGCCGAACCCAGCGTCTAGGAGAATGAAGGGGGTCTTACAGCACGGCTGGGCCATTTCAGCTCCTTCCCTCGTCTCGGGAATTCGCCTTCTGCTGCTCGATCCACCGGTCGATATCGACGCGCTGAAAACGCCACTGCCCGCCCACCTTGAACGCGGGCAGCTGGCTCTTCTGAGCCATGGTGTAAACCGTCTTCTCGGCGACCTTGAGCAATTGGGCCACCTCCGGCAGCGTTAATATCTCGTCCGGCATCAACCGGCCCCCTATTCGCAAAGGACGACAGAGACTGCCAGACTTAGGCAAAATGCGCCAGCCCCGCCGTCGCGATAGCCCTGCCGTAGCGGCCGGCAAGAAAATGCACGCACCGGCGGGCTTGCGCGTTTGCGACCGTCGCCGCAGGACGGCCCCCTGACAATCTGCGCGTTAGGGTGAACCGCCTTCCACACCTGACACCCGACCATTTTAGCTAGGCAAAGTACCGGGCCGGTGCAGTGTAAAATTAGCCTGAGAGACCGCACCAATAGCAAACGACGCATATCGATAGAAGCCGTGAGGCGTCCGATTTTTACGCCACGATATCCGGCTCCCCTACGATCCCACGCGCTCTATTCCCTTGCGATGATGCCTGCGCTTCACTGTTTGCAAGACAGTGGATTCAGGAGCGACATCATGGCCGCGAGATCGTCGTCCAGCAGCGACGTTTTTCCTTTGAACCCCGCCGAGGCAATCTCGGATATGGCACGGGGGTCGCCTGAGCGCGAAGAGATCAGCACGCTGCGTTTCCGGACATCCCGAAACGTTATACCGACGAGGCGGACCATCCGTCGTTCTGAGCTGCGCCAAATCGTGCCAGTCGCCGACACGACCATCTATGAGATGGAGCAACGTGGCGAATTTCCGCGGCGGTTCAATCTCACACCGCGCTGCGTCGTCTGGGACCTTGCTGAAGTCGAAGCGTGGATCGACGAGCGCCGCCTCGCATCGGACGCGGCGGTGAACAAACGCGCCCCAGCCCCAGACGTGCGACAACGCAAGACGCGCCCGGTCAGAGCGTAGGCTCCGGCGCGAGCAATTGCATGTTTGGCGGATAGAGAGTCGGCGTATGCTTGCGGCCATCGACCCAGGCATCGACCATATCAGCCCACTCCTGCATCATGTGGCGCCGCTGATGCTCATACTCCGCCTTGTTGTAGATGCCGCGTGACGAACGCCCGTCCTCGTGCGCCAAGCACTTCTCGATCCAATCGCTGTTGAAGCCCAACTCGTTGAGGAGCGTGGAGCCGGTGCGCCGGAGATCGTGAACCGTGAACGGTTCCAGGGGCAGCCCTTCCTTCTTAGCCCGCTCGACCACAGCATAGGTGATGCGGTTGAACGTGGCGCGCGACATCGGCGCGTCGGCGTCGTAGCGAGATGGCAAAAGGTAGCGCGAATTCCCTGCGCAAGTTTTCAGCGCGATCATGATGTCGAGCACTTGCTGCGAGAGATAGACGTTATGAGCTTTGGACCGCTTCATCCGCTCCTTGGGAATCGACCAGACGGTATTCTCGAAATCGACCTCGTCCCAGGTCGCATCCTGCAATTCGCTTTTGCGGACCATCGTCAGCAGGAAGAGCTTCATACCGAGCCTGATTGTCGGGAGCGTCGGCACATAGTCGATCTGCTTGAGCATGACCCGGATCTCGGCGGGCGATAGCGAACGATCTTTCGGGACAAACGTGGCGATCGAAGCTGGTCCGACCTCCTCGGCAGGATTGGGCACCTTCTCCCCGTGCAGGATCGCGAAGCCAAAGACCAGCTTGATGATATCCCGCACATGGACGGCCGTCGCCGGCGCACCCCGGTCCTTCACCTTCGCGCAAAGGACCCTCACGTCGCCCGAGGTAATCTCGGTAAGAAGCCGATTTCGAAATGCGGGCAGGATGTCTCGTTCGAAGATTGCACGACGCATTGAGCGCGTGCTGTCGGCCATCCTGGCCTCCTGAAGCCATCGCTCGCCAAACTCCCCAAAGCTCTTCGCTTCCTTCAGCCGCCGCTTTTCGCGCTGCTTGCCGTGCGCGGGTGAGCTGCCCTCGGCGACCTCCCGCTTGGCATCGATACACTTCTCTCTGGCGCGCGCCAGAGAGAGCCCGGAAGCGCCGTATCGCCCGATCGTCAGCGTCTCGCGCCGTCCGTTGAGACGGTAATCATAGCGGAAGGTGATCAACCCTGTTGGAGAGACGGTGACGTACATACCGTCACGGTCGGCGACTTTGAAGGTTTTTTCTTTTGGCTTCAGTTGTTTAAGCGCGGTGTCGGTCAACATGGATCGGCCATTTCGGGGCAAATTTCGGTGTCTGACGATCAATTTTTACCGTCAGCGGCCCTAGCCGGCAAGGTCATAATTTTTCTTGTTATATTTCAACATGTTATGTGAATATTTTTACCGTCACATCGAAAATTTGGCTGACGGTAAAGGGAATTTCGTGCCAGAAGCCCTTCACGCCTTACCGTCAGGCTTACCGTCAAATCGAGCTGCTGGACACCGATAGTCCGCGATAGATATGGAAACTATTATCGTTATAAATCAGAACACTAACGCCGATTTGCGATAGACCGCGATACCTCCCGGACCCTATTAAATCATTCCCACTCAATCGTGCCCGGCGGCTTTGACGTCACATCGTAGACAACGCGGTTTATGCCTTTGACTTCGTTGATGATTCGCGTTGCGGCGCGCCCGAGAAAACCCATGTCGAATGGAAAGAAATCCGCCGTCATGCCATCAACGGAGGTGACGGCGCGCAACGCGCAGACGAATTCATAGGTTCGCCCATCGCCCATCACCCCGACAGTCTGCACCGGCAAAAGCACGGCGAATGCCTGCCAGATCGCGTCATAGAGCCCAGCCTTGCGGATCTCGTCGAGATAGATGGCGTCGGCCTGACGCAAGATCTCCAGCTTTTCGGGGGTGACCCCGCCGGGGCAGCGAATAGCGAGGCCCGGCCCCGGAAATGGATGCCGGCCGACGAAAGCCTCGGGCAGCCCAAGTTCGCGTCCCAGCGCGCGCACCTCGTCCTTGAACAATTCGCGTAGCGGCTCGACCAGCTTCATGTTCATGCGTTCCGGCAAGCCGCCGACATTATGGTGCGACTTGATCGTGACCGAAGGTCCGCCGCTGAAGGAAACGCTCTCGATCACATCCGGATAGAGCGTGCCTTGCGCCAAAAATTCCGGCGCGCCTCGGCCATCGGCGGCGATCTTCTTCGCCTCGGCCTCAAAAGTCGCGATGAACAGACGCCCGATGATCTTGCGCTTTTCCTCTGGATCGCGAATGCCGGTGAGGGCTCCGAGAAAAATGTCTTTGGCTTCAACGTGAACCAGCGGGATGTTGTAGTGGCCGCGGAACAGGCTGACGACTTCCTCAGCCTCACCCTGGCGCAAAAATCCATGATCTACGAAGACGCAGGTGAGGCGCTCGCCGATAGCCTCAAAGATCAGCACGGCTGCGACCGCCGAATCGACGCCGCCCGAAAGGCCGCAAAGCACGCGGCCGGAGCCGACTTGCGCGCGGATTGAGGCGATCGCCTCTTGCCGGAAGGCGCCCATGGTCCAATCGGCCTTGAGTCCCGCGACTTTATGGACAAAGTTTGAAATCAGTTTCGCGCCGTCCGGCGTATGGGCGACTTCGAGGTGAAATTGCACGCCATAGAGACGGCGTCCTTCGTCAGCAATTGCCGCCATCGGGGCACTCGGCGATGCGGCGATTGGGGCAAATCCCGGCGGCAATTGGCTCACCGCGTCGCCGTGGCTCATCCAGACCTGGTAGGATTTTCCTTTCGCCCAAACGCCATCGAAGAGCGCGCTCTCCCGCACCACTTCAACTTCGGCGCGGCCAAATTCACGCTTGCGGCCCGCGACGACCTCGCCGCCAAGCTGCGCCGCCATCACCTGCTCGCCATAGCAGATGCCAAGAATCGGCACGCCAGCGTCAAACATGGATTTTGGCGCGCGAGGGGAATTATCCTCCAGCACCGAACTCGGGCTGCCCGACAGAATCACGGCTTTTGGCGCCAGCTCCGCAAAGGCCTTCTCCGCTGACTGAAACGGCGCGATCTCGCAATAAACGCCTGCCTCGCGCACCCGGCGCGCGATCAGTTGCGTGACCTGCGAGCCGAAATCAACGATCAAAACCTTGTCGTGATGCCGGACAATTGTATCGTGGAGATCATTCTCCGCCATGCCGCGTCCTTCTCTTCAGCAAAAAGCTCGATTAGGCGATCGCGGTCCACGGCGCAAGCAGCGCATCATCCGAAATTTGATTGGCCCGAAACAGAGAGCAGTCAAGACGCCGCTGCAAAAGCAGGAGCTGCGGCGCTCTCGCTGAGCGATGGCGCCTACGCGCGTTTATTTTGCCTCACCGCGTGGCGAGGTTCGCGATCATCCCGACTGCGGCCCCGGTCAATTTTGAGAACATCCCGAAATCTGCGCGGCTGACGGCGACGAACACGCCGACGCCGCGGCCTGGCGCGAACGCGATATAGCTCATGAAACCGACGCCGCCGCCGCTTTTCTCGATAAGCGCCGGCCGAATTCCGTCGCTATTCATGATGACCCAGCCAAGGCCAAGGCCCGCCATCGGTCCCGCTTCGTCAAAACCGATGGCGGCGGGCAACGCCTGACGCTGGCGATAGATGGCGTGGCTCAACGCCAATGTCTCATTGGCGTCATCGAGATTGTGGCGCAGCCAGCGCGCCACATCATTGCCGGTGCTGTAGAGGCCGCCGCTTCCATCGGTCGCATGAGTATCGACGCAGGGGCCGGCGCCGCCGAGGCCGCGGCCGATCATGAGCCGCTTGCACTGTGCAAAGCCGGTATCGGCCATGCCTAACGGCGCGGTGACGCGCGTGCGCAACAAGTCGGGATAGGGTGCGCCGCCCGACGTTTCGATCGCGTCCGCCAACAGGTCGAAGCCGACATTGGAATAGGCGGCGACCGTGCCCGGCGCCCAGGGCAATTGGAAATGGCTGAGCCACGCCCAGCGATCGGCGCGCGACGGCCATGCGCGAGGCATAACGCCTTCCGGCGCATATCCCATTTCGCGCGGCAGCGCAGCAGAATAGGTGGCGAGATCGAGCAATGTGATCGGCCTGCCGCCAAACTCCGGCGTCTTCACATCGCCGGCGTCGCGCTGCAGCGTATCGGTCAGGCGCAATTTGCCATCCGCGACGAGGGAAGCGAGCACTTCGGTCGTGAAGACTTTCGTGATCGAATTCAGGCGGACCAGGCTGTTTCCATCCGGCTTCTGATTATTTCCTTTTTCGGTCTCGCCGTAGCCGAGGACGACGCTGCTGTCGCCGCGCACGACAACCAAAACCATGCCGGGAGCCCCAGACTCGCCGAACATGACTGCGCCGGCGAGGTCAGTCGCCTCCGCGAGCAAGGGATCATCAGCGCGGGAGGGACTCGCCGCGGCGACCGCCAAGACGAGCGCCAGAAACATGGATCGCATGCATAATCCTCCCGCATTGCTTGGGCGTCGTTTCGCGCTGCGCGCGACGAGCCAAAGCTGAGGATGGCACAAAATCCGAAAGCGCAAAGCAGCGCCTCAAAAGAAATCGACGCCAAATGCGCAGAGCAACAAGCATTGTGCTTTGCGCGCATAAGAGAGGCGGCGGAAACGTCATTTCCAAGCCGCCCCGCTCAGACCTGTCGCAAATGGTCTCGGCGCGTTATTTGTTGAGGATTGCTACGCCCGCCTTGGCGCAGACCTCGTCTTGCGAGGCGGCGGCGCCCGAGACGCCGATGGCGCCGATCAGCTCGCCGTCCTCGACCAGCGGGATTCCGCCGCGCGAACCGATCACTCCGTCAACCGTAATCTGATTGACCAAGCCGCCATATATAGCGGTCTCAAATACCTTGGTCTCCCGGCGGAAATTGGCGGAAGTGCGAGCCTTGTGCTCGGCGACTGAAATCGAGGCCAGCTGGGCATTGTCCATGCGGGCAAAGGCGACGAGGTTGCCGCCCGAATCGACCACCGCAACATTCACCTTCCAGTTGCGCTTCTTCGCCTCAGCGATCGCGCCCGCGATAACGGCCTGCGCGCGATCGAGCGAGATCGGCGGCCCATAAGGGATTTCGAACGGCATCCTGTCGGGCACGACGTCAAGCGGACTGGGCGCCCGCCGGCTGTTGCGCATAACTCTGGCCGGACACCAAGATTGTTGCCGCGATAAGCTTTGCGGCGAAGGCGTATTGTTGCATGGATATTTCCCATTTTGATTTGTTATTTTTGGCTTCGTATCCTGCTCCTGAAACAGGCCCGCAAGGAAGCCGGACCTCGCGGATATGCTTAAATTCCCCGCTTAGACATCGCGCTGAACCCGCTTCGTCGCCCCTCGCATCAGCGGGAAAAACAATGCATAAGGCATCAGGCAAACAGCTTTGAATAGATAAGCCAGCCTTCGCGGAAAAGTGATCTCGAAGCCGCTTCTCTCGAATCCGTCGCAAATGATCTTCGCGGCCGCCTCGGCGGTCATGATGAAAGGCATTTCGAAATCGTCATTATGCGCTGTCATCGCCGTCGCGACGAAGCCGGGATTGACGATTTGGATGGTGAGGCCGGCCGGCTCGTAAGTCAGCTTCAAGGCTTCGGCCATGGTGATCAGCGCCGACTTGCTGGCGCCATAGGCTAGCGAGCCCGGAATCCCGCCATAGCCCGCGAGCGAGGATGTAATCGCGATTTGCCCCCGGCCCCGCCGCTGCATGGCGGCAAGCGTGGGTTCGAGACAATTGGCCGCGCCGCCGACATTGATCTCAAAAGTGCGCCAGAGGATGTCGGCGGAAAACCCCTCCCGCTCGGCCGGGAAATAAACGCCCGCATTGAGGAAGGCGAGCGCGATCGGTCCAAGCGCCGCTTCGATGGCCGCGACCATCATCGCCATTCCCGCCCGGTCGGTAATATCGCCGGGGAAGCTGAAAATATGCTTGGACTCCGCCGCCAAAGCGTCCAATTCCGCAGCTCGCCGGGCGCTGGCGGCGACCGTAAAACCGCGCTTTGCAAGTTCAAGCGCGACCGCCCGGCCAATGCCCGAACTCGCCCCGGTGACCAGGGCGACGCCATCGGCGGGGCGGGCGCGATAGAGCGGCGCGCCTCGGGTCAAACAGCCATCTCTTTCTTGCGTGGAGACAAGCGCGTCAGTTTCGCCGAGGCGCGTTCAAGCATATTTGAAAAGGCGGGCGACAATAGGAAGCTCAGCTCTCTTTCGCGCGTGAGCGTGACCGGATCGGCGAGGACAAGCTCCTCGTCGCAATAGCCCGGATGACACATTATCAGGTGGCACCGTCCGGGAGCGCAAAGATAAGTCGCGAAATCATGGGCATAATCGCGGCAGGGATCAAAGCGCGAAAAGCCCGAAAAACCTTCGTTGGTGGAAAAGTCCCGCGCCGCCGCCTCCCGCGCAAATCCCTTGGCGAGCCAGACGATGCCCAATGCTTTCTTCAGCTCGAGGCCGCGCCGCAGGATGCGCGAGGGCCTATCGGCGCTGTTGCGCAGCCAGATTTTGCCGCGAAGCCCTCGCGCCTCCAATTCGTCAAAGAGCCACTGGCGGATTTGCGGCAGGATCTGGACGTGCTGATGTCCATCGACGAAATCGGGAAGAACCCCAAAATAATCCACAAAACTGTCAAGCTGACGCTCAATCTCGGCCCTGATCTCCTCTTCAGGCAATTCACCCCTCCGCGCCGCCTTCAGCACGCGGGCTACCTCGGGAAAGTTACCCGAGGCGGCAAAGCGCGGCATGGCGCGCAGCGGCGCGCCCAGCGTCAGATTGAGGTGCAAGCCGATGTCGGCAGTGTCCTTGAAGGGACAGAGCGCCAGCGCGTCCCTCGGCCACGATGGCCGCGTCGTCATGACGCTCGTCGCGCTCAAGCGGCCGGCGGCGAGCGCCTCGATGACGCCCCGGCTGACCCCGCGCGATAAGGCGAAATCATCGGCGCATAGGCTGAATGAAAAGGAAGCCTGGTCGCTGCCCATCCGCGTCACTCCTCCCAGGGGTCGCCAGCGTTTTTTAACTGCTCCGGCGCTCTCAGAGCGAATCTTACGCGCTATCTTGCGCATATCAATCTCAAAGCCTAGAGCATTTCAGGGCGCTTCGGCGAACATAAAATACGCCAAAACAAAATCATGGGTTTGAAACACAAGCATCATTCGACTTTCTCTTTTCCAGAAGACGGGCCCGCAGCAAAAGGCGAGGCTCGCACAAAGGCCAGGATGCCGACAACCAAAGCCGAGCCTACGCCTGCCGCAGCTTCCGATGAAAACGAGGCCCCCTCGATGATGAGACCCGACGTGGTCCCGGCGGAAACGGAACTGTCCGTCGTCGCGCCCGTGTATAATGAATCCGAGAATATACGGCCGCTGCTTGAAAGGCTCCTCCCGGTCCTTGAATCCTGCGCGCGCTCGTTTGAAATCATTTTCGTCGATGATGGTTCGACCGATGACACGCTAGAGATCCTGCGCGCCATCCATGATTCCGACCCCCGCATTCGCGCGCTATCGCTGAGCCGGAACTTCGGCAAGGAGATCGCCGTCGCCGCAGGCCTCGATCATGTCCGCAGCGCCGCCACCATCATTATGGACGCCGACCTGCAACATCCACCCGAGATGATCGAAGCCTTCGTCGCGCGCTGGCGGGAGGGTTACAAGAATGTTTTCGGGCAGCGCGTTGATCGATCAACAGATTCGCCGTTACGGCGGATGCTGACGCAGCGTTTTTACACGCTCTTCGGCTCGCTCGGGGAAACCAGCCTGCCTGAAGGCGCCGGCGATTTTCGGCTGCTCGACGCGAAGGCTGTCGCGGCCTTGCGAAGCATGCGCGAGCATGCGCGTTTTTCCAAAGGACTTTATGCCTGGATCGGCTTCAAATCGATCGGCGTGCCTTTTGAGGTCGCTCCCCGCGCGCATGGATCGTCCAAGTTCAGCTACCGGAAATTGACCCATTTCGCGCTCGACGGGCTCATGTCCTTTACGACGATGCCGCTGAAGGTGTGGACCTACATTGGTCTTCTCACTTCGGTTCTGGCGCTGGCGTTGGCGAGCTTTTATGGGATTCGCACGCTGATTTTCGGGGTCGATGTTCCGGGCTATGCTTCATTGATCGTCTCGATCACTTTCTTCGCCGGCATTCAATTGCTCTCTCTTGGCATTATCGGGGAATATATCGGCCGCATCTTCGCCGAAGTGAAGCGGCGCCCGCTCTACCTGATCGAGGAGCGCCTTGGGGTCGCGCCGCCCCTGCCGGACGATCCGCTCGCGCGCCGCCGCGATTGGACCTGAGTCAGCGATGTACAAAAGCCTGCTTTCGGTCGGCGGCTTCACGTTGCTCTCGCGCGCCGCGGGATTTTTACGCGATGTCGTGCTTGGCGCGGTTCTTGGCGTCGGTTTGCTCGCCGATGCTTTCGTCGTGGCGCAGAGGCTGCCCAATCATTTTCGCGCGATTTTTGGCGAAGGCGCATGGAACGCCGCTTTTGTCCCGACCTATTCGCGCGTGCTGCACGGGGAAGGTCTCGAGGGCGCGAAAAAATTCTCCGGCCAGATCTTTATCGGGCTGCTCATCTCGCAGATCGTTCTGCTGCTTCTCGCCTGGGCGTTCACGCCCGCTCTCGTCGATGTTCTTGCGCCAGGCTTTCGCGCGGACCCCTCGAAATTCGCGCTGACGGTTACGCTGACCCGCATAACCTTTCCCTACCTCCTGTTCATCACCCTTGTGACCTTGCAATCGGGAGCCTTGAACGCGCATGGGCGCTTTGCCGCCGCCGCCCTCGCGCCAGTGCTGATGAATGTCGCAATCGTCGCATTCGTCGGCGTCGCCTTCTTGTTTCCCAATGCAGCTGTCGCGGCGAGCTGGGGCCTTGCCGTTTCGGGGCTCCTCCAACTGGCTCTTACTTCGATTGCGGCTTACCGCGCCGGCATTCTGGAGCGCTTTGCGTGGCCAAGGATGAGCGCTGCGGTCAAGCGCTTTCTGGCGATGCTCGGACCGGCGGTGATCGGCTCCGCCGGCGCTCAAATTGCGTTCTTCGCCGACACGATCATCGGTTCTATGCTGCCGACCGGCGGCGTCTCCTCGATTTACTATGCCGACCGAATTTATCAATTGCCGCTCGGCGTCATCGGCATCGCGGCGGGCACCGTGCTCTTGCCCCAGATGAGCCGCCTCCTCGCCGCCGAAAATCCTGGCGGCGCCTTGCACGCGCAAAACCGAACCATCGCGCTTTCGCTGGCCCTTTCGGCGCCATTCTTCATCGCCTTCATCATGATCCCCGAATTCATCATGCGCGGCATTTTTCTCCATGGCGCCTTCACGCCGGAGGCCGCCGACGCTTCGGCGGCAGTGCTCGCGGCCTATGGATTTGGCCTGATCGCCATCGTGCTGGTCCGATCGGCGCTGGCGAGCTTCCAAGCGCATGGCGACACCAAAACGCCAATGATGATCTCGTTGACGGCGGTGGCGTTCAACGTCGCGTTAAAGATCGTCCTGTTCAAACCTTTAGGCGCCGTCGGACTGGCTACGGCGACAGCGGCCGGCGCTTGGATCAATCTTGTCCTTCTGGTGATTTTTGCGATCCGACGCGGGACGATGAAGCCTGATCTCTTCTTGTGGAAGACCGCCGCCTGCGTCTCGGTCGCATCCTGCGCCTTGTCGTTTTTCGCGCTTTCCGCCGCAGCGCCGGTCGAGCGTCTTGCGGCGAAAATCGGACACTTCGTCAATGAATTGGAGCTGCTTTTGCTCGGGAGCGGCGGAGCGCTCATCTATGGACTGGTTTTGATCGCCGGTCTTCGCTTTGCGGGCGTCAGGCTGCGGTCATCGAAATCAGGCTAAATCCGCCGGGGTTCGTCGGGTCTGCCCATTGCGACGACAGCAGGCGTCGCCATGAGGCCAAGGAGGCCTTTGGCGACGGTTAGAATCGCGCTCTAAAGCGCCAGCGCCTGCAAAACCCTCGCCCAGCTTCGCGCGCCCTTGTGGAACGAGGCAAGTTCATATTTCTCGTTCGGCGAATGGACGCGATCATCTTCGAGGCCAAAGCCAATCATCAATGTATCCATCTTGAGGTCGGCCTTGAAATTGCCGACGATCGGGATCGAGCCGCCGCAGCCTGCGAAAACCGGCTCCTTGCCCCACTCCGCCTGCAAAGCCCGAGCCGCCCGAGAGAGAGAGTCTGAGCTGAAAGGCAGTTGCAGCGCCCGCGAACCGCCATGGGAGATGAATTCGGCCCGGCAATCGGCGGGCAGGCTCTTCTTGACATAAGAGCGGAAGCTTTCCGCGATCTTGGCGGGATCCTGATTGCCGACAAGCCGAAACGAGAATTTGGCGCTGGCCTGCGCAGGCAGCACAGTCTTCGATCCCTTGCCGGTATAGCCGCCGATAATGCCGTTGACGTCGAAGGTCGGCCGCGACCAGACCATCTCCAGCACGCCGCGCCCCTCCTCGCCCGCCGGAACGGACAGACCGACATCGCCGAGAAAGTCCTCCTCGCGAAATTTCAGCTTGGCCCATTGCTCGGTGACCGCCTCGGGCAATTCGGCGACGCCGTCATAAAAGCCCGGCAAGGCGATGTGGCCCGCGTCATCGCGCAGCCCGGCGATGATGCCCGCAAGAACATTGATCGGATTGACGGCGGCGCCGCCAAAAATCCCTGAATGCAGATCGCGGTTGGCGCCGTGGATGATGACTTCCTCGAGAACGAGGCCGCGCAGCATCGTCGTAATCGCCGGCGTCTCGCGATCCCACATCCCCGTGTCGCAGACAAGCGCGAGGTCGGCTTCCAGCTCCTGCTTGTTGGCGTCAAGAAAGGCCGGCAACGATGGCGACCCGGTCTCTTCCTCGCCCTCGAGAAGGAAGGTGATCGCGCAGGGCAGATCGCCAGTCTCCTTGAAGGCGCGACAAGCCTCGATGAAGGTCATCAGCTGGCCCTTGTCATCGGCCACGCCGCGTCCAACGATCTGCTTTCCCGTCTCTGCGTCCTTGATGCGAGGTTCGAATGGTGGGGCTTCCCAGAGCTCGAGAGGGTCCGCCGGCTGCACGTCGTAATGGCCATAAAACAGGAGATGAGGCACGTCCGGGCGCGCCGCTTTGCAGTGGGCGACCACTATCGGGTGACCTTTTGTCGGCCGAACGGACGCGTCGAATCCGATAGAGTTCAATTCGTGAACCAGCCAATGCGCCGCGGCTGCGCAATCGCGAGCGAAATCGGGATCAGTCGAAACTGATTTGATCTCAATGAGCTGGAAAAGCCGTCGCAAGGCGGAATCGAGGTTGGCGTCGATCTTTTGCAGAACAGTTTCGAGCGCGGCCATGAGGTCTCCTACGATTCGGCGGGGCGCGCCGGGCGCCAATGGATTATCATCCAGATATCAGGTCATGTGCGGGTCGGGCAAAGGCGATTTTTGCTGGCGCCGGGTGGTTACGCCATTATTGGAGAGAAAATATGCGGCTTCGCGCCGATTTTTGGGTTTCGGCCTATCTGAGGCGCTGCGCGCATGAGGGCGCTGTCGCCGTTCTGCGCCGACGCGGCGCGGCTGAGGCCGGCGCGATTTTCGTCAAGATCGACCGTCTCGACGGCGTCGCCGCGCTCTTTGGCCCCGCCCCCCAAAGCGAGCTACAGGAAAATCAGGACCGTCTGTTCGCGAGGATGCACAGCGATCCGTGGATTGATCCGGCGGAGGCCGAACTCAAGCTAGCCCGACAACTCAAATTCGACCCCGATCTCTGGATCGTCGAGACGGAAGATCGAGCGGGCCGCTGCTTTCTCGATCTCGCGAATTGATGTTCCGCAATGCAATATCTTTGCGCGCGCTCGCGCATGGCTTAATTTCCTGAGCGCCGATGAGAGAAAGAGTTGAGATGCCTTACGTACTTATTATCGTCAGCTTGCTTGCCTCCGGTTGGATTTCATCTGCGCGCGCGGACGATTGCGCCAACGCGCAGACCCAGACCGAAATGAACGGCTGCGCCGATGCAGGCATCAAAAGCACCGACTCGGAGCTGAACCAAATCTACAGGGACATTATCGCGCGCCTGAAGGGGAGCGACGAGACAAAGCAATTGCTGATCGCGTCACAGAGAGATTGGCTGCTGTTTCGCGACGCCGAATGCGCTTTCGCGACCAATGCCGCCAAGGATGGCAGCCTCTATCATACCCTCGTGCAGAATTGCAGAAGCAGCATGACGCAGGACCGCATCAAAGGCTTGAACGCCTATCTCAACTGCCAGGAAGGCGATATGAGTTGCCCCGTCCCGAAATAGACTCAAGCGCCCCATTTCCTCCGACGGACGCCGCGGCCTGGCGCAAGCGCGTCGATGCGGCGCTGAACGGCGAGGCTTTCGAGAAGCTCGCTTCGTCAACGCTCGAAGGGTTGAAGATTGAACCGCTGTACCCCCGCGCCGGAAACTGCGACCGCGCCTTGCGACAGAAGTCGGGGGCCTGGGCGATCTCGCAAAGAATGGATCATCCCGAAGTCGCAGCAGCCAATGACATCGCTCTGGCCGATCTTAAGAGCGGTGCCGGCGCCCTAACGCTCTGCGTATCAAAGGCCGAGAGCGGACGCGGCTTTGGTCTCGACATCGCAAGCGAAAGCGACCTTGACGCCGCGCTGCAAAATATCGAACTTGATCTAGTTTCGTTGCGCCTTGACGCCGGAGACCGCGCCAGCGAGATCGCCGCTTGGTTCGGCCTTTTGGCTCACAAGCGGCGCTTGACCGCCGCAGCGCTCGATGTCGACTTTGGCCTCGATCCGATCGGCATTTTTGCCCGCTCTGGCGCTGACGCTGATGCCCTCGCCGGGATCGGCCGCACGGCGGAAGGCCTGCGCCGGACTCTGCGCGCCAGCGGCTTTTCCGGACGCTTGATGGTCGCCGATGGTCGGCCCTATCATGAAGCCGGCGCGGGTGAAGCGCAGGAACTCGCCGCGGCGCTGGCGACTGGCCTCGCCTATCTGAGGCTTCTCGAAACCAATGGCGCATCGCTCGAGGAAGCCAGAGACGAGATCGCTTTTCTTCTCGTCGCCGACGCCGACGAATTTTTGACCCTCGCCAAATTCCGCGCATTACGGCGGCTCTGGGCGTGCGTAGAGGCAGCTTGCGGCCTGGCGGCGAAGCCGGTCCGGCTGCATGCCGAGACCGCGTTCCGAATGATGACGAGGCAAGACCCCTGGGTCAACATATGCCGGGCGACCACAGCGGCGTTTGCCGCCGGACTTGGGGGAGCAGACGTGATTACCATGCTGCCTTTCACGCTTGCGCTAGGGCTGCCCGACGACTTCGCGCGCCGCATTGCTCGCAATACGCAATTGCTGCTGCTGGAGGAAGCCCATGTTGCGATGGTCGCGGACCCCGCAGCTGGCTCCGGCGGGTTTGAGGCGCTGACGGATCAACTTTGCGAGCGAGCCTGGTCCCTCTTCCAGCGCTTCGAGAAAGCTGGCGGAATGATTGAGAGCCTCAAAGCCGGTCTGCCGCAAGAAGAGATCGCCGCAACTGCCGCAAGGCGGTGCGAGGCGATCGCGCGCCGCGCCATGCCGATCGTCGGCGTCAGCACATTTCCCGACCTTGCCGCAACGCCAGTCCGCGTGCTGGCCATGGCTCCTGCTCCCCCGCGTGAGACGCCAACGCCAGCGCATGGCGGCTGCATTCCGCTGGCCTGGCATCGCGACGCCGAACCCTTTGAGTCGTTGAGGGCGGCGTCCGACGCCGCCCTTATGCGGACCGGCGCAAGGCCCAAGCTTTTTCTCGCAAATCTTGGTCCCTCGGAAACTTTCGCGCCACGCGCGACGTTCGCCATGGACTTTTTCGAGATTGCGGGGATCGAAGTTTTGAGCAGTGACGGTTTCGAGCGCCCGGCGGCGGCGGCAGAGGCTTTCAGGCTCTCGGGATGCAAGATCGCCTGCATTTGCACATCCGGCGGTATGCTTGCCGGAGCCACGGCCGCGGCGAAAGCCCTGCGTGCGGCAGGAGCCGCAGCCATTTATCTCGCGGCCCCACCGGGCGATATGGAGCTGGCGTTACGTGACGCCGGCATCGTCGATTTTGCTTATCCGGGCGCCAATGTTCCGGCGATTCTCAAAGGCGCGCTAGCAGCAACCCTTTGAGCCGTAGCCCAAAGCTCCTGTCGCAATGATCGGCAACGCTTCGGTGCAGGTAATCGCTTTTTGCCTAACCCGTCCAAAAAGTTGTAAACTTACCTAGATGCAGTCAGAAGGAGATGAGAAAATGCGTTTTAATTCCTGCCAGCGTCTTCTCGCGGCTGCGCTCGCGACCGCGAGTTGCTTGATCGGGATCACGGCGTTGGATGCGCAACAAAGGCCGCGTTCCGTCATCGCCAGAGATCACGATGGCGTCTATGCGGTCCACGTCGTCACTCTGCAAGGCATGTGCGATAAGGATTACCATTGGACGATCACCGTCGCCGATGGGCGCGTCACGTCGCCAGCTGATGGATTCATGCAAGCGAGCGGCGAGATCAGCGCGCGCGGCATTGTCTCGCTGGCGTTCCGGCGCGATAATCAAATCGCCAATGTCGCTGGAAAGCTGAAGGGCAAAACTGGCTCCGGCAGTTGGTCCTCGCCGACTATGCAATGCGTCGGATCATGGAGCGCCGAGCGGCAAGGCTAGCGCTTTGATGCAAAAGACCGCACTATCATCGCTTCAGAACAGCAGCGTCCGGCCCTCGCCTGAGAGTCGATAAGATGCGCCGGAAATTCTAGGGCAAAGCGAGTGGAAGCTATGGCGTCGAGCGACATTCCCGAAAATTGGAAACACGACGGCGTGCGCGTGATCCCGGCTGGCTCTCTTGATCCGAACACCGCGCAGACCCCCGGCATGGATCGAAAGGCCGCGATCAACTTCGCTCGCGTCGGCGCGCAAAAGATTTGGGCCGGAACGGTGACGATCCATCCCAATGCAAAAACCGGCGCACATCATCATGGCCACCTCGAGAGCGTTATATATGTGCTGAAGGGCCGCGCGCGGATGCGCTGGGGCGCCGCCCTGGAATTCACCGCCGACGCCGGCCCGGGCGACTTCATCTACATCCCGCCCTACGCGCCGCATCAGGAGATTAACGCTAGCCCGGACGAAGTGCTGGGCGTGCTCGTGCGCTCGGACGGCGAGGCTGTCGCTATCAATCTCGATATCGAACACGCCGAGAAGCCCGAGACCGTGCGCTGGATCGATCCGACGCACCCCGGCTAAAGCACAATCCCGAAAGGTTGCTCTGACCGTCCAGAGACGATCATGCGGCGCCGGTCGCGCCGCAAGCGCCGCGCGTTATGCGTGGGCGCCCGTCGCGAGTTCAGCCAGGGCCGCGAGCTTTTCATCGAGCTTCAGCGCCGCGGCATTGAGTTGATCATTGCCAAGGCGCGCCATCAGCGATGATGGAAGATCATAAACGAGCTTCGCGCGGCGGCTCGAAGGGTCCTCGATAATCAAGATGCGCACCGGCGCATTCAGACCGGCGCCGATATCATGGCGAACCATCGTCGCGGCAATCAAGGGATTGCCGAGGATATAACACTTTGCTCGCCCCGGAATGCCCAACACCTGCATCCAGGCACCGTGATCGATGTCAAGGAATCGCATGAAACCGCTTGGCCCTTCGAAGCCATGTATGCGCTTTTCGAAATCCTCGACGTCGCCCACGGAAGCAACGACAGCTTCCCGAAATTGGTCGCCGTTGACCGGTGCTGTCGCCGCCTCGAAGGCGGCGACAATCTCATCAAAGCTGCGGTCGCCTACATATTCGAGATGGATCAGCGTGCTTTGGTCTTGCATTGCTACCTCCCCTCCTCCGAGGAGCATGGACGCAAGCCGCCTGCCCCGTCAATGCAGGCGCTCGATAGCGATCGCCGTAGCTTCGCCGCCGCCAATGCAAAGCGCCGCTACGCCGCGAGTCAGCCCTTGCCGCGCAAGTGCGTGCAGCAAGGTAACGATGATGCGCGCGCCAGTGGCGCCGATTGGATGGCCGAGCGCGCAGGCGCCGCCGTTCACGTTCAGCTTTTCGCGCGGAATGCCAAGATCGCGCTGCGCCGCCATAGCGACCACGGCGAAGGCCTCGTTGATCTCGAAAAGATCAACATCATCAACCGCCCAGCCTGCCTTATCGAGCAATTTACGGATCGCCGGGATCGGCGCCGTCGTGTACCAGGCGGGCTCCTGACTATGAGTTGCGTGCGCCGTAATCTCGGCAAGGATCGGCAGTCCCTCGCGCTCAGCAAGAGACCTTCTCGTCAGGACCAGCGCCGCTGCGCCGTCAGCGTTGGCGGAGGCGCTCGCCGCCGTAATTGTTCCATCCGGGCGGAAAGCAGGCTTCAGCTTCGGAATTTTTTCCGGCGAGACTTTTAACGGATGCTCGTCATTCTCGATCAGTTGCTCCCCGTTCTTTCCCGTGACCGGAACGGGCGCGATTTCGGCTTTGAAATAGCCCTTCTCGATCGCCGTTCTAGCGCGCGTCAGCGTCTCCACTGCATAGGCGTCCTGATCGCCTCGGGTGAACTGATAGGCTTGCGCGGCCGCCTCGCCGAAATCGCCCATGGAGCGTCCAGCTTCATAAGCGTCCTCGAGTCCATCGAGCAGCATATGGTCAAGGACGCGGTCATGCCCAAACCGGTAGCCGGCGCGCGCCTTGCCAAGCAGATAGGGCGCGTTCGACATTGACTCCATGCCCGCCGCGACAACGATGTTTGCGGAATCCGCCAATATCAGATCGCGCGCGAGCATCGTCGCTTTCATGCCGGACCCGCAGACCTTGTTGATTGTGGTCGCGCCCGTCGCATCCGGCAGTCCAGCGCGACGCGCAGCCTGGCGCGCCGGAGCCTGCCCCTGTCCGGCGGGCAGCACGCAACCAACCAGCGCCTCGTCGACCCGCTCGGACGAAAGCGTCGCGCGATCCAGCGCGGCGCGGATCGCGTGCGCTCCAAGAGCCGAAGCGGAGAGACCGGACAGCTCCCCCATAAACCGGCCAAGCGGCGTACGGACAGCGGAAACAATGACGACTGGATCGACGGTCGGCATGAGATTAGGCCTCATTCAGAGTGCGACAAGCGCGGCTCGTTGGTAAATTATCTGACCAATATCATAATACATGCCGATCGTAATTCAATGGGCGCACAAGCAAACTTCCACCAGAGGGTCGCGGGGTTGCGCCTCGAGCGGGCGGCGCGTCGCTGTAAGATTCTGCGACATTTGGCGAGGTCAGAGCGGATAAGTCCGCTCGAGCAGCGCATCGACGTCGAGCCGCCGCATATCTCCGGCTCCGACGACGCGACCCCATTGCCCATCGAAGCGCGTCGCGAGAAATCCCTCCGCCATCATAGCCGGGGCTTGGCGACGCAGAAGACAGGCCTGAGCAGTCAGCACGAGACGCTGGGCAAATCTCCGGCCTAACGCCTCAAGTTCGTCGCCCGGCAGGGACAAGGCGTCGCGAAGGGCCTTCAGTTGTCCTTTGATGCGCGGCTCATCGCCGCCGTCAGCGGCGAACTCGTCCAATAAAGCGAGCGCCGTCTCGGGTTCGCGGCGAACAGCGCGCATGACGTCGAGGCACATCACATTGCCGGCGCCTTCCCAAATGGAGTTGACCGGCGCTTCGCGAAACAGACGCGCCATCGGTCCCTCCTCCACAAAACCATTGCCGCCAAACACCTCGATGGCCTCGCCGCTGAGTTCAACCGCGCGTTTGCAGATCCAAAATTTGGCAGCCGGAGTCATGATGCGCTTCCAAGCGCGTTGGCTCGGGTCGCCGCTGTCTTCAAAGGCCCTCGCAAGGCGCACCATCAACAGCGCCGCGGCCTCGCTCTCCAGGGCAAGATCGGTCAGCACGGAGCGCATCAAGGGTTGCTCGACAAGACGATGGCCGAAGGTCCGCCGCTGACGCGCGTAGGCTATTGCTTGCACCGCGCATTGACGCAAGATCGCGGCGCTGCCGATGACGCAGCTGAGGCGCGTGTACGTGGCCATCTCAATGATAGTCGGGATGCCTCGTCCCTCCTCGCCCATCATGACGCCCAAAGCGTCGAAGAACTCAACCTCGGCGCTCGCATTGCTGCGATTGCCGATCTTATCCTTCAAGCGCTGAATCTGAACATCATTTTTCGAACCGTCAGGCCGCCAGCGGGGCACGTAAAAACAAGTCGGACCGGCGTCGGTCTGCGCCACGACGAGATGGGCGTCGCACATCGGAGCCGAGAAAAACCATTTGTGGCCGCGCAGCGTATATTCGCCCCGGCGCCCGCCGGCGCCGACTGGCGTCGCGCGCGTCGTATTGGCGCGCACGTCCGAGCCGCCCTGCTTCTCGGTCATGCCCATGCCGATCAGAATGGAGGACTTTTGCTCCATGGGAATATCGCGCGCGTCATATTCTCGAGAATGGAGTTTTTCTCCAAGCTGCGCCCACAGCGCAGTCTCCTTTTGAAGCAGCGGAATGCAGGCCTGGGTCATCGTCGTGGGGCACATCGTGCCGGCCTCGACCTGACCATGCAGATAGAGACCGGCGACGGAGGCCGCCCAACGTCCAGAACGCTGACTGGAAAACGGAAGCGAGATCAGCCCCGGCTCGCGGCATAGCGCCAAGAGAGCGTGCCAACTTGGATGGAATGTCACTTCGTCAAGACGGCGGCCGCGGCGATCAAATGTCTTCAGTTCGGGAGGATGCCGGTTCGCCTCATCGGCCATGCGGAAGCTTTCGGGGCTTCCGATGCGGGCGCCAAACGCGTCGAGCTCGCGCGCGAACCAGTCGGCTCCCTCTCTCTCCACAGACTGACGAAGACACGCGTCGGTGGCAAACAGGTTGTAACCGGTCAATTCGTCAAATTGATTGACAACCTCATGAGTTCGCCAGGTCAAAGTCGCGTCTCCTCTCATGGCGCGTTGAGACCGAAGCGTCTGCGGTCAATGGCGCCAAATGGGCGCCAAAGAGCCTGCGGCGCCCCGCCGATCTTGAGCCGGGGTTGAAATGGAATCAACTCAGTCGCCGTCGCGCCGGAACCAAAAGGCAAGCTATTCGATGAGCCGGCTCGCATGTGCGGAGCCCCGGCCGCATAGGCGCTAATCTTCGAAATCTTTTGGATCGAAGGCGCGGAAGGTCGAGCAGAATTCGCAGGTGACGCCGATCATGCCGTCATCGCCCACCATGTCGGCGCGGTCCTCCGCGGTAAACCCGCGCAGCATGGATCTAACGCCATCATCCGAGCAGCGGCAGGCATCTTGCAAAATTTGCGGCTCAAAGACTTTTACACCGGGCTCGTGAAACAGCCTGTATAGCAGCCGCTCGCTCGACAAGGTCGGATCGACGAGTTCATGATCCTCGATCGTGGCGGCGATGGCCTTGACCTCAGTCCAGGCGTCATCCTCCTGCGGCGCCTCATACGTCAGCCCATCCGGCGCATCGCCAGGATGGAGATCCGCTCGCCTTTGCCGCTCGCTGGATCTTGGCAAGAACTGCGCCAGCAGGCCGCCCGCCCGCCAGCTGACGCCATCGCCAGCGACCCTTTGCGCCACGGCCAGACGGACCAGCGTTGGAATTTGCTCGGACTGACGGAAATATTGATGCGCGGCTTCCTCGAGCCCCTGCCCCTCCAGGGCGACGATCCCTTGATAGCGCGATGCATCGACGCCCTGATCGACGGTGAAGGCGAGATGACCTTTGCCGAGCAGGTCCCCGCCAACCGCAAGCTTTTCTGCATCGAAACGTGCAAAAGCGCGCAGGCGATCAGGCGCATCGAAATCGACAACCAGCATGTCGATTGCGCCGTCGGTGCGCGTTTGCAGTTGGAACCGTCCGCTAAACTTCAACAATGAGCCAAGCAGCGCGGTCAGCGCCAAAGCCTCGCCGACGACTCGCGCCACCGGCGGCGGATAATTGTGTTGCTCGAGGATATGATCGACGCTGGGGCCAAGCCGCACGACGCGGCCGCGCACGTCAAGCTGATCCACGGCGTAAGGAAGCACCGCATCATCAAGGCCCTGATCCGAAACCGGCCGCGAGGCAGGACCCTGAGACGGCGCAGAAGCCATATCCATCATGCTTTCGCAACTCCAAAGCACCAGGACAGGATGCCTTTTTGGGCGTGCAGTCTGTTCTCGGCCTCATCAAAGACGACAGATTGCGAGCCATCGATGACCTCATCGGTGACTTCCTCGCCGCGATGAGCGGGCAGGCAATGCATGAAGATCGCATCCTTGGCGGCGGCGGCCATCAGCTTTCCATTCACCTGGTAAGGCGCGAGCAGATTGTGGCGAGAGGCCTCGTCCTGATCGCCCATCGACACCCAGCAATCCGAGACCACCGCGTCCGCGCCATCAACAGCCTCGAAAGGATCGCGCATAAGATTGAGGCGGGCTCCGAAGCGGCGCGCCCAATCCACGAGATCGCCGGAAAGCTCGAGCTCGGCGGGGGTCGCCACATTCAACGAGAAATCGAACCGTTGCGCGGCATGGACCCAGCTCGCCAGAACATTATTTGAGTCGCCGCTCCATGCCACCGTGCGTCCCTTGATCGGTCCCCGATGCTCCTCGAAGGTCAAAACGTCGGCCATGACCTGACACGGATGCGAACGCTTGGTCAGCCCGTTGATCACCGGCACGGCGGAATAGCGCGCGAGTTCGACGATATCGTCATGCTTCAAAACGCGGATCACCATCGCATCGACGAAACGCGACAGGACGCGCGCGGTGTCGGCGATGGTCTCGCCGCGCCCAAGTTGCATTTCCCTTCCGGTCAGCATGATCGTCTCGCCGCCGAGCTCACGCATGGCGAGATCGAACGACACCCGCGTGCGCGTCGAAGGCTTGTCGAAGATCATCGCCAGAACCTTGCCGGCGAGCGGTTTTTCAGCCGCCGGCTGGCCCTTGCGCCGCAGCGACTTGATCGCAACGGCGGCATCGAGAATGCGGCGAAGATCGACTGCGGGAATCTCCGAAAGATCGAGGAAGTGCCGGGCGATGGCGATCTCTCCCTCTATGCTGGAGGCGGTCATCCGCTCGCCTCGCTCAGGGCTGCGGCTTTGTCGGTTTCGAAGCGCGCGCAAGCGGCGCCGAGGCGCTTGATCCCTTCGGCGATTTCTTCCTCGTTGATGATCAAGGGCGGCAACAGACGCGCAACATTGTCCGCTGCCGGAATAACCAGGATCTTTTCGGCTCGCGCGGCGGCGGCGAACTCGCCGACTGGGACGCGCAGAGCGATGCCCTGCAACAAACCCTCGCCACGAATCTCGGCGATCACGCGGGGATGGGCGTCCTTCAATCCGGCAAGGCCTTGCTTCAGTCTCAAACCCATCAAGGCGACGTGATCGAGAAAACCGGGCGCGAGCACGACGTCCAGCACGGCGTTGCCAATGCTGGTGGCCAGGGGATTGCCGCCATAGGTGCTTCCGTGCGTCCCAACAACCATACCCTTGGCGGCCTCGCGCGTGGCGAGGAACGCGCCGAGCGGAAATCCGCCGCCGATGCCTTTGGCGATCGCCATGATATCGGGCGCGACGCCGGACAATTCATAAGCAAATAGCTTGCCGGTGCGGCCGACGCCGGTTTGGACTTCGTCGAAGACCAACAGAAGACCCTTCTCGTCGCAAAGATCACGCAGCGCGCGCAAGAATCCCGGCGCAGGAACGCGGATGCCCCCCTCGCCTTGGATCGGCTCGACCAGGATCGCCCCAGTCTGCGGACCGATGGCGGCCTTGACCGCTTGAATATCGCCGAAATCGACGGAATCGAAGCCTTCGACCTTGGGACCAAATCCCTCGATATATTTGGGATTGCCAGCCGCCGCGATCGTCGCAAGGGTCCGGCCGTGGAAAGCCCCGTTAAAGGTGATGATGTGGAACTTTTCCGGGTGTCCGCTCGCCGATTGATATTTACGCGCAGTCTTGATCGCGCCCTCTATCGCCTCGGCGCCGGAATTGGTGAAGAACGCGTAATCGGCGAAGCTGACCTCCGCAAGGCGCGCGGCGAGACGCTCCGCCTGCGGAATTTTGAAAAGGTTGGAGGTGTGCCAAAGCTTGCCGCCCTGCTCGATCAGCGTTTCAACGAGATGGGGATGCGAATAGCCGAGCGAGGCTACGGCGATGCCGCCGCCGAAATCGAGAAATCGTTCGCCGGTCGTCGCAGTCAGCCAGACTCCATCTCCCCGCTCAAAGGCGAGATCGGCGCGGGCGTAGGTGGGAAGCAGCGACGATGGCACGTATTGTCTCCGGGGTGGATGCTGAAACTGGATCGCGAATGCTCAAAATCAAATCGCCGCCCGAATAGGGCGGTAGGGATGGTTTAACTCATCATATTTACAAGCAATATCAATGAGCTATGAGAGGATGAAGCCGATTGTCAAAGATTTGTCCAATAAAACCCGCCAAGGTGATGCGGACGCTAGCTGACGACAATCCGCCAACGCGGCCTATGACAAACGCACTGAGGGGTTATGGTTCGAGTGCGGCGCTCTCTTTGCGCACCCTCGCCTCGCCACAATTCTAACGGCGTTCAGCCGAGCGTCAAGGGAATGTCGCCCGCCCACGCTAAAGATAGAAAAAAGACGCAATATCAATACGATGCTGCACATCATCACTCGTGAAGGACAGAAAAGTCTTTTCGCGGCGCGGAAGAAAATCGCTTGCGGGCAATAATTTAAGCGCATCGCCGCTGCGCGCAACGCCGGCGCTTGCTCCCAAATCTTGACCAGCGGCGGGTTGTCGCTCCTCCTAAGAGAACGAGGTCGCCTTCGTCGGGCAGTCCCAAGACGACGTGGATCGTCCGCTGAAACGTCAATCGGACAAGAGCACGGCGGACTTTGCGGGATAGTGAATTGCGCAAGGAATATAGGCGTCGGGAATTTGCAAGGACGGCGGCAGATCTCCGCCGATGGCGAGATGGTCCGGCAAAAAGTGCGTGTGAGGTCCTTGGGGCGATGCGTCGCCCGGAGATGGGATCGGCGTGAACACCTCTATTCTTCCCACCGAGCTTCGAACGACCCGCGTCGGCGAAACGCGAAGCAGTTCGCTGCCGATCGAGGCTAACAGCTCCGGCCATTTCATGCCGACGCATCTACCGAGGCTCGTCACGAGATCGGGCCGCGCAGTGCGGATGCCAAACCCCGCGGCCATCCTGCCGAGTCCGAAGTCATAGAGCGTTTCGCTCCGGCGTTCGCCGTCGATAGCCGCCGCATCTGCTCCAAGGCAAGTCAGGCCAAACAGCGGCAATAGCGTCGCGCGCTCCCGCGACACCGCGAGAATGATGACGTCGTGGGCCGCCGGATCTAAGGAGGAGCCGAACGCAAAGGCTCGGATATGTTCCGACGCCTCGAACGAGATTGCGCCTCGAGACGTGCGGGCGACGACATCCCGCTCTCTGGTATCGAGATCGACATGCTCTCCCTCGTCGATAAAGAACTCCGCGACGGCGCCGTAAATGCCGGATACCCAAGCGCCGCCGCCGAATCGCAGCGTATCCACGATGAACGACTGCAATTCGTCGACGCTCCATCCGAGCCGGTGCAAGCCCAAGCCCAGACGCTCGCGCCGAGCAGGCAATTCAGCCCACACCCGGTTTCGTTCGTCGCGCGACGTCTTTCCCCACGTCGCGATCTCGTCGCGCGTGCGGGCGCAGCCGAGGCACAGGCTCACACTTTCATCAATGCGGCAGAGTCCTATGCAGGGACTAGAAATCATCAGCGTCCCCTACCGGATCAACATATGACTATGAAAGATGATATTCGATGACGCCGGTCTCAAAGAAATTCTTCTCTTTCTTGAGATCCATGGCCTCGGATATCCAGGGAAACGGGTTGAAGCGAACATAACGACAGCCCGGTCTCATGCGCCAGCTCCACCCGCGTCAGGCTTTTTCGGACCGCGCATCAGGCGTTGCGTCCATTTTTCAAGCCGGTCGAGATATAAATAGACGACTGGAGTCGTATAGAGCGTCAGAAGCTGCGACACTAGTAGACCGCCGACGATCGTATATCCGAGCGGCTGGCGCAGTTCCGCTCCGTTGCCCTTGTTAAGCATCAAGGGCACGCCGCCGAGGAGCGCCGCCATGGTTGTCATAAGGATAGGCCGGAAGCGGAGGGTACAGGAGCGGTAGATCGACTCCTCCGGGGACAATCGTTCGTTTCGCTGCACCTCCAGCGCGAAGTCCACCAGCATGATGCCGTTTTTCTTCACAATTCCAATCAACAAAATGATGCCGATGATGGCGATCACGCTGAGATCGAGACGAACGGCCATCAGCAACAACAACGCGCCTATGCCGGCGGATGGCAGCGTCGAAAGGATGGTGATCGGATGGACCATGCTTTCATAGAGCACGCCGAGGATGATGTAGATGACGACCAGCGCCGCCGCTATTAGCACGGGCGTGCCCGCCAGTGCATTTTGGTAGGCGCGGGCGTTGCCTTGGAAGCCCGTCATCAATGATGCTGGTTTGCCGCTCTCTCGATCAAATTGACCGACCGCCGCGACGACATTTCCGAGCGCCACGCCGGGCTTCAAGTTGAATGAGATCGTAACGGAGGGAAACATTCCCTGGTGATTGACCACGATCGGCAACGGCTCAATATTGCTTTTCACCACTGTGGTCAGAGGAACCTGCTGGCCAGTTGAAGAGCTGACATAGATGCCGGCAAGCGCTTCCGGGCCGTACTGAAATTTCGGCGCGACCTCAAGAACGACATGATACTGATTGAGCGCCGTGTACATGGTGGAGACGATGCGCTGGCCGAAGGCGTCGTCAAGAATGTTGTCAATTGTCGAAGGCAGAATTCCAAAACTCGACGCCACCTCCCGATTGACCGTCACATTGAGCAGCGGGCCGCCATTCTCCTGGTCCGTGCTGACGTCGATCATTCCCGGAATCGTCTTGAATTTATCGAGGTAGACCGTCGTCCAGTGATTGAGTTCGTCCAGATCGGGGTCGGAAAGAGTGTATTGATACAGCGTCTTCGAGAGCCGGCCGCCAATGACGATGTCTTGCGTCGCCTGCAAAAAGAGACGGATGCCCTGCACTTTGGCGAGTTGAGGAGCCAACCGATCCATGACCTGCTGCGCGCTGACGCCGCGTTCTTTGAGCGGCTTCAAGACGATGTAGACGCGCCCCTGATTGAGCGTCGGCGTCGAGCCTCCGGGGCCAATGTAGTCGGAGACCGAGTCGACCGCCGGATCCTTCAGGACGACATCCATGAGCGCCTGTTGGCGCTCGACCATGGCGGGGAATGAGATATCCGTCGCCGCCTCGGTGATGCCCTGAAGCAGTCCGGTGTCCTGCTCAGGAAAGAAGCCTTTGGGAATGACGGCATAAAGATAGCCCGTGAAAGCGATCGTCCCCAACATCACGAGCAGCGTCGCAAACTGATGCCGCAGAACGATCTTGAGGCCGCGTTCGTACAACGCCAGCAGACCGTCAAAGCCGCGCTCGAATAGCCGGTAGACCCAACCGTGCTGTTTTCTCGACTGATCCTTGAGCAGACGCGCGCACATCATCGGCGTCAGCGTGAGCGAAATGATAAGCGAGAGAATCAGCGAGACGCTGATGGTTACGGCGAATTCCTGGAATAATTTGCCGACGTAACCGCCCATCAGGAACAACGGGATAAACACCGCGATCAACGACAGCGTAATCGAAACGATCGTGAAGCCGATTTCTCCCGCTCCTTTGAGCGCGGCCTCCATGGGCGTAAGGCCCTCTTCAAGATAGCGAACGATGTTTTCGATCACCACGACCGCATCGTCGACCACGAAGCCGACCGCTATCGAGAGCGCCATAAGCGACAGATTGTCGAGGCTGAAATTAAGTTCGTACAAAACCGCAAACGTGCCGATAAGTGAAAGCGGCACTGTGACGGCGGGAATAACCGTCGCCCAGAAATTGCGCAGGAATATGAATATCACCATCACTACAAGCGCGACGGTCAGCATCAAAGTAAATTGCACATCGGCGACGGAGGCGCGTATAGTCAGCGTGCGGTCCGAGGCGATCGAGACCTTGATGGCGGGCGGGATTGACGCTTGGAGCTGGGGCAATATCGCTTTGATAGTGTCCACTGTCTTTATAACGTTGGCGCCAGGCAAACGTTGAATGACGAGAACGACGGCTTGTTGCTTGTTGTACCAGCCGCCCAGCAAATCATTTTCAGGTCCGTCGATCGCCTTTCCTATGTCGCGAATGCGCACCGGCGAGCCGTTGCGATATGCAATGATCAGATCGTCATAGGCTTCAGGCTTCAGAAGCTGATCATTCGTATTGAGCGTAAACGTCTGACGCGGACTGTTGAGCGTCCCTTTCGGCAGATCGACGTTCGCTTCGCTCAGCACCGCGCGAACATCCTCGAGGCTGATATTTCGCGAAGCGAGCGCTTGCGGATCAACCTGAACGCGGATCGCGGGCTTTTGCTGGCCGCCTATTCCGACGAGACCGACGCCGGATATTGTTGAGATCTTCGGCAGCAGAATATTTTCTGCGTAGGCGTCGACTGTCGTCATCGGCAACGAATCGGAGGTAAGGGCCAGAAGCATTATCGGAGCATCAGCCGGATTGACCTTCCGGATCGTCGGCGGATACGGCAAATCGGTCGGCAGATATGGGGCCGCTGCATTGATTGCGGCCAAAACATCCGTCGCCGCGCCGTCGATTTCGCGACTGAGCTCGAATTGTACTGTGAGCTGCGTGTAGCCAAGCGCGCTCGATGAGGTCAACTGTGTGACGCCGGGAATTTGGCTCAACTGCTGCTCAAGCGGCGTTGCGACCGTGGACGCCATCGTCTGGGGATCGGCGCCCGGAAGCTCCGCGGAAATCGCGATGGTTGGGAAATTGACGTTTGGAAGCGAGGCGACCGGCAGCAGCCGGTAAGTGACCAAGCCGCAGAGCAGCAGCCCCGCCATCAATAGCGCCGTCGCTATTGGCCGCTGAACGAATGGCGCCGAGAGGTTCATGGGATTTCCTGCTCCGAGCTTTGCAGATCGGATTCACGTGCGGCTTCGCCATGCAGCTCGTGAACGCGAGAACCGGGTTGGAGCCTGTATTGGCCGTCGGCGACGACCCTTTCGTTCGCGCTGAGGCCGGAATCGATGAGAGCTTGGCCCTGGCTGATCTGAGCGACAGTCACTGGGCGTATCTGCGCTGTCCCATCGTTCGCAATCACGTAGACGTAGGACCCCTTCTGACCTTGCTGCACGGCTGCAACAGGGATCGTCAATCCGTCTTTTTGAGTTCTGAGAAGCAGCCGCGCGTTGACGAGTTCGCCCGGCCAAAGCATGTGCTGGGCATTTGGAAATGTGGCTCGTAATCTTATCGTTCCGGTCGTTTGAATGATTTGGTTATCGATCAGCAGGAGCTTGCCTTCGTCGAGCTTCGTCTTGTCGTCCTGAGTGTAGGCGAGGACCTTGACCGGCCCCTTGGCCATTTCCTGCTGGATTTCGGTGAAATTTGTCTCAGGCAGCGTGAAGATCAACGATATCGGCTGGATCTGCGTGACGTCGACCAGGCCGTTCGGATCCGAGGGGTGAATGATGTTGCCTTGATCGATCTGCCGGATGCCGGTGACGCCATCGATTGGCGCAGTCAGCTGAGTATATGAAAGATTTACCTTTGCGCTTTCGATGACCGCTTCATCGGACTCCACCTTAGACTGAAGCTCGGCCACCTGCGCCTTTTGCGTGTCGACCAGCTGCGACGTAGCAAAACCCTTTTCCTCCAGCGGCGTATAGCGGCCGAGATTGGCTTGCGCGTTGGCAAGCTGAGCCTGATCGCGGTCGCGATCAGCGGTCGCTTGATCGAGGACCGCTTGATAAGGACGAGGATCGATGACGGCGAGCAAATCGCCTTTCTTCACCGTCTGCCCTTGGTGGAAATTGATCGAGATAAGCGGTCCGGTGATCTGGCTGCGCACCTGGACATTGTTGAAGGCTATGACGGTGCCGACGCCGATCAGATAAATGGGCACGTCGTGGCTTTTGACCGTTGCCGCCACAACCGGAATCGAAGGAGCGGAGGCAGCTGGCGCAGTCGGCTGCGCCTCGTCCTTATGCCGGACCGTCACGCCGACCGCGGCGGCGATGACCAGCAGCGCCGCCCCGAGAATAATAAGCCGTTTCGGCATCGAATGCTCTCCATTCCGATCTTGTTAGCAAGCGCTCCAATCTTATCAGCAGCGGCTCGCTGCGGACATGCCAGGCGCGCCCGACGTCACTGACAGACCGGGACAAGGCGTACCTGGGACGTCGGGAGGCGGGGAGCCTGTCGTTTCCGGACTTTCGCCCGGAACGCCAAGCTCAGTGGCGCCAAGCGGGATGCCGCTGCCCATGGACCCTGGCGCCGACCCTGCGACGCCGGAAGTTCCCGCTCCGCCGAGGGGCAGGCCGGATCCGCCGGAGCCGCAACCGGTCCCCATCGTCGCCGAACCGCCCCCGTCGAACGTGGAGCTTAATCCAGCCGATTCGCCGGCTGTCGCCGCTCCGCTGTTGCAAGGCGTGGCGCCGGCGAGTGGACTCTCCCCGACCGTATTCAATTCAGATGCGCCAAGAGGGATTCCCGTTGGTCCTGACGGCGCGTTGGAATTTATCGAGCCCAACGGGGATGTCGGTCCCATGCCAGGCCTTGGGGCGACCTGCCCGAAAACGACGCCGCCGCCAATAGAAACGGCGATCGCCGCAGCGGCAAGAACTCGTCGCATCGAAGCCTCCGTCTGTTTGCGCGCAAAAAAAAAAGTCGCTCGCGCTGTCATCTTTCCGCCTGGCGCCTTGATCAATCCTTCCACGGACCTTTGCCTAATCGGGAGCACACAAATACGCAAGATAGCCGGTTACGCGGGCTGTTCGCAGATTACTCCCAAAATGGGTTTTGACCGGGGTTTTCGGCTAGGGTCCAGACTCACAACCAGTAGCAAACGGTAGCGGCGATGCAGACTGTGGCGAGGAAGTTTAATGCGTTTCGGTCGTAGCGCGTAGCCACGCGCCTGAAGTCTTTCAGGCGGCAGAACATGCGTTCGATGGCGTTGCGGTTTCGATAGAGGAAGGGCGAGAAGCAGTTCTTCCACCTGCGATTGGCCTTGGGCGGGATATTCGGCATAGCTCCGCGCTCCTCGACCTGCCGACGGATCGCATTTGCGTCGTAGCCCTTGTCGCCATGGAGGATTTCGCAAGGAGGAAGTCGCGCGATAAGCTCCGCGCCCGCCGAGCAATCGGCGATTTGGCCGCCGGTGAGCATGAAAGACAGCGGGCGGCAGTCCGCATCGGTCAATGCGTGGATTTTGGTTGTGCGCCCGCCGCGCGAACGGCCGATGGCCTGATTCTTCTCCCCCCTTTGCCGCCACTGGCCGAGCAATGCGCCTTGACCGCCGAGGAGTCGATGAGGACCTGCGCCGGCGGCCCGCCTGCTTGCGCAAGCGCGTGGAACAGATCGATCCAAACGCCCTTAGCAGCCCAGCGAACGTAGCGATTGTAGAGAGTCTTCTTTGGCCCGTACTCCAGCGGCGCGTCAATCCAGCGTCCGCCAGATTTCAGCACATGAATGATCCCGCTGACCACCCGGCGATCATCGACGCGCGCCTTGCCGCGCGTGTCCGTGGGAAGATGCGGCGCGATCTTCGCGAACTGCGCGTCCGTCAGCCAGAATTGATCCCGATTCATAGTCGCTTCCTTTCGGAAGCTGTGAATCACAATCCGCCTGTCACGCCAACCATTTTATGGGTCTGGGCCCTAAGACGAGGGCTAAACCGTCAGACTTCAGTCGAGGTCTTTCAGCTGACTATAGGAAAACCGAACAAGCTTATATTCGCACGCAAAATCATTTTACCGGAAAAGATTGTCGTCGAACATGTCGTTCGGGATGATGCGCTAGGCTCAGGACCTATTAAATTTGCCTGAGATGTGATTCCTGGTCTCCGCATGGGGAGGCTGGGATGAGTGATTTGTTTTTGTTGGGCGAGCGGCAGATGGCGCGGCTTGCGCCGCATTTTCCTCTGTCGCATGGCGTTCCGCGGGTTGACGACCGTCGGGTGGTCAGCGGAATCGTCTATGTGATCCGCAACGGCCTGCAATGGAAAGATGCGCCCAAGGATTACGGGCCGCACAAGACGCTTTACAATCGCTTCATCCGCTGGAGCCGGCTCGGCGTCTTCGACCGCATATTCGCCGCGCTCGCTGGCGAAGGTCCAAAGCCCGAGCGCATCATGATCGACGCCACGCATCTGAAGGCGCATCGCACAGCGGCGAGCCTGCTCAAAAAGGGGCTCTTCCCCGCCGTATCGGGCGCACGAAAGGCGGACTGAACTCGAAGCTCCACGTCGTTTGCGACGGCGCCGGCAAGCCCCTCGTCATGTTGCTCTCGGAGGGCCAGATGAGCGACCACAAGGGCGCGCGGCTGATGCTCAAGGCTTTACCGCCCGCTTCAATGTTGATCGCCGACAGGGGCTACGACAGCAACTGGTTCCGCGCCGCGCTGAAGGCCAGGGGCGTCGAGCCCTGCATCCCGCCAACCAGAAGCCGCAAGCTTCCCATTGCCTATGACAAGACGCTCTACCGCCAGCGTCACAAAATCGAGAACATGTTCGCCAAGCTCAAGGACTGGCGGCGCATCGCAACCCGCTATGATCGATGCGCCCACACCTTCTTCTCCGCCATCTGCATCGCAGCCGCCGTCCTCTTCTATCTCAATCAATGAGTCCTGAGCCTAGGCGTGGTAAGTTTCGTCGTTCGACTTCAGCTCCAATTCTGCTCTGGAGCCATGGCGCGCAAAATCAATTCGGCGAGATCTACCGGTGCAATCCGGAGAATGCTGAGGAACAATGCGCGATGTTCTGGTCGAGTCTGAGACCAATCACTTTAACTTTATGCGGGCCCACATCGCGTCATGTAACGATCGCGCGGGCCTACCTCAGATTTTCCGCGGCCGCATACCGTCGAGGCTAAATAAGTAAAGCGTTAGGCAGGCACGGACAAGAGGAGCCGCAGCTGGTCGCCAACGGCCCGCAGAATGTCGGCAGAGCCCGGTTCATCAACATTCCGGACGGCGCGGGACAAGGCAACGCCGCCAACCATCGCAGCGAACATAAGAATGGCGCGGTCATGGCCATGTTCCGCGCCGACCGCTTCGAGGCTTTCGCCCGCCAAAGCGACGAAGTCCTCGATCCCGTTCCGGAAGGTCGCCTGCGACTTGGTCGGCAGCCGCGGAATCTCCGACGCCAGCGCCGCCGTCGGGCAACCCTCTTCCGGATCGTCCCGGTGCTCCGTCGAGAGATATTGCTGCAGGAACTCCGAGGCGGTTAGGCCGGTGAAATCGCGAAGGCAATCGTCGAAGGCGCGCTTCGTGGCCTCCACCGCGAGCGCATCCTTCGACGGGAAATGGCTGTAGAGCGCGCCGTGGGTCAGGCCGGCTGCTCGAGCGACTTCGGCGACGCTCAGCTGATCGAATCCGCGGCCCCGAATCTGAGCGGAAGCCGCCTGGACGATCGCGTCGCGATTGACCGACGCTCTGGCCTTAGAAACCTTCATCTTCTCGATCCGCCGCGCGTTTCGGCTTGACTCTAATCATTGCTATCGCCATTAATACAATCATTATGATTGCAATCATAACGTTCCGGGGTGCGGAAAGCAACTGCGAGAGGCGTTTTCCCGTTTTCGAGAGGTCGTTATGAGGATTGAAGGTTCCGTAGCCCTGGTCCCCGGCGCAGGCGGGATTGGGGCCGCGGAAGGCGGCGGTCGCAAAGGAGTTGACTACTTCAGCTGCGATGCCCCACGAAATCATCGACGCCGCCGTCATCCGCAACCTGATCTCACCTGACCAAGTTTCGGCCGATCAAACGCCCGCGGTCATTTGGCGACGGCGAGCGTCGATGCGGACCAACCCGACATCGGAGCGCTCCACTTCGTCGTGCATTTACGGCGGTGGTCGTGACCGTATTCGATCTGCCTGAAACTCTCGCGGAGCTGCACGATGATCTTCGACCCCGAAACCATGGACGCAACGGCCTGTTACAGACTGTTGATCGGAAGCGTCGTGCCAAGGCCCATCGGCTGGGCATCCACACTGTCCGCAGACGGCGTCCCGAACTTGGCGCCGTTCTCGTTCTTCACCGTCGTCTCACGCAAGCCGCCGATGGTTAGCCTCTCGATTCAGCCGAGGTCGGATCGGCTGCGGTTGAAAGACACCCTCGTCAACATCCAAGCGACCGGAGAATTCGTCGTCAACATCGTTTCGCTGTTGCAGGCGAATGCGATGCACGCGTCCTCTGTCGAGTTCGCGCCTGAGGTGGACGAATTCGAGGCGGCCGGGCTGCGTAAGGCCCCCAGCCATTTGGTGAAGCCTTCGCGCGTGGCGGATGCGCCGATTTCGATGGAGTGCCGCCTGGAAAGGATCCTCCCTATGGGAGAGGTCGGCGACCATCTGGTCATCGGCAAGATCGTCCGCTTCCACGTCGCTGACGCCCTGGCGCTGGAAAATGGCCGCATCGACACGGCCGCGCTGCAGCCGGTTGGACGTCTCGAGGGCGAATATGTGCTCAGTGAAAATGTCTTCGCGTGTCCGGTGGCTGATGAGGTCCTTCAGGATCGGGCCGGATCTCGTATGCGGCGCCTTGACGGCAAGGACGCTCACTGGTCGCCGCTGACGGAAAAGAGCTGGTCGCCGGCCGGCGACGGCAAGGTTTCCTGATAGGCGCCACTGCGATTGACGCCTTCAGACAGACCTCTCAGGGATGCGGCAATGACGACGATCTTGGTTTCCGGCGCGACCGGCGACACTGGCAGGCCGACGGTAAAGCTCTTGTTGGAGCGCGGCTTTCAGGTCAAAGCGCTCGCGCACCGGGACGACGAGCGCGCTCAGCGGCTTCGGAATCTCGGCGCGCATGTGGCGCTCGGCGATCTGTCGAGCCTGCGCGACGTCCGCATAGCCATGGAGGGCGTCCAGCGTGCGTATTTCTGCTACCCCCTCGCCAGGGGGCTGGTGGAGGCGGCTGTTATCTTCGCCCAAGCGGCCAAAGAGCAAGGCGTCGAGCTTCTCGTGAACATGTCGCATAAGCAGTCGCGCCCATTCGCAAGAAGCAAAGCGACCCAGAACCATTGGCTCTCGGAACAGATCTTCAATTGGTCGGGCGTGCCCTCTACCCATCTGCGGATCACCTTCTTCGCGGAATGGCTGCTCTACATCGCGCCCCAGATCCGTTATGGCCGCTACGTGATGCCCTTTGGCAAGGAGAGCCGCTTTGCTCCGCTCGCCGCGGCCGACAGTGCGCGGATTATCGTCGGCATCCTCGAAAAGCCGGAAAGCCACGCGGGCAACGCCTATGCGCTGCACGGACCGGTTGAATATAGCCATGAGGAGCTCGCAGCGGAGGTGGGTCGCGTCCTCGGCAAGGACCTGCCCTACGAGCATGCCACCGTATCGACGTTTCTTGAACTGCTCGGCCTTCAGGATGCGTCGGCGATGCGCAAGCACTTCGAGGCCGTGACGATCGATCAGCAGGAGGGACTCCTCGCAGGCATCGACAGCATTGGTGCGAAGATCATTGGTCAGCCGTTGATGACGATCGAGGATTTTATCAACGCGAACAGGGCGGCTTTCGAGTTGCACTATCCCCTGGCATCCTGAGCGGCCACCGCATTCGTATGCGGCGGAGGAGTTCGTGCAGTAGGACGGGGGCGTCTGCGTAGGAAACGGGCTCCGGGTCCTCACTCTCCTCCAAAAAAAGGACGAGGGCGACTGTAACAGTCTCTTATTCCTTGAGCGATCTTGGACCGCTGACGAACGGACTGTTCCGAAGATAAAATCGCAGGAGTCGGTTTGCATCCCGCGAAATGCCGATCCTGATGCTTTGCCCGATTTCGCCGGGTTCGTGATCATCGCGTCCCAGCCACAGCGGACCGGCCTGACAAAGATCGAGCCCGTCAAGCCGACGATCAACCCGCAACGCGGCAGCGAGCCTTCCTGGTCCTCGCGCCAAGTCTCGCAAGCGCTCGATGCCGCGATTTAGCTGCATGATCGGAATGCCTTCGAGCGGCTCGAGCGCCCTGATCAGGACGCCGGCTCCGATCCCGGGCGTCTCGCTCGAAACATTCACCATGTATGAGCTGCCATAGGCGAAATAAATATAGGCGTGTCCGCGCTCGAGAAACAGCGAGTGATTACGCTGTGTCATCCCCCGGTAGGCGTGCCCGGCGGCGTCGCCGACGACATAAGCCTCGGTCTCAACAATGCGACCGCTGACGATGCCTTCAGGCAACTCCCGCACCAACGTCTTGCCAATGAGATAGCGGGCGAGGGACGCCGTATCGATCGGCAGATCGGAGCGAGCGAGCGGCAGATGGCCATCATTACGGCGCCGAGGCTTCAAAGCATCCGCTCGACCCATTGCGCGCGCGAAGGCCCCGGTTCGAACGGATCGCCGAAATACTGGGTCTCGCGGGCGACCTTCCCATCGAGGAACTCCATGATGCTCACGGTGTAAGACGGCCGCCCATCATAGGTTAGAATATATTCAGTGACCCAAAGGTCGCCCGCGCCGATTATCCGCCTCACTGTGAAGCGCTTCCGGTTCGGCTGCGCTGCGCGAGACGACTGTATTTTCCGCCGCCCGCGGATGCGCTCGCCCGATTGAGGATATTCGAGCACCGCATCCTCTCGGTAAATCTGATGCTCCTCTTCGAAGTCGTTCGCGTCGGAGGCGGCCCAGTGGCGGTCCAGATCCGCTCGAATCTCTCGATCTTCCATATCAGATCTCCTTGACCATCGCCGTCAATGTTGTAGCTGCCGAGAGGCCAAAATTGGGAAATGGCCGCTTTTCACCTTAGGCCGCTTCGCGCCTGTAGCTATCATCGCAGCACCAAATTGCGCTGCCGGAAAGCAGATAATTCGCACAGGTTCGACCGCCGCCGCACGAAACGTAGTCAGCTTCGTCAAAAGCGACGGCGACGTCAAAGATCCCGCCCGAGCCAAATGCGCCGCCGCAATTGGAGCCGCTCGACCTTGATATCGTCTGGGGAGGGCCCTAGAAATGAAGCCCTGAGCGAAGAGCCCATCTCGCCGGCCGCACTCGGGGATCGGGTCCAAGGCCACGAGGCCGTTGGCCGAGAAGACACGCATCATTGTGACGGCAACAGCTCGGGCGAGGCCGGAAACGCGGCTCCCAAATCAAATCGAGCGTCTGCGCCTTCCGACCACGACCCTACAGGCGACTAGCATAATCACCCGAGTCACTCTGCAACGACTACGGAAAGGAGCGCATTATGAAGGTCCTGATGGTTCTTACCTCCCATGACCAGCTCGGCAATACGGGGCGCAAGACCGGTTTCTGGCTGGAGGAATTGGCGGCGCCTTACTATGTCTTCAAGGATGCCGGCGCCCAGATCACCCTTGCATCGCCCAAGGGCGGCCGTCCGCCGCTAGATCCCAAGAGCAACGAGCCGAATTTCCAGACCGACATCACCCGCCGGTTCGAGAAGGACGCCGACGCCGAAGCCCAGCTCGACAGAACAGTGCGCCTCGATAGCGTCAAGCAGGAGGACTACGATACCGTCTTCTACCCTGGCGGTCATGGGCCGATGTGGGATCTCGCCGAAGACAAAAACTCAATCAAGCTGCTCGAATCCTTCCTGGCCGCGGGCAAGACCTTCGCGGTGGTCTGCCACTCTTCCGGCGCGCTGCGTCATGTCAAGACCCCGGACGGCAAGCTGCTCGTCGCGGGCAAGACCGTGACCGGCTTCACCAATGGCGAGGAAGACGAGGTAGCATTGACGAAAGTTGTGCCCTTCCTTGTCGAGGACGAACTGATGAGGCTCGGCGCCACTTTTTCCAAGGTCAAGAACTGGGGCGTTCACACAGCCGCCGACGGCCAGCTGATCACTGGCCAGAATCCGGCCTCGTCCGGCCCGGCCGCGAAGCTTCTGATTGATGCGCTGAAAAAGAACGGGAAATAGTCAGGCCCAATGACGTCAGGGAGGCGCGACATGCGCGCCTCCCTCGCCTTTGTCTCTGTCAAAAAAGCCGCCCGCGTGCAACAGGCCGAGGATTTCCTCAAAGTCCTGATATTGAACCGATCCGTCACCCGCTTGCTTCGCGAGATCATTGGTCGCATTGGCTAGATCTTCGATCCCTCGCGCCGCGCCCCAACGTTGCGCCGCCGTGTTTATGTGGGCTAGACGGCGAGCATCGTTGAGGAGATTGATTCCGGCCGGCGCGCCATACCTGCGCGCCTTTGTGGTCCCCGGCCGCGTCGCTAGTTTCAATGTCCGGCGGCTTCCAGGATCAGCTGGGTAATCTCGTCGGGATGTGAGATCAGCGAGAGATGGCTTGATTTCAGTTCGATGGTCTTGGCTCCCATGCGTTTGGCCATGAAGCGTTCGAGATCGGGATTGATCGTCCGGTCTTCCGTCGAAACGGCATAGAAACTTGGCTTCGACCGCCAGGCCGCCTGCGTGGTCCTGCCTGTGAGCAGAGCCTTTTGGAACGGTTCCTGGACGGCATAGAGCACCTTCGCCTTCGCTTCCGGCAGGTCGCCGGCGAAATCGCGCAAAAAGGCGGCCTCGCTGAGGCGCCCCTCGTCACCGTCGAAGATGACGCCGGCGGATGCAGGCGGCGTCGGAAATGTCTTGGCCAACGCCCCGTAGTCCTCGCCCGCATCCGGCGCCCTCGCCGCCACATAGACAAGAGCCGAGACGTTTGGATGCATGCCGGCCTCCGTCACGATCATTCCCGAGAAGGAATGTCCGACCAAAACCGTCGGGCCGTCCTGTCGCGCCAGCACGCGCTCCGCGGATGCTACCGCTTCAGGCAGCGTCGTCAGAGGGTTTTGCACGGCCGTGGCATTAAGGCCTGCCGCCTGCAATCGCGCGATCACCTCGGCCCAGCTGGATCCATCGGCGAACAGTCCATGCACGAGGACGACGTTGCGCGCCTTCGGCGGAGCGGGGATTTCGGCCATGCCCCGGGTAGAAATCAGCGAGGCGGCGGCGCCGGCCATCATCGCGGCCAAAAAAATACGTCTATTCATCATCATCATCATCTATCTTCTTTCGATCGTGAGGGTGTGCGGCAGAATCTGCCCGGCGCAAACACAAACGGCGCACCGAATGTCGATGTTGAAGTCCCCTTCCCCTTCACCGCCTCTCGGCGGCCGGCGCGCAGCGAACCGTGGCGCCGCGAACGCCGCGCTTGTTGGCGTCGAAGGGAGAAGAAATTTGCGATTAGTTTTGTTCAACATAACCGATGTGATCCCGCGCTCAAGATTGGAAACGCCTCACGCGCTCACCTTCTTGATCAGACGCAGCATATGGTCATCGAGGCTCTGGGCGACCTTGTCGATATCGGCATTGTGAAACTGCCCAAACCGCATTGAGGGCTTATCGTATTCAAAGGTCGTCCCGCCATGCGCGTTTTCATATACATTAAGCCGCAGAGGAGCGTAGAGCGCGGCGCTAAAATTCAGCTTCGTCATTTGGGCGGCGGCGACGACGTTGCCGAGATAGTAGACGTTCCCCTGTTGCCGTCCTCCTTCCAGCGCCAGCAAACCGCCCTGTTCCGCTACGAAGTGGATCATGAAACCATCTGGCTCGAGGCCCTCCGTCAGCTTCGCGCGAAGCTCGTCAATCTTGTTTTCCTTGAGGAGTTCACGATAGCTGTTGTAGAAGCGCCTGACCTCGGCATTGAGCCGAGATGTCACGAGTCGATAGGGCGTGGACGTTTCAATTGTAATATGATCCATCACGACGGGAGCGGTCGAGACCCCAAGGTCCTCCGGTGCGCCACTCATGGCGGCGCCTCCCAACGCCACACTCGCGCAAAGCAGAGCGACTGCGCCAAAGACTCTTCCCGACATCATCACTCTCCATGATTCTGAACGCGGCTTAAAACCTGCCCCCACCAATCCTTTGGTCTAAGTGATAGCCCGTCATCCAACAAGCCTACAATGATTGAGGAGCCGGCGGCGAGCAAGGTCACGCGCCGCCAATTATTTTCGAGCGGATCAGAGCCATTCAACCTCCGGCGTAAAAACAGAGCCGACTCCGCGCTGGGTCTGAATGACGGCAGGTGAGCTTGGATCGATCTCCAATTTGCGCCGCAGCCGCTGGACACGCACGTCAATCGTCCGGTCGAAGACATCGTCATGCATGCGCGTCGCGTGGAGGAGATACTCGCGGGAGAGCGGTCGCTGCGGCGCGTGGAGGAACGCGTCGAGCAAGGAATACTCAGCCTTTGTAAGCGAGACTGGAACATCGTTGGGATCAACCAGCTGTCGCGTGCGCAAATCGAGTCGCCAGCCGCAAAATCGGCAGCGCCCTCGAGCCCGATCCTCGTCAGGCGTCGTTTGCTCGATTGGCCCACGGCGCAGCACGGCGCGGATGCGCGCCAAAAGTTCGCGAAGACTGAAAGGCTTGGTTAGATAATCGTCGGCGCCCAGCTCCAATCCGACTGCCGGATCAATTGCGCTCGAGCGTTGACCGGTAACGATGATCACGGGGATCTTGGAGTTAGATTTAATCTCGCGCAGCAACTCGAGTCCGTCCTCTCGACCGAGCACTAAATTAAGGATCACTAAGCTCGGTTCCTTCCGCGCGAATTGACGAACCATATCCCCCCGTCCCGAGCACGGAACGGCATTCATATAATTCTCTTCGAGATAAGTGACGATCATCTGGCGCATAGCGGCATCGTCATCGATAACAAGAATATGCCTCGACTGCTCGCTTTCTTCGTTCATGTCCTGATCCCGTCCGTCCAACCTGACGGCCGTTTACGACCACAAGGGCCGAGAGATCCTGTCAGAGGCTTCGGCGCGTACGACCAATATGATGATGGAATTAAGCGACGCCTGCTCTGCGCCAACGGCTCTGAATTTCTCATTTCTTGCTGCGCGAATCCCCAAAAGCAGGCCTGTATGCGCACTCGATAGCGAGGGCGGAGCGGCGAGGCCGCCCTGCCCTTGCGTCTTAGACCGATCGTGAACCGTTTATTTCGCGGCAGCCTCGATCGCGTTGGCCAGACCGTCTGGGTCGGTGAGGAACGGCGTGTGGCCGGTCGGTAGGGTGTACTCTATCGCGGTGTGCACGTAGACCTTGTCCACACGGCCGAAGCGAGCGGCGGTCACGTGCACTGGGGTAGCCAGCGGGGCAAGAGGCTCATCCAGAATCAGATCCGGGATCGCCTTTCGCAACGCGTCGGGACCGCCATTGGCGAATAGATCGGCGCGGGCCGAGTATTCGATGGAGGCGATGCCCTTTTCCTTCTCGATCTGCAGGTGGGGGCCGATCTTGGCGTCTGCATCCTTGTTGGCCATCGACACGAGGGAGTCGCCATCCTGCGGCAAGTAGGCGGCGACGAACACCAGGGTCTTCACCTTGCTTGGGTCCTTTTGCGCAACGTCAGCGATGACGATGCCGCCGAAGCTGTGGCCGACCACGACGGCGGGACGATGGAACTTGCGCAGCGCCTTGATCACGGTGTCGCGGTAGAGGTCGAGGCTGACCTTGTCCGGCGCCGCGGGCGCGCCCGGACGGCCCGGAAGATCGACGGCCACGACCTTATAGCCATCAGCTTGAAGCTTGGCGGCGACGTGACCCCAAACCTGGGCGTTTTCGAAGGCGCCATGGACCAGGACGATGGGAGGCTTTTCTGCGGCCATCGCGCTGGCGCCGAATGCAAAGACGGAAGCGGCGACCGCGGAGAGAAGAAGTTTCATTTTGGGGGGTCCTTGAGTTGGAAAGGCATCAACGCCGATGCCACGAGTTAAAAATAGACTTTGGAGAGCATTGGCGGCCGCGGCCTTCCGATTCTGATGGATCGTCCGGCTAATCCTTTGTTCGAGGGGGTTTAACCGCGCCGGGCGACCGCGGCGCCGCGGCCGCCTACGCGTCCAAGAAGGTCCGGACATGGCTGACGAAAGCCTCGTGGTGCTGAAAGAGAGCGCCGTGCCCGGAGTCGGGATAGAGGATGAGCTGAGCGTTGCTCAGAGCTTTGAACATCGCGTAGGCGTTATCCGCCGGCAGCATGGTGTCGTTGCTGCCGCTGGCCACAAGGACGGGCTGCGTGATCGCGCGCAGAATGGCGTGCTCGGGATCGGGCGTGGCGCACCAGGTGATCAGCGCCTTGGCCTGCGGATCGGTCACGGCCTTGCCGCTGTCGGCGTCGCGATCTTCGGTGCGGGCCTTCGCCCGCTTCAGGAACGCTAGACCCGCCGCTTGGCTGGCGGAAGATCTTGTGAAGAACAGCGGCAGCCGGATATCCGGCGCCTCAGTGTGTGAGAAAGCCTCCTGGAGCACCGCCAGCAGATGCTCTTCGCCGCCTCTCGGAGCAGTGCCGACGAGGATCACCTTGCGGACCAGAGGTCCGTGCTCGGCGGCAATGATCTGAGCGACGAAGCCGCCGAGGGAAAACCCCAGCAGGTCGACTTTGGAGAGGCCGAGCAGATTGATAAAGGTGACTGCATCGCGGGCCATCGCGGCGACATTGTCGGGGGTTTGGCCTGTCGAGCGGCCGACGCCGGCGTTGTCGAAAACGATCATAGGACGATCGGCGGCCAGGGCGTTCACGACGGCGGGGTCCCACGCATCGATGTTGCCCGAGAAGTGCTGCAGCAGAACCAGCGGCGTTCCGGTCGATGGCCCGAGTTGGCGATAGGCGAAGCGGATCCCGCCGCCTTCGACGTAACGGGTGGGCGTTGTTTCAAGCGCGGCGCGCTCGCCTCCCATGGTTCCGAGCTCAGATATTTTAGTTATTTGCGTCATCTGCGCCTTCCCGTCGTTAAGTAAAGCTTCGTCTTCGTGGTTTGTTTAGATTTTATTGGCGTCAATGCTGATGCTGTGAGCTGAAAATTAGCGTTGACGAGCGTTGGCTGCCGCGGCCTCCGGATTACATGATGCCCCGTCCGATTCTTTCTTTCGTTTGAAGGGGAGGACCTAACGGCGATGGGATAGCGAACCATCTGTCGCCAGCGCCGATCGCTTCCGCGCTGTCTCGCGTTAGATCGATCATGCGGCCGGCCCGGCCTGTCGAACGCAATGATGGCGACGACTGCAAGATCCCATGCGTCGACGTCGCCGGAGAAATGCCGCAGCGGCGCCAGAAGCGTTCCGTTCCGCGGCCCCAACCGTTGGCAGTCGAGTCGGATCCCGTCATCGTCGAGCGTCGCACTGTTTCCAGCTGCGCGCTCTCATCTTTTGTCTCTATCGGTGAAGTCACTTAGATCGCGACCGGATCGCAATGACGCTTAGCATCTTGGAGTTAGGCTCGAACATTTCGGATAATCGCCAGCAATTGGTCATATACGCGCGGCAGCGCCGCAAGTCCCCAGCACTTCGGTCCCGAGACCCAGCTCATGACTGACGGAAATCGCCTTGCCGTTCAGCGTTGCTCCAAAGCCCCTTCTAAGCGGCGTTGCGATATGGTTTGGGTGGGGGTATTCCTAATTTAAATCCGGCACAGAATGGGTAGGCGCCGGAATTGCCCGAGCCGGAAACTAATGGATGTCGCTTTGAAAACCCATGACAGCAACGACGAAGTTCGTGCTCCCACGTCCGATTTTCAACCATCGAACGATCTGCTGTCAGACATACTCAGGTTTGTGCAGCTAAGTGGGGAACGGGTTTTCACGACCGAACTTGGGACAGATTTCAATGTGCGGTTTCAACCTAGCTCCGCCTGCATCCATGTGATTCAGGAAGGCGTGATTGACATCGAAGTCGAGGGACGATCACCGCTAAGCCTTTCGGCGGGAGATGTCGCGGTTTTGCCGCACCCGGCAAGATACGCGCTCACCGACGGAGTTAACCGCAAGTCGGAAACGGAGACAGCGCTCGAAGTCGACTCCTTTGGAGTGCAGGCGTCTATTCTCAGACACGGCAGCGGAGCGATAACCGCGCGCACAATCAGCGCCACATTCAAGTTCGAGAATAAAGGCGGGGTGGCGCCGCTGCTCAACCTTTTGCCGGAAATTATCCACATAGCCAGGGACGCCGATCAGTCTGCTCTCCTCATCAGGGACGTTGCCCATTTTCTTCTTGTAGAAGCTACGATGCAGGAGCCCGGAGTGGCTTTGATGGTTTCCCGCCTCATCGATATCTTGATCATCCGCTGCATTCGGACATGGGCGAAATCGCTCGGAACCAGACAAGGCTGGGTCGGCGCGCTTGCAGACGCACGCGTGAGCCGAGCCGTAGCGGCGCTTCACCGCGACCCCACAAGGAACTGGTCAGTCGAGGAGCTGGCGTCTATTGCCGGCATGTCCCGTTCCCGGTTCGCCGAACTCTTTATGGAGACTGTCGGCGAAACGCCGCTGCGCTATCTGCATCGTTTGCGCCTTGCAACGGCCTCGGATCGGTTGCGAAGCTCAAACCTCACGGTGAAGGAGATTGCCCATTCTATCGGCTACAGATCCGAGGCGGCATTCAGTCGAGCTTTCAAAGCGATGTTTGGAACGGCGCCTCGAGAAGCGCGCAATAGTTAGTTAAATCGCTGGGTCTCGTTTGGCTCAAGCGAGTTCGAAGCCGTCGAGAGCAATCTCATTGGGCTGCGCTCTCAACAACGCCCTGTTCCAGATACCCTAGGATTGCGCGGAAAATCCGTCCCTCGAGGTCAGCGTCCGCCGGCTCGCCGCGTGCGCCGGCGCCATCTGTCATTCCCCTGGTAATTGCCATAATGTCGAGAGCCGCCGTGCTAACGACGTCCGGCGACACAAGCCCCGAACGGCCAAGCACGTCAATTACGGCCGGGAACACGATATCGGCCACACGTTTGTCGCGGGCGGGATTGGGCAACCGCCGCTCCTCGATATCGAGCAGTCGCGCCAATTTGGGGCGCCGGAGCTGCTGAGTAACGGCCACACGTATCATCGTTGCAAGGGCCTGGCGCCAGTCGGGATCAGCAGCGGCCTGCTCAATGCTCGCCAAAACGCCGGCCGTTTCTCGCTCGATCAGAGCAATGGTGATGGCGTCCTTTCCTGGGAAATATTGGTACAGCGATCCTATGCTGACGCCAGCCCGCCTTGCGATGGCATTCGTCGTATATCCCTCGAATCCGGCGTCCTCCAATATGCGAGCTGCCGCTTCCACAATGACATCGACAGTGGAGACCGCGCGCGCCTGAGTCGCCTGTTTTCTTGGGCTTAGCTGGGTTCGAGGGGGTTTTTGCGACATCGGGAAAATGCGAGTTTCAGATATAAGCAAGAGCGCATATCATCATTTTATGATGATGAACATCAATATGTTAAAGCGCTCATGTCCGCCATTGATCCTGACATCGCAGCCTCGCGGCTTTGCGCCGACACTGAAAAGATAGCAGCCTGCATAGATCATCCAGATCCTGCCAGCGACCTTGTCGCGGTCATAAAATGGGTGCGGGGCATGAGCCGCTGCGCAAGCGAAGAATTACGCGCTGCGCTCATAGAAGAATATTCAACGGTAGGATGGGTTGCAAAGGAAGAAGGGCCGGAAGCAATAGAGGGATCATATTGGATCCACGGTGCGATCGACGGCGCGTATTGCTTTCCGCAAGGGCTCCCACTCTGCTCAAATTCGCTGACCTCGGTCAACGGTCGCGCGATGCTCGGCCCAATTCACGATCCATTCCCACGCGCGCCCTTCCGACTGCACATGAATTGCGAGCTTGCCGCAACGTCAGATGCGGTTCTGTTTCGCTCGCTACGATCCGCTATGCATTCGCGCAACGCGGAACCTTTCTAGACATCTTGGACCACGCCGTTCCGCCACCCTCTGGGGCGTCGCTTCACAGGATTGGTTTTGGCGACGATCAGTTGAATCAACAGGAGAATACCAAATGCAAAATCTTATGCTCTCAGCCATCGCTCTTCTTGCCGGCGCAGCCTTCTCCGCCTCGGCCCGCGCAGCCGAACTCCCCAAGGGGGCGGCCCACAACATCGTGTTGGTCCATGGAGCGTTCGTCGACCAGACGAGCTGGAAGCCGGTGGCCGACATCCTGACCAAGAAGGGTTACAACGTGACTCTCGTTGAGAACCCGTTGACGTCGCTGGCCGCCGACGTTGACGCCACCAAGAAGGCGCTCGCCGCTCAAACGGGACGGACCGTACTCGTAGGCCATTCGTGGGCCGGCGTCGTGATCACCGAAGCGGGAAACGATCCCAAGGTCTCGGCGCTTGTCTACGTTTCCGCTTTTGCTCCAGACGTCGGAGAGTCGCTCGCATCGCTTTCAAAGGCCGGTCCCGCTACTGAGGGCACGAGCGCCATCCACCCGGACGAAAAGGGTAATCTCTATATCGACCCCAAAGTCTTTCCATCGGCCGTCGCAGCAGATCTTCCGATCAATATCGCTGAGGCTCTGGCAAACTCCCAGCTGCCGCTGAACCATACCGCCTTTGAGGCCCCGGTCGACGTGGCTGCGTGGCGCGACAAGCCGACGTTCTATGTTCTTACCACCAAGGACAAGGTGATCGCGCCCGAGGCTCAAAAGATGTTCGCCGCCCGCATGAAGGCGAAGGTCACGGATGTGAACGGCAGCCACGCGTCGCTCGTTGTTCACGCAGGGGAAGTCGCCGCAGTGATTGAGAAGGCCGCCTTGGTGGATTGAGCGATGGGCCTCCCGGCGATCAATTCCGGGAGGCTATCTCATGGGTCGCTGGGCCGTTTTAAAAGTGTGAGGTAAATGGAATGCCTGTCTATCATGTCGAAGGGGTTGCCGGGATGCTCACTGCGTCCCAACGCGCTGAGATTGCTGAAGCGATCACCGTCCATCATATCGAAGCTACAGGTGCTCCCCGCGAATTCGTCCACGTTATATTCTTGGATATTCCCGCGGGCCGCCATTTCACGGCGGGTAAAGAGGATATCGAAAGGGTGCTGATCACCGGCCTGATCAGATCCGGGCGATCAATCGATATTAAGCAAATCCTGCTTCGGAAAATTAGCGCGAGCTTTTCGCGCATCACAGGAAAAGCGGAAATTGAACTCGTGCTCGGCGTGACTGAAATAGATCCGAACACGGCCATGGAATACGGCCTCATCCTGCCTAAGCCCGGCGCCGAAGCCGAATGGTTCTCCACTAACAAAAAGGCTCTGGGCGGCATCGAAGGAAAAGGCATCTAGCTTCGCTGTTGCAATTGACCGAGACGTTAGTCGTCGGCTATTGCCCCGCATGTCGCCTTTAGGCGACCGCCGCCATGTCCTGTCGCCACTGTCTAAGGCGGCCCATCCCCTCGATCGAGCATAGAATATCCGAGGCAAGACATGCACCCCGCCGGTCGCGCGCGTCAGAGACGCTAGCATCCCCCAGCGCACGACCATCAGCCTTGTGTGCCAGGGGCTCGGAAAGGCGGCGAAGGCTTTCGAAAGCCTAACGGGTGCCCCTGCGGACCAACCCTTGCAGGTTTTGGCCGAGGCAATCGAACTTCGCGGCGGCAGCATCGACCCTCAGACCGACTAGGCTGGACCCGGAGCGCCTCAATAGAGAAGCGGAAGCCGCGGGCGGCGTAAGTCGGGTGCTGATGCGGTAACCGAGCCCCGGCGCTTGGTTGGCGAAGACGTCCTGAAGGACTCCAACAAAGGGGGTCTCGGCATGACCTCAAATGCCGATATCCAACAGGAACGCTACCGGGTTTTTGAACCCGAGACTGCACGACAGCGCGCCAGCCTCTATATTCAGAACCATGCTCACCGATCGCGACGCCAAGCTGTATGATAACGCATGGCGGTGAGGCACGTGGCAATATCGTCAAGGCCGACCTCGGCGCCAACGTGAAGAATCTAAGTGATTCCTTCACGAGCTTCTTGCAGGCTTTTGGCGCTCCGCTGGTTCCGGTGGCGATTTCGGCGCTGCAATCGGTCTCTGGGCCACAAATTAAATATGACCGACGTAGTTATCCATCCCTCCGCGTTTAAGCTCGTGGGCGAGGCGCCGCCCGGGCGCCCACGCCGCCAAATCCCCAACCACGGCGATGGCCCCGATGGCGCTCGGGGCCAATCGCAACGCCCAGCAGCCTGACGGCGGCTGGCGCGATTGGCATTAGGTCGGCGATCATCGGATTGGCGGCCCTGAACTGTAATTCCGTTTCAGCGGGGTTGGCCGGCGTTCGCAAGTCGCGCCGGCTTCAGCCAGTCTTACAAAATAGTTGCTTCCGCAATAATATTGTCACGTATGTATCCTAATGGTTCACCGCCTGGGGGTAAGCGGAAGTAGACATTTTTGGAGTAGTTATGCAGTCTAACCCTCATGCCGGCAGAACGTGGCGGTTCACCGCTGCGTTGTGCGCGCTGTCGACGTTCGCGTCGAGCACCACCGGCTATGCGGCCGGCACAGACGCCGCGGCCTCGTTGGAAACCAAAAGCCCGATTAAACACGTCGTCATCCTGATCGGCGAAAATCGCGGTCTTGATCATACATTCGGCGTCTACAAGCCGAAGGGCAAAGGCCAGACGATTTCGAACCTTCTATCCAAGGGCATCGTCAAGGAAAACGGCCAACCGGGGCCTAATTTCGCCTTGGCTCAGCAGTTCTCGGTTCGGCCACAGAATGTTTACTACATCGGCGCGCCGACGGCCTCTAAGACCCCTTACGGCGCGTCCAATCTGATGCCTCAACCGAACACCCGTTCGGCGCCGACTGCGCAGACGACCACTGCGCAGCAAGACGGACCGTTCAACTCAATCGCCTTAGCCGCCGTTGAGGCGGATGTCGAAAAGGACGATCTTAGTCTGCTGACGACAGGCGCGACGGGTCTCCCGAACGGTGTGTTGGATACGCGCATTCCCGGAGCCGGCACGTTGAATGGACCCTACGTGCTGCTTGGGGCCAACATTAGCGACGATGATTACACCGGCGACACGAAGCACGAGTTCTTTCCGAACCGGCAACAGCAGGATTGCAAACTCTCCTCGGTGACCAAGGACAATACGTCGGGCTGCCTCAACGATCTGTTCCCCTTCGTGATGGCGACCTTTTCCGCGACGGATAAGAGCGAAGGCAATTCAATGGGATTCCTCGACGCCGAGGAAGAACAGGCTTCGCTGCTGAAGGCTCTCGCGGACCGGTTCACCCTCCTTGATAACATGCATCAATCGATGCCCGGCGGCACCGCCATCAATCACGAAATGCTTGGCACCGGCGATGACGTCTTCTGGACCGATGGCAAAGGCAATCCGACCACGCCGCCAGCGTCGCTCATCGCCAACCCTAATCCTGTCCGGGGGACCGTCAATCAATACATTTCTGATCAACGGTTCGCCAATTGTTCGGACGTAACCCAGCCGGGCATCAAGCCGATTATCGATTACCTCAATGTTCTTCCCTACGACGCCGAGCCAAATTGTCAGGAAAATCACTATTATATGGTGAACAACACCAACCCTGGCTTTCTCCCGAATGGCGCGCTGTCCGGCGGCAACAACCTTCCGCCTTCGCCACTCAGAACTATTGGCGATGAGCTGAACGAAAAGAAGATTTCCTGGGGTTATTTCGGGGGGTCTTTCAATGACGCGGTCATCCTCTCAAACGACGCTGTCGCCGCTAATCCGACGAACCCCGATTTCGCTGCCGCCGCCATCGCGGACCCCGCGCATGCAGTTGGCGCCACATACTGCCTGATCTGCAATCCATTCTTGTATGCAACATCGATCATGGTTAATCCCGCGGTCAGGATGGAGCATATCAAAGACACCGTTGATCTGATCGCCGACATCAATAACGATACGCTGCCGTCGGTCTCGTTTGGCAAGCCAGACAGCATTCTTGACGGTCATCCGGAGACCTCCAAGATCGATCTCTTCGAGGCCTATACCCAGAAAATTCTCGATGCTCTCGACGCCAATCCGAAGCTGAAGGCCACGACAGCCGTGTTCATCACTTGGGATGAAGCTGGCGGATATTGGGACTCCGGCTTCATCCAGACGATAGACTTCTTCGGCGACGGACCTCGCATTCCGCTGCTGATCCTCTCGCCCTATACAACCGGCGGCATGGTCAACCACACCTATTCCGACCATGTATCGATCCTGAAGTTCATTGAGCGCAACTGGAAGCTCCAGCCGCTGACGGATCGCAGCCGCGACAACCTGCCCAATCCGACGGCCACGAAGGGAAATCCTTACGTTCCGACCAATAGCCCGGCGATTGGCGATTTGTTCGACGCTTTCGACTTCACCGCCGCGCCGAACAATCAGCCTTACACCGAATAAGGCGCGCGATTTAAATCTGATGTGATGGCACCCTTAAACCGTCCGGTTTGAGGGCGTCTTTTTTTGCGAAGCTTGAGCTTCTGCCACGTCGATTTGTCGGCGAAGCGTCGGATCTCCCTCTCTTATGAGATCGTCCGGCGCTGGGTGAATAATTTTGGGCCGAAGATGGCGGCGGATTTGCGCCGAGGCCGGCCAAAGCGCCCTGCGACCTCGCATCTCGACAAGGTCTATCTCAGGATCATACGCCTTTGCACCGCATAGGCCGGTCACGCCGATCTGCGGTCTTACGCTGCCGCATTACGTGATCTTAGCCTTGCAGGGCGCCATGATCGCTGACGAGAGCGCAACTACGCGCGGCGAACTTGCCCGTCATTTTTTTCAATTTCAGGTTCGGTCGTCATGGTCGCGGGGGACAGAATAGTCGTAATGGAGTCCCGCTCGTTCCGAACTCATGATATTTTGATTCGGACCGTGGTTGGTCCCGGCGTAGGCGACGGCCTGGCCGAACTCACGGCCTGAAACGCGGCCGATGGAGCGTTCGAGGCAGCCGGTCCCGCGCAATGGCTCGTTCGGACAATTTGGCCTCTTCCGAGCCGCACCAAGCCAGAGCGGGGCGGCGCGAAAAAAATATGCGCGGACGTTTGCGTTTGCCGGGGTTGGGCCTATCCTCATTTTCGCAGCCTTGGAGCCGCATATGTGCACATCCTCGAATCAATCGATGAGAATTGCGCTTTTGTTGACAGCCATCGCCATGGCGTCGGCCCTATTTCCGGCGTCGGTTTATGCGGGCTCCGGCCACGCCCGCGTTAATCACTCTGACGAAGCGGGAGTTGCCGTCCTCGTCAACATCGACAAAACAAATCAAAAAATGACAGTTTTTTTGGATGGGGCGGAAGCATATGAATGGCCGGTTTCAACTGGCCGAGAGGGATATTCAACTCCATCAGGAACCTATACCGCCACCTCTATGAACGAAATTTGGCATAGCAAAGAGTGGGACAACGCCGCGATGCCCCATTCCATTTTCTTTATGAAAGACGGTCATGCCATCCACGGCAGCTTAGACGTAAAGAATCTTGGCAAACCGGTCTCGCATGGCTGCGTGCGCATCTCGCCCAGGGATGCCGCCACACTTTATGCGCTGGTGAAGGCGAATGGCCTAGGGAATACGCAGGTGGTGGTCACCGGCGTTAGCCCGGGCGGCGAGTATGGCGTCTCCGCGGGTCAGGCAAATCCGCGCCCGGGCTTTTTCGGGTTTCTCTTTACGCCGTAAGGAGCCGAGCGAGCATAAGCAAAGTTAGCGTTTATACCTCTCCTCAGCGGGAATGGCTTTCCCCTGAAAAGTGATCCTCCGTGAAGGCCTAACGGAGGTTGCGTATTATCGGCGGCGCAAGGAATATGGCGGACTGAAGCGCGGCCAGCCTCAAGCGGCTCAAGGAGCTTGCGGCTGAGAACGCCCGGCTTCGCAAGGCGGTCTCGGTCGCCGCGTCTGCGTCGAGCAGGCCATTAGCTGCGCTCGTTTCGCCGGGAAGCGGATCGGCGAAGTAAGCCAGGATGACGCCTGCATCGTCGATGCGAACGACCTCGGCACTTGGCTGCCTTTCACCGCCGCGCCGGACATAACCGAATCGGAGAATCCGTTCATCGCTTCCTCGCAGCGGACGACCCGTTGTGAGACGACAGGCGACGCAACGCCCTAGCCCAGCGCTTGCGCAACGCACTGAGTTCGAAGCCTTCGTATGTCACCCCGCTGGGGCGACGAGGACCTGTTGACGGATAGGATTCCCATCGTGGCAAGGATCTGATTCAAGGTCGCTTTGGCAAGGAGGCGGGCTTGATTCGGGGATTGATGAGCGATGAGGAATGGGCCTGTTTTGAGCCCTTCGTGACGGTTCGCGGTGCACATAGCGGGCGACGGCCGAAGGACCACCGTCTTGTTCTCGATGGAATTTTCTGGATCGCCCGCACCGGGGCGCAGCGGCGGAATCTGCACGAACATTTCGGCAAGTGGTCGTCGGTCTACCGGCAGTTCCGGCGCTGGACGCTCGCCGGATTATGGGAACTCTTTCTAGACGCCCTGAACGAGACCGAGGGCGTCGGCGAGAGCGTTCAGATGATCGACTCGACCGTTGTCCGGGCGCATCACTGCGCAGCCGGCGCTAAAGGGGGACTCCGCCGGGAAGGGATGGACGCCCTTGATAAGCGTCTCGGTTATGGAAGGCGCGCGATAACCTTCCGCATAGAGCCCGTAGATCTCAAAGCCTTGGATTGGCGTGATGCCGATGGTGAGCTTCGGCGACAGATGCGACCCGCCGGTATGTAGGCTTCCGCCTTGCAGACTATAGTCGTCATAGCGCAGGGCGCCGATGATCCTTAGCCAGCCATTGTAGCCCGCCTGATCCTGAACGAAGGCGCCCGAGAGCCGCCTCGATCCAGACGGCGTGAGCGCCGAGATAAATCCTCCCGCATCGTCGAACGTGCTAACGTGATCCCACGCGCTGTCGCCGCCATAGGTCAGTTCGTGGCTGAACGGTCCCGTCAAGAAGCGGGACGTATGGTGAACGTCGAAACCGACCGTCGACATGGAATCCGCGAGCGGATCGCCGGGGACCACTCCTAAGGCGCTGTAGGTCGCGTCCGGGGTGATTGACGTTTGTCTGTTCTCGGTGGTTGTGTAATAGACCTTGGCGCTTAAATCGACCAATGGCAGATCGGGCCTGCTGAATGTGGCGCCCAGCGTGAAATTATTGGTCGTAACGTAGTCGCCTCAGCGGGCGCCTACATCGCTCGTCCCGTTGTTGGCGAAATTATAATCCTGCGTCATTGCGGTGAAGATGATCTGCTGGCCGTCGATGGGACGGAAGTTGAGTTTGAACAGACCGCCCGCGAGCGTGCTTCCGGTGTCCGCGATCTTCGTATCGAGGCCGTCATAATAGGAAGCGATGCCGCGATAGACGAATTGCCCATAGAGATCGGCGATGGTCCCGAGCCGGGCGGCGCCTGACGTGCTGGTCAGAATTTCCTGGCCGTTCGAGCCTAGGCCCGTCGTCTGCGACGCGCCATAATTCTGAGCGGGGCTGAGGACGTCATCGACCCCTCTCGTCGTGTAATAAACAACTCCGCCGATCGCGCCTGACCCATAGACGTTCGACACCGGTCCGCGGGTGACGTCGGCCCGGCCAACGAAAGCCGGATCGAGATAATAGGTTCCGTTAGCGTTATGGCCTGAGATCTGATAGTCTTGCCGCGCGCCGTCGAGCAGAATGTTGACGCGCCCAAAATCTTGCAACCCGCGAATGTTGACCGATTGCCCCGGATCGTTTTGACTTTCCCGCGTGGTGACGCCCGGAATGTCCTGCAACACTCCGGACATTTTCGAGGGCTGCAAAATATCGATCTGCGATGTGTCGACAACGCTAGATGCGGCGAGAGCGTTGATCACCTCTTCGTTTGTTTTCGTCGACGTCACCGTTATCTGATCGAGAGAAATTACGCTGCTCAGACCCGGATTCTGCGTCGCCGCCTGCGACGCAGAATCGGGCGCCGAAGCTGCGGGTTCAGGGGGATTTGATCCTTGAGGCGAGCTCGGCACCGTTTGTCCTCGAACCGGCGCTATGGCGAAAAAAGTCGCGACGGTCACCACGGCCGCGCTCGTGCGACTGACATGATCCAGCCTCTTGAAAGTGTGAGACGCTGGCTGGCTTGCGACGAGGTTGTTTTCGCTGGCTGGCTTGCTTATGTATTGAATCGATAATAGGAAACAATAATCATGTAAATCGAAAATTTGTTCAATGTAGTTATTCTAATTACAATCTGAGATCGCCTAACGCTAGTTAATTAGACTTGGGCACGGAATAAAACGGGGATGTCTTCCAACCCATTCGTTGGAAAAGCGATTATCGCCTGACGGCTCCATGGCGGCCTCCTTCAGCTTGTTCTTTACGGATCGCCGGTAACGGCTCAAACTCAGATTTTCGGGTAAGCTTGCACTGCTTTTTTTGCGATGACTTTCTCTTGCTTGCGGGTGACTATGTCGCTCCGCCGCAAGACGACGTGATAAGCAATTCCGCCGCTGCGCTAATCGCGGTAGCGAACGATTGCGTCGCCCAGCGCCTTCCTTAACGGATCTAGCCAGGGATCATAGTTCCGCCACTGGGAGATTCCCTCACGGAAGAGCGGCTGGCGCACCTGTTCTGAGCTGGGGGTGTTTATCGCGCGCTGGCTGCGGTGAAACGCCAGACATGCCGGGTCGTATTCGAGTCCGCAATAGGCAAGAATCCGGCGCACGCTGGCGCCGAGGTCCTCGACCAGGTCCTCGTAGCTGACCCGAAGCACCCGCCCCGGCAGGACGCGATCCCAGTGACGCATCAACTCCAGATACGTCCGGTAATACCGTGCGATCTCCTCGATTCCGTAGCAGAACTCCTGTCCTCTCGCATAGAGCTGCTTTAGGTTGCTGACGCAGCAGGCCATCGGCTCGCGTCGAATATCGATGATCGTTGCATTCGGCAGCATCAGGTGGATCAAGCCGATGTGCCGGAAGTTGTTCGGCATCTTGTCGATGAAACGCGGCCGCCCGCGTCGATAGACACGGGTCTCGTCCAGGTAGCGGTCCCCGAGGCGCTCGAATAGGAGTGGATCGAGGTCCCGCAGCAGGTCCGGGTAGCGCGCACCGCGGCCGTTTGATCCCTGTCCTTGGAATTCCGAAATGATGCGAGGGATGTCGTGCAATTCCTGCGTGCCGTCGACGTCCGGGTGCGAGGCCAGGATCTGTTCGAGCAGCGTCGAGCCCGAACGTGGTAGCCCAACGATGAAGATCGGGTCGCGAGCCGCTGCGCCGGCGCCGGTGCGGGCGGCGAAGAATTCCTCGCTGCATACCTCGAGAAGGCGGCGGGCGGCGCCTTCAATCGCCTCAGGACGGTAGCCGCTCTTCGCCCGCATCAGCGAATTGCCGCGCTCGTAAAATGCCCAGGACCCACCGTAGTCGCCTCGATCTTCCAGCGCCTTTCCGAGCGCGAAGCAAAGGTGTGCGCGATCCGGTAGTCCCGGGCGAGATAGCGCCTCAAGGCCCCGCATGCGCGCGACTTCGTCGTCGCTGAAACGATAGGTCTTCAGGTTGGCGAGGCTCCAGTAAGCATCGCCGATGTCGGCCTGGCCGCTGGTTGCGTCTCGGTAGGCCTGCACGGCCTCATTGTTCCGGCCCAGCGCTTTCAGCGAGTGGCCCAACACGATCCGCAGGTGATTGCGCTGCGGCGTCTGCGAGAGCAGCTCGCTGAAGATTGGGATCGCCTCGTCGTGGCGTCCGAGGCCCGCGAGTATGGTGGCGCGAAAAAATCGGGCCTCGGGGTCAGACGGCGCGGTCCGCAGCCGGTGCTCGACTTGCTCCAGCGCCGCCGGATATTTCTGGCGCTCTATTAGAATGCTGACGTAATCGAACCGCGCGTCAGCGTAACCCGGCGCAGCGTCGACCACCTCGCGAAAAAGCTCCTCGGCCCGATCCGCCGCGCCGCGCCGTTGCGCGACCCGCCCAAGCAGGCGCAGCGCCTCGACATGCCTTCCCTCTCTGATGATGTGACTTGTCAGAAGATTTTCCACCGCAGCAAGCTCGCCGTCGCAGAATTGGCCGCCCGCCTCGACGATCGCGGGCGGCAGCTCCTGCAGCTTCGCTAGGCGCTGCTCCGCGACGCTCGCCCTCTGCGGCTCGCCGGCCGCGCTCAGCAGTCGCTCCAGCATCCCCCAACTCGGCGCCAGGGCCGGATTGAGCGCGACCGCGCGTTCGAAAGACGCGATGGCGGACGAGGGGTCGCCCAGCGCCGCGAGGCAATGACCCCGCTCTTGAAAAAGGAGGCTGTAGTTCGGATGCGCCCGCTCAAACGCGTCTAGCGTCGCGAGCGCATCCTTCGCCTGACCGAGCAGCCGCTGGTTTAGCGCCGTCCAATACAGCGCGGCCCGTTGCGACGGGGCGCGCTGCAGCAGCGCGCTGGCGGCCGCCAGCGCCTCGGCGTGCCGACGACCCCGCGTGAGTTCGTCGATGCGGCGCAACTCGCTGGCGGCGGGGTCCGCCTCGGATTCGCAATGATGAAGCTCAATCACAGTTCCTTAGCTTTAGCTTCATCACTCCGCAATGACAAATTTCTATGCAGATCACGCAATATTGCACCTGGGGGACTTAATCCGATGAACAGTACCGATCGCCGTCAATTCCTGCAAATGCTGGGAACCGGCGCCATGGCCAGCACGCTCGACTCCAGCGTCGCGAAGGCGCTTGCGATCCCGGCCAACAACCCGCACGGGCACCATCAAGGACGTCGAGCATATCGTGATCTTGATGCAAGAGAACCGTCCGTTCGACCATCACTTCGGCACGCTGCGCGGGGTGCGCGGCTTTGCCGATCCGCGCGCGGTCCAGATCAATCTGCCGCTTCAGTCGGGCGGCGCCGTCAAGGCCTCGGTGTTCCTGCAGCCGGCGGGCGCCGGCTTCGGCGTGCCGGCCAATTCCGGCAATCTCGGCGGCCCGGCGAATAGCGTTCCCGTGATCCCGCCCTTCCGTATCGATCCCTCGAAAATCAGCCCCGGGCTCACGACCCTCGGCTTCACCTACATCGGCGGAACCGACCACAGTTGGGAAGGCACGCACCTCGCCTGGAACCTTGGGCAATATGACAACTGGGCGATCCAGAAGGGCCCGCTGGCGATGGGCTATTTCACGCGCGACGACATTCCCTATCACTACGCGCTGGCCGACGCCTTCACTGTGCTCGACAACTACTATAGCTCGATCATGGGCCCGACCAATCCCAATCGCTATTACCTGTGGACCGGCTCCGTCGGAAACGTCAACTATCTCGGCGCGAAGGGCACGGACGGCTTCGGCTCGGGCCCGATCACCGACAACGGCCTTAGCCCCCTCGGCCATTATCTGGCGTGGGAGACGTTGCCCGAGGTGCTGGACAAGGCGGGCGTGACCTGGCGGATCTATCAGGACTCGAAGGCGCCACCTTCGCGCCGGACTTCGGCGACGGGTCGCCCGCCAACAATTTCGACGGCAACTTCACGGACAATTCGCTGCTCTATTTCGCCCAATACGCGGCGGCGCGCACCGGAACCTCGCTCTTCGACAACGCCTGCACCGGGACGCAGATAACCTCCACCCAACCTCCAGCGAGCGCGCCGGCCCCGGCGTGGGAGGCTTGGGCCGAAAGCCTGCTCCAACCTTTCAAGGAAGACGTGAAGAAGGGCACGCTGCCCCAGGTCACCTGGTTGGTCGCGCCGGCCGGATACAGCGAGCACGCCTCCTTCCCCAACAATTATGGCGCCTGGTACATCTCTCAGGTGCTCAACATCCTAGTGTCGAAGCCCGACTTGTTCAGCAAGACGGTCTTCATCGTCAACTATGACGAAGCCGACGGCAGCTTCGACCACCTCGTTCAGCCCTCGCCGCCGGCGACGTCCTCGTTCCCCGCTGCGCCCGACCTCGGCGCGTCGACGGTCGACTACAGCCTCGAAATCGTCACGACCTCGACGCCGAACGGCCCGATCGGTCTCGGCAGCCGCGTGCCGTGCCTCGTGATCTCGCCTTGGAGCAAGGGCGGCTATGTGAACTCGCAGGTCTTCGATCATACCTCGGTGATCCAGTTCATCGAGAAGCGTTTCGGGGTCCACGAGCGCAACCTCTCGCCCTGGCGCCGCGCCGTCTGCGGCGACCTGACGTCCGTGTTCAACTTCAAGAACCCGAACGACAAGACGGTCGATCTAGGCTCAGGACCTATTAAATTTGCCTGAGATGTGATTCCTGGTCTCCGCATGGGGAGGCTGGGATGAGTGATTTGTTTTTGTTGGGCGAGCGGCAGATGGCGCGGCTTGCGCCGCATTTTCCTCTGTCGCATGGCGTTCCGCGGGTTGACGACCGTCGGGTGGTCAGCGGAATCGTCTATGTGATCCGCAACGGCCTGCAATGGAAAGATGCGCCCAAGGATTACGGGCCGCACAAGACGCTTTACAATCGCTTCATCCGCTGGAGCCGGCTCGGCGTCTTCGACCGCATATTCGCCGCGCTCGCTGGCGAAGGTCCAAAGCCCGAGCGCATCATGATCGACGCCACGCATCTGAAGGCGCATCGCACAGCGGCGAGCCTGCTCAAAAAGGGGCTCTTCCCCGCCGTATCGGGCGCACGAAAGGCGGACTGAACTCGAAGCTCCACGTCGTTTGCGACGGCGCCGGCAAGCCCCTCGTCATGTTGCTCTCGGAGGGCCAGATGAGCGACCACAAGGGCGCGCGGCTGATGCTCAAGGCTTTACCGCCCGCTTCAATGTTGATCGCCGACAGGGGCTACGACAGCAACTGGTTCCGCGCCGCGCTGAAGGCCAGGGGCGTCGAGCCCTGCATCCCGCCAACCAGAAGCCGCAAGCTTCCCATTGCCTATGACAAGACGCTCTACCGCCAGCGTCACAAAATCGAGAACATGTTCGCCAAGCTCAAGGACTGGCGGCGCATCGCAACCCGCTATGATCGATGCGCCCACACCTTCTTCTCCGCCATCTGCATCGCAGCCGCCGTCCTCTTCTATCTCAATCAATGAGTCCTGAGCCTAGATCTACCGTCCACCACGCACTTCCTGCCTTCGATCGGAGAGCTTTCCGGCGCCGTCAATCCGCCGAACGTCAATCTTACGGCGAACAACGTGATCATCGGCGTTCCGCCGCAGGAAAAGGGCGTCCGCCCGGCGCGCGCCTTGCCCTACGAGCTGGACGTCTACAGCGCGGTCCGGGCTTTCACCAACACGGTCGAACTGCGCTTCGTCAACAGCGGCAGCGCGGGTGCAGTGTTCCAAGTGCGCTCTGGCAAAACCACCGATCCGGTCCGGACCTACACGGTCGAGGCCGGCAAGCAGCTGTCGGGAAGCTGGACGGTCTCTGGCTCATACGACCTGACCGTCTACGGCCCGAACGGGTTCACGCGCCACTTTAAGGGCAGCGTTGGCTCGGGCGCCGTGGCGGTCGATGCCCATTCCGAACGCGAACACGGATTCGACGACAACGGCTCGTTCTCACTGTCGGTCCGGAATGCTGGCGCGCGGATCGCTAGCGTGACCTTGCTTGATGCGTACACGGGCGAGAAGGCCCACCGCGTGCTTCCTCCGGAGGGGCATGGCGACTTCCAGCTGCCGCTTGACCGTTTCGAAGGCTGGTACGACGTGGTCGTCACGGTCGCGGAGGACCCGAGCTTCCAGCGTCGCCTGGCCGGCCATGTCGAGACCGGACGCGACAGCATGTCGGATCCGGCGATGGGCGGTCTGGTGACCCTGAAGGCCTGAGAACAGGCGCTTCGTCGCGCAAGCCCTTGAGAAGAGAGGAACGGCCGTGCCTGTAGGCACGGCCGTCCTTGAGATGCTGCACAACAAGCGCTAAGCGAATTCAAGCCGCGCTAATTAAATGGACTTGGGGTGGTTGAACTCGATAAGCGCAAGTAAATCACGCCAGCAGCCGCTCTAGCTTGGTATCGTAGCCGGGGAAGTCCAGTTCCCGACGCTGCTACGTCTGGAGCCGCAGGAGGTTCTGCATTCCAGCCAGAACGACGATGACTTGGCAGCCCGAACTATCCTGCTGACGTCGGGCTCGGCCCGAAGGAAGGTAGATGGTGCCGGCGGAGAGGATCGAACTCCCGACCTTCGGTTTACAAAACCGCTGCACTACCGCTGTGCTACGCCGGCCCTATGAACACCGATTCCGGTGCCCGTTCGGTATTTGATCGGATCGCGCGAACCTTAAGCGCATGATCCAACTCGCTTTTTTACCCCAGACCCTCCGATTGCAAATGAGTTGCTCTAAATCGGCTATGCGCTCGTCAATTGCTCGCTGAGCTACCAGCGTCAAAAGGGTTTTGCAACTGCCGCGACGCATTTCTGGGCGGCTTCTTGTTTCTTTCGCCGCAGCGCAGGTTTTTGCGTCGCGATGCCGCGGCGGTTTTCGCGGTTTTCGCGGTTTTGCTGCGATGCTGTCCGCCGCCTGCAGGGCTGCACACGGTCCCGTAAGCCAGATCGACGCCAACGCCATGGCCGCAGACGCAAGAAGCCCGCCGGCGGCCCGGACGCTCAAGGCCTGGAGAATTTGCGAGTCTGGTCGATCGTGACGCTAATGGCCGTGGCCCATCTCAGGGCGAATCCTTAGCGGCACGAGCACGCAGGCCCCCAAGAGTTGCGCTTTGGCGAACAATGACCGGCCTCCGACCGCGACCTCTAGGCCCCCTTCCCCCGGGCAACGACGCCAGTGCGCCATCGCTCTGGAAATCATTCAACCATGAGCGCCATGCGCGTGACCCAAATGACGATCCTCTACTTCCGCCATCTTTTTTGACAGCTCCTCGGGCGTGAGTATCTGCTTCTGAAACAGGATGTTGGCAAAGGCGACTATCCATCGTTCGTAGTAAGTCAGCTTACCAATAATTTCGGACCCGAGACTCTCGACCCCGCGGCGCTTTTCTTCAGTGCTGATGATCTTGTGAATGTCGAGAAGAACGGATAACGCGTGACAGCGCTTTTCCCAGGGCGCATATTCGTGCTCCACACGTTGGATAGGGCCGCCCTCCAGGCCGCCCATTTCGGTCGGAAGCCATTTCAGCAGGTTTTCTGAGTCGGTCATTTGGATTTGTGCTCCGTCTCCGGAATGCTGGCTTTCACGACGCCGATCATGGCGTCGCGCGTGACTAAGGCGGCGAGCCTCTCCTCGCTCCAACCGTCGGTTCCCTCCGGCCGCTGCGGCAACACCAGAAAACGCACCATGGCTGTCGAATCGCTAACGCGGATTTCTACGTCGTCTGGAATTATCGTGCCGAACTCGGCCAAGACAGCACGAGGCTCGAAAACCGCTCTCGCACGATATGGTTTCAGCTTGTACCAGTCCGGCGGCAGTTCGAGAATTTCCCGCGGGTAGCAAGAGCAGAGCGTGCAAACAACCATGTTGTGCACCTTGTCCGTATTCTCGAGCACCATGAGTTGAGTGTCCTCAAAAAAGTCGATGCCGAGCGCTTCGCAGGCCGCGCGGCCATCTGCGAGCAAAAGCGCGCGAAATTCCAGATCAACCCAAGCGCGCGCCACTATTTTCGCGCCAAGCGCCGGCGCACGGGAGTCCATTACTTCGAGCATTCGCCGGATCTCCCCCGGTCCAATCACTTGCTTATCTACAAGCAATTCCCGAATGGCGGTCTCCATGATCTCATAGTAGTTTAGTGAATCGCTTGCATCCGGGGCCGGCGTATGGTCATGCTCGTGGGCCTTCATCTTTCAGTTCCTTTCCAACCAAGTCTCGAAGACTTCAATACGCAACCCGTCCTTCGGGGAGCCGATATATTTCGGCCATAGGTCCTTTAGCGGGATGGCGATACGGTAGTAGTGGCGTTTGACTCCTGCGTTTAGGCCGAAGCCTTCATCCTCGTTATTTACAGCGGCCGGTTTGATTACAGATTCCACAAAGCCGCGCTTGCCTCGAATATAGTTCGGCACGCGGAAATGGCCGATGGGAAACCGCACCGAGACTTTGACCGCATCGCCCGCTTTAAAAAGCGGCTCGTTACCTTCCGCGTTCACAACGCTCGGCGGCGGCTTTTGCGCGCGACCTAATCCTTCTGACATGAGCCTTCCTCCGTCGCTGCATCCCGCATGGGGCGATGCAAATCCAATTCTGGTCCAATCTGGATCCAAGCGACTCCCCTGGCAAGCTGGGCCCATCGCCATTGGCGAAAGATAGACGCGTCCATAGTCGCCTCCTTCGCTCGCTAAAAAAGGCGATTGTTCTCCCGCAAGCAACAGTCCCTGCCGCAGGACCCTGCGCGGTTTATCCACAAATCGGTTTGCTGGACCGCCCTTCGCCCCGCCAGATAACATCGCCTAGATCGAACCGGTCGCCGTTGGCGCCTATAAGAAGCGACCGCTGACTTGCGATCTAAAGGTTTTGCGTACCGCCCGATCTTTTCGGATGACGCATTCCGCCGCGCGAACGGGCATCCGCCAATATTACGTCGCTGGCCTTTTCGCTGATCATGAAAATCGGGATCGTAATAAAATAGCCGGGAATTCGCGGAAACACCGAAGCATCCACCACGCGCAGATTGCGCGTGCCGAAAACCTTGAACTCGCTGTCGACCACCGCCATGCGGTCCGCGCTCGTCCCCATCCGGTTGCTGCATGACGCATGATGGCCCCACGCTTCATTCTTCACAAAAGTGGCGATTTCGTCTGCGCTTTGCACCGCCGGTCCCGGCGCCAGCTCAGATGAGGCATAATCCGGGATCTCGGCATTTAGCCGCCTGATCAGTTGAATTGCATTCACGACCGACGCAAGGTCCTCACCGGACTGATCGCTGCCTTCCTGGAAATAATGGAAATCGATCTGCGGCGCGTCGCGCGGATCGTTCGATCGAAGCATTACGGTCCCGGCGCGGTTCTGAGTATGAGCTTTAAGCACTGCCCAGCTGAGCCGTGCGGGGTTGAACAAGTCCTTCTGCCACCCCGGATAGTAGCCGCGGAACTGTCCACCCGCGAGGAAGATCACTAGATCGCGATCCAGCCGGGAAGGGTCGGATTTACGAATGCCAGCAAGCGGCACTCCGTTGGTCGTATAGATCCCCTTGCCTTGTTGCAAGGCCGCCAAACAGGGGTCCGCGGCAGACCTGGGGACGCATTTGTCAAACACCGTGAGCGGATCTTTAAGTTGCGTCACCACCGAGGCTTCGTAACGATCCATCATGCCCGTCCCCACTCCCGGGAGTTCGATCCGCGTCGGAATGCCAAAGTTGGACAACTCCTCGGCGGAGCCAATTCCAGATAACTTCAGGATTTGCGGACTGTTGAAGACGCCCGCCGCAATGATGACCTCACGGGCAGCCCGGACTTCGTTTGTCTGCGGCATCGGCACGGTCGGGTCGGCCAGCGGAGAGGCGCGATACAAGTGGGCCCCCTGCATGTATTCGACTCCGGTCGCCGTCTCGTCATTCATGAGAATGCGCGTCGCCAGGCAATTGGTCATGATGGTAAGATTGGGATACGCCGCCGCCGTTTTTAGAATGTGATCCTGGATGCTCCACCGCACTCCATTCTTCCTGGACATCGGTAAACTATAAAGCCCCTCCCGGTCGCTCTGCGTCGCGGCGTAATCATTGGGATCCAGCTTGTTATGAAGAAAACCATTCACGTCTCCGGATTTGCCCATCACGCGCTCTGCTGCATGCAGCATCGCCTTAAACTGCGGGTCGTCATAGAATATCCGAGGATCAGGCAGTTCGGTTGGTTGCCAGCCGTTAAACCCATGACGCGTGGCATCCGCCGTCCCGAAGTGCGGCGCCGCGTAACGACATTGTTCCAGGCGCTGGAAATAGTTGCGCATCAAATCAGGCGACCAGCTTTTATCGCCTGTGAGCTCAACGATGTGCTGCCAGTCTGAGTTGCTGGGATACATCATGAACAGCACATTGTGTATTGCGCAACCGCCGATTGCGCTCGCGCGCGGATATAGAACTCCTCCTCTAGCGGCGACGTATTTGCTGTCCTTTTGTTGTTGCGCGTCATCCGAGTAATGGCGGACGAAGTACTCCCAAGCGACCTTCGGCGCCGCCGTCACATCCGCATTAAACGCGGGAACCTCTATCAGCTTCTGGACGTCGGGATCGCGGGGCGAGCCGCCGGCTTCCATCAAGCAGACGCTATATCCGGCCTTGGCCAGATTGCAGGCCAAAGGGCCGCCCCCGGGACCCGAACCAACCACAATATAATCGAATGTTTTAGTCTTAGCCTCAGCCAAGAACGCATTAGAGGATAACGCCGCAACGCCCGCGCTCGCCGCTGTCAACCCTTTTAATAACTCCCGCCTTGTCGTCATGGCGACGCGCCTCGTTTTTCATATTCGGGCGGCCGGGCTTGGCCGTCGCCGTTCACTTTCGCCGCCGCGGTAAAATGCCGTAAGCGCTCGTAGTTCATTTATGCAGGTTTCTATCGGCCGATCCAGGCTTACTCTCAAGCTGCTGAGGCATCGAAGGGTCATAGCCACGCAAGGCAACCGCCTCGCCGCAGAATTGTCGCCAAGCCTCCGAAAGAGCGCGCGCCAGCCCCAAAATGCTGACCCCGCTCGGGCATTGCGCGGAATATTGAGCTAAGATACCGATGGATTAACGCTTACGGGCGAGTACCCGCTGAGCGAACCGGGAGCCCTCGAGAATGCCTGACGCGACCAACGACGCTGCCAAACCCGCGCCGCCGGCCTCGAACGGCGCGCAAGGGTCGGCACAAGGGTCAGCGCATGGGTCCGCGCGGGCGTGGATTTATCCTTTGTTGCGCGTCGGATTGGTCGCCGCCGCGGGATTTCTGGTCTGGTACGTCGCCACGCGCTGGAACCGATGGACCGGCGCCGCCCGCTACGAGACGACCGACGACGCCTATATGACGGGCGACATCACGCCGCTTTCCACGAAGGTCTCCGGCTACATCGATAAGGTGGCGGTGCGCGACTATCAGACCGTCCGCAAAGGCGACCTCATCGTGGAAATCGAGCCGTCCGACTATCGCGCCGCGCTGACGCAAGCCGAAGCGAACCGCGCCGCAGCGCAGGCGACGCTCGCCAATATCGCCAACCAAAAGGATGTCCAGCGCGCGCTGATCCGTCAAGCGGAGGCGACCATCGAGGCGACCCAGGCCGATCTGTTGCGCTATCAGCTAGAGTTCAATCGGCAAAAAGACCTGCTGCAAACAAGGATCGCCGGATTGCCGCAGCTCGTCGAGCAGGCTCAGGACAACGTGACGCGCACTTCCGCCCAGGTTCAGTTGAACAAGGCGCAGCTCGATCAGCAAAAGGCTCTCCTCGCCAGTCTAGACGTACAGGAGAGACAGCTGCAGGCGCAAGTGCTCGGAGCCGAGGCGCAGGAGACGCTGGCGCGCAATAATCTCGATTACACGCGGATTGTTTCGCCAGCTGACGGAATGGTCGGCCAGCGGCAAGTCCGCCCCGGCCAGTTCATCAACGCCGGCGCGCAGGTGATTGCGGCCGTGCCTCTGCCCAACATATGGGTCATCGCAAATTACAAAGAAACGCAGATGACCAATGTGCGCCTCGGGCAGCCGGCGCAGGTCGTGGTCGATGCTTTCCCCGATCTCGCCTTGACCGGCCACGTCGACAGTTGGGCTCCCGGCACCGGAAGCGCCTTTGCGTTGCTGCCTCCCGACAATGCGACCGGCAATTTCACCAAAGTCGTGCAGCGCGTCCCGGTGAAGATCGTGCTCGACCCAAACCCCGCGCTGGGCGCGCTGGTGCGGCCGGGGATGTCGGTCGAGGCGACGATCGACACCGGAACCGCAAGCGAGCGCTCTGCGGACCAAGGCTCCGCAGGTAAGCGCTCTGACGGCGCCGCCTCAACTCAAAAAGACGACCCGGCGCAACCCGCCAACTCGTCCGCGTTAAAATGAAACTTCACCTGTTCCCAGTGACATCAGCCGGCGTGGCGCTTCAAGCCGCCGGCCATGCGCCGCCGCGTCTTAGCGCCGACTCGCTGCGCCCCTATGTCGGCATGCTGGGAGTGATGCTCGGCGCGATTATAAGCAACCTCGGAAACCGCGTCACGAACTTCGGACTCGCCGATCTGCGCGGCGGCATGCACGCCAGCTTTGACGAAGGCGCCTGGATCACGACGAGCTTCGGCGTCGGCCAGATGGTGATGGCCGTAGCCTCGCCCTATGTTGGCGCGATGTTCGGCGTGCGGCGCGTTCTGCTGTTGGCGATCGTGCTCTTCTTCATGACGTGTCTGCTCGGCCCCTTATCGCCAAACCTTACCGCTTTTATCACTATGCAGTTTCTCGGCGGCCTCAGCTCGGGAACATTCATTCCATTTACCATCAGCTTCACCCTGCGCAGCCTGCCCCCACGCCTCGTCCTCTATGGCATCGCGCTATACTCAATGAATACCGAACTATCGCAGAACATCGCAGCATCGCTTGAAGGTTGGTATACGGATCATTGGTCTTGGGCCTGGATCGATTGGCAATATTGCCTCGTGCTCCCTGTGATGTTCGCTTGCATCTGGTATGGCGTGCCGCGCGAGAAAGGCCGGGTCGAGGTGCTGCGCGATCTCGACTGGCCTGGCCTCGCCTACGCCGGGATAGGTTTTGCGCTGCTCTACGCCGGCCTCGATCAGGGCAATCGGCTCGATTGGACCAACAACGGACTCGTTAACGGTCTGTTGCTGTCTGGCGCGCTGCTAACGACCACATTTGTCGTCCGCGAGCTGGTGACGCCGCGTCCTTTTCTAAATATCAGGGTGATCGTGCGCGAGAACCTGCCGATACTCCTCGCGTTGCTCGCTGGCTATCGGTTCATTATTCTTTCCACCGCCTACATCATCCCGACCTATTTGCAAACAGTGCAGAATTTTCGTGAGCTGCAGGTTGGCGCCGTGCTGCTCTGGATCGCACTGCCCCAGATCGTCATCGTACTGCCCATGGCCGCTTTGCTGCGGCGGGTCGACGCACGTTGGGTTCTGGCTCTTGGCTCCATCTTGGTCGGCGTTGCTTGCCTGATGGCGACGAACCTGACCAGCGAATGGGCGACGGACGATTTTCTTCCCTCCCAGATCGTACAGGCCGTCGGCCAATCCTTCGCTCTGACGGCGCTTCTCATGCTGATCGTCCGTTCGGTCAACCCCGCCGATATTTTGACGATCGGCGCCCTTTTGCAGATCGCGCGCCAGTTTGGCGGCGAGATCGGCACAGCCTTCATGCAGACCTTTGTGCGCATGCGAGAACAGATTCATTCGAATTTGATCGGCGCGCATGTCGACGGCCTTTCCTCGTACACGATCGACCGGCTTGCGACGTATCGCGGAGCCATCAGCGAGCGCACGGCCAATGCCGGCGAGGCCGCCGCCCGCGCGACCCAGTTGCTAGCGCAAACCGTCGCGCGGCAAGCGTCGGTGCTCGCCTATATCGATGGCTTTCTCGCCGCTGCTGTCGGCGCGTTCGTCTGTCTGCTGCTGGTCGCCCTGATCCGCAAGCCGCCGCCTTCGCAGTTTTGACGCGGGGCAATTATCCTATTCGTAAATAGGAGTCAGGCCTAACAAGACCCTACGAAGCCGAACGTCTCCGTCGATCAATCCATTATTTTTGCCGCGAACGGTTTAAAATTCAGACTCCGTTATGACGCAATGCGCGCGCTCCACGTTCGGCCCTTAAGGCGCATAACGAGTGAAGACGAAGTCGCGAGCTTTGACGGGCTCATGGCAGGAAAAACAGGTATTGTGCACCCCCTCATCGGCGGGTTTGCCTTCGCTAAATTGAGCGAACCCCCAACCCCCGGGTTGAGGCGTATTCTTTTGAGTCCTTGACCATAAACTGAACGTTCGTAGGGGCCCCGGCCACGAAAGATTGGGAGCGGCCAAAGACTTTATTGTTTTCCTCCGACGGGATATGACTCCAGGCGAGTCGGGCAATGATCGCGCCGTCCGGGAACGGAAGCCTCCCCTCCCTGTAGGCGTTGATCGCTACGTCATTACCCAGAATGGCGCGCAAATCGTTGAGGTTGCCTTCTTCGTGAGCCACGGAGATCAATCTCCAATCGCGGTATCCGGGGGGAATTTTGACTCCGAAGATCGGGGCGGCCTCTCCATCGGATTGTCCAGACGCCGGGGCCGCGTAGGGGACCACGCCGGCGATCACTGCTACTGCAACGAGCACGGAAACTATCCGCCTCATACGGAGAGCCTCCCTTCGATAGTGCGAACGAGATCAAGCAGCCTATTTTGGAGGTCTGGACGGGAAAGGTAGAATGGTCGATGCCGACTTCAGTGGCAGCCCCGCCCGACCACCGAGAGGCATTCAAGCACGTCGCGCCAATCTGTACCAGCTATGGCAGACGTCTAAATCCTACCAATGTGCGACTTTACAAACGTTGTTAGGCAAACTGCACAAAGCGTTCCGAGGACAAGGCGGGCGCTCAATGGAATGATAGGGACCAACTGCGCCAATTCGATCATTCGTAGATCGCGATTATCGCTCCTCCAAAGCGACCGTCGGTCGCTCAGTCGTTGTAGAATGGGTAATCAGTGTATCCGCGAGCGTCGAAGGTATAGAACGTATCGCGGTCATATTTGGTAAGCGGCGCTCTCAGCTTGATGCGCTTCGGCAAATCGGGATTTGCAACGAAGTGACGTCCGAACGCAACCAGATCAGCGTCCCCCTTTTCAATGACCGCTTCCGCGCTATCCGGTTCGAAGCCGCCAGCGGCGGTGATCTTGCCTTTGAATATTTTGCGTAATTGCTGGGCGCCGATAGGCCGCTGCCCTTCGGCGATGACCACATTGCCCTTCACGCGCGGCTCGATGACGTGGAGATAAGCGAGTTCAAACTGGTTCAGCTGCTCTGCAACGTAACCAAACAGCGCATCTGGATATGGACAGCCCGCAGCGCGAGCACGGCGTCAGATGCGATGGCGCAGACTTGCTCCTAAACAATGCCGTCGCGCACGGCGCGCCGATCGTTCGTTTCGTCACATTTATCCAAGGATGAGATAAACGCTTAAACCCGCGACAACCAACACTAACAGCACCGCTAAGGCCAGCTCAGCGCGTACGCTGCCGGCGGAATGCATGGCGGGGTCATCGAGCAGCTGCCCGGTGCGGATGAAGCGCGCAGTTGCTACGACGACAAGCGCGAGGCCAAGAAAGATAAGAGCTGGGCCGCCGTAGCGGCCGAGCGGTCCCGAGAGTTTGTCGAGCCGCAGCCGATGCGCCGCATCGACGGGCGTGGAGCTTAAGATCGCCAGGACAAAGAGATTGAATTTCTCGATGACGAATCCGAAGGCGATTACGGCGATGCCGGTGCGCACCCAGGCAAGAAATGTCCGCTCGTTGGCCGCGTGGTCGCTATAGTCCCGAATCATGGCGCTCCTCCCCGCCCAGATATGGCGCCGCTCCCCGTTCAGATAAAGAGCCTTTCCCGCCGCCCGTTAGCCGCGCTGCTCCTTACAATCCAGCGCTCTACATCCGGGACCGCTGAGGGATACTACGAATAATTATTCCCAAGATTAAGCTCGCGGATGGCCGGACGATAACCAATCAGCGCTTCCGGCAGAGGCGCGCGGGGTCCCATCCGCCCACGAAAAAGCCCGGCGCTAGGCCGGGCTATAAGGGCGGATGAAGATCGCGCTAGCTTCCCGCTTCCGCCGGGTCAGAGCGAGCGCAGATAGTTCAGAACATCCTGCTTTTGGGCATCCGTCAGGACATTAAAGTTATTGATCACGGCATTTGCCTCGGAACCCGGGCTCATATGCGCGGCGATAGCGCTCAACAGATCGTTTGTCCGGCCATCGTGTAGGAAAAATGCTCTCTGGCCGATGCCCCAAAGCGGCGCAGTCCGAAACTCATCGCCCGAGGCGGCGCCCTGAACCACGCCGTCGGCGAGGTTTTTGCCCATGTTATGCACCGCAAAGTCTGAAAAGGGATGGTACGTCGCGTTGCTGAGAGACGCGAACGGCGAGGGTCCCGTCTTCAGGGTCTCAGAGTGACATAGACCGCATCCGACCGATCTAAAACGCTGGTGGCCATCATCGATGCTCGCGGCGTTCCTGCTGCTGGTCAGCGGCGTACAGAGAGCCGCGCCGGTGCTGCTGACGCCGCTGTCGAACGCGCATTGGCTGGGAGCGGCGTTGAGCCGCATGAAGATCCCGAAATCGGTGATGTCGGAGGAAACGACCGCTGTGTCGTCGCCAGCGTTGTTGGCTCCGAGCTCGGTGGAAGAGACGATGTTGGTCGTGTCTTCGGGCAATTCGTGAACATCGCAAGCGGTCGATGGGTTCCGTTCATTAGGGAAAAGCTCATTAGTCACGCCCATCTCGACGTTTGCGGCCTCGCCCGCAAACAGCAGCAATGACTTGTCCTGCGCCTTCCAACCAAAACGGGTGATGGTCTGGTCATTTCCATTCGTGTTGAAGTGGCCGGCAATGCCGAGGGCCGCTCTTTGCGACGAAGTTGATTCGAAACTAAACCGGAGCATCTCATCCGAAGTGTTTTCGATGTACCCTACGCCAAAAGTCGGCGGAGGGATGCGGAATACGATATTGTTTCGACTAAGCTCCGTTTTGAAGTCGGGCTGCGCAAGAGTGCAACCCGCGGGCGCATCGCTCCTACCCCGAATGCTTAAGAGCGGGGACCGTTCAAGACGATGAATGGGGGTTGAGAGTTCCGCGCGCCGCTGGCGGTTGCGACGGCGACTTGCGGATTGACGGGGGGGCTGCTGCCGCCGATCGTGGGGAAAGAGTGGCACATGAAGCAACTGTTGCCGTTGAAAGCGGGTCCCAATCCAACTATCGACGGATTTTTGGTGATCGGATCGATCGCGCCGTTCACGGTCGCAGGGAGGCCGAAGACCTCAAGCGCGGTAAACCAAGCGGCCGTTTGGTCTGGCGTGATATTCCCAAGTTGCCGACCGGCGCCGTTGCCGTTCGCGTCCATGGGCTGGAGAAAGTCGACGACGCCGGTGTTGAGGATGACGCCATTGACGGTGATGCTCTGGTTGCCCACCGGACGAGGACCCGGATCGGAAACCTTTGGCGCCTTAATCGTGATCGAGACGGATTTCCCCGTTGTCTGTGCGCCTGCCGGCTTGGCTAGAAACGGGGCCAATGACAGCGCCAAGGCCAATATGCCGGCGCGATGACATGCGGAATTGTTCATGAAGCACAGAATGCTCACGTCGTTTTTCTCCATAAATATTACAGCGGATTGCAACCAGACTTAGTTGGCATCGGCAGCCGCCCAGCGCCGTTGACGAATAGAGATCAGGCTTTGCTAGCTTCTCAGTCCGCGCGCCTGCGAACTGAAATGCCAGGGCCTTAAATTGAGATGGAAGAGAAACTCATTTGGATTCCCAGCAGCTATGTTGGGCCAGCAACCGAACAATCCATGGGCCCGCCGCGCCTCCCCCCATCGCAATAGGAAGACGATAACGGGTGGACATTACGGTATAGTTTCAGCTGCGGGCCGTCGTACGACGGTCGTAACGCACCTAGCGCGCTCAGGACTGATTTTTTTGAGAAGGAAGGTGACGGCGATGCAGATCGCGCAGGCGGCTTATAGCCCGGCGATCCATATGGCTGTGGATGCGGCAATGAAGCTGCCTGCTTTCGATGACGATCCTGGCTTCGTTGAGCGAATAGACGATTTGCATCAAGCATCTCAACGCGGGCGCGCGTTTAAGCCGATTCCCCACGGGTTGCCAGGGATGATATAGGCCGTCCTTGCGCCGGCCGCCGCGATCCATTCGGGCGCGGCCTCGCCGACAAGCTGCCCTTTCAACTGTGCCGCCGACGCCCATTCGAGGCGCTGGCTGCGGTTCTATGGATGAGCCAGACGTTTGCGGCCCCCTCACCAGCCTCGTTCGGTCGGACGCAAACCCATCAGGGCTTTGCCGGCGGATTCATATTGCGCCGGAAGCGCGGCGCCATGCTGAACGGTGACATGGATATCCCTAAAATACCGCTCCAATGGATTCAGGCTGTAGATTGCGTTTGTTCCCGCCGCGTGGAATACCAGATCGACCGAACGAACCGCCTCATGCATGCCGTGGACGATGGCGAGACGCGCTCTCGCAATAGCATGGCTTGGATCAAGCGCTCCATCGCAAATCGCCGCCCACGCGCTGCCGACTGAGTCGACAACATAGGCGCGAGCAGCTCCGAGAATGGCCTCCGCCTCAGCCACACGCGTTTGCACGAGGGGTCGATCTCGCAAAACGGAACTGGAACTCGTTGAACTCGTCTCCGCAGCTAATTCGATGAACGAGTCTATGGCGCCCCGCGCTATGCCAAGCGCATTTGCGACGGTAGCAGTCCACACCGCCGTCAATTGCAGTCTAGAATTGTAGAGGGGGCCTCTTTCACATGATGGACCGTTTAGGGAAAAGGCGCGAGCGGCGGGCGCGAAAATATCGTGAACGACGAAATCATTGCTGCCCGTGCCGCGCATGCCGATCGCCGTCCAGGTATCCTCGATCGTCGCTTCGTCGGATCGAATCCACATGCTCATAACCCGCGGCATCCCCGCCTCGTTCAATTGGGGTTCGTCTCCATCCATCACCATGCACGGGCAATATAGCCAATTCGCATGATCGACGCCGCTGGCGAAATTCCAGCGCCCCCGAACGCGATAGCCACCCTCGACTATATGCGCACGCCCCTGCGGTCTCAGAGAGCCGGCGACGCGCAAATCAGCGGGGTCTCCACACATCTGGCGGCCAACATCCGCCGGAAGCCAACCCATAAAAAGCGATAGGTCGGAAGAGATCATGGCGCACCAACCGATGGCGCCGTCGGCTCTGGACAACGTCTCGATCGCCTCGAACGCCGTCAGCGGCGATAGCTCCGGGCCTCCCATCGAACGCGGAAGATACATTTGTAACAGCCCGGCATCCGCAAGAGCCGTTGTTACGTCGGCCGGAACGCGCCGGATCCGCTCAGCCTTGTCGCGTCTCGCGAGAATAAGCGGGATAAGTTGCTTGGCGGCCATAACCGGATCTATGGGCGTCTTTGATTGCGTTTCATAACTGGTCGTCATTTGTTTCTTCTGATCTGGGAGTCATTGATGAGGCGCCGAGCGCAGAACTAGAGAGCGCCGGAAACCTTCGCCGGATTCAGGTTCGCCACCACGAGCCGACGCGCAAACATTCATCGATCATCTCTTGCGCTACATATTTGCCGTTCCCGCAGAAGCTGCCGATGATCGAGCGGAAGAGTTCGAGGATAAGCGGAGGATCTCCGCACACTTTATTAATATGGCGGCGGCAAGAAACGCATTTGACTTTCACGAACCCCTGATGTGATAATTTCACGCAGGCGAAGTTAGGTGACAGTCGTTACGACAGGATTACGAGCTCGACGTGATTGGCTACGAACGCAACATGCAGGGCAAAATGGACTGACCGCGATTAGTGGTCCGGTCGCACGGTTAGTTGATTCTGGCGTCAAACGCGTTGCAATGGCCCCCGCAGCGACAGCCCGTTTTTAAAATGGACGCAAGCCATTGGCGAGCGTGGCGCGCGTCGGTTGGCGGAGCGCACAAACAAGCCAACTACGTTCCGTTCGCGGTCGCCTCCGCCCCGCCGAACGATGTTGGCGATCCGCGCATCCAACGGGCGGTCAATGCGCTTCGTGCGGAGCCGCTGCTATATTCGGCACATCGGCGGTTTTCGGATGCCTCACGGCATCCAAGAGCCTTCACAATTCCGGCTGTTCGGTCGGTCCGACGCTCCAAGCAGCGCCCAATCAAACGATCATCTGATCGGGGCGGTTCAATATCAGGCAGCTTCGATGGCTCGCGCCGGCACGCTTCCGAACAGCGGACCCAAGCCCTCGGCGACAGTGAGGTGCGTGATAGCGGCCTCCCGCAACCTGCTATAGGGCAGGTCAGCGAGCATCGCCGTCTGGACAATTGTCATCACCTCGCCCGCTTCCGAGCCGATCATCGTGAAACCGAGGATCCGGTCATCCTTGGCGCTCACCAGCACCTTCATAAACCCTTCCGTCTCATCGGTCGCCAGCGTGCGAGCACATTGGCCATCGGCATCTTTGCAACGCGGACCGAAATGCCCTCGCGCTGCGCCTCGCGTTCAGATAAGCCCACGTGCGCGAGCGGCGGATCGGTGAACATGACATGAGGAACTAGGCGACCCTTCGTTCCGCGATTGCCGCCAGCCATATTGTCCCGGACGATCCTGAAATCATCGACCGACACATGTGTGAACTGAGGGCTCCCGGCGCACTCTCCGATCGCCCAGACGCCGGGCGCACTCGTCTCGAGCCGTTCGTTGACCGCGATGAAGCCTTGCGCATCCAACGCGATTCCGGCTTTGTCGAGGCCGATATCAGCGGTGTTCGCGATCCGGCCGGTCGCCACGAGCAGATGACTGCCTTCGATCTTGCGTTCTCCGACTTCGGTCATGACCGTGACCGTCACTGCGTCGCCGGACATTCCATGGACGCTAAGCGGCTTGGCGTTCCGAAGGATTTCGACGCCTTCGCTGCTTAGAATCCCACCGATCGCCTCCGCCACATCGGCATCTTCGCGCCCCATGAGCTGCCGCCCGGGCTCGATAATTGTGACGTGACTGCCGAAGCGGCGATAAGCCTGCGCCATTTCAATGCCAGTATAGCCGCCGCCAAACACGATCAAATGCGGCGGCAGGTCATCGAGCTCCAGCGCCTCGATGTGGGTAAGCGGACGGGCATCCTGCAAGCCCTGGACGTCTGGAATAGCAGCGTGCGTGCCAACATTCACGACGATCTCGTTGCCAGCGAGCAGGCGCTGGCCTCCGTCATTAAGGGCGGCCTCGATAGTTTTCGCGCCCACGAAATGACCGCGGCCCATGATCAGCTCGGCTCCGCTTTCGCGATAAGCTTTCAGATGCGCCGACACTTCTCGATCGATCATGTCCCGCTTGCGGCGACTCACCGCGCGCATATCGGTTTTGAAAGCGTCGACGAGCGTTCCGAAATGGGCTCCGGTCCGCACAAGATGGGCGATCCGCGCGCTCCAGAGTACGTTCTTGGATGGCAGACAGGCCACGGCCGGGCACGAGCCGCCGACCCAACGGCGCTCAACAACGGCAACCTTTTTCCCGGATCGCGCCAGATGCCAGGCAAGTAGTTTGCCACCCTGGCCGCTGCCAAGGATGACGACATCAAAATGTTCTAATTTCGGCATAATTATTTCCTTTCTGATGACGCCGGCAGCCACTGGCGCGGACGCCGGCGCACGGGACTGCATGCGGGCCGGGCAGAATGACGACGAGGGACCGGAGTAACGGAGTAATTGCAGCGACGGCTCATGGTTGAATCCTGGTCGAAGACGAAGGGCGGCGTTTCCCACTCGTAAATTTGGCTAGATCGACTTCACCTCCCCGCCATCCATGCGGAGCATCGAGCCGGTCATCCATCGGGCGCCCGGCGACACAAGGAAGGCCATCAGCTCCGCGATCTCCTCCGGCTCGCCGTAGCGGGCGATGCCGGCCTCCTTGGGGAAGTTGGACGTCGCCTCCTCCACCGTCATGTTATGCGATGGCGCCCAGTGCTCGAGGTACGAGCGGCGGCGGCCGGTCATAACCGGGCCGGGAAGGACGCTGTTGACTTGCACGCCGTCGGTGATGCCGCGATCGGAGAAGGCCTTCGCCAAGGCGACGATCGCAGCGTTAATCGTGCCAACGGCCGCATAGGGCGCCTTCGGAAACAGCGCCGAATTGCCCGACATCAGAACCACGGCGCCCTTCGCCGCCTGCAGCGCCGGCCACGCCGCGATCGTGAGCCGACGCGCGCCGTGCAGTTTCAGCGCGAGCGCGCCGTTCCACTGCGCGTCGGTCATCTCGAACAGGTCGATCTGCGGCACTGCGCCCGCGATGTTGAGGAGCGCGTCGATGCGGCCGAAGGCCGCCAAGGCTTGATCAACCACGGCCTGCGCGGCTTCTGGCTGGGCCAGATCAGCGTCGATGACCAATGCCTCTGCTCCGACGCCCCTGACCGCTTCGGCCGTCTGATCCAGATTGACGCGATTCCGCGCAACCAGGACCAGCGCGGAGAAATCGCGCGCGAGACGGACCGCCGTCGATCGGCCGATGCCCTGGCTGGCGCCCGTGATGATAGCGACTGACTTCGACATTGGGGATCTCCGTTATTTCAAGGTCTTGGCCTTAGTCGTGGACCACGACCATCTTTCCGCGGGCCTCGTTGGCCTCCATGGCCCGGTGCGCTTCACGGATCTCCTCGAAGCGGAAGATCCGGACCGGCTTCACGTCGAGCCGACCAGCGGCGGCATCAGCCGCGATCTGCTGCAGCGGCACGTCCGAGAGGGGGAAGCCAGGCGCGCCGAACACGAAGCTGCCGAAGAAAGTCAGGTAGACGCCGCTCGGCATCTGCAGCAGCGGGTTGAAGTCGGGGATCGGATCGAGCCCGCCAAGCCAACCCGCCAGGCAGGAACGGCCTCCCCGACGCAGCACGGCGAGAGAGTCGAGCACAACGCTGTTGCCAACGAGGTCCAGCACGGCGTCGATATTCTTCGCCTCGGGGATGTGTTTCGAGAGATCGCGGCGCTCAATCTCACAGCGCTCGGCCCCTAGCTCTTCCAGCAGGGCGAACCGTTCGCGGCTGCGGGTCGTCGCGATCACTCGAGCCCCAGCGTTGACCGTCATCTTGAGCGCGGCCTGTCCGAAGGACGAGGTCGCACCGCGAATGACAAGCAATTGTCCTTTTTCGATTGTGAGATTCTGGTACAGGCAAGTCCAGGCGGTGGCGTAAGTCTCGGGGATCGCTGCAAGCTCGGCCCACGGCAGGTCCGCCTCGATCAGCGCGACGTTGGAGACCGGCGCACAAGTATATTCAGCGTAGCTGCCGTTGATCGTGCGGCCAAGCCCGCCCATCAGGGCCGCCACCTTAGCCCCGACCGGAAACTCGCCGCCGGGGCAGGATTTCACGAGGCCCACGCACTCGATGCCGCTAACCGGCGCAGCCTCAGCCCATTCGCCGCGACGCATATGGATCTCGGCATGGTTGATGCCGAAAGCCTTGATCTCGATGACGACGTAGCCGGGTCTAGGCTCGGGTTCCGGAATGTCCTTGTAGACGAGGCTGTCCAGGCCGCCGAATTTCTCGAGAACGATGGCGCGCATAACAAACTCTCCGTGAGTTAGGTTGCGAAATCAGCCGGGAAGGAAGTTGCGGATCGCAGCCGCGATCTCCGTGGCATGGGTCTCAAGCGCGAAATGGCCGGTATCGAAGAAGCGGACGATCGCGTTTGGGATGTCGCGCTTGAACGCCTCGGCTCCTGGCGGCAGAAAGAACGGATCGTTCTTGCCCCACACCGCGAGGAAAGGCGGCTTGTGGGTCCGGAAATACGCTTGGAAGGTCGGGTAGAGTGCGACGTTGCTCTTATAGTCGCCGAACAGGTCGAGCTGGGCCTCGTCGGCTCCGGGCCGGGTCAGGTAAAAATTGTCGAGTGAGTAGCCGTCCGGGGAGACCCTCGTCACGTCCGGGACGCCGTGCGTGTATTGCCAGATGGTCGTCTCGGGCTTCAGAAAGGCGCGCAAAGCCTCGCGGTTGGCCGGTGACGCATCCTGCCAATAAGCTCGGATCGGATTCCAGCCGTCGCTGAGCCCCTCCTCGTACGCGTTGCCGTTCTGGGAAATGATCGCTGTGATCCGGTCCGGATGCTTGACTGCAAGCCGAAAGCCAGTCGGCGCACCGTAGTCGAACACATAGAGGGCGTAGCGATCGAAGCCGACAATCTCGGTGAAGCGATCGATCGTGTCCGCGACCCGCTCGAAGCTATGGCCGCGGTCCGGCATGTCGGAGTTTCCGAAGCCCGGCAGATCGGGAGCGATGATGTGGAAGCGGTCGGCGAGCAATGGCATCAAATCGCGGAACGTGTGGCCTGCGCTCGGGAAGCCATGCAGCAACAGAAGCTTCGGCGCATTTGGCGCGCCCGCCTCGCGATAAAAGATCTTAAGGCCGTCCACGTCGGCTGTGCGATAGTTGATGGCGGTCATGGCGATTTTCCTTTGCTGGGCAGTGCTACTAAATCGGATTTGAGAGAGCTGTTTAGCTGGCGAAGAAACCCGGCGACGGCGGCCGACTTGGTTACGACAGAGGCTTCGCCGGGTTTATGCGGAAAACGGCGGTCGTCAGCCCGCGACGACTTGATCGATCGCCTCGCGGATGATGTCGAGGACGACCGAGGGCGCGGTCACCAGCGGCGCGTGATCGACCGGATGTGAATGGATCCGCGCCTTCATCCGCTCCGCCATAAAGCGCTGGTTCTCCCAAACGATCATGCGGTCCTGCTCGGCCACCAGGAACCAGCTCGGCCGGTACTTCCACAGGGGTCGCTCCATCGGGTCGGTGATGCAGGCGTGCGAAATCGGCCGTTGGACCGCCGCCAGCACATTCAGTTCCGCTGTCGACGCGTTTTGCGCGAAAGCGGCGGCGAAGGCCGTCTCGGGCAGGTAGATCAATCCATAATCATCGGGCGCGAGCTTAGGCGCCTGCGGATGCGGCTCGGTGCGGTAGAAGACGTCCGCTACCGTCTCGCCTTCATCCGGAGCAAGCGCCGCCACATAGACGAGCGCTTTAACCTTCTCGCTGCGTGTCGCCGCGATGACGGCGCCGGTGTAGGCGTGACCGACGAGGACAACCCGTCCCGCTACCCGCTCCAGCGTTCGATCGAGCGCCGTCACGTCGTCGCGGAACGATGTCAGCGGCAGCGGGGCCGCCGCCACATTGACCCTATTGGCCGCCAATGGCTCGATGATCTTCGCCCAGCTTGATCCGTCCGCCCAGGCGCCGTGGGCAAGCACGACACTCACACCATTCGAGAACATCCTCGCCCTCCTTCTGAACGGGACCGAAAGGTCCTCAACCTGATTGCCACCGACAGAACGGAATCAGGCACCCCAAGCTCCTGACGCCGATGGGCTTGCTCACCACCTGATAAGTTCAGGCTTCTCCTGGCTTTCGCGTTCTGAGTCGAAACGTCGCCGAGACATTTCAATGGCAGGCCGATGCGTCGCCATCCATGCTCCAACTAGGTCAAGGACCTCTCTCAACGAATGCCCGCGTTCGGACAATTCATATTCCACGCGCGGCGGAACTGTTGGATAGACGGTCCGCAACAGTAAGCCGTCCCGTTCAAGACTCCTGAGGCTCGCGGTAAGCACGCGCTGCGAGATGCCTTGTCCGGCTCGGTGGAGATCCGTGAAGCGCATACGCTTCTCTCTCAACGCCGTCAAAATCACGATCGTCCATTTGTCGCCGACGCGGGTCAGGATCTCGCGGATAGGTTCGTGCTCTTCGATAGGATTTGGCTTTTCGCTGCTCACAGTTTCGACCTATGCCGCCGGCGAGCCCGACGTCGACCTGTCGCTCCAAAACATCCTGACTGACTCATTTGACGTTGGCGGCTGGAGACACCCGTGGCACATCTTGCCTCAGCAAGTAGATTGATGCAGCCAGGAGCGCCACATCCTTCATGAGGAACGGAACGTTGCCCGTCATCGCCGGAAACCCACCAGCTGAAGCCGCCCAGCCATTCGGCATGAATGGAATGATCGTCACCGTCATCACAAATGCAACGGTCGAGCCGATGGCCCCGAGGATTCCTAGTTTTTTATTCCAAAACCCCACGAACAAGAGCGCGCCAATCAGCCACTCCGACGCCCCCAAAAACCAACTGGCCCCCCGAACTCCGAAAACTGGATACATCCAAGAAATAAGCGGGCCGTTGCTGCTGTAAGGTATCAAGACCTGCGCCTCATACTCAAACCATTTTTGATATCCAAAGAATATAAATATGATCACCATCGCGGTGCGGATGAGGTGATAATCGAGACCCTCCGTGAGAAGACCTGACTTCGTCAGAATTTTTATCATGAGGCTCGGCCGGTCATTCATCAGCGATTTCATTATTCGTTCCACTGTGTATCCAGCCTCGGCAAAAGCCGTTCGTTAATGGGCGGCACTTTAAGCGGCGACAGGACTTTGAGGCCGAAAGACGCGCCTCGGCAGACCTGATCGCATGGCCGATCAGATTCGAGAGTGCTTGCGTCAATAGCGTCCGGGCAGTTCGCAGAGTTGGCGCAGTCGGTGAGCTCGCAATGCTGAAACCCTCAAACGGACTAGCTAGCAGCGCGAGTTCGCCGATAAGCGCTTTCGCATCCACCAGGTCGACATTCACGTCGCCTCGACCTGCACAAGAATAGGCTAGCAAGTGGTCGGATGATATGATTTGAACCACGGTGGCCTCGGTTGCGATTTCCTGTTTACGCAAAGCTTCCAACTGTGCGTCGCCACTCACGATCGACGCGATCGCAATGACGTCGATGGCGCCTCCGAGCGAGCGAATAAGATCATTAAGCTTTTGCACTACGGCGAAAACCTGAGGAACGACGGATTAAGGGCCAGACGCTTCTCCTTTTCACAGCATTTCTATTTACCCCGACGCGCCTTCAGGCGCTTTCGACGCATCAAAATGACCCCTCCACGCGAGTTTATGTGTTCGAGTCTAGGCTCAGGACCTATTAAATTTGCCTGAGATGTGATTCCTGGTCTCCGCATGGGGAGGCTGGGATGAGTGATTTGTTTTTGTTGGGCGAGCGGCAGATGGCGCGGCTTGCGCCGCATTTTCCTCTGTCGCATGGCGTTCCGCGGGTTGACGACCGTCGGGTGGTCAGCGGAATCGTCTATGTGATCCGCAACGGCCTGCAATGGAAAGATGCGCCCAAGGATTACGGGCCGCACAAGACGCTTTACAATCGCTTCATCCGCTGGAGCCGGCTCGGCGTCTTCGACCGCATATTCGCCGCGCTCGCTGGCGAAGGTCCAAAGCCCGAGCGCATCATGATCGACGCCACGCATCTGAAGGCGCATCGCACAGCGGCGAGCCTGCTCAAAAAGGGGCTCTTCCCCGCCGTATCGGGCGCACGAAAGGCGGACTGAACTCGAAGCTCCACGTCGTTTGCGACGGCGCCGGCAAGCCCCTCGTCATGTTGCTCTCGGAGGGCCAGATGAGCGACCACAAGGGCGCGCGGCTGATGCTCAAGGCTTTACCGCCCGCTTCAATGTTGATCGCCGACAGGGGCTACGACAGCAACTGGTTCCGCGCCGCGCTGAAGGCCAGGGGCGTCGAGCCCTGCATCCCGCCAACCAGAAGCCGCAAGCTTCCCATTGCCTATGACAAGACGCTCTACCGCCAGCGTCACAAAATCGAGAACATGTTCGCCAAGCTCAAGGACTGGCGGCGCATCGCAACCCGCTATGATCGATGCGCCCACACCTTCTTCTCCGCCATCTGCATCGCAGCCGCCGTCCTCTTCTATCTCAATCAATGAGTCCTGAGCCTAGGCGGCCTCTTTATTCTATCTGCGGTTTTCGCAACAAGGCTGATGCAAATGACCGACAAGCGCATTCGCAATACGGAGCGAGCCCGCATTCATTTTCATCGAGTGATTGTATTGCCGAAACGGCCGCGCCGATGAGGTATCATCTGCTCCGGTGGAAGCACAAGAAGGCACTTTTCGCATAGTTACCTACCATTTGATAAGCGCAGGCTTCCCAGGGCATCCGCGCTCTGAGTCGAAACATCGCCGAGACGCCTCAATGGCAGGTCGATGAGTCGACATCCATGCTCCGACTAGGTCAAGGACCTCTCTCAACGAATGCCCGCGGTCGGACAATTCATATTCCACACGCGGCGGAACTGTTGGATAAGCGGTCCGCAACAGCAGGCCATCCTGTTCAAGACTCCTGAGGCTTGCAGTAAGCACGCGCTGCGAAATCCCCTGTCCGGCTCGGTGAAGATCCTTGAAGCGCATGCGCTTCTCTCTCAATGCCGTCAAAATCACGACCGTCCATTTGTCGCCGACGCGCATCAGGATCTCGCGGATAGGTTCGGGCTCGTCGATAGGGTTTTGCTTTTCGCGGCTCACGGTTTCTTCGACGAGAACGGATACCTTTGACGCGGCGTTCCTTGCATTGCCGCAAGGAGAGCAAAAAGATTCCTTCGCGAGTTGTTCGGTATGCGCTTCCAACATTCGTGACCTCCAGCCAATTAACATTAAAGCCTGATCATTTGAGCGGCCACTTACGAGAGATCTGGCGCAACAACCAGCGCCTGACGTAACCCTATATGGCCAAAGGCCCGCGCGCGCGGCCGGCGATACATTCACCTCTTCTGCAACCATGGCTGACGTCTTCCAATTCCCGCACAGCCGCAGCCCTGCCGCGGTGGGTCGGGTTGACGAATTCGGCATCGATCGAAGGCAGCAGGGTTCTGTACCTTGGTCACGATCTCGTGATCACGATCCCGTGATAACATCTACTATATTGATTTCATTCAAGATCTTTATCTTGGGCGCGCCCCGTCAATGTGATACTTTCGTAACTCGCCCGGCGACGTCTGGGCTTCCTGTTCGGAGGTCGTACACCGCCGCCATTGGAGCGAGCGTTGGAGCGGCCATGGAAATCGCGAGCCCATCGGCGCACCGCGTGCTCTTGCTGGGACCATTGCAGGTCATCCAGAACGGGGTCCCGCTGCGCCTGCCGGAGGCCAGCGCCACCGCTTTGGTCAATTGCAGCAACAGCTACTCGAACGACTCAGCATCATCCTGCCGCCGGAGAGCGACGACCGCATTGAAGTATTGCGGGAGCGCATCGAAGTTGCGCCGTTCGACGAAGCAGCGCACATTGAACTCATTCGCGCGCTGCTTCGCCGCGGGCTGTGTGCCGCGGCCGAGCGCCAGATCGATGCATCCCTCGCGCATTTTCAGAGCGAAGGCATTGATCCGACATCACTCAAGTCAACTTTCGAGGCGGCGCAACGGTCGGTTTCGAAGCCGGCTGAAATGAGTTTGGTCAATGTCGCGCACCTTGACGTTGCGTCAGACCAACAAGCAGTGCGCACGCGCCGGCCGACGATCCTGGTGATGCCGTTCACGGCTGCGACGCCGGAGGGCGTTGTAGACGCGGACAACGTTACTAGCGACATCATATTTGGCATCGCGAAACTGCGAAGCATCAGCATTATCGCCCGGGGCACGGCTTTTCTGTTGCGAAGCCAAACAACCGCAGCCGCGGCTGCGCTGGTGAATGCGCAATATGTCGCCTCTGGCCATCTTCGGCGCGACCGCAAGAGATATATTGTTTCGATCGAGCTCATCGACCCCAAGAGCGCTCGCATCTTTTGGGCGGATGAGCTCAGCTGCAACGCCGTTGATTCCTTTTCCGCGCCTCCCCTCTTGGCCGCGCGGATCGTCATGGGTCTTGACGCGGAAATTCACCTCATTGAACGCAGCCGCGCCCTGCTCACGCCGCCTGCGTCGCTCGATGCGTGGCAGGCGTACCATCTCGGGCTGGCCCAAATGCACCGCTTTACCATTGGCAGCAATCGTGAGGCGCAGGAGTTCTTCACCAGAGCGATAACCCTCGACCCCACGTTCTCACGAAGCTATGCGGGGTTATCGACCACGCATTTTCAAAATACCTTCCTGCTGCAAGCGCGCGAACGTGAACGCGAGATTGCTTTAGCGTTTGAGACTGCCGGACAAGGATTGGCGGTCGATCCTAGGCAGTAGTTAAGAACAGCCTTGCGCAAGTGATTGGCGTCATAACCTTTATCGGCGATGATCGCATCGGCCGCAAAGCCTTCGATCAGGGCGTGCGCTTTTGTGATGTCGTTGCGCTGCCCAGGTCCGAGAAGGAGCCGAACGGGGTTGCCGAGCGCGTCTGTCGCGGCGTGGATTTTGGTGCTCAAACCACCGCGAGAGCGGCCCAGGCCTTGGGCATCCGCCCCCCTTTGGCGATCCTTGCGCCGGCCGCGTGCTGATGGGCGCGCACGATTGTTGAGTCGATCATCAGCCATTCGAGATCGGCCTCGGCGGTGAATGCCTCAAGAAATCCGTCCAAGGCGCCGCGCTCGATCCAGCGATAGTAGCGGCGTTTCACCGCCTGATGGTCGCCGAAGCGTTCGGGCAGATCGCGCCAGCGGCCGCCCGAGCGGGCCATCCATAACAGCGCGTCGACGAAGCGTCGATTGTCGCAGCGCGGCCCGCGCTGGCCGGCTCTTCCGCCTGGCACAAGATCACAAAGCCGCTCCCATTGATCGTCTCGCAGCGCATCGACATCCCGAATCATCAAGGCTGATCTCCAAAAATCAGCCTTGAATCATGGAAAGATCCTCGCGAGAATCCCCCAAACGCCGAATTCGTCACAACGGCCTAGCGACCCAGCGGCGCATTGCGCGATGGGTCGAGCGCTGTGGCTTCGGCGCGAGCATGAAAGCGCCTTTGGCGCGTTGGATCAATCTGTCCGTTTAAGTCCCAGCTATGCGTTGGCCCACTATGCCTTATCATTTGTGCACTGTCAGACTGGCGATCCCGGGCGCGCGGTAGACGCAGCTGACACTGCAAATCGTCTCAGCCCACTCGATCCGATGTTGTTTGGCATGCATGGGACGCGAACGTTCGCCTTGCTGCGGCTCGGCAAGGTCCAGGAGGCGGCCAATTTCGCTCTTCGCGCCAGCCAGCAACCGAACGCACATGTTCACGTACATGCAGTTGCGGCGCTGACGCTCGCGGCTGCCGGACGAATCGAGGAAGCCCAGATAGAACGCGGGCGCGTCAGCGCCCTACGGCCGGATTATAATTTCAAGCAATTCAATGAGGCGTTTCATTTCATGGACGATCTTAAGGACATTTACCAAAAGGCCGCGCGGTTGGTAAAAATCCGCGAGTGAACGCCGCAAAAGAGCGTCATGGATTTCCGGCATTTCGGCTACGGCTCAAACATGGACCCAATTCAACGCGATGCATTCGGGGCGCTCCCACCGCATCAGCACCCGAGCGCCAATCTCAGACGTTGACCACTTTTCCTGGATTCATGATGTTTTGCGGATCGAGCGCGTGCTTGACCAACTTCATCACGTCGAGCGCTTCGCCGTGTTCTTCCTCGAGGTAAGGCATCTTACCGTAACCGACGCCATGCTCGCCAGTGCAGGCGCCGTCCATCCGCAACGCGCGGGCAATTATGCGCTTGTTGAGCTTCTCTGCCTCAGCGAGTTCCGCCGCGTTGTTCGGATCGAGAATAAAAACAACGTGAAAATTGCCGTCCCCAACATGCCCGGCAATCGGCGCCAGCAGGCGAGTTGCGTCGATATCCGCCTTAGTCTCGAGAATACCCGCAGAAAGTTGCGAGATCGGAACGCAGACCTCTGTCGGCCACGCCTTGCAGCCGGGACGGAGCGCCATAACCGCATGTAAACCGTCGTGCCGCGCCTGCCACAGGTTCGCGCGTTCCTCGGGCGAGGCGGACCATTTGAAGTTCGTTCCGCCACGCTCCAAGGCGAACTTCTTGACCATCTCGGCTTGCTCATCGACGCCGCGGGGCGCGCCATGGAATTCCAGGAAAAGCGTTGGCGCCACCTTGTGATCTAATTTTGAGTATTTATTGAAGGCTTCGATGCAGAGTTCGTCCCCCAACTCGATACGCGCGATCGGCACGCCGGCCAGCATTGTCATGATTGCGGCGCTGACGGCGTCGCCCAAGGTCGGAAACGCGCAGACGGCTGACGCAATAACCTCAGGGATCCCATAGACCCGCAAGGTTATCTCGGTGATGACGCCAAGCGTACCCTCTGAACCGACAAAGACGCGCGTGAGATCATACCCGGCGGAGGATTTGCGCGCGCGGCTGGATGTGCAGATTATTCGTCCGTCGGGTAATACCACTTGCATCGACAGCACGTTGTCACGCATCGTGCCGTATCGTACGGAGTTGGTTCCCGAGGCGCGGGTGGCCGCCATTCCGCCGATAGACGCTTCCGCGCCGGGGTCGACGGGGAAGAACAGGCCCATGTCGCGCAAATATTCATTGAGCTGTTTGCGCGTCGCCCCCGCCTGAACAACAACGTCGAGGTCGGCAGCATGGACTTCGACGATTTTGTTCATCTGACGCGCGCCTACGCGGCGGCAGAACTCGCCGAAAGTGGGGAGCTGGATGCAATATCCAAGCGCCATGCAACTTACTTTGTCCGCTTTCTTGAAGCGGCCAAAAGCGCCTCGGCCTTCGACGGGCGCCATGGGGCCGCCTACGCTCCGCACCTGGGCGATGTCCGAAAGGCCCTCGCTTGAGTTTCTCCAAGTCAGGAGACCGCCCGCTTGCTGCAAAGGCAACTCCATTCTTCCTCGAAATGGCTCTCTATGCCGAATGCCAGCAATGGTGCGAGCAGGCGTTGGCGCTCCTGCAGGAGACCGACCGCGGGACGGCGCTAGAGCTGGAGCTTCACGAGGCTTTAGCGAAATCGTCCATATCAGCGGCGCGGCGGCGATGTTTGGAAACGTGCAGGAGGCGTGGATTGCCCGGCCTGACGCGGAGCGCGGCCGGCGGCTTCGAAATGTCCTTCGATCATCTCGCCGCGCTTTCCTCGTAACTCCACCCGAAGACAGACTTCGGCTCTCCCAGAAGAAATAGCTAGCGACGGCATGAGGCTTGGCGCCGGCCAAATGGTCAATATCGCGGCTAGCGGGCGACCTCGTAGAGCTTCCTCGGCGATTGCATCCGGCATTGTGCGGCTTCGGACGGCCTTATGCAATCTCGCAAACTTCAGGGCGATTCTGAAAGACGCGCCCGGCGGGCTCGCGTACCCGAATCCAGGGCGCGGGTTAGGCTCTAGCCACAGCGATCAACTGTTCCTTCAGCGTAGCAGGAGAAGAACTCTCGAAGAGGTTAACTCCGCCATCGCCTGAACAAGCGGCGATTTTCTAAGGCCTAAAGTCAGGCAATGCTTTTAATCACGGAGGGCAATGATGGCCTATATCACGACCAAAGACGGCACGAAGATCTTCTACAAGGACTGGGGCAAGGGGCAGCCCATTATTTTTTCCCACGGTTGGCCGCTCGACGGCGATGCCTGGGATGGCCAGATGCAATTCATCGGCAGCCAGGGATATCGCGTCATCGCGCATGACCGCCGCAGCCATGGGCGCTCGGACCAGACGTGGGACAATAATACGATGGAGCAGTATGTCGCCGACTATGACGAACTGCTCAATCATCTGGACGTGAAGGACGCAGTGCTAATCGGCCACTCCACCGGCGGCGGCGAGGTGGCGCGCTACATCGGCAAGTACGGCGCCGCTCGGGTCGCGAAGGCCGTGCTGGTCAGCTCGGTGCCCCCGCTGATGCTGAAGACGAAATCGAACCCAAACGGCGCGCCGATCGAAGTCTTCGATGGGATACGCAAGGGCGTCGCAGAAAACCGCGCCCAGTTCTACAAGGATCTGTCCCTGCCTTTCTTTGGCTACAACCGCCCGGCCGCCAAAGTCTCCGAGGGCATTCGTGAAAACTTCTGGCGCCAGGGGATGCTCGGCGGCATTAAGGGCCAGTATGATTGTATTCGCGAGTTTTCGGAAGTGGATTACACTAAGGACCTAGAGAAGATGACGATCCCGACGTTAATCGTTCAGGGCGATGACGACCAGATCGTCCCAATTGGAGCCTCTGGCAAGCGTTCGGTCGAGATTGCTCCCCAGGCGACGTTGAAAATCTATCCAGGCGCCCCCCACGGACTGCCAATTACTCACCAGGATCAGCTCAACGCCGATTTGCTAACGTTCATCAGGGCTTGAGGCCAACAGTCATCCTCTCGCCTTCTCTGCGGAAGCGACAAACAGCTTGGTTCCGCAGATCTCCGCTAGGGGGGAGATAAACGCGCACTCGAAACACTCTGTCCCGTCGCCTCGCGTTATCGTAGGCTGAATTCGTTGGACTCACAGCAGCCCAGAGCCTGTTCAAAGTGCCTTTCTCAGACAGCAGCTGTAGCCGCGCCGTTAATTCAGCTCCCTCTTCCCAGTTTTTGCCTTTAGCGAACCAAGCGAGAGCGCCATGTCCCACCACTTAGACTCACCGATAGCTCGGCAAGACGTCCGCCTCGACATCACGGATCTCTATGTTTTCCGCGGCGAAACGGGCACCGTGTTTGTGATCAACGTCTGTCACTCGATCGCCGGCGACATTCCGGCCCCTGGCTATCATCCGGAGGGCATGTACGAATTCAAGGTGGATCTCGACGGCGACGCCGTCGAAGACCTCACCTACCGCATCACCTTCGACGAACGCGACGCCGCCGGCAAGCAGCGCTTTGTGCTGCGTCGCATCGCAGGCGCCGAGGCTGTCGACCCCCATGCGGCCGGCGCAGTCATCGCGCAGGGCGCCACCGGAGAGACGATCACTACGGCATCCGGTCTGCGCATCTGGGCCGGCAAAGCGGGCGATCCATTTTGGATCGAGCCCGACGTGCTGCATGCGGTCGGCCACGCGTTCCAGGATGGGGCCGTCGTCGATTTGACCGGCTGGAGCCCGGCGAAGGCGAAGAACCTGTTCGCCGGCCACACCGTATACTCGATCGTGCTGGAAGCGCCCGACCAGGAACTGCTCGCAACCGCAGGCGCCAACCGCCGCGTCGGCGTGTGGGCTGTCGCGACGCTCGCCACCGACGCCGGGGGATGGCGTTCGATCAACCGCGTCGGCCTGCCGATGATCCACCCGCTGTTCACTCAGTTCAACGAAGATCTCGGCAACCGCCTCAACGCCGGGCGGCCGGCCGATGATTTCGCGACATACGGCGACCTTGTCGCCAGGGCGATCGCCGGCGTCGTCAGCGCCAATGGAACCGCCCAGGATCCGCGAGCCTATGCGGAGAAAGTCGCGCATCGATTCTTCCCAAACATGCTCCCCTATACGATCGGCGCTCCGGCCGCGTTCGGCTTTACTGAGTGGAACGGCCGCTCCTTGACGGACAATGCGCCGGACGTGATGTCACGATCGCCTCGAACACGCCCATCAGCCTCGGCATCGGCAAGGAGTCGGTGGCCCCGCCGCCGTCGAAGGTCTTCCCCTATGTTCCAGCCGCCCCCAAGGCAGCGGCCCAGCGCCCAGGCCAGGGCGATCAACCCATCGGACCATCATAAAGACCCCGGCTGAGGAGCCCTGTGCGCGAGCCATCGCATAATACGGCGCGGCTGAGACAGGCCGGTTGTCCGACGCGTAAAGACGCCGGCTGTCATTAAGGGACCGTCATGTCCGTACCCGCCGATACCCGCCGCTCGTCAGTTTGGTCCAGGTTTCGATTCAAAGGAACAGCTGAAACCAAACGAAGTCTGGTTGGGATGATCGCCTCTATCGCGATTCTTCACCTCACGGGCTGGTTCACCTTGATCGCCATCGTTGTCCCTCAGCACTTGAGCGTTGGCGCCAAGGCTTTCGGCGTCGGTATCGGCATCACTGCTTACATGCTGGGGATGCGGCACGCCTTCGACGCCGACCACATCGCGGCTATCGACAACACAACGAGGAAGCTGATGCGTGAGGGGAAGCGCCCCTTATCCGTCGGATTCTGGTTCTCGCTCGGTCACTCGAGCATCGTGTTCGGATTGACCTTGCTTCTCGCTTTCGGAATCCGGGCTGTCGCCGGACCTGTGCTCGATGACAACTCCGAACTACACAATATTGCCGGACTGATCGGCGCTATCGTATCGGGCGGCTTCCTCTACATGATTGCCGCGCTCAACGTCGTCGTTGTAGTGGACCTCTGGAAAGTCTTTCGCCGGATGCGCACGGGCCATTACGATGAGGCGGCGCTCGAGAGGCAGCTTGAGGGCCGCGGCATGATCAACCGCCTGCTGGGATCGGTGATGAAGCTCGTCGCCAAGCCATGGCAGATGTATCTGGTGGGGCTGCTTTTCGGCCTCGGTTCGACACCGCGACCGAAATTGCCTTGCTGGTCCTGACCGGAACAGGCGCCGCCTCCGGCCTGCCATGGTACGCAATTCTCTGTCTGCCAATCCTCTTCGCCGCCGGGATGTCGCTCCTGGACACAATCGACGGCTCCTTCATGAACTTCGCTTATGGATGGGCGTTTTCGAAGCCCGTACGCAAGATCTACTACAATTTGATCGTCACGGGGCTTTCCGTCGCCGTCGCCTTCGTCATCGGTACGGTCGAGATCCTGAGCTTGTTCGGCGATAAGCTCAACTTGCACGGCGCCTTCTGGAACTGGCTTTCCGGCATCGATCTTAACAGCATCGGCTTCATCGTCGTCGGACTCTTCCTCGTGACTTGGATTGTTGCAATGGCGATTTGGAAGTACGGCCGAATTGAGGAGAAATGGGCCGCCGCCTTTCAACGCAGCGACCGAAAACGAGTGAGCAGCGCAGAATCCCGTTCTCGCTTGAGCGGCGTAACGTCTCGACGACTCTAGTCAGTCTGTCGTGGCGCGGACTGGCGTTTTCTGGGGCGCATCAAATCCCGGTAGCGCCTCGATTCGATCCGCCCACACTTTGACGTTGGGATAGTTGGCGAGATCGACGTTTCCTTCCGGCGCCAGCGCGATGTAGCAGTAGAGCGCCACATCCGCGATCGTGGGACCGGGCCGCGCGATCCATGGCCGACCACTGGCCAATTCGTCGTCGATGAGTTTAAGCACCACGTGAGCTCTGCCAATGACCTCATCAGGGTTGAAGTCGGCGTCAAAAACGGTAATCAGCCGCACTGCAGCGGGACTATCGCCGATCTGGCCAGCCGCGACAGAAAGCCATTTTTGTACCGCGGCAGTTGCTGCGGACGCGCCAGGCAACCCATCGGTCCCACCGAATTGTTTTGCGAGATCGATGAGTATCGCGTTCGAATCGGTGGCGGCCTTTCCCTCCTCGTCGAGGGTCAGCGCTTGGCCGGGGATGGCGCTGCCGATCTTTATCCTCGCCTGTCTCCATTTCATCGGCGTTTCGCCGGTCAGACGTTTGAATACGGTGGTGAAATGAGATTGGGCGTGAAATCCCGTGATCAGGGCAATTTCCGCAAGAGCAAGATCGGGGATCGCCAAAAGACTCTTGGCTCGTTCGACTCGCTGTAGCAAGAGATAATCATGGGGGCGATAACCCGTCGCCGCGCGAAATTGCGCGGCAAAATACATCCGCGACAGTCCGGCCGCGGCGGCAAGATCGGCTAGGGCAATCCGTTCTCCAATATTTGCCTCTATATGGTCGATGGCGCGTTGCAGCCTCCACTTTGGAAGAGCTCCAATCCTAGATCTCCGGCTCGTCACGTTCCGATCCCCCTTTGCCAGCCTCCTAAGATTGAAGCCATAAGCTTGGAGAAATGTCTCATTGGTGTGCGGTCCTTGCCAGGAGGAGCGTCAATTCTAGAACATCTGAAGACGATGGCGGCCCGGCCGCCAGTTACCTTCGCCTAGTGCCTTGGGCTGCCGCAGCCTGTTTGCTCTTTTTGCGCACTCCCGAAACTCATGCTTAGGTATAGGTTGCGGACGCCAAAGGATCTCGGCAGCGCTCATGACCATGGCTATAAGCACCATACCGCCAAATTGCCCTCCTCTTTTTGATTGAAAGTCAGAATATCAGCACCGCCACAAGCGCCAGCGTAAGCAAGCGCGCGTTCAGAGTGGAAACGGATTTTCCACGGCGCCATCAAAGCCCAGTGATGAGCTCAATGCCGATTTTTAGCCTTCATCGGCGGAGGAAGATGACGGGCATGGACGCCGCCGCCCATGCTTTGAATTCAGCTCAATAAGCCACATGGTAGCGGGTGACAGAAATCTCTCGAGCTCCGAGAATTTCCGCCATACGAACCAGATCCGCAAGCGACTGGGCCTGCATCTTACGCATGAGATTGGCCCTATGAATCTTCACGGTGATTTCACTGATGCCCAGTCGAGCCGCGACCTGTTTGTTCATCAAGCCGGCCGTCACGAGCCCCATCACTTCGCGTTCGCGGGAGGTGAGCGCCTCATAGCATGGCCGAATTCCTTTTTCGTCCAGCATCTGGGCGCGTCGTCTATCGTCGCGATCCACCGCCTCTTCGACAGCGGCGAGAAAATCTTCCTCGGCGAATGGTTTTGATAGAAAGTTTACCGCGCCGGCCTTCATTCCGCGCACGGTCATCGGGATGTCGCCATGCCCAGTGATCAGGATAACAGGAACCTGCACCTCACTTTCAAGCAGCGACTGCTGGAAATCCAACCCATTTATCCCCTGGAGCTGGATGTCGAGCACCAAGCAGGCGGCGTCATCGACGTCGTCGCAAATGAGATAGTCATGGGGAGCAACGAAAGTTCGCGCCACAAAACCAGCCGAGCGTAACAGACTATCGAGCGAGCCACATAACTCTTCATCATCGTCGATAACGCAGATCAGAGCCCTCTCCCTCGATCTGCTTTCATTCGCCATCGGGCTACTCCTAAGCGGGTTCCTTCAAATGTCGGTCCGCTTCCTTCCTGATAATCGTCTGGCGCCTGAGCGACCCGAGTGGATTGTCGTTTCCACTTTAGCACCACTTCGACCTGTGGAGAAGCCTCTCGATTATGGGCGTCGAAAGCGCGGGCAACGGGCGGGGGCCCTCCTGACCGGGTCCGAAAATGCTCCCATGATAGCTTATAACGTTCACGTTTGAGAGTTATCTAGGCGTCGGGTTTGCCCGGCGGGATTAATTGGCAACGTAAAAGTAACGGTCGCTCCGAAATCTGGATTATTGATTGCAGTGATATGCCCGCCTTGCGCTTCGATGATAGAGCGACAAATGGACAGCCCCATCCCCATGCCGTCAGCTTTCGTCGTGAAGAAGGGCGTGAAGATGTCCGTGGGATTGCCGCTGATCCCGGTTCCGCTATCGCGGACGGCGATGTGCACCATATTGTCTGCTTGGCTGTTCACTCCGACGCGAATTTCGCGCGGCCGTCCCGAGATATTTTGCATAGCCTGGATGGCGTTGATAAGGAGATTGACGATTACCTGCTGAATCTGCACGCGGTCTCCGCATATAAGCGGAAGATTCGCAGCGACAACGCGACGTATAATGACTCGTGCTGCGCTCGCTTCGCGCTGGACAAGCGACACCGCTTCGTCGATCAGTTCTGCAAGGTCCAGGGGGCGAAGCTGAGGCGCCTCTTTGCGCGCGAGCGAGCGTACCCGCGCAAGCACCTCCGCCGCTCGACTGCCGTTGAAGATAATATGGTCGAGGCACTTGGCTACCTCAGGAGTATTCGGCGCCTCTCGTAATAGCCATCTTTTGCCGGCATTGCCGTAATTGATGATTGCGGCCAAAGGCTCGTTAACTTCGTGCGCGATCGATGCCGCAAGTTGGCCTAGCAGTGACACACGAGTCGCATGCGCTAACTGGGCCGAAGTCTGCTCGAGCTTCGCGCGCGCCTCGTTCCGCTCGGTGATGTCATGCGCCATAACGAGCACGCGGGACCAAGGCTTGCCCTCGCGGAGAGGCGTCACCCATAACAGCACGTCGACAGTTCCTCCATTCAGAGTGCTGAAGCGAGCTTCAGTTTCAACCACTTCCGCTCCTTCGAAAAGCGAACCGAGCATTCTCGCGAACGACTGCTCTGATTCCGGCAAATAGCGCCCCACGATATTGCCGCCGACAAGGGCCTCTCGGCTGGTTCCCCCGAACAATTTTACTGCTGCATGGTTTACGTCCCTGATGGCAGCTTGGCCGGCCGCTGCTCTAACCGCTTCGGGCTGCGCCGCAAGCCACGCATGCAGACCTGCGCCGTTTGCGGTGACGGCCTTTACAATGCGCCACAACGCTGACCAGTCGGATTCCCAGGTTGCGAATCCAGCGGCATGAAAAACAGCGCTATAGCGTCGCTCCAGCACTTCCCGGTCGGCGTCGGCGCGACGCTGTTCGGTCACATCCGCGCTTGCCTCCATGACGCCGATCGCCTCGCCCTCCGGGTTCCGTCGCCGCAGCCATCGGCTGGCAAGCACGATCCGACTGCCGTCGCGAGATACGCGGGTAAGCTCGCCCGACCACCGTCCGTTCTCACGCAGCGCACGGGCCACCTCCGCAGAAGGAAATTCGCTATGGAGCAGTTGCTGGCAGGCCTTCCCGATCGCCTCTTCGCGCGTCCAACCATAGAGCCGCTCGGCGCCATCGTTCCAATAGTCGATCACATCCTTCGCGTCGCGAATAATGACGGTGTCATGGGTGAGCTCCACAATATGCGCGCGCTCGGCAAGCGTAGTGCGGACGGTGCGCTCGCGCATGGAGAGGATCGTTGAGGCCGCAATGACGATCAGGCTAACGACGAAGCGCAGGAAAGCGCCATCGATTGGATCGCCTCGATAGTTGACGGCAAAGCCGATCATCGCAAGCACTGCGCAGCCAAGACCGGCTAACAATACGGAGCGGCGCCCGCTCGTTTGAGAGGCCAAAAGGATCGCGATGATATAGAGAACCGCCGTAGCGCCTTGAAGCGGGCCGAAAAGGTCGGCCGCGAAGATCGCGCCGGCGATCATCATCGCGCCCAGGAGGGTGAGGCGCGTTGGGCTAATCAAGAATGGCATTGTCCGATTTCCCATCATTCACCTTAGCGCAGTCCTCTATGTCCCTCGCGTCTTGGGCCGCGGTTTACCAAGGCGCCCTTGCGACATCGCTGCTGTCAACTAGGAAGCGACAGTCGCCGACCGCAGATCGGATTATGCCGCCCAGACTCTGATCATTGCGTCCCAATCCCCGCGCTGCTCCGTACTGACTATCGCCGTTGTCCTTGTAGTCGGCGTTCCTTGAGCCCGTCTTCCACGTTTAAAGGAACCAATATCGAAAATGCATGAACCGCGCGGGGCGCTGGATAAGCTGAGCTGCTACTCTATTGCGGGACGCCCTCCATCGAATTGCCCAGCGAAGGCAAAGAGGCGCTCACGGACGCCGCCGGCTTTCCAGGGGCGAAGGGATCTCGCGGTCGCTGATGCGATGCATCGCATCAGCGAGTCCAAAGTCGCCGCTGATATTCGATTATAAAGTTGCATTTTGAAATACCCCATCCTTGCGATACCTATATACGGTCCATGCGATTTTGCTTGGTGAGTGGACGAGGTTGATTCGAGCAATAATCTTATTGGCCATCGAAAATCATCATTCGTCATAGCTTCCGACGCCAATGCAATCGCGATCACTGGGAGCTGGATTATGCGTGAAATAAAGAGTTTGCTGGCGGGAGCCGTCTTCATGGCGCCCCTCCTTAGTCTCACCACAGCTAATGCACAGGACCTGAAGAATATCGACGCGCCCTTCGTTCCGAAGGCATGCTCCGGACATGTCGTTGTAGCTCCTCACGACGTCGCCGACGATCCGAACATTGATCCAGCGGTCCGCGCGTTTTTGGCTCCACTCAACAAAGATCCCAGCCCTTTTTGGGAATTGCCCCAACCAAAGCCGCAGGAAGTATTGACCGAATTACAGAGCAAAACTCCGGTTGATATGTTTGGCGTGACGATCTCGGAGGAATCGCTGACCGTCGACGGACGCACTATAAAATTGTATATTATGAAGCCCGATCACATCGAGGGGCATCCCGGCGTCCTTCTCTTCATCCATGGAGCCGTGTGGCTTGCCGGCAACTTCGAGAACCACAACCGGCTGGTGCGCGATCTTGTCGTTGAATCTGGCCAACCAGCCGTGTTCCCGGAAATTACGAACCTTCCGGCCGGCACGTATCCTGTGCCGCTGAACGAATCTTACGCGACGCTCGAATGGATAGCCGCCCATGCATCGGAGTTCGGCGCGGACGGCAGCCGGATTGCGGTGGCCGGCAATTCGGTCGGCGGCAATATGACTGCGGCGTTGAATCTGATGGTCAAGGACCGGAAAGGACCGAAGATCAGCTATCAAGTGCTGCTCTGGCCCGCGACCAACGCCGGCGTCGATACTTGCTCTTACGAAGAATACGCCAATGGCCGTTTCTTAAGCAGAGAGTTTATGAAATACGGCTGGGATCGTTATGCGCCGACCGAGAAGGAGCGGGAAAATCCATATGTCTCGCCTTTGCGCGCCAGCCTGGCTCATTTGCAAGGGCTTCCGCCGACCCTGGTCATCACCGAGGAAAACGACGTGTTGCGAGACGAAGGCGAAGCCTACGCACACCGCCTGCAAGACGCGGGCGTGCCAACAGTATTCGTTCGCTACAATGGAACCATTCACGACTTCGGACTGCTTAATGGGCTAAGGGCTTTGCCGACCACCAAAGCAGCGATCCGCCAAGTCGCCGATGGCATCCGCGAACACATTGGTGAGTAGGACGTCTTGATCTTGAAGGCGGGCATAGCCCGCCTTCACGCGACTTATTGCCGGTCAGGGGTCCAGCCCACCGCGGAGAATGCGCCGCAGAAATCGTCGAGGGGCACTGCACGCCAAGGAACCGGCGGCTGGGGCCGTGGCGACTCAGCTTAGCGTCGCGGCTGTCCGGGACCAAACACCTAGGCTCAGGACTCATTGATTGAGATAGAAGAGGACGGCGGCTGCGATGCAGATGGCGGAGAAGAAGGTGTGGGCGCATCGATCATAGCGGGTTGCGATGCGCCGCCAGTCCTTGAGCTTGGCGAACATGTTCTCGATTTTGTGACGCTGGCGGTAGAGCGTCTTGTCATAGGCAATGGGAAGCTTGCGGCTTCTGGTTGGCGGGATGCAGGGCTCGACGCCCCTGGCCTTCAGCGCGGCGCGGAACCAGTTGCTGTCGTAGCCCCTGTCGGCGATCAACATTGAAGCGGGCGGTAAAGCCTTGAGCATCAGCCGCGCGCCCTTGTGGTCGCTCATCTGGCCCTCCGAGAGCAACATGACGAGGGGCTTGCCGGCGCCGTCGCAAACGACGTGGAGCTTCGAGTTCAGTCCGCCTTTCGTGCGCCCGATACGGCGGGGAAGAGCCCCTTTTTGAGCAGGCTCGCCGCTGTGCGATGCGCCTTCAGATGCGTGGCGTCGATCATGATGCGCTCGGGCTTTGGACCTTCGCCAGCGAGCGCGGCGAATATGCGGTCGAAGACGCCGAGCCGGCTCCAGCGGATGAAGCGATTGTAAAGCGTCTTGTGCGGCCCGTAATCCTTGGGCGCATCTTTCCATTGCAGGCCGTTGCGGATCACATAGACGATTCCGCTGACCACCCGACGGTCGTCAACCCGCGGAACGCCATGCGACAGAGGAAAATGCGGCGCAAGCCGCGCCATCTGCCGCTCGCCCAACAAAAACAAATCACTCATCCCAGCCTCCCCATGCGGAGACCAGGAATCACATCTCAGGCAAATTTAATAGGTCCTGAGCCTAGACTGTGTAGGACGTCGCCCCAGTGTCGGCCAGCTTGCCGCCGTCGACGATGAGATATTCCTTGCGGATTGGTCGGTCCTCAAACCAGCATTCAAGTATCTCGCGCGTTCCGGCAGCGTAGCGCGCTTGAGCGGAAAGAGACGCTCCCGAGATATGTGGCGTCATCCCGTTGTGAGGCGTCGTGCGCCAGGGATGATCCGTTGGAGCCGGCTGCGGATGCCACACGTCGCCAGCGTAGCCGGCAAGCTGGCCGGCTTTGAGCGCTAACGACAGCATCGCGATCGTAGATCTGCGCACGCACGCAGTCGACGATATATGCGCCGCGCTTCATCTTCGATAGCAACGCCTCATTGAACATATTTTCTGTTTCCTGATGAAGCGGCGCGTGGATTGTGACGATATCGCAGACCTTGATCATGTCCTCGACCTTCGGATGATAGATCGCGCCAAGCTCCCTCTCTATCGCTTCGGGAAGGCGATGGCGCGCATTATAGTGGAGGCGCACGTCGAACGGCTTTAGCCGGCGCAAAACTGCCAGGCCGATTCTACCCGCAGCAACCGTCCCGACGTGCATGCCCTCGAGATCATAGGATCGCTCGATGCAATCAGCGATGTTCCATCCGCCGTTTTTTGCGATCTCGTGAGCCGGCAAATAATTCCCGACGAGCGCCTTTATGCCGTCAGGCGGCGGCGCGGTCTGGGCGGCCAGCGTCGCTGCAGTGGTCCGGGCGACCTGACCCAGCGCCGGTTTGCATCGGAGAATCTCAGAACGACCTTCCTTATTTTGGACTTTCGCCGTTCCCTCGGGCTATAAGCGGGGAACGCCGCGATCGCGGCTGCTCCAAACCGAGCAATAGGAGGCGCCATGTCTGCCGCAGCAACCGTCATCGAACTTGACGAACGCATCGCCGCTATCCGCGAGAATATTCGCGAACTGACCGAGCAGGCCGCGGCCTATTCCGGCTCGGCGGACGAGGAGCGGGCAGCCGATCGGATCGCCGAGCAGGAAACCCAGCTGGCCGCACTGGTGAAAGAGCGCGAGGCTCTAGCTCGATAAGCGCGACGCTAAGGATGGGCCAGCAAAGAGGCGAGGTCCGACCTTGCGGAGCGGCAGGTGGAGTCAAGATGCTAGAGCGTGGATGACGCGTCGCGACGCGCGAAACAGGATGACCTCGTTGCGGCTTACGATCCGCCGGTTGAACGCCGCAAAAATGGTCCCTCGCTAATCTGCATTTGCGCAGGATGTTTCGGATCGGTCATCTGGCCCAAGCATTCTTGGTCAGTTTGCAAATTTGCGCGGGTTGGAAACCCGCCTCATCCGCGACGCAGGAAGGCCTCGCCAATTCGGCCGAGGCCGTTCCCACAGGTATTCTAAATTGGCGCAATAGCGGCGCCGCCGGTCGCATAAATCAATGCGCGATCCCATGCCAAACCGACGCGGCGAATAGATCGCTGGGGCAGATGCCCTTCGTCGGGAACCGGCTTTGCATCTTCGATAACCGAGCTGATGGCGGACAAGGTTCATCAGGTCCGCGCGATCTTCCCGGTCATAGATATGCAGCGGCGGCGATTCTGACGCGTAGCCTGAAATTTTCACCAAGAAAAGAGAGTCCGAAATCGGAATTTCTTGGAATCGGACCGAATTTCCCGGAAGACAAGCCAAATAATCAATGGCCTTTTGAGTCCAATCATAGGAGGAAATATGTCCAAGTTATCAAAACTGCGGCTATCCCTAGATGGACGCTCAGATAAAACAAGGTCTTCCGCCAAAACATCTGTTGCGCTTGGATTGCTAATGTTAGTCGCTGCCGGTTGTGGTTCTGGCGCCTTCGCTGAGGACCAATTCCCGCGGCGAAACGCTGGCGACGAGCACTTAGCGCTTAAGCGCATGGGCAGCTTCATGGTCGGCGGCACGGTGGTGACTACGCCTGGCGAGTTTAACCCGATGAATCCGACGTCCGCCGGCCAAACGCTCAGTGGCGATCACACCTACGTCCAATTCGAGATCCCACAAGACGCCAACAGAAACGGGATGCTGTTGTGGGGCTCATTGGTGAAAACTCCTTGGGAGACTACGCCCGACGGGCGTGACGGGTTCGAACAGATCTTTCTGCGTCAAAACTGGAGCGTCTACCTCGCCGATAGGCCTCGGATGGGTGAGGCCGCCCGCACCACCGTCGGTGCTACCATAACGCCATCAGCCGGTGAGCAAGGGTTCTTTATTCAGTTCCGGCTTGGGCTCTGCTCCGCTGGCACGCCGCCTGTCCAATGTAATTTGTATCGGGGCTCAAAGTTTCCTCCAGGCCCAGCCGCGCTTGATCAGTTTAATCGGTGGCTTACGCAAAGCGTAGGTCCGGGGGACGCGACTCTCAACCTAAATGACCTCCTGGCAATAGTGAACAAGATCGGCCCGACGGTACTTGTCACGCATTCGGCCAGTTCCCTTTCTGGATACGAGGCCGCTATGCAAAATCCGAACATAAAGGGCATCATTGGTCTCGAATCGTCAGGCGTCCCCTGCCCGTCCAACAATCCGTTTCCTCCGGTAGTCGGCCATTTTGGCACGACCACCTGCACGCCGGTGGATCCGGCTCTCTTTAAGAATCTGACAAAAATCCCGATTCTGATGGAATTTGGGGACAACATCCCAAGTGGTCCCAGCAATTATTTTGGGCTGGACTTCTGGTATCAGATGCACGCGATAGACTTGGAGTTCGCGAAGGCAGTTAATGCCCTGGGTGGCCATGTGACCGTTTTAGAGTTGACTCAAAAGGGCATAAAAGGAAACACGCATTTTGCCTTCACCGACATCAACAATGAGCAGGTCGCTGGCCTCATACAGCAATATCTGAGCGCTCAAGGTCTAGACCGGTAGCCGGGGGTGGGACATGCCCTTCCCAAAGATCACCTAAACCCGCGCGGCGGCAATTGGACGCCAAGCCGCCGCGCACCGATATGGGATTTCAGTTCGCGGGCCCCTCTGGCTTGTCGAGCATTTCATGGTGCGCGCTTCTAGCCAATTCCGGCCAAATCAGGCCATGATTTGTGGGTAGTCTAGTTCGGCGGACGAAATGGCTCAGTTGAACAAATTTTCCGCGTTGGCGGTTGCGAAGCTCGTAAAACGCGGCCGCTGGTCGAGGGGCGCAAGACCGGATGGCCGCTCTGGTCCATCGACCAACGTCACGTCGGACTGGCTTCGGGGATTGTCATCTCGACTTTCCAGATCGGCTCTGCGCATGGCGCAGCGGTCGTCGTCGGCATCTTCTTCAGCGCGCTCGGCGCCGGACTGGATCTCGCCGCCTACGCGCCCGCTTGGTCTAGCTGATGATGCTAATGACTGGCATCGTGCTAAGCTCTGAGCGTCGAAACCTCGAAACCGGCAGTCTGGATTAGCAAAGCTAGCGCAATCGACTTGGCCTCGCGCGCCGGTCGCACGCTGCGTTTTATCAACGCCTTGACGATCGCGCCGTCCATAAGAAGATCGATTTGCTGCGCGAGCGCGTCAGGCTCGATGGCGCCGGCGGCGGCGGCAAGCGCCCTAATCTGCTCCAGCACCCGCATTTTGTGCGCGAAGGTTATTGCGCGAAGCGCCTCATCCTGGTTGCGAGCTTCGAGGACGGCATTCATGAAAGCGCATCCAAAATAATCGTCGCGGACGAACCACTCCGCCAAGACATCAAAGATGCCGATCAGGCGATCTTGAGCCGAGCCCTCGATCTTCGCGAGCCGCGCGAAAAACCAAGCGCGCCAGACTGCGCCTTCGTGCTGCAAAGCCGCCAGCACCAGTCCTTCCTTCGATCCGAAGTGATTGTAGAGCGTCATCCGCGCGACGCCCGATTCCGCAACCACCGCGTCAATGCTGGTTGCGCCGATTCCGAAGCGGCAGAACAGTCGAACGGCGGCCTCCAGGAGAAGCTTGCGCAGCTCCCCATCGCGTTCGCTCGTCTCGTCCTTGCGCGTCGCGTGGCGCGCAAGCAAAGCACCAGGAGCAGCCGTTGGCGGCCCCATCTTCCCACGCGCTATTCGAACCATCGCCGCGTTTTCTCCAGCATGGCGGAAATGCTGCCGCATCAAGACTGGTTAGTCTCATATCCTCATGGAATGTACGTAAAAAGCACAATTTCGCAAACAATTTCCACCCGAATCGACATCGCAGCGCCGCCATCAAATAATTATTGTGTAGAACCATAAGTTTTATATACTGTTGCTCACCTCAACTTTGGCGCGCAAATGTCGATAGCAATTCCTCACATCCGGATTCTTGGCGTCAGCCACCGCTATCGCGGGCGGAGCGCTCTCGTTCTCGACCGCATTTCGTTCAACGTCTCACGTGGCGAGCGCCTCGCCGTCATTGGTCGCAGCGGCTCAGGAAAATCGACGCTTTTGCAGCTCATAGCCGGGCTTGCGCATCCGTCTTCCGGTGAAGTGCGCGTCAATGAGCAGCCGGTCCGCGCGCCGTGGCCGCGCTGCAATCTTATGTTTCAGCGTCCGTTGCTCTTTCCTTGGCTCGATGTTGCCGGCAATGTGGCGCTGGCTCTGCGTTTCGCCGGACGGAGAAACGAAGCGCCGGCGAGGGTCGAGCAGTTGCTGAGCCTTGTTGGTCTTGCGGGCTACGCGAAGGCGAGGGTTGTTGAATTGTCCGGCGGCCAGCAGCAACGCGTCGCTCTGGCCCGCTCTCTCGCCGTCGATCCGGAGATTCTCCTGCTCGATGAGCCTTTTTCCTCGCTCGATCCGGTGACGCGCACGGAACTGCGGCTCGAGGTTGGTTCGATCATCGATACGCTCGGCATAACGCTGATTTTGGTGACGCACGATGTCGATGACGCGCTGAGCCTTGCCGCCCGAACCATTGTCTTGGCCTCCGGTCCTGGCCGCATCGTCGCAGACATCGACACGCCGAAGGCGCCTGCGGGCGGCGCGCTCTTTCTGGAGCAACGCGCGCGCCTGCTCGCCGCTCTCGCGCCGGAGCCGCAGGTTTCGTTGTATCACGATTTGGCTGTTTCGACATTGGGCGAAGCTCCGGTAGCGGCCTTTCCGAAGTCGATCATGCGCCGGTAAGGGCGCAAACGCGAAGAACGGGAAAATATTCGGATGTGCCAGTTCTGCGCTGAGTTCGGCCTTACCTATCATGTCCCGGCAAAAGCTGGGCTGTCGCGGCGCGCGGTGCTCGATGGGCTCGCAGCTGGCGGTCTTGGCGCCATCGCCGGCGGGCTTCCAAAACTGGCGTTCGCCGATGCCGTCGGTGACGATGTGGTGCGGATCGGCTATCTGCCGATCGTCGACGCCGCAGCTCTGCTCGTGGCGCACGCCAAAGGCTATTTCGAAGATGAAGGATTGAAGGCCGAGAAGCCGACTCTGATTCGCGGTTGGGCGCCGCTCGTCGAGGCGTTCGCCGCCGGCAAATTCAACCTAGTTCACCTTCTGATGCCTGTTGCGTTGTGGATGCGTTATAACAATAACGTGCCAGTCAAAGTGATGGCCTGGGCGCACACCAACGGCTCGAGCCTTGTCGTCGGAGGCGGGACGAACATTCGCTCTTTCGCCGATCTCGGCGGCAAGCAGATCGCCGTTCCGTTCTGGTATTCAATGCACAATATCGTGCTGCAATATGCGTTACGGCAAAACGGTCTGACGCCCGTCATCAAGTCCGCCGCGGCAGCCCCGAACGAGACCGGTCTTCAAGTGATGCAGCCGCCGGATATGCCGCCGGCTCTCGCCGCCAAAAAGATCGATGGCTACATTGTCGCGGAGCCCTTCGACGCTATGGGCGAAGTTGGCACCGGCGGTCGAATCTTGCGGTTCACCGGCGACATCTGGAAAAACCATCCATGCTGCGTCGTCTGCATGCCGCAGCCTCTAATCGAGCGCAAGCCAGCCTGGACGCAAAAAGTTCTCAACGCCATTGTGCGGGCCGAAATCTATACCTCGCACCATAAGGCGGAGGCGGCGGAGCTTCTGTCGCGCGATGGGGCCGGCTATTTACCCATGCCGGCAAGCGTGGTGAAGCGTGCCATGACGCTCTATAAAGAGGATGAGTCCTATAAAACCAGCGGCGCCATCAAGCATTTCGATTGGGGCAACGGCCGCGTCGATTTTCAGCCATGGCCTTATCCGTCTGCAACGCGCTTGATCGTCGAGGCGATGAACGAGACAGTGGTGGCCGGCGACCGCACCTTTCTTGCCAAGCTCGATCCAGATTTCGTCGTCAAAGATCTCGTCAATTATGACTTTGTTCGCTCGGCCCTGGAGAAATATCCAGATTGGATGCTTGATCCCAGCGTCAACGCATCTGACCCCTTTGCGCGCGAGGAGATTCTGGAGCCATGAGTCTCGCCATTCCTTCATCGGAACAGATCTCGACGTCGCCGGCCAACAGGGCTGCGCGGACGGGAATCATCCGTCTTGCGGCGCCGATCTGCGGCGTATCCTTGCTTTTCGCTATATGGGCTTTTGCGGGCTTTCTGCTCATCCATAATCCGGCGACAGCGACCTTCGCGGGTTTTGCGCCGCTGCCGACATTGACGAGCCTTCGGATGATGTTGCTCGATGGCTCGGTGTGGCGGGCGGTCGTTCCAAGCGCCTTTCGCGTCGGCGCGGGCCTTGCGTTTGCGATCGCTATAGGCGCGCCAGTTGGCGTCCTTGTCGGTCAGAGTCGTTTCTTTCGCGAGGCGACTTACATTCCTTTTCAGCTTTTGCGCATGGTGAGTCCGCTCGCATGGATGCCGATCGCCATTTTGATGTTTGCGAGCTGGGATGGCGCGATCGTCTTTCTCATCGCCGCCGCCGCTATTTGGCCGATTATATTCGCTGTCGCCAATGGTCTTAAAAAGCTTGATCCGGATTGGATTAAGGTCGCCCATAATCTTGGGGCGAATAGCTGGCATGTGCTGAACGCCGTCATCATTCCCGCTACTGCGCAAGATTTTCTGACCGGCATCCGGCTGGCTGTCGGTGTCGCCTGGATCGTGCTTGTTCCAGCCGAATATCTCGGCGTCACAAGCGGGCTTGGCTACGCCATCAACGACGCGCGGGATACGCTGGAATATAACCGTCTCGGAGCATTTGTGCTCGTCATCGGCGTCATCGGATTCCTCTTCGACGGGCTCCTTCTCGCGCTGATCCAGCGCGTCAGCTGGACCCGCCGCGGTTGACCATAGAAACTTACAGGAGAGCCTTCATGACTAAAGAAACTTCATCTGACGCGCCAGGCCTCAAACCCGTCGACAAGGCCGGTCTCGATGCGCTGATCGCCAAGGGCAAAGCGAATCCCGACGCTGTGCGCACGCTCAAAGCCCGTACCGTCGCGGAGGGCAAGTTTCGGCAGTTGAATTTCATCCGGGATCTGCCGGCTCACATCGTAGACGAGCCGCCGGGATTGCTCGGCGATGATACGGCGCCAAACCCGTCCGAGGCGGCGTTGGCGGCGCTTGGATCCTGCCTTTCCGTCGGCATTCACGCCAATGCTTTGGCGCAAGGCATAAAAATCCGTTCCCTCGAGCTTGAACTCGAGGGCGACATCAATATCAGCGCCGTATGGGGCGTCGGCGCCGCTCCCGAGTCGGTCGGCTTCAGCGCGGTTCGCGTCGCTGTGAAAATCGATGCGGATGCGCCGCAAGACAAGCTTGACGCGCTCGTCGCCCACGCGACGACTTGGTCGCCGGTCGCCAACACCTTCACGAGACCAGTGCCGCTCAAAGTCAAGCTCTCCAGCTAAAAAGGCGGAAATTGCATGCCGACGCGAGAGATGGCGAAGAGCGCCGCCAGCGCGACTGAATTCATGCTGGCCCGCGTCCGCGATATCGCGGTGCGATACCTCCGCCCACGGGCTCCCGATATAGACAGCAAGGGCGAATATCCGCTGGATATTTTGCGCCACCTTGGCGCCGCGGGAGCGTTCGCCCAGCATCATAGAGGCTTCGGCGAAACGCGATCCGTCGACGTCGGCGCCGCGATTGCCGCGATGAGTCTTGTCGCGGAAGAATGCCTGTCCACGGCCTTCTGCGTATGGTGCCAAGATGCTTTTGGCTGGTACGTGGAGAATACTGACAATGAAGATCTGCGCGGGCAATTGCAAAGCGGCGCGGCGAGCGGCGAGATCCTCGGCGGCACGGGACTGTCCAATCCTATGAAGGCTCTCTCAGGCATCGAACCGCTGCGGCTACGGGGCCGGCGCGTTGCAGGCGGCTACCGCATTGATGGCATCCTACCCTGGGTCTCCAATATCGAGCAGGGGCACTATTTCGGCATATGCTTCTCACTTGAAGATGATGATGACCATATCATAATGGCGCTGGTCCGTAGCGGCGAGGAAGGCGTTTCCTCTCGAAATGCGACGCAGTTCATCGCGCTCAATGGCACAGCCACCGTCACGATGCTATTCAAGCAGGCTTTCATTCCGGATGAGACCATCCTGGCCGATCCGCTGCGTCCATTCGCCAGTAGGATCCGTCCCGGCTTCATTCTGCTTCAAACTGGGATGGCTTCGGGTCTCGTTCGCGGTGCGATTGCGCTTATGCGCAACCTGCCAGAGCCAATTTGGAAGGTGAACCGGTTTCTGCCCGTCGGGCCTGCCGAAATCGAAGATCGGCTGCTCAGCCTAGAGGCAAACCTCGTGAAACTCGCATTGACGCCGCTCGATCAAAACAGCGCCTTTCTTGAACGCGTATTCGAAGCGCGCCTCGAAGCTTCGACCCTCGGTCTTGACGCCGCGCAAGCCGCCATGCTTCACGCTGGCGCGCGCGGTTATGTTGCCGGTTCAGCCTATAGCCGTCGTCTGCGCGAATCCTTTTTTATAGCTATCGTCACGCCGGCGACAAAACATCTCAGAAAAGATATTGCCCATCTGAAAGACGCCGCTGCCCTAGCCTCATAAGCAGCAAAGCGCCAGGCGACGGCGGATAGGGGTCAACACGAGCCAACCTCGGACGCGCGCCATTCGCTGCGTTGCAGGCAACATTCACGGAGGAGGCGGCTGCGCGAAAACTTGCACGACTCGAACTCATTAAAACCGTGCGGCAATCACGCGAAATCGCAATGACCCACCGGACGAGATGCGTATTTTCTGGCCGGTAAAGCTAATCGAACCGGTCTGTGCGTGAATCAAAAAATCGGGCTCCCTCGGCCGAAAGACCGAAATCTCGGACATCGAACATTGGTAAAATCTCGGCGTATGGCGGGTTTTGGCCGAGTTTCTCGAGCGCGGACACGCCTATATTTATTTCGCCTATGGCAGCTCATACATGGTGAATGTTTCGAGCGAGACGCCCGGGATCGGAGCCGGCGTCCTGATCAGGGCGCTCGAGCCGCTCGAAGGCATTCCGATCATGCAGCTAAATCGCGGCATCGAGCGCTTGCGAGACTTGGCGCGAGGACCAGGAAGGCTCGCTGCCGCGTTGCGGGTTGATCGTCAGCTTGACGGGATCGACCTTTGTCAGGCCGGTCCGCTGCGGCTCGGATCTGACGTTCGAGCATCCGGCGAAATCGGGCAGAGCAAACGGATCAGCATTACACGCGCAGCCGACAGTCTGCTGCGATTCTACGTTCGCGGCAATCGGTTCGTCAGCGGTCCAAGATCGCTCAATGGATCAGGATAAGTAGTAGACAGAATCATCGCTCCCGCGTACGGCTAATGGAAAAACTTGCGGGACGTTCTCTTAGCTAGCTCCGTTTCCTGGCTCACGAATGGGGCCACCTCAGAGGTCGCTGTTATCTGGCCCCGCGCCCTCGCGTCAATCGAAGGAGGAGCATGGGTATGGCAAGCCCCGATGTGCTTCGTTATACGAGGATTCCGCTTACCCACGGATCAGGTGCGATCCCCGCCGTCGGGTTTGGCACGCTGATCCCCGATCCTCTCGCCACCAAACAAGCGACGACGACCGCATTGGAAGTGGGATTTCGGCATCTCGACTGTGCGGAACGATATCGCAATGAAGCGGCGGTTGGCGATGCGATGCAGGCAGTGTTCAAGGCGGGGATGATCCGGCGGGAGGACGTCTTCGTCACCACGAAGCTATGGAACACCAATCATCGTCCTGAACGGGTCAAACCCGCCTATGACGCAAGTCTCCGGCGACTGCAGCTCGACTATGTCGATTGCTATCTCATCCATACCCCTTTTGCCTTTCGACCCGGCGACGAGCAGGACCCGAGGGACGAGCGCGGTCAGGTGATATATGATCGCGGCGTGACGTTAATCGAGACGTGGCAGGCGCTTGAGCGCCTCATTGATGACGGTCACTGCAAGGCGATCGGCCTGTCAGATGTTACATTGGAAAAGGTGCGAGAGGTCGTTGCGGCTGCGCGGATCAAGCCTGCCGTGGTGCAAGTCGAATCCCATCCGTACCTCCCCGAGTGGGAGCTGCTCGACTTCTGTCGGGAGAACAGGATCGTACTGCTGGCGTTTGCAGCGTTGGGACACGGCATGAGTCCGAAAATGCTGGATGACCCTGTGATCACAAGCATTGCACAGCGCGTCCACAAAACGCCGGCGCAAGTTGCGCTGGCCTGGGCCGCACAACGCGGCACGGCCTTCCTGACCACCTCAACCAAACCTGGCTACATCCAAGAGAACTTTGAGATATCGGCGCTGCCTGAAGACGCCATGCGCGAGATGCGGGAGGGCATCACGGCGAACGTCAGGTTCAACGCAGTGGCGGAGACCGGCGTGCCTGGCTTTATTCCACAAGCCAAGTGAATTCGCCGGCGTGAGGTTGCGTTCGCTCCAATAAGGGGCGCCACACCCTTGCGGCCTTGACTTAGATCAGGAAGGTTCGCTGCGGCGCTGCGGGTTGATCGTCGGCTCGATGGGCTCGATCTTTGCCGAGAAGGCCCTCTATGGCTCGGACGCGGTGACCGCGAACCCGGCGAAATCGGGCAGAGCATCAGGATCGGCATTTCGCGGGGCGCGAGCCGCCTCCTGCGATTTTATCTTCGGGACAGTCCGTTCGCCAGCGGTCCAAGATCGCTCTGGGAATAAGACCGCCACAGTCCGCGCAAAGTCCGCTGTTGGAAGCCGACCCAGGTCGGCTGAATACGCAAGGACGCCGCTATCGGTTACATCGCGACCCACGCCACCGCAGCGCTGGATTTGAGCAGCAAGTCGACGATATTTGCGGCCGGGATCCTGATAGGCCCCGCGGGTGGATATGATTGAGTTCGGCCCGCATCAACTCAAGGATTTCGAGCCCGCCGTTAAACGCGATCGGCGCATGTGGAAAGCTGCTTCAGAGCATGAACAAGCCCGTAACCCAAAGGCGGAATGTGTCGATTGTCCTTTTGCGAAAGACTTTTCACCAGGCCTTTTCTGGCGTCGACGAAGACCGCATGGGCGCCAGCCGCGATGACTTGTTCCGCAAAAAACGCCGGCGCCTCGGCCGGGTCTTGGATCATCGACGCCGATCAACCCGTTCGGACGGGCAACAAACCCCGACAGTCTATCGCTTCTATCGTCATTCCCCCTGTCTTTGGACACTTCCGCGCGGTGAACTGCCGCCCCGTCAGCACCAAAAGGATGATGCCGATTTCCAGCGCCAGATCGGTGAGGATGGCCGACAAGCTGAAACTTGGTCGCCGCACGCCGACTCATGAACGCGTCCCCGCGCCGCGGTCTGCCGTCGCTCCGCTCTCAGCGGCGCCGAAGCCTCGTCGCGAGCTTTCGGATCGAGGCATCCGTGTCCATGGCGACGTTGCCCGCGTTCTCAATCGTGACGCGGGCCGTCGTTCCCGTCCTGATAGCCGCAAGCAGAGTCCGAAAAGCGCCCGACTTGCGGTCGACGGTAATGTTGCAAACGCTTCCACCCCCGTCGAAATGGCATTCCTTGTCGGACAAAATCGAGGGCGGAATCACTTGCCGACCATCAACTTTCAGTTGGAAGCGAGATCCTGGCGCGCCGACTCGATGGGTGACGATTTCGACCGCACGTACAGTCTTCCCAACCCATGCAACCTGCAGGTCGACGTGTCCCGCATTGGGATCGCCGAACGTCGCCGTCATCGAGGAGGGGCTCGTAGGCCTGGCCGCCCACGCGGGTCCCGGCAACGAGATAGTGAGGGCTGCGGCCAAACCGAGGTGAACAGGATTCATTGCTTTTCTCTTCGCATTGCCAGTGATCTTGTGAATATGGCTGGGCCAGTCGGCGCCGCGTGCGCGGACGCGGCATGCGGCGCCGACGGTCGTCAGTTGATACGGTATACGACCGGGCAGTTGACGATGAAGCCGACCGGGCGCAACGCGCCATTGTCGATACCGGTTATGAAGCCGCGCGTGGCCATGTCTTCGATCGCAAAGGCGTCGGTCAGCCGGGAGCGGTAGCCGCGCTCGATCGCGGCACCGCTCCATTTGGCCGGGAACACGCGCCACATCGGGCTGTAATCGAGGTTGATGGTCGGGATGCCGCCCAGGATATTCAACGGCCCGCGTCCGTCCGAAAGAGCGCTGTCGAGCCCCTGACGCTGCGGGTTGTCTAGACCAGTTGGTCCATTGACGAAAACATAGATGCGTTCGGCCGACTCTCCCGGCGACGCGTCTTCCAACGCGAAGGGAAGATCCTTCATGGCAGGCGCGTAGGTCGCGCCTTCGAGTGTGGCGACGACAGGATCATTGGCTTCGGTCGACAGGTAGAGGATTGGTTTGGAGAAGGTGAAACCGAGCGTCAGTTGCAACGTGACGTATCCGTCGCGCGGGCAGATTGACACAACCTTGTCTTCAACGAACTTGTGGTCGACGTTGCCGTCGCACATCGTATTGAGTTTGGTTTCGTCGACGTTGAAGGCCAGCATCGGCGCGTTGAACAGCACGTCCTTAGCGGCATTCTCGATGTGGACGAGGGGGGTGTAGTCGGCGTCGCCCACCGATCCGGGCTGTGCGGACTTCGGAGGAAAGAAGTTCGGCGCAGCGCCGGGCGTGACTGCGTGGTCGGGTGAGAAATCCACCTTCCCCGCGTTGAACACGAAGGCGCCGTCCGGGTCGATCGTCGCCTCGCGGGAAGCTTTTCCTGTCAGAGCGTAGGCGAGCTTGGGCGAATAGTTGATGCCGTGCAGGTTGGCGAGGTTCTCGTCCGTGACATCGGTCAGCACAAACCAAACGAGCTCACCCGATTTGAGCCGTCCCTTCCGAAGCGGCAGCCGGGCCGTACCGTTTTGCAGGTCGACCTGCGCCTGCTTCATGAGGAGCACCGGACCGAGGAAAGCCGGGTTGATTTCGGAAGGCGATGGCTGGGCCGTGACGATGCTGACATCAGGCTTGATGAAATCCGGTGCCGTACGGGCCTCCGATAGCGGGGCCCCCTCGGTCCCACGAACGACGACCGCGGCGTTCGCCTGTGCGGCGGCCAAAACGCCGAATGCCAGGATTGATGCTGTGCAGGTGGATAGCCAGCGGCTCGGTAGATGTCGAACCAAGTTTTGCTTATTCATGCTGTACTCTTCTTGAGTGATGGATCGCCCGCCAAAGCGCGCTTTCACAATTCCCGAGTCGGGTGGTGGTAACGTCTAATGCGCGGGAGGCCTGTTGGCCGAATACAAGCTTAAAAAAAGCAAGCGGAAGGGTATGTAAAGGTATCGAAACGGTAGCGATTTGCTATGGGCTATGTCCCAGTGTTCGCTGGTAACCACGCCGCCGTGGCCTTACTCTTTGCAAATGAGAGCTGAGCGTGGGTACGCCTTGTTTTGACCCTCAAAGTTTCTCACGGCGAGGCGCGACCGTCTATCATGACTCACAGCGCCGCCTGCCGGTGAGTGGGGCCGGCCGCGTACCATGCTATGTTTCTTCCCTTTCGATAGCGCGCCGCTATTGGCCATGGCGGAAACGATCGGGGATCCTTCGGGGATCGGCGTCTCGGCCGCTCGATGCGAGATTCGATGTGAAGCCGAGAATTAATTTGACGGCTCTGTTGGCCGAGATCTGCGCGGCGGATATTCCACCTGCCCAACGTCTCTCCCGCTACGCTACGGCCATGCGAGAATCGGGGTCGCCTTTCCCGGACGTGTATGATCGCCTAGTCGAGCGGCTTCGGTCAGTCGAAGCAGGCGCCGGCGCGCCTGAGGTCGGCGATATCATGCCACCCTTCATCCTTCCCAATTCCCACGGGCGAATGGTGAGTCTCGGCGAGACTCTGACACAAGGTCCGGTAGTCCTCAGCTTCAATCGCGGCCACTGGTGCCCCTTCTGCAAGATCGAGCTCTGGTCCATGTCCGAGGCCGAACGCGAATTCGCGGAATTCGGAGCACGGATTGTATCGATCATGCCGGAGCGGCAGTCGTCGACAGCGTCAATCGTCGCCGAATTGTTGAACCGACTCCCCGTGCTTTCCGATATGGATAACGGTTACGCAATGTCGCTCGGGCTCGCCATGTGGGTTGGCGATCGTGTTCGGGAGCTGATGGTCGAGCATGGTTTATCCCTCGACGCATTTCAAGGAAATGACGCTTGGCTTTTGCCGTTGCCGGCGACCTTCGTGATTGGGCGGCAAGGTCGCATTCTCGCCCGTTTCGTTGATCCAGACTTCCGCACGCGTATGGCGATCGACGATATCGTGAAGGCGTTGCGATTGTCCATCGGTTGAACCTCAAGGCCATTTGTAAGCTCAACGCGCAAAGCATCAGGCGATGTGCGCCGCCCAATCTTTGGCCCGCAACAAATTCATCAACGCAATTGTCGGAGGTCCCTTCTCGCGCCCCGCCACCGCATAGAGGTGAATCGTGCGCATAATGTCGAGGCCGTCCGTCTCAATCCTGCGCAACTTTTCAGGGCACGGAGTGCTCCTCGGCAAGATTCCGATTCCAAGATCAGCTTCAATGAGCTGAATGAGATCGGCATCTGACACCACCGCGTGCTCGCCTGCCCATTGAATGTCTCGATCGCGGGCGCGCGCGGAAAACGCGTCCGCGAGCTCACAATACGGCCGCATGAGCATGCGCTCGCTCGATAAGTCGGCAAGTTCGGCGCGCCTCCACGTCGCCATCCTATGCCGCGCGTTCACGACGACGTCGAACCCCTCGGCAAAGAGGGGCCAAGCATCCAGTCTATCCCAGCTTTCGCCCAGAGGCCCAGCGATCGCGAGTATGGCCTCGCCTTTTTTGAGATATTTGCCAAGCTCTGCGACCGTTCCGCGCATGAAGCGCAATTCGACGCCCGGAAAGACACGCATCAATTCGGACAAAGGCGACACCAGGAGAGCCATGCTGATTGTGTGTGAGAGCGCGAGCGTTAGCGATGCCACGGAACCGTTGTTGAGGAACGCAGCGAGCTGCTTCGCGGCGACCGCGCTTTCGTAGCATTGCCGCAGAAGGGGCAGCATCTTCTGGCCGAACTCTGTCAGATGCGTTAGATCGCGCTCGCGACCGAAGAGGCTGCCGCCGAGCCCGACCTCGAGCAGTCTAATAGCCCGACTGAGAGACGGTTGCGCGACATCACACTCTTCCGCCGCGCGTGTGAAATTGAGCGTGCGCGACGCGGCCAAAAAGTATCGGATCTGATGCATTTCCACTGGATACCCTCAACCAAAAACGCGTTGGATCTCAGCTATGATCGGCTCCCGTGTGGGACCCGGTGGTCTTCTCCAAGCATCGCGGTCGGCTGCTCGACGGGGCCGTCGCCGCCAAGCTTTCGCCCCCTTCTCGCGCAACCTAATGTCAAAAAACTGATCTCGTCGGACCATTTTTCTCTCGACAGCACGGTAATCGAGACCTGCGCCAATGAAAAGTTTTTAGCCGAGGGATGGATCTGGGCAAGACAGCTCAAGTGACTCGCCGCCTTCGGACTCCGGCCGCAATGCCGAAGCGGATTTCAAGGGCGAGAAGCGCTCGAACGAGACCACTCCTCAATGACCGATCCCGAGGCCCGGCTCTGTCGTTAGGGCCCGGGCGCGGAGGGGAAGCTCGCCTTTCTCGGCCGCGCTCTGATGGAGAACCGATCCGGCCTTCCCGTCGATGCCTGCCTGGCGTCCGCCGACTGACATTCCAAACGCATCGCCACGCTTGCCATGATCGAGCCCGCGCCGATCGGCCCAATGGCGTCACGCTCGGCGCGGACAAGCGTTATGATGCGAGCGATTTCGTCAATGAGCTGCGAACGATGAATGTGCGCCCGCATGTCGCTCAGAATGTCAGCGGCCGGCGCTAGACCATCCACCGGAGAACGACGCGGCTCCAAGGCTACGCGGCGACCCTTTTCGTCACCTGGATTTGTCGTCGAGGTCGCTGATGGCCGAGGTCGCCGAGCATGATTGTGCTCAGGGTTCGGTCGACGCGACTACAAGCTCCGTGGATGTCACGTCTCTCATAAGTGCCCGCAGCTTTGAATCTTGGTGGCTGCCGAAGGCGGCGTCGAACCCAGCCTGGGCCTCCGCCCAATAGGTCCAAGCCTCGTTCAGCCGGTTTCGCCCCACGTCCGTCAGATGAAGTTCTTTGCTCCGGCGGTCGACTGACCCTTGAGTAACGGCGATGAGGCCATCTCGCTGCAGAGGCAGAATGTTCCGGCCAAGAGTCGTCCGGTCCATGACCATCACCTCGGCGAGACGATTGATGGTCAACGGGCTCTCCACCTTCAGCTTAGCGAGGATCGAGAACTGCGTTATGCGGAGCCCGCAGGGCGCCAGATGCTGGTCATAGAACTGGCTCACGTGCCGTGCGGCTTGGCGGATCGCCAAGCAGGTGCAGAACTCGGGTGAGGTGGTGAGTGTCATAGCAATCCCTTGACAGCCTGGAATGAGAAAGCGTATGTGCACATTTACAGGCGCATATACGCATATGTCAAACTGATCCTGTCGGCGACGTGGGGCGGACAGGTGAAAGCACTGGCAGACTAACGAGCAGACGGCTATGATCGATAACTATACCGTTCAGCACTGTGAGCATGTCAGCCAGCGTTCCTTCGAGGACGTCGTCGCTGCCTTTGAGGCCGAGCTTGGCAGCGTCGAGGACCCGGCCATCATCCCGCGTGAGGTCGCCGCGGCCACCAGCCAAGCCGATTTCGAAGCTCGCATCAGAGCCCACGAGGGCCGAAGCGGTTTCATGCGCTTTTTGACGAACGACCATGGCGCCTGGATGTCTAGGGTGGGCGTGGAAGCAAAGATCCGGTCGTACATCATAGGCAACCCACTCATCGCTCAGACCATGATCACCCATGACCCCGCTGTCGGCCTCAACGTGCCTACAAGGGTCGTGATCTACCAAACGGCATCTGGCGAGGTTCGCCTGGGCTATGACCTGCCCTCGTCTCTGATGAGCCGGCTCAGCAACGATGAGGTTTCCGCTGCGGCCGTCAAGCTGGATGCCAAGCTCCGCGCCTTGGCGGCGCTCGCGACCGGGGCGCCCGCCTGATATCGACATCAGAAGCAACGCTGTATTGGTTTCAAGCGGCGGAGGCAGTTGGAGCAGAAATTCGCCGCGCGCGGCGCGAAGACGATGACGCTGGGCTAACTTCCACGCAGCAGCGCGGGAGAACGCTGCGCACCGCGCGGCGGAGATATCGTGTCGGGTCCTGACGGAACCGGACGCAGATGTTTCAGCCTGAACGAAATACAGAAATCCGGCCGATAAAGTTACCGACGAAATTAAAAGCCTGATTTCCCGCCATGCCAAAATGCCGTGCCGCTCCGCACGAGCGGTTTTCTCACTCTGGAGGATGTAATGACCGAACTCAACATCGCGAACCGTAAGGTTGGCACGCTTGAAACAACGCCCACCCGTTACGTCGAAGGCGGCGGGATCCGCTTCGCCTATCGCCAACTCGGGCCATCGACCGGAACGCCGCTGGTTCTGCTGCAGCACTTCTCGGGCAACATCGATGCGTGGGACCCCGCCGTCGTGAACGCCCTGGCCGCCGATCGTCCTATGATCGTTTTCGACAACGCCGGCGTCGGCCGCTCGACAGGCCAAACCCCCGACAATGTCGCCGCGATGGCCCGCGATGCAGTCACCTTTATCAATCTGCTCGGCCTCTCCAAAGTCGACCTGCTGGGGTTTTCCCTCGGCGGCTTCGTCGCTCAGATCATTGCCGCCGAGCACGGACCTCTGGTCCGCAAGGTGATCCTCGTCGGCACTGCTCCGAGAGGCGGCGAAGAGCATCTGCTGGCGGTGCTCCAGGAGGCTTTCTCACACACTGAGGCGCCGGATATCCGGCTGCCGCTGTTCTTCACAAGATCTTCCGCCAGCCAAGCGGCGGGTCTAGCGTTCCTGAAGCGGGCGAAGGCCCGCACCGAAGATCGCGACGCCGACAGCGGCAAGGCCGTGACCGATCCGCAGGCCAAGGCGCTGATCACCTGGTGCGCCACGCCCGATCCCGAGCACGCCATTCTGCGCGCGATCACGCAGCCCGTCCTTGTGGCCAGCGGCAGCAACGACACCATGCTGCCGGCGGATAACGCCTACGCGATGTTCAAAGCTCTGAGCAACGCTCAGCTCATCCTCTATCCCGACTCCGGGCACGGCGCTCTCTTTCAGCACCACGAGGCTTTCGTCAGCCATGTCCGGACCTTCTTGGACGCGTAGCCGATAGCAGCGTCACCGCTGCCCGATTCGGGACTGACCCGGCCGCAGGAGACCGCAGCGGAATCCCAGTTTTTCAATCTGTTGTTGTGGAAAAGTTATGAGCGAAACGTCAACTCTTGAGCGTGATGAAGCGGAATTCGCCCGCAAGGTCGAAGAAAATCAGCTTCGGCTTCGCGGCGCCTTGAAGGGCGCATACGACTTTATCGTATGTGGATCCGGCTCGTCCGGCTCCGTCGTGGCGCGGCGGCTGGCCGAGAATCCAAGCGTCTCGGTGCTGCTGATCGAGGCCGGCGGAAGCGATGGCGCGCACGAGGTCCAGACGGCGGCGGCGTGGCCGATGAATCTGGGCAGCTCGCGCGACTGGGGTTTTGCGGCATTGCCCAATCCGCATCTCAACGGGCGCGCCATCCCGATGAGCATGGGCAAGGTGCTGGGGGGAGGATCGAGCATCAACGTCATGCTCTGGGCCCGCGGCCACAAGAGCGACTGGGATTATTTCGCCGCACAGGCCGACGATCCGGCCTGGAGCTATGACTCCGTTCTGGCCATCTACCGCGAGATCGAAAACTGGCGAGGCAAGCCCGATCCGGCCAGACGCGGACGCGACGGCCTCCTCTACATTACGCCGCCGGTCGAGCCGAACCCCATCGCAGTCGGCATGCTCGACGCCGCCGCTGAGCTTGGCATCCCCGTCTTCGAGGATGTCAACGGCTCCATGATGGAAGGCCCCGGCGGCGCGTCCTACTTCAACTTGCGCATTCGCGACGGCCGGCGGCAATCCATTTTCCGATCCTATGCATATCCGTTGATGAACCAGCCGAACCTCACCGTGCTGACCGGCGCCCTTGTCACGCGCGTGCTGACTGAACGGGGAGCGGCGACCGGTGTGGAGTGCATCCTCGACGGCCGGCTCCATCGCTTCAACGCCGCGCAGGAGGTGATCCTGTCCCTGGGCGCCATCCACACTCCCAAGGTATTGATGCAGTCCGGCATTGGCGATGCTGAAACGCTGGCGTCCTTCGATATCCCGTCGGTCGAACATCTTCCTGGGGTCGGGGCCAACTTCCAGGACCACATCATGGTCTCAAGCTGCATCTGGGAATATCCGGAGCCGATTGCCCCCCACGGCAATGGCGGCGAAGCCACCATCTTCGCCAAAAGCGCGCCGGAGCTCGATAGTCCTGACATCCAATTGCTCCAGATCCAGTTCCCGGTGCCCACTTCTGAACTCGCCGCGCGCCACTCCATACCGGCGGGATCTTGGGGGATCTTTCCGGCGCTGCTGCGTCCGCATAGCGTTGGGCGTCTGCGCCTGACCGGCGCCAAACCCGAAGACCCGATCCTGATCGACTCGCAGATCCTTTCGGATCCGGCTGATCTAACCGCTTTGCGGCGATGCGTAGAGCTCGCGCGGGAGGTCGGCAATGCCAAGGCGCTTCGGCGCTTCGTGAAACGAGAGGTCATGCCGACGGCGCTCGATCCCGCGGCGATGGATGATTTTATCCGCGACGGCGTGACGACCATTTGGCACCAGAGCTGCACCGCCAAGATGGGACAGGACGCCATGTCCGTCGTTGACAGCCGCCTCAAGGTCTACGGCGTCGACCGACTTCGCATCGCCGACGCCTCCGTGATGCCGCGGGTTCCCTTGGCCAACACCATGGCTCCCTGCGTCATCATCGGCGAGCAGGCGAGCAAGGCAATCGCCCGCGAACGTCGGCTTTGATCGGCTCGAAAACGATTAGGCGGCGAACGCCGCCGCCGGTCCCTCAGTCAGCGTAAGAGTCCCTCGATGAGGAGTTCCTCGCATCAAGGGATTAGCGGCAGGTCAGAAGCGCCGCGTTCAAAACATGATGGAGGTTGATCATGTCGAAAAGGTTCCTTGGAGCAGTGGCTCTGTTTTGCGCGAGTTTGGCTTTGCGATGTCCGACCATGGCCGGGGCGGCGGACAAGTTCCAGGTCTCGAACACATCCGTGGTGATGGAGCATGTGACAATCGAGACATCCACGCCTTATCAGCTAGTGACATCTCGGCTCGATGCCGAGGTCAAGCGGTTCGACGAAAGCTATCGCGAGCTCCTCCAGGAGAACAAGATCGCCGAACTTCGTATGAAGCTGACCCAAGCCCTAGCGCCGGACGGCTTCATGATTCACTTTGTAGCGGAGCAAGGCGACTTGCTGGCCCTGGAGGGACGACGCCAACAGGGCGACGTCTACTATCTTGGCGACGTCCTTGCTGCCGCCGAGATGACGAAGCTGAATTTCAGCGCTGCGCTTTACGCTCCTCTTCGGCTCAACGTGTACGAAAATGCTCGAGGCGGAACGACCTTTGAGTACGATAAGCCCTCAACGCAGTTTGGGCAGTTCCACAATGCCGAAATCGACGAGGTCGCCCAGACCCTCGATGACCACATGCTACGTCTGATCAAGAAGGTGAGCGCTTAAGGCGCTTGCCCACGCCGGAGGAGTGCGGAACCACATCGGTTTGCCCAAACTGACCCATCGGGTGTTCCTATTCCCTTCGATGCTAAAAAGCGCAGGTTCGCGTTCGCTGCGCACCCCCGCCGGGAGGACCATCTCTTCGGCTATCCGTGATGTCCGCAGCTACGCCAACACGCCAAATTACGCGGAGACGAAATCATGCGGAGGACCCGCCGAGCGACCTGACCTCGGAGGCCAGACCCCAGCTCACCGTCGGCCGCCTGGGATTTCCAAGGAATATAGAGACATGAACGACGACGGCCGGCCGGGAGGCATCCTCGTCGTCGATGACGATGCAGCCATGCGAAGCATGGTCATCAATTTCCTCGAAGAAAATAACTTGCGCACCATTTCAGCCTCAGGACAGCAAGATATGGCTCGTCACTTTGCGAGAGACAAACCCCGTTTGGTTATTCTTGATCTGCAACTTGGCCGAGAGGACGGGCTCGAGTTATTGCGAGATATCCGGTCGCGCTCCGGCGTCCCAGTCATCATTGTCACTGGCCATCGGCGCGAAGAGACCGACCGGGTGGTTGGCTTGGAACTTGGCGCCGATGATTACGTCACCAAACCTTTCAGTCTCCGAGAGCTGCTGGCGCGCATTCGGGCAGTGTTGCGGCGACGGAAAACCGAGCGCGTCGCGCCTCCGCAAGGGCCGGAGCTCGGCGTTTACACATTTGGTGGGTGGCAGTTCGATCGGCGCTTTGCCCGCCTGACCGACTCCAGTGAAATTGCGGTTACGCTGACGAAGAGCGAGCGCGCCCTCCTCATTGCGTTCCTCGAAGCGCCGCAGCGCACACTCTCTCGTGGTCTGCCCCCTGAAAAGTGATCCTCCGTGAAGTATGGGCTTATGAGCCTGATGGAGGACTGCGCAATGCCGAGGAAAAGACACAAGGCGGAAGAGATCGTCGCGAAGCTACGGCAAGTCGAAGTGCTTAGCGCGCAAGGGCGACCGGTCGCGGAGGCGATCCGCTCGATAGGGGTGACGGAAGTTACATACTATCGATGGCGGTCGGAATACGGCGGCCTGAAGGGCGATCAGGTGAAGCGGCTGAAGGAGCTGGAGGCGGAGAATACGCGGCTCCGTCGAGCGGTGTCCGATTTGACGCTTGAGAAGCTGATCCTGAAAGAGGCTGCCTCGGGAAACTTCTGAGCTCCGCGCGTCGTCGCGCCTGCGTGGAGCATGTGATCGCCGAACATGGCGTTTCCGAGCGGTTCGCTTGCCGGGTTCTCGGTCAGCATCGCTCCACGCAGCGCAAGGTTCCGACCAAGCCCGATGACGAAGCGGCATTGATCGCCGACATCACGGCGCTCGCCATCCAGTACGGCCGCTATGGCTACCGCCGCATCACGGCGATGTTGTGGGAGCGAGGCTGGAAGGTCAACGTCAAACGGGTCGAGCGGATCTGGCGACGCGAGGGGCTGAAAGTTCCGGCCAGACAACCCAAGCGCGGGCGTCTCTGGCTCAATGACGGCTCGTGCGTCCGGCTGCGCCCGCAATGCCCCAACCACGTCTGGTCCTATGACTTCGTCGAGGACCGCACTCATGATGGCAGGAAATATCGCATGCTGAATATCATCGACGAATTTACCCGCGAATGCATCGCGATCAGGATTAACCGGAAGCTGAAGGCAGCGGACGTCATCGACGTTCTCTCGGACCTCTTCATCTTGCGAGGGGTTCCGATCCACATTCGTTCCGACAACGGCCCGGAGTTCATCGCCAAGGCGTTGCGTGACTGGATTGCCGCCGTCGGCGCGAAGACCGCCTACATCATGCCGGGCAGTCCCTGGGAGAACGGCTATTGCGAGAGCTTCAACTCGAAGCTGCGCGACGAGCTTTTGAATGGTGAAATCTTCTACACTCTCAAGGAGGCGAAGGTCGTCATTGAGCGATGGCGACGCCACTACAACACCGTGCGCCCGCACTCATCGCTGGGCTACAAGCCGCCAGCCCCGGAGACCCTGCAATGGCCGGCTTCGCAATCCGGACCAGCTTCGCCCGCCACGCCAGCAATAGCGCCAGGGCCGACAATGCACTAACATTCAAACTGGATCACCCCATGGGGGCAGGCCACGAGCACGGCGTCGTCGGTGCCAACGAGATCCTTGATGCAGAGGAATCCTGAAATTAGTTTGAACGACGCTCCGTAAGCAACTCGAATAGGTGCTATGCGCCCATGCAAATCGTCCGCGTCATCCTCTGCGGAAAGATAAAGCGTTCGGCCGGGTTTAACTTTTCTTCCGATCCAATCGCCGTCGAGCGCCATCGCGCCGCAAAGGAGAAGCGCAAGGGGGGGTGCCGGCCCCCCGTCTCCCGACAATATCGTGACAGCCTTGGCAGGGATGAGGCCGGGCACGATCCGCTCGTGCAGGGGCGGCGTCTCGTCATCCCATTCCGACATGTCGATGCACCAGTCGGCACCGGAGCCCCTGTCGGACTTGTCGCCGTTCGCGTCTTTGGCGCCCTTGGCCACTTCTCGCGCGATCCACGCTATCGCTTCCGCGCGCTCGGCCGCCTCGACCTCGGCGATAGCTTAATCCTTGGCTTCGCCTTCCGAGCTAATGGCCTTCTGCCACGCGGCTTGGGTTCATGCGGCGCAAGGCGGCAAGCACGACTAGCGCGGGCGGCTGAGAGATAAACCGGCTTGGCCCCCGTCTTCGAATCGGGCAGCGGATGACGCCGCGCTCGAAGTCTACCCATTCCCATCGAGGTGCAGAATCTCGCGCATCAGAGCGCCGGCTAAGCGGCAGTGGCGTCTTCGGCTGCCACTTCCCAGTTATAACGAGCGCGCATGCGTCGTGCGAACGCACGGCCGAGCGATAGATTGGCAGCGGTGCCATCCCGCAATAGGTAACCGTAGTCCTGCTGCCCAACCATACGCTTCAGCGCCGATTGGATCGGCTCAGCCACCGAGAAATCCATCTCCGCTATCCGGCAAGGAATTACGTCGCCTGATTAAAACTTCCATTCCGCGTTGCGGCGTTCTCTAAGTTGCGCAATGGTCAATTAGTCGCTTGTCGCCTCACTGGTATCCATGGTTTGCGCCTTTTGAAGAACTTGCCGGCCATTCAGACGGGTTTGATTAGAACAAAGTTTTACCGATCGATAGCTCGATACGCTCGCGCGCACTTTGCGAAGAACGATCGCTTAGCGGCCACGCCCGCGCGATGGGACATCATGGCGCAGACGCCACGCTTTGCGCTATGCTTCGGCCCGATTCGGCCAGGCTTGATTGATCGCTCAGATGCTTTGGCCGCCGGACACTTCGATCCACTGCGCGTTGACCCAGCGATTGTCCTCGGACAGCAGGCTCGCGATCATTGGCCCGATGTCGTCCGGCAAGCCGACGCGGCCTAGGGCGGTCACGTCTGCGAGTAGCTTGTTGATGTGAGCGTTGTCGCGAGCGCCGCCACCGCTGAAATCGGTCTCGATCGCGCCCGGCGCGACCGTGTTCACCGTAATGCCGCGTGCGCCCAATTCCTTGGCCATGTAGCGGGTGAGCACGTCCACCGCGCCCTTCACGCATGCATAGGCGGCGTAGCCGGGAAAGCATATCCGGGTCAGGGCGGAAGACACGTTCACGATGCGCCCGCCGTCCGCGATCAAGGGCAGCAGAGTCTGCGTCAGAAAGTAGACTCCCTTGAAGTTTACGTTGACCAGTTCGTCGAACTGCGCCTCGGTTGTCTGGTCGATCGTGCCGTAGATGCCGTGACCGGCGTTGTTCACCAGGTGATCGAACGTCTCGCGCTGCCACGTCTCGCGCAGCGTGGTCCGCAGCTGATCGGCGAACGCGGCGAAGCTGGCGACGTCGCCGGTGTCGAGTTGGAAGGCGACCGCCTTGCGGCCCATTGCCGCGATCTCGGCGACGACGGCCTGTGCGTCATCGCCCCGGCTCCGGTAGGTGAGAACGAGGTCGCCGCCGTGGCGGGCGATGCTAAGGGCGGTATTTCGGCCGAGGCCGCGGCTGGCGCCGGTGACGAGGGCAATCTTGGTCATGGTCCTACTCCTGGGGCGTGACCTCTACCATATGGATCGCGACGTTCCCGGCCTAGCTAGATAACGACGATATAGGAGTTCCGATTTTTTGCATGGCATCCCGACATTGGATAGGCTATGGCCGCGATACGAGATAACGTAAGAGATCTCCCTCCGGTGATCATCATAGCCTGCAGCCGACGCAGACTGCTACGGCCCGCTGCGCCATCCATTTTCTCGCCGATCGCCATAATCCGCAGTTTTTCGTGCGCTAGGGGCGTTGAAGCGGAATAGCTTCGCCAAGCGATCCTTCGAGCCATCTGTCCCATTCCTGGGGGTCGTGAGCAGCACCTGCATGGCTTTGGCGTAGATCGGCCGGACCACATCATTCGCTTCTGCCGTCAGAAAGGAGAAAAGGCGATGCTCGCGCGTTTCGCCTTTTTCTGCTCGCCGGTCCATATCCGCCAGATCCCGGCGAAGGCTAACAGCGGCTGGCTTTCATCGAGCCGCGAACCAATGGGTTACCTTCGGCCAGGTGTCGGTCCGTTCGCAAAACGACTTCAACAACACAAGGCTCGACGTCGACGGGAGAGCCTCCGAGTGGAGTGCCCCCCGTTTCACCGGACACGCTGGCTACTGGGCCTGAGCTCGGATGAACTCCCGTGGGGAGCGCATCCTGAGCGCTGAATGAGGATGGATTTCGTTGTAATCGTCGATCCATCCGGCGATCTGCCGGAGCGCTGTTTGGGCGTCCGGCAAGGGGTTGATGCGAACATAATCGCGCTTGAAGGTTTTGACGAACGCCTCCGACATCCCGTTCGATTCCGGACTGCGTACGGGCGGAATTGCTGCGCTCCTTTCCCGGTATCATCGCGCGATGCTACGGAAACGCGTCGAAGTTGTTCAGCAATAGCCCGGCGCTAGGCCCGGGTCTGGTTGGATTCTGCTGGCCGGCGCTGCCTAAACCGTAAGGGCCGACTCTTGTCGGAGTCGATATCGCCCCCTTTTCCGATTGGTCGCCACTGCGACGTACTTTTCACAGATGAAATCTGGCGGTAATCGCGCGGTAATACGGCTGTTCCATATGCGTTGCTTGGCTAGACTGGGGAGGGCCTCCGGTCTGGTCAAAAACCGCGGGCTTAGGCCTGCGTGGAGCCAGACCGTTTCGCCACCCCCTTGATTTTCCAGTTTTTTTCAAGGCCCAACGATCGTGTCCCGGTAGTGCGAACTGCCCCCCGCCGCTGTTTAAACCCCGGCGAGCGGGGGCTCCTCTTCAAAACGAGGGGGGAATCGCCGACCGCGTCCCCAAGCTCGGATGACTAAGGCCTCTTCTCGCAGCGAGGTGGGTGGTTTTCCCAACGGCCGGTAAGCTGTGGGCTGTCTTGTGGGTTATGTTATTCGTATCTGAGACTCCATAACAAAATCAATTGGTTATAACATATTCTGGCGGAAGGGGTGGGATTCGAACCCACGGTGGGCTTGCACCCACGGCGGTTTTCAAGACCGCTGCCTTAAACCACTCGGCCACCCTTCCCCCGCTGAAGTCGAGCTTCGCCCTCTTCATACACGAGCATATATCAGCGCGAAATCGAAACCGCACGCGATCGCCGCCCTTATGCCCACGCTTGGTATAGGCTGCGCGGCGGATGCGAAAGCGCAATATTAGAAAGGCAGCGGACTTTCGCACAAGATGATGACGTCGCAATAATGAAACCGACGCCCGCGAGCCAGCCAATTAAACCGCGTCAATCAGGCCTTCATCATTCGCTCCGGCGAGTTTTGCAGCCGGCCTAGGCGATGGCAAAGCGAAAAGATCGATTTGGATCATTGGCCCCGACATATTTTGGTAAGCACGTTTCGAGACATTTTAGTAAGAGTTTCAGCCTATTTGATTAGTCAATTGGAAACATCAATCGATCGCGTCTACTGCGGCTGCATATTTGCGCCAGAACGTTGCGACAGGGTTTGCTGCATAACGCTTGGGGCAAGCGAATGACTTGCCCCCGCGCTGTTCCGGGTGCGACTTTGCTGGTCAACATTTGCGCGCGTCTGAGAAGAGGACGAGCATGTTCCGTAGGTTGCTTTTGTCGGCCACCGCTCTTGTCGCCGTCGCGGGCGCAACGCTTGCGGCAGATCTGCCATATCAGGAAGCGCCGAGCGGTTACGCTCCGATCTTCACCTGGACCGGCCTCTATCTCGGCGGCCAGATCGGTTATGCCTGGGGAACCGATAGCTTCTCCGGTCACAGCGGAGGCTTTGCCTTTTCAGGCCCAAGCTTTGTCCCGAACGGCGTCGTTGGCGGCGCCCATATCGGCTATAATTATCAGATCAATCAGTTTGTCGTCGGTCTTGAGGGCGACATCGACGGCTCCGGAGTCAGCAGATCTTATGGCTGGGGACCCGTCGTTTACGGCACGCAAATCCCTGTAGATGGTTCGATCCGCGGCCGCGTCGGCTTCGCGTTGGATCGCGCCATGTTTTACGTCGCCGGCGGCGCCGCTTTCGCCAGCGTCACCAACAGTTATACGTCATTTTTTGGCTATAATTCGTTTGCGAAGTCGCTCGCAGGCTGGACCATCGGCGGCGGCCTCGAATATGCCATCACCAATAATTGGTCGATCCGCGCCGAATATCGCTATTCCGACTATGGGTCGTTCACCGACTTTCCTCTCCTTGCGGTTCCCAACGGCGCCGTATCCCATCACGAGACGGAGAACGCGATCCGAGCCGGTTTCAGCTACAAGTTCGACTCTCTGTTTGCGCCGAGCACCGCGAAGTACTGAAGACCGCCGCCGCATTTTGGCCTGATTTGGCGACCCGACCTTGGGCCGCAAGCCCAGGCGCGCGCCGATGTCAGCAAACCCGTCCCCCGATTCCGTTGCGCCTAAGCCACACCTGAATCGAATAGCGCTTTCCAAAGTCCCTTTTACCCCGAGAACGTTTTGTTGGGCACCTGAAACGGGGTAATTTGCTCGGGCTTCCAACCCCTGAAAGGAGAAAGCAAATGCTTCGTCGTATTCTTATGGCTTCGGTTGGCGCTATCGCGCTCGCCGGGTCGGCCTTCGCGGCCGATCTTCCCTCCCGCGCTCCGCCGCCGGTCTATCTGCCGCCAGTGCCGATCTTCACCTGGACCGGCATCTATATCGGTGGTCAGGTCGGTTACGCTTGGGGTACCTCAAACGGTAACTTTGGCGATAATTTCGGTGACTTTTCTACCTTCAACGTCAACAATAGCGGCGTCATCGGCGGCGCCCACGTTGGCTATAATCTGCAGCTGAGCCAGTTCGTCGTCGGCCTTGAAGGCAGCGTCGACGGCTCCAGCCTGAGCAAGACCGCCTCTGGATTCGTTTCGGCGAATGGAGTGTTCCCGGGCTTCGCTCCGCCCGTTTCTATCCATTCCAACGTCGGCGTTCAGGGTTCCGTCCGTGGCCGCATTGGCTACGCTTGGGATCGCGTGCTGATATACGCCACGGGCGGCGTCGCCTTCGCTGGCGTCGACAGCAACATTTCGACCCCGTTTGGGTTCGATAGCGCTTCGACCACGCGCGTTGGCTGGACGGTCGGCGGCGGTCTTGAATATGCCATCACCAACAATTGGTCGATCCGTGCGGAATATCGTTATTCCGATTTCGGACACTCCACGATTTTCGCAAACAACTCCTTTAACTTCCCCTTGTTGGCTTCGGTCGGCGCATTTGAAAACCGTCACATTACGGAGAACCAAGTGCAGGTCGGCTTCAGCTATAAATTCGACTTCCTGCCGCCTCCCGTGCCGGTTGTCGCCAAATACTGAGGCATAGGCTCTCGGCTTCGACTTTCAGGACGAAAGCCAATGAAAACCCGGCCAAGTTGGCCGGGTTTTCTGTTTCTTGCACCGCGCAAGCGGGCAATCCATCGCAAACCTTAGTGGAAAAGACGGCGCGCAAATCAGACTGATGGCGAGCGCATTCGATGCGCAGCGCCGCCCCCGCTTACCGACGATCTACAGCATCGTCGCGTCGGCTTCCCAGCACGTCGCGAACCGCACGAGAGCTTAGGGGATCGGCTGACCTTGTTAGAAACTTGTCGCGCGAAAAGAGTTGGCGCGAAATCCAGCCCTATGCGGCGCCTGAATTGGCCGGGCCTATCTTCCGCAATTGCAGCGCTGCCGCCGTGATTCGGTCAAGCCGCCCTCGCACCGGCTGTCGCCTTGACATGCTTTTTACTTGCCGTTTCTATTGCGAATGCATTCTCATGGGCCGCTGTTCATCGATCTCCAAGTAACTCTGCCGAATCGCTGTCGGCCTGTAAAGCCGGCTCAACGGCTTCCGTCATACCGCTGCAACGCGCCTGCGTCTCCGTTAAATGTCCACAAAAATCAAATGCTTGGCGCTTTATTGAGCACCGGGTGTACGTTCCATCGGCGTTTGTTGTTTCCCGGATACAGCCCCCTAAATAGCGCGCCCTCGGCGGCCCTTGCGATGCAACAAACATTGTCGAGCGGCTCAAACTGAGTAATTTGCAGGTATTAAAACTCTTGAAATGAAGTCCTGAAAGGAGACAGTTTATGTTGCGTCGGTTTCTCTTGGCCTCGGTTGGCGCCATGGCTCTCGCAGGGTCAGCCGTCGCAGCTGATCTCCCCTTGCGCGCGCCAGTCTACGCGCCGCCGCCGCCTCCCTTTACATGGACGGGCGTCTACATCGGCGGACAAATGGGTTACGCTTGGGGTAACCAGAACACTTCTTTTTCCAACAACTTTGGCGACTTCACTAGCTTCAGCCCCAGCACCGCAGGCTTTATCGGGGGCGGTCACGTCGGCTATAATCTGCAGCTGAACCAGTTCGTGATCGGTCTCGAAGGCGACGTCAACGGATCCACCCTGACCAGCAAAGGCTTCGTGCTTCCCGTGCAGGTCGACGGGCTCAGCGCATTGTCGACTTTTAACACCAGCATTGGCGCCCAGGGCTCGATCCGCGGTCGCCTCGGCTACGCATGGGATCACATCCTGGTTTACGGCACAGGCGGCGTCGCCTTCGCTGGCCTTATCGGCAATGTGTGCACGAACTTTAACCCCGGCGCTTTCGCGGGCGGAGCCGCATTCCCCGGCTTCAACGGTTGCGATCACACCAGGGCCTCCCGCCTCGGCTGGACTGCCGGCGGCGGCATCGAATATGCCGTCTCAAACAATTGGTCGATCCGATTGGAATATCGCTATTCCGATTTCGGTCACTCCACCCAGGTCGCCGGCGACGCGTTTGGCATAACCGATCCCGTTCTTGGCTTTGGCGGCGGCACTGTAACTCGCAATATTATCGAGAATACAGTCCAGTTCGGGGTCAGCTACAAGTTCACTAGCGCTCCGCCTGCGGCTATCGTCGCGAAATACTGAGCGGCGCTTTTCGCCATCGACCTTCAGGGCGAGAGCTAAAACTCTCGCCCTGCACAATTAGGCGAAATCGTGTGTTCTTTATGAGATAAGGCGGCTTGCCGGCGCGCGGCCATGAATCTGTTGCATTGCGGCCACATGGATCCAAATTGCGCGGCTGAGAGGGTCATTCTCGCTCGGGGACGGTTGTGCTCAAGCGGAAACGGGGTAGTTTGCGGAAGCTTTGAATCCCTGAAAGGAGAAAGCATGATGTTTCGTCGTATTCTCATGGCTTCGGCTGGCGTCATCGCGCTGGCTGGATCGGCTGTTGCGGCCGACCTGCCCTCGCGGGCTCCGCCGCCGGTCTATCTGCCGCCGGCGCCGATCTTCACCTGGACCGGCATCTATATCGGCGGCCAGATCGGCTACGCTTGGGGCAACCAGAACACCAATTTTGGCGACAATTTTGGCGATTTCGCTCAGTTCAGCAATAGCGCTCAAGGCGTCATCGGCGGCGCTCACGTCGGCTATAACCTGCAGCTGAGCCAGTTCGTCATCGGTATCGAAGGCAGCGTCGACGGCACCAGCCTCAGCAAATCCTTCAACAGCAGCAACACGTTCTTTGGCGGGGCGCTTCCCGGCAACGTCAACATCAACGTCAACTCGGGCGTTCAGGGTTCGATCCGCGGCCGCGTCGGCTACGCTTGGGACCGCGTCCTGTTGTACGCAACAGGCGGCGTCGCCTTCGCTGGCGTCGACGGCAACATTCAGAGCAATTTCGCAGATGGATTCGGCGGCTTCGACAGCGCTTCGTCGACGCGGGTTGGCTGGACCGTCGGCGGCGGCCTCGAATATGCCGTCACCAACAATTGGTCGATCCGGGCGGAATATCGCTATTCCGATTTCGGCCATTCGACGATCTTCGCGAGCAATTCGTTCAACGATCCGATCCTTGGCAGCGCTGGCGCTTTCTTCAACCGTCACGTCGTCGAGAACCAGGTGCAGGTCGGCTTCAGCTACAAGTTCGATATGCTGCCCCCGCCGGTTCCGGTTGTGGCCAAATACTGAGGCATAGCCTCCCGGCTTCAACTTTCAGGACGAAAGCCAATGAAAACCCGGCCAACTGGCCGGGTTTTTATTTTAGCGCGGGCTCTGCGCGCCGTCTCACGATCGCGCGGCGCGGATGAAGTCGCACCCCCTGGATAGCAGCAGAGCTTCTCCGTTGCCGGAGTTGCGCTTGCGACCACGCAATTTGCGTCTTCCTCTTGCAAGGCGCCGGCGCGCATGGCAAGCAAGCGCATGATTTTAGACCTTCCCAACTCCGGGGCCGCCGCAGGCGATGCCCCCACGCGGCTTCCCGCGCCCAAAATCGCATTTGTCTCCCTCGGCTGCCCGAAGGCGCTCGTCGACAGCGAACAAATTCTCAGCCGCCTTCGCGCCGAAGGCTACGAACTGACCAAAAGTTATGACGGAGCCGCCGCCGTCATCGTGAATACTTGCGGTTTTCTTGACAGCGCTAAGGCAGAATCGCTCGCGGCGATCGGCGCGGCGGCGGCCGAAAACGGCAAAATCATCGTAACAGGCTGCATGGGCGCTGAGCCGGAGGCGATACGAGCCCAATTTCCAAATCTGTTCGGCATCACGGGCCCGCAAGATTTCGAATCGGTCATGCAGGCGGTCCATGACGCGATGGCTCCGCCACATGATCCCTTCATCGATCTTCTGCCGCCACAAGGCGTCAAACTTACGCCGCGTCATTACGCCTATCTGAAGATCTCGGAAGGGTGCAACAATCGCTGCTCTTTCTGCATCATTCCAAAGCTGCGCGGAGATCTCGTCTCCCGGCCGGCGGGAGATATTCTGCGCGAAGCGGAACGGCTCGTCGCGGCCGGGGTCAAGGAGCTTCTCGTCATCTCGCAGGACACCAGCGCCTATGGTCTTGATCTGAAATATTCAGAAAGCCTCTTTCGCGACCGCGCCGTGCGAGCAAAATTCATCGATCTCGTGCTCGAACTTGGCTCGCTCGGCGTCTGGGTTCGCCTTCATTATGTCTATCCCTATCCACACGTGGATGAGGTCTTGGAGCTAATGGCGGCGGGCTTGATTCTGCCTTATCTCGACATTCCATTTCAGCACGCGAGCCCAACCGTGTTGCGGGCGATGAAACGCCCCGGCGATCAGGATAAAACCTTGGAGCGCATCAGGCGCTGGCGCGCGGTCTGTCCTGACCTTGCGATTCGATCGACCTTCATTGTCGGCTTTCCCGGCGAAACGGAAGCCGACTTCAGTTTTCTGCTGGATTGGCTCAGCGAAGCCAAGCTCGATCGCGTCGGCGCGTTCAAATATGAGCCGGTCGCGGGCGCCTCCGCCAATGATCTCGGTCGGCCGCATGTCGCGCCAGCGCTGCAGGAAAGTCGCTACCGCCAATTCATGGAGCATAGTCAAGCGATTAGCGCGCGCAGGCTGAAAGACAAGGTCGGCAAACGCTTGTCCGTGATCGTCGATCAGGCGACGCCGCGAGCCGCCGAAGGACGGACCAAGGGCGATGCGCCCGACATCGATGGGAAAGTTCACATCACGTCGCGCCGCCCCTTGCGCATAGGCGACATCGTCACCGTCAAAATCGAGAAAGCCGACGCCTATGATCTCTACGGAGCAGCAGTCTAAGGCGGCGCGCGCCTAATCTCCGTTCCGCATCGCGGCGCAAACCCCGCCACGCTAAAGCCAAACGCGCTATTTCATCGACGGGACGTTTTTGGCGTAATTCAAATCATAGGTCTTATCGAGGAGGGGATCGAGCGGGGTCCCCTCCGATACGTCGATGATGCGCGCATGACTCACCGGACCATTCGGCGTTGCGGCGACGGGCGGCGGCGGGTCCGGCGCAGCCGCGACCGGCAGGCGGTCGAGCGAGTCCGACTGCGGGGCGTCGCCTCCAGACGCAAGACCTAAGCGCGCAACGTGCGCCTTCTGGTCGGCGCGCGGATTAGCGGCTACGGGAGAATTCATCGGCTCGTCTGGCGCGTCGGCCATATCGGATGGATTTTCCGGGCCATCGAGCGAGACCACGGCGGGCGCGCCGCGCACGGTAATGCCGAGTTCCTCAAGACCTGGCCCCATGCTGAAAGCACGGGCTGGCGCGGGAAGTTTGTCGGCGCGGGCGTTGCGGATATCAGGCGCCCCAAGCGGGCTCGAGGCCATCAACAAAGGCGCCGCCGAGCCGTCATTGAGCGGGCGAACGCCCGAACCGGCTCCCGGCGCTTCAAGCGAGGACGGCAAGGCGCCGTAGATCGAGCCAGGCGTTGTGATTTCCCCCCTCTGATCCGGGCGGCCGGGGCCAACCGGCGCAATCTGAGGCGCCTTATCGACGTCGGAAGCCGCCGGTTTATCCTTGGCGTCTTTTTCAATCTGACGCCAACGCTGCACATTGCGCGCGTGCTGGTCGAGCGTCTCCGCGAAGACGTGACCTCCCGTTCCATCGGCGACGAAGTAGAGATCCTGCGTACGCGATGGATTAGCCACCGCTTCGAGCGCCGCTCGGCCGGGATTGGCGATTGGACCCGGCGGCAAACCATCGATTGTGTAAGTATTATAAGGCGTTGACTTCTCAAGTTCGACTCGGGTGATGCCTCGCCCGAGCGTGCCTTTGCCACCCACCAAACCATAGACGATCGTCGGGTCAGACTGCAGCCGCATCCGTTTCGCAAGGCGGTTCATAAACACGCTGGCGACGTGCGGCCGTTCGTCCGCCTTCCCGGTTTCCTTCTCGACGATTGAAGCCAATGTCACGAGTTCATAGGGCGAATGCAGAGGCAGGTCGCTGTTGCGGTGCGACCAGATCTGATCGACGGCTTTCTTTTGATCGTCCTGCATCTTCTTGATGAGATCAGCCCGCGACGCCCCGCGAAAGACTTTATAGGTCTCTGGCAATAGGCTGCCTTCCTTAGGCGCGTCTTTGATATCGCCAAGCAAAACGTCGTTTTCTTGGAGCCGCTCGACAATCTGCTCGCTGGTCAATCCCTCCGGGATTGTGACCGCATGCAGAATCTGCTTGCCGCTGACGAGCGTATCCATCACCTCGCGCAAACTGGCGTTCTGCTTGAAAAGATACTCGCCCGCCTTCACTTTCGAGCGGTTGCCTTCGAGCAAGAGCGCCACGTTGAGCGCGAACGGGCTATCGATAATCCCCTCGCGATCGAGTTCGCCGATGATTTCCGGAACCTCGGTGCCCGGAACGATATAGAGCACCTTGTCGGCCGCGAGCGGCCCCGGCTCGCGCATGCGTTGCTCGCTCCAAATGAGCGCACACATCGACGCGACCGCAGCGATCAAAAGAAAGGACAGAAATCCGCTGACCGCAGAAACCACTGGCCGGCGCCGGCTGGGGGGCGCGGGCGGAGGCGGAGGAGCGGCCTCAGGCTGCAACGCTTCATTCGGACTTTGCAGCGGGCCCCTATAGCCGGCAAACCGACCGCCGGGGCGAGCATCGGATCTATCCGCCGCGCCGTCTTCTTTGTCCTTTGGAGGCATGCCGGCCATCAACTCAACCCATCCATTCGGCTCCAAATCGCCATCAATTCATCAATGGTCGATTCGACGAACCGCAATCTGGATTGCCTCTCGGATCACGGCGTCATCGGACTAGAAAAATGTGGCGAATTCGGGTTCGCGCAAGGGGGAACACAGACTCTCTTGCGCGCCCAGCCGTTCATTCGACATGTTTGAAGATCAAACATGCGTTAGTTCCACCAAAACCGAAGGAATTGGAAAGAACAAATTCGACATTCCGCTCACGAGCTTTGTGCGGAACAAGATCAATCCTGGTGTCCAAGGAGACATTGTCGAGATTCAGCGTCGGCGGAACGATTTGATCGCGAAGCGCCAAGATCGAAAAGATCGCCTCAACTGCTCCGGCCGCGCCAAGAAGGTGCCCTATCGCCGATTTTGTCGAGGATAGCGACAGCGAATTCACTCCTTCGCCAACCATTCTCTGCACCGCTAGCAATTCAATCTCGTCGCCGAGCGGAGTCGACGTCCCGTGCGCGTTGATATAATCGATGTCGCCCGGCGAGATTCCGGCCCGCTTTATAGCGCTCCCCATCGCCCGGAAAGCGCCGTCGCCGCTGGGTTGCGGCGCCGTGATGTGATACGCGTCGCCCGACATGCCATAACCAACCACCTCGGCATAAATCCGGGCGCCTCTCGCCTTGGCGTGCTCATAAGCTTCGAGAACGACGCAGCCAGCGCCCTCTCCAACAACGAATCCATCGCGATCCCTATCATAGGGCCGCGACGCTTGCTTCGGGCGATCATTGAAATTCGTCGATAAGGCGCGACACGCCGCGAAACCGGCGATTCCAATGCGGTTGATCGGCGATTCAGCTCCCCCGGCGACCATGACGTCGGCATCCTCGAGCGCAATCAGGCGCGCGGCGTCGCCGATGGCGTGAGCCCCCGTCGAGCAAGCCGTGACGACGGCATGGTTCGGGCCGCGAAGACCATGCTGAATCGAGACGTAGCCGCCAGCAAGATTGATGAGACGGCCGGGAATGAAGAAGGGCGAGACCCGGCGCGGCCCTTTCTCGTGCAAAGTGATGGCGGTCTCGGCGATGCCGCCAAGACCGCCGATGCCGGAGCCGATAAGAACGCCGCTTCTGATTTGGTCTTCGTAGGTGGTGGGCTTCCAATTCGCGTCAGACAGCGCCTGGGTCGCCGCCGCGACAGCGTAAAGAATGAAATCGTCAACCTTACGCTGTTCTTTCGGCTCCATCCATTGATCGGGGGAAAAGGTCCCGTCGGCGCCATCGCCCCGCGGAACCGGCATCGCGATTTTGCAGGCGAGATCCGACGTATCGAATCCCTCAATGAGTCGAGCACCGCTGTAACCCGCAAGCAAACGGGTCCACGTGAGTTCGACGCCGCAAGCCAGCGGCGACACCATGCCAAGACCGGTAACAACTACCCTACGCATGTTCGGCCCCGGCCAATACCGTCATCCTGCGCCCGTCCTGTTCCGCCGGCCACATTGGCGCTCATCGCAACATTATCTTTGTAAAAAATCTTCTCGCTCGCTCGGCTGCGCTTGAAAAATCAAGCAGCAGTCGCCTTCTCGAGAAAATTGACGGCATCGCCGACGGTGACGATGGTTTCCGCCGCATCGTCGGGAATTTCGACGCTGAACTCTTCTTCGAAAGCCATCACAAGTTCGACAGTGTCAAGAGAATCCGCACCGAGATCCTCAATGAAATTGGCATTGTCGACGACTTTGTCAGCATCTACGCCCAAATGCTCAATTACAATCTTTTTTACCCGCTCGGCGACATCGCTCATGGTCGTTTATTCCTCGTCCTCACTAATTTGCCGACATAGGCCGACATCGATGCGCGGCATTAGGCGCCTATCACGCGATGCATGCGACTCTGATATCCAATTATAGAGTTCGTATGCGCGCGACGGGGGTCAAAGTCCAGAAACCTGCCCTTAAAATCCCCACAAAGATCGCTTCCCTGACTGCTCAACGCTGGTTTGGTAACATACTTCAATCATATTGGCGAGAGCCTGCGCACTGCGCCGGAGCTGCGCCCTAATCCCCTCAAATCATTGCCATTCCTCCATTTACATGCAAGGTTTGGCCAGTCACGTAGGAAGCCTCCGCGCTGGCCAGATAGACCACCGCCGCGGCAATTTCCGCGCCGGTTCCAAGCCGGCCCATCGGAACCATCCCGAGAATGCCTTCTCGCTGTTTCGCATTCAAAACCGCAGTCATCGGGCTTTCGATGAAGCCTGGAGCGATGCAATTGACTGTGACATTTCGGCTCGCAACCTCCGCCGCAAGGCTTTTGAACATTCCGATCATTCCCGCCTTGGACGCCGCGTAATTGCCCTGCCCCGGATTGCCCGTCACGCCGACGACGGAGCTTATTCCGATAATGCGCCCGTGGCGCTTGCGCATCATGCCTTTGAGGCAGGCGCGAGCGAGACGAAAGGTTGCGGTCAGGTTGACGGCGAGGACATGATCCCATTCCTCGTCTTTCATGCGCATGAACAAATTGTCTTTGGTGACGCCGGCATTGCTAACGAGAATGTCGAGCCCGCCCATCGCGGCCTCGGCCGAGGGTACGAGCGCCTCGACCGACGCCTTGTCGGCAAGATCGCAGGTAAGCACATGAACATTGGTCGCGAGCTCAGCCGCGAGCGCAGCCAGCGCATCGCTGCGAGTGCCGGACAGGGCCACGGTCGCGCCCTGCGCATGTAAGGCGCGCGCAATCGCCTGACCAAGGCCGCCGCTCGCGCCCGTAACGAGGGCGGTCTTACCGGAAAGATCAAACATGAAAACAAACTCCGGACGCGCGGCGCCTCATGCCTGCGCCTTATAAAGAGCGATATCGGAGGGCGCGCCAACTGACAGTCCGCTCGCGGTTTCGCAGATCCGCTTGACGAGGCCAGACAAGACTTTTCCTGCGCCGCATTCGACGAAGAGGGAAATTCCCCGGCTCGTCATGAAAATCAGACTTTCACGCCATCGCACCGCGCCCATAACCTGCTCGACGAGCAGCCGGCGGATGTCTTCGGGGTCCGTCACCGGCGCAGCGAGCACATTGGCGACAAGCGGAACGCGGGGCGCCTTGATCTTGACGGTGGCGAGGGCCGAGGCCATGGCCTCGGCGGCAGGCCGCATCAAGCTGCAATGAAACGGCGCCGACACCGGCAGAAGAATCGAGCGCCGCGCGCCTTTCCCCTTGGCGATTTCGATGGCGCGATGGACCGCCGCGCAAGATCCAGAGATGACGACTTGGCCGCCGCCATTGTCGTTCGCGACCTCGCAGACCTCGCCTTCGCTTGCTTCATCCATCGCTTGTTTGGCGATTGCGACGGCGGTCTCTAAATCAACCCCGAGCAGCGCGGCCATCGCTCCCGCTCCAACCGGAGCTGCGTCCTGCATGACCGTCCCGCGCACGCGCAGCAACTTCGCTGTTTCAGCAATGCTCAAGGAGCCCGCCGCGGCCAGCGCCGAATATTCCCCGACCGAATGACCTGCGACAAAGCCGGCGTCGCGGGACAGATCAAGACCGGCCTCGGCCTCGAGCACGCGGATCGCAGCCAAACTCGCGGCCATCAAGGCGGGCTGCGCATTGGCGGTCAAAGTGAGCTCGGCCTGCGGACCTTCAAACATCAGCAGGGACAAATTCTGTCCGAGCGCATCGTCAACTTCGGCGAGAACTGCGCGCGCCTGCGGGAACTCATCCGCCATGGCCTTCGCCATGCCGACGGCCTGCGATCCCTGCCCAGGAAAAATGAATGCCTTCGACGTCAAACTCGATCCTACGTTAATGGACTTTTAGATTTGAAGATCTGCGAACTCGCATTGCCGCAAACGCCTGTCAAGCCGCGGGCGCAATTTCCTTGGCGCGCTGAACCATCCTCGATCGGCGGCCATATCTGGATTTTTCTTGCGTCGAGGCGCGGCGCGGTCAAGATTCGCATATTGCGAATCGGCGATTGGTCGCGAGGCGAGAATCAATGCTGGACATTCCGGGCAAGGCCTGCGGCGAGTGCAGCTTCTGTTGCAAGGTGCTTGAGATCACTGAATTTGAGAAGCCGGCCGGCCTCTGGTGCGAACATTGCCAAAAGACCGGCGGGTGCGGAATCTATGAGACGCGACCGGACGTCTGCCGCGATTACGAATGCCTTTGGAAAGGCGATCGCGGCCTCAGTCCGCAGCTGCGGCCGGACCGCGTCGGCGTGATCTTGATGGAAGATCCTGATTCCGATGAATATCGCGCCGTCTGCGACCCCGCCAAACCCATGGCCTGGCGCACGCCTCTCATTTTCCAGCATCTGGTGGTTATGGCGAAAAGCGGCCGAATCGTTGTCGCAAAGGCTGGTTTGAAGGCTTGGCGGATCAGGGCCAGCGGCGAATGGGGTCCCTGCGTTTGAGCCAAAGCGACATTTGGCGCGCAACTTTCCCGAGGCCGTAAGCGCCGCCGCGTCGAAATCTGGCGAACATGCCTTGCTTGTCAGCGAAATAACGCTATAAAGCGCGCTTCGCGGCTGCGGCCGGGGGCTGATCGGAAAGCTCGCTTTGCGGGCAGGATCTTTAATGATCCGCTTTCCAGTGTCTCCGCCTTCGTTTGTCTTGTCGAGCCTTTCCCAGGCTCGAAGGGCTCTGCGCCGAAGCTTCGCGACCATGCAAGGAAAGGCAAGCCAATGGCTCTCTATGAGCATATTTACCTTGCTCGTCAGGATATTTCCGCCCAGCAGGTGGAAGCGCTGACCGAGCAATTCAAATCGATTATCGAATCTCTTGGCGGCAAGATCGAGAAGATCGAGTATTGGGGCGTCAAATCGCTCGCTTACCGCATCAAAAAGAATCGCAAAGCTCATTTTTCGCTGCTGAATATTGATGCGCCGGCGGCCGCCGTCGACGAGATGGAGCGGCAGAGCAGCATCAACGAAGACATCATCCGTTTCATGACCATCCGCGTCGAAGCGCTCGAACAGGGCCAGTCGGCGATGATGCGCAAACGCGACGACGATGATCGCGGCGACCGTCCCGACCGCGGCGATAGAGGCGATCGCAACCGCGGCCCGCGCCCCGATAGAGGCGACCGGCCCGACAGGGCTCCAAGACGTTCTCGCGATGATATTGGCGCTAGCGATGAGGGCAATTTCTGATGACCACCGCAGCAGCGCCCCGCCGTCCGTTCTTCCGTCGTCGCAAGACCTGCCCCTTTTCTGGTCCGAATGCGCCGAAGATCGACTATAAGGACACCCGCATTCTGTCGCGTTACATTTCCGAGCGCGGCAAGATCGTGCCCTCGCGCATCACCGCCGTTTCCGCCAAAAAGCAGCGCGAACTCGCAAAAGCGATCAAACGCGCCCGCTTCCTTGGTCTTTTGCCTTACGTGATCCGCTAAGGGCTTGGCGATCGCCAGCGCCTAGCCAGCTGTCGAAGCGTCCAATCCGCACGGGATCAGAGCATGATCCCAAAAAGTTGCGGACGTTAACGTCAAGAAAGAGAGTACGATTGCTTCAAATCGAAGCGGTCATACTTTAAAGAGGCGGCCTTGCGGTCGTTTTAAGTATTGTTGGGACGGGCGGAGGCATGTGTTTCCGACCCGCCTCTAACCGCCTTTCAGCGGGACAGCAGGGCATAATGAAAAACCCATTCCCCACTCTCGGCACTTCCATCGCCGCCGCCGTTGGAGCGGGAATCGCCTCGGCCATATTGTTCAGCCTCGTCAATCAGGTGACCGTCGTCGCCATTGCTTTGGCCTATCTTTCACCTCTGCCCATCATGATCGCCGTGCTCGGGTTCGGCCGCATCCCGGGCGTAATTGCAACCGCCGTCGCCGCCCTCACAGTGTTCGGGATTGCGATCATTCAGCAGCCCCACGAGGGGCGCGGCGCCATCCTCGACGCTGCGGCGCTAGCTGGCCTGACCTTCGTCCTCAGTCTCGGGCTGCCGGCCTTATGGCTGAGCTTTCTCGCCGCATTGAGCCGGCCAAAAGGAAGTTCGTCCTGGAGCATCACCGTCGGGGCGGGACGATCTTTCGCCCGCGATTATTGCCCGCTTGAACGGCTGCTGACCTATGGCGTCGCCATATCGGCGACGGTTGCAGTCGCCGGCACGCTCTATGTCTCCTTTCGTCATGGCGGGTTTGCGGCGTCGCTCGATCTGGCGGAAGGCGCCGTTGCGCCGGCGCTCGAGGGCCTGATCGGCGATCTCGCCCTTCCACGCGGGATTGATGCGCATAGCATCGCGCAGCTTATCGTGCTGGCGACGCCGCCGGCTGTCGCCGCCTCGACCTTGCTGATGCTGACGCTCAACCTGTGGCTCGCCGGGCGCGTGGCGGAAGTATCGGGGCGGTTGCCGCGTCCGTGGCCGGATATTCCCCATGAATTAGGGTTGCCGCGAACCTACGCCTTGGTTTTCGTCGCGGCGGCCGCAGGGGCGTCTTTCATCGGAGGCGTCGCCGCCCTCATTAGCGCCATCGTCGCGGCGGCGCTCGGCATGGGCTTTGCCCTGCAGGGCCTTGCCGTAATCCATGATCTGTCGCGCGGCCTGAGGTTCCGGACTCTGCTGCTCACTCTCGTCTACGTCTCCCTCGCCTTGCTGATGCCTTGGCCGCTCGTTCCTGTGGCCGTGCTCGGCCTCCTCGACTCCGCGTTCTCTCTGCGCAACCGCAGGCAGAACAAGATTTCTCCCAAACCCTGAAACGACTCAAAGGATAATATGATGGAAGTGATTTTGCTCGAACGCGTCGCCAAACTTGGCCAGATGGGCGAAACGGTCCGCGTCAAGGATGGTTACGCCCGCAATTTTCTTTTGGCCGGCGGCAAGGCCCTGCGCGCGACCGAAGCGAACAAGGCTCGATTTGAAGGTCAGCGCGCCCAACTCGAGACGCGCAATCTAGAATCGAAGAATGAAGCCGCCGCAGTCGCGGAAAAGCTCAATGGGCAGAGCTTCGTCGTCATTCGCCAAGCCGGTGAAACGGGTCACCTCTATGGTTCCGTCTCGCCGCGCGACATCGCCGAAGCGATCACCGCAGGCGGGTTCAGCGCCACTCGCAATCAGGTCGTTCTGACGACGCCGATCAAGTCGATTGGGCTGCATGCGGTTCCCGTGCATCTCCATCCGGAAATCACCGCGAACATCACCGTCAACGTCGCCCGTTCGGCGGCCGAGGCCGAACGGCAGGCGGCAGGCGAGGAAATAAATGTGGTCGAAGAAACCACAATGGATGATCTCGGCCTTGAAGTCGGAGCGGCGCTGGCGGATTCGGGCGGCAGCCTCGGCGACCGCTAGAGAGAGAGTGGACGTCCGCGTTAGATCCGCGCGCCGGCAAACAGCGACGATGTGGGAGCCCCGATCCCGGCTATCGCCGGGGTCGGTCCCCTCATGCTCAAAACTGGACGCCCTAGGATTCGCCCCAGGAGAACAGTTTTAGTTCGCATTTCAACCTTCCGTTGCCGGATATGACTTTGTGGCGACTTAAGCTTCAGCGGCTCTAAAATTCCCTTCGCCCAGGGGTCTTGCCTTCGCGCCGGGGCTCGGGCATATGTCCAAGATCATCCGGGAGGGATCGCAGCCAATGCGCCGTTCCGCATGCACGGAGACGTGGCCGAGAGGCTGAAGGCGGCGGTTTGCTAAACCGTTATAGGGTTGTAAAGCCCTATCGAGGGTTCGAATCCCTCCGTCTCCGCCAGTTATACAGCGTAAGTAGCTGTTTTATAAGCTGATTCTGGTCGTAGTGACCGGTCGGCCCCAACTCTGGCCCCAATCTTAAATCTAGCTCGCCACGGTCAACCATGGACGGTTGAAGACGGCGGCGCGAGCAAAGCCGTGTACCGGCCGGCCGACTTCGATGATAATTTGCCGCCCTGGTGATGGGCTTGCGGGCCTTCCGCGAGCGAACTGGGATTGGGCAAATATGACCGAACCGAAATACATTCCATTCGAGTCGCTGCCGCTCTTTCCGACCGAGGAGGACCTCGCAATCGCGATCCTAGGCCGGAAATATGCGAAGGATTGGAAGCAATTCTCGCTCTACTACGAGCGCAAGGGCATGCCGAAAATGGATTTCGTTGTCGGCAGAAGATACAAATATGCTGTCAAGAAGTTCTTCGATAAGCACTGGAACCTCGACGGTCCCAGGCCGATGCTAGACGGGCCAGAAAGGGACTATCTATTGAACGTCCGCAGGAAGCCGGGCAGGCCGAGAAAGCTGCCTGAGTGACCCAATCAGGCGGTGATCACGTCACGTCCATCTGCTTCATCGCAAAGTTGAGTAACCGCATATGAAGCGCGATGAGACGCCGCCGAACCATGCGCGCGGGCAAACTCGCCAGAGCTAGCTGCTCGGATGGCCGCCGGTCAGCCTCGCCCAACATTCGTTTAATCTGGCCGATATACCACCACCCAAACCGGATTCCGATGATCTGGCGCAAGGTCAGGTTGTGGGGCGAGATCATACCAGCGCGGAGCACGCAGGAAGCCCTGAGAACGAGGGTGTGGTACCGGGCCCGGACTATGAGATTTGCGGTCTGCAAAAGTGAGAGGTTGCGCGCGTTCATGCTGCCCTCCCTCGGGCCGGATTGAATTTCGCGAGATCCGAGGCCGCCTCGATGATCTTCGCCTTGGCGGCGGCGGCAATTGTTTGAATGGTATTCGCCTGGTCTCTCTGCAGCGCGGTGGCTGCCATCCAAACCCCTTCGACCAGAGTTGCCGCTTCGCTCAAGGTGTCTTGGGTATTCAGAGCGTCGGCTTGTTCCTCGGCCGTCCTCGTGGCCACGGCCGCGGCCTCCGGAACTGCCTTGAGGAGCTTGCCGAGTTCTGCGACTGCGGTGGCTATCTGATTGGAAGCGGCCGAGAGAACGGAATAGGCATAATCGCCTTCACGGCTGCTGCTGTTGTCGCAGACGATCATTGCCGCCGCGATCAGATCTCTCACGCCGTTTAAATTGGCGGTCACATCGTTAATTTTTGTCCAAGCGGCATCGGCCGCCGGAACTGTACAGTTCGGCATTGTGGTTGCTCCTGTAAGGGATGTATGCTAATCGCCTACTGTGTAATTTGCACACTGTGGAATTAGCATATGATTAAGCATGTGACAAGCGCACAGATGCGAGCGGCGCGAGGATTATTGAACTGGAGCGTTCGCGAGCTTTCGGATCGGTCTGGTGTTCACCGAAATACGATCACAAATTTCGAGACCGAGAAGTCGGGCGGCGATCCAGAGACGCTGCATAAGCTCATGTCTGCTCTTGAGGCGGCTGGCGTTGAGTTCACCAACGGCGGACGACCGGGAGTGTGTTTGCCAAAGAGCGCGAAGGCCTCTGATGAAGCGGCGGAGTCGGAACAGGCCGACGATAACACGGAGCCCGAGCCGGCGGTCGAAAAGAACGCGGCTCTTACCCAGGTCGATGGCGTCAGCCGAGTTCGTGACCCGTTAAAGCGGCGCTACGCACCCGGTGCGTTGAGGGCGTCGGCTGCCCGGCCGAGCATGAGTTTACGTTCGAACGACTCATGAAGCGACCGGAGCAAAAGCCCAATGGCTCTCGTAAATATTCCCCAGCAAGGCATGATCACTGCAGAAGATCCGACCTCGCGCGTGTCCGGCGGCGATGTGGCGCGCTCGGCTGACTTCGTTGCGCAGGGCGCTGAACAGCTCGGGCAAGGACTGGAAGATGTCGCCATTCCCTTGGCCCAGCAGGCCGGCGAGCAAGCTGTAGCGAAGGCCGCCAGGTCAGTCAGCCGCGACGCGAACGGACAGATCCAAATCCAGACGCCGGAAACAAGCTTTATCCTCGGCCGTGCCGGCGACGAATATGAGCACGTGGTCATCGCCGGCGCGATTGCAAACGGGCAGAATCGGACCACCCAAGATATGAACGATCTGCGGGTCCAGCACGCTGGCGATCCGGTTGCCTTCAAGACCGCAGCGAATGGATATATCGATCATCTGCGCGCTCAATATGGCGACGATCAGATCGCCAATACCCTCGTTGCGAACGCCGAGCAGATGGCGACGCAGCACTATGACGGCCTGGTCAATGCTAAGGCGAGCTCAGATGTCGCAGACGCTAAGTCGAGCATCCAGGCACAGATCGAGGCGTCACAGAATGAACTAGGCCAGCTCGCACGCCAGGGCGGGACAGGTACCCCGGAATTTGTGCAGAAGGCCGCACAGCTCAATTCCTATTATGACTCGCTCCAGGCAAATCCGCTCTTCAACATGCCCAAAGCGGTCGTCGACAATATGCGGTCGACCTCGAATTTGCAGCTGACCGGCGAGGCGATCGTCGGCCATATGGATGCGGCCTTTTCGTCAGACGGTGTCCTCGGCGCGCAAAAGGATCTGCATGATTCGATAGATAAACTGCCCGGCGCAACCGATGCCCAGCGGACGCAGCTGATCGCCCAAGGCGAAGCGCGCATCCAATATTTACAAGGCCAGAATGCGACTGAGGTTGCTGCGAACAAGCAGAATTTGGATGCACTGGACAAGGCAGCAAAGTCAGGCGCAAAGATCCCCGATGACGTCTATGAGGCAGCGATAAAGAAGTCGAGGGATCTTGGCGACACGACGACAGCCGCGCAAATCCAATCTCTGCATCAGGTCTACGGCTTCCATGCTGTGACGAATACCCTATCGCCGGGGCAGGCCTCAGCAGCTCAGGGTGTCGGCGCGGGCGTGTCACTGGATCAGGTGCAGGGCGCCATCATCAAGCAGGAGTCCGGCAGCAATCCCAGTGTCGGAACTAGCGTCGATGGCGCCAAAGGCCCCGGCCAGATCACGCCGGCGACTTTCGCTCAATATTCGAACCCTGGCGAAAATATCAACAATCCGGCTGACAATCTTGCAGTTAATCGACGGATTTTGAAGGACTATTACACTCGCTATAATGGCGATCCAGCGCGCGTGGCCGTGGCGTATTTCTCCGGACCGGGGAATGTCGCGCCGGCGGGAAGCCCGACGCCATATATCCGCGACGCGGTGGACGGCAACGGCAAAACCACTTCCTCATACGTCGCCGATGTGACCGGGAGGCTTAGCGGCGGCGCGCAGGCGAGTGTCAACGGCGTTCCCTTTACCAAGCAGCAAATGGACGCCAACCCGTTCTTGCTATCGACCTGGGTTCAGAAGATCGCCCGTGATCAAGGCAATCAGGAAACCATGGCGACCACGCTTGGCGCGTCGATCGAGCGCTCGCTTCAAAATGGAATCGTCCCCTCGCCGACGGTCATCGCCAACTATGCCCAGCTTACTGAAGGCAACGCCAAGTTCGCCGATCAGCGCCAGAATATAATGTCGACCGTTCAAGGTCAGAGCGTCGCGGACGCGGCGATGGGCGGCGGCGGTCAACCTTTCATGGATCAGGCCAAGGCGCAGGCACAGGGCGGCTCAATCTATCAGGGCCTCGTCGCACAGCACGCGCAGGAATTCTTCACCCAGGGCCAAACCGCGCTGAAGAATGATCCCGGCGGGACAGCGGCGGCGAAGCATTGGGTTCCGCAGGCGCCAGCGCCGCTTGATTTCAGCCAGCCCGATTCGATCGCTTCGGGTATCGCCGCACGGTCGCAAGTCGTCTCGGCGATTGCCGCGCGCCAGCCCGGCGCGTCGCTATCGGCCGTCTTCCCGAATGAGACGGACGCTGTGAAAACCGGCCTCGCCATGGGTCCACCTCAGGCTTCCGCTGCGTTCCTTCGAAGCGTGGGCCAGCTCCCACCTGATCAGATGCAGGCAACGCTCAACACGCCAGAGGTTAAGAACGGCATTCTCGGCATGGCAAAGTCCGGCGATCCGGTGAAAATGTCGAGCGCCTATTCGTTCATGGACCAGGTGCAGCGGCAAAACCCGATGACGTTCGACGGAACGTTCGGCAAAGAAGCTCTGAGCGACTTGCGCGCATGGCAGGATAAAATCAGCTTCGACCCGCCAGACAAGATCGCCAAAGACGCGATGACGGCGAATGACCCAGGCACGATCAAGGCCAAGGAAGCCTTGCGTGATCAGGCCGACGAAAGCCTAAAAAACGTCACTGGCCGGGATATCGTCAACAAATTCGCGTCGTTCTGGCAGCGCTGGAACCCCTTCGGCTCAGATTACACGCCTGAAGGGGAAGCCCCAGGTTACATCATAGGCTCATTGCTTGATGATTATACTAAGGCCTATCGCGACCAGTTCGCGAAAACGTCGGACGCCGGCGCCGCGGACAGATATGCCATGGAGCGCGTCGGCCTGAAATGGGGAATGTCAGACGCCAACGGCGGCAGGGTCATGGCCTATCCGCCCGAGCGCAGCCCAGCGCTTCCGGAAATAAATGGCGACAAGTCTTGGATCAAGAGCCAACTCGCTGATGACGTGCATCAAATGATCGTCCAGAGCACACAAGAGCGCGAAACGCAGTTGCAATTGCAGCGCGCCCCTTATGCTCTTGTTCCGGATCAGCAGACGCAGGCGGAAATGGGCTCTGGCAAACCGCCGTCCTATCGCGTTGTCGTGCAGGGCAATGATGCCCGCAGGAGCGTGCTGACTGCGCCGAGCGGCAACGCATATCGATGGGTCGCCGATCCCGCGAGGGCGCAGGCGAAGGCAAATGCCGATTTCACGGCGATGCGCCAACAGAACAGCTTCATTAATTCAATTCCGGCCGGAACAGGATCACTTTAACGCCATGAGCGACAACCTGACCGATTACTGGAAATTGCCGGATCGCGAAGCCGAGATTCGGAAGATGGTCGCCGACGATCACATCAAGATCAATCGCCGAATGCTGCGGATGATCGACCTGATGATCAATGGATCGCCGTCTGATCCAAGCGGGACGCCCTACACCATCTATGACGCCGCGCGCTTTGTCGGATATACGCGCCACGCCGCTCGAGCCCTGAAAAAGAGCCCGGCATTCATCGTTGCATTCAACAACGCCATCGAAGATTGGCAGCGCAACCGCCCGCGGCCGACCTTCGATGATATCCTTCCCCTCTCTTTGGACGGAGTCGCCCCACGCCCAAAACCGATTACGCCCGGATTTGTGATCAGGACAAGGAGACCCGATCAATGAACGATCTCACGCCAGATGTGGACGATGGAGCGGATATTGTCGATTCGTACAGGGGCATCGTTTGCGCGATTAGAGATCGTCGCAAAGAGCTCGGCTTGGTCAGCTTGGAAATCGAGGAAATCGCAGGTTTGCAGCAGGGCTATTTGGCAAAGATCGAGGCCGGTATGAAAGGTTTGGGGCCTCTTTCTCTCGATTCACTGCTACCGGCGCTTGGCCTAAAATTTCAGGTCGTGAAATGCCTGCCATATCCCGCAACGCAGCGAGTCATCGCCTACACCGCGCCCTCCGATATCGCCCGCCGCCGCAAGGTTTGGGACGCCCTGCAAATGACTCCCGAGGAGCGAAAAGCAAAGGAGGACGCGAAGAAAGAAAAGAGGGCAGCGGCCGCCGCTGCAAGGGCTGAAGCATGGGCTGAAGCAAGGGCAAAGAAGCTGGCCGATGATATCGAAGCGCGCCGCATGCGAATGGGATCGCGAGAGCGCGAATCCTTCGATATGTATCGCCGCAGATTAGCCCGGCGGAATGCGGCGGAGAAAGCCAAGCGGGCCACGATCGCCGTGTCGACGGTGGACTCTCGCGTCAGTTAGTTTGCGGGGCCATCCGTTCCGACAAAGTTTGCCGCATTAGCAATCGCAACCAAAGGAAAAAATGATGACCATGAAACCCAATTCAGTTACGTCGAAACACGAAACAATCGCCTCCGACGAAGTGCGCTATCGTCTCGAGCAGGAGGAACACCTGGCGCAGTTGGAAGCAAACATTTGGCCTCATATCGACCACCCCCTGACAGATCAAGCCGAGCGTTCGCGGCGAATGTTTGGTGGCGCCCCGAACTGTTACACGACTAAGAAATAGAACCGCGATCAGATCACCCTACACCCCTAGGAGCTTCAAATGACCAAGTACCAGGCACCCACGCCGGCTCTAACACCTGCGCTGAAAACTGCCCTCACAACCGCCAATACCGAGGCTGTCAAGCAGATCATGACGACCGCGAATAATCGCCCTGCGCCATGTGCGCCGGCTTGCCACAAGCCAGTTGGCAAGAAGTGAATAGCCAAGGGCGGCTTCTGAATTAGTTCGCGAAGCCGTCCTCGGGCCCAATGAACGTGTCCCAATTCGATATCGAAGGCCTTGCGCCCGTGGCCTTTCCCGGACGCACTCCTTCCGAATCTCTTCGCGGCGCCTCCGCGGCAATCGGCGGGATCGGCGCTGCCACTTTCGGGCCAACAGCCGCGCCTGTTCGAGGATCGATTTGCTGGGCACGACCGTCTGCATGCTTGAGAATGTATGCGCCGCCAGGTTCGGCCTGCTCAGCGTAGCCATAAACCTCTCCAAAATGCCGATGCGCTGTGATTTGCTTTAGGCCCACAAACGGATCGAGCGACCACTGATCCGGCCATTTCTTTTTCGCGTCGCGGTAATCAAACGGGTCCATGTGGACCAGCTCGCTCGTTCCTGCGGCCGGATCTCGGTAATATGCTTTGACCTTTTCGTCGGATGCCATCGATCCATTCCTTATGCGTCACGCCGGCGGCCCACAGGAAGAGTCCGCGAACGATAGGCGGGCCGACTTTCCCCATGGCCAAGGCTTGGGCCCTTGAAGCTACAATCCGTGTCTAAGACCGGCCATTTGATCGTGACGGCCGGCGTCACTTCACCAGCCGGCGCCAGCATTTCGCCGCCCATCGGCGTGGGGACAATGCACGTCTCCACCTCATCGAAATAGCGGTACGGCGTCCCCCGATCGAGCCAGGCTTCTTTCTGCTGCCGTGAGACGATGCGTCGGGGCATTAGCGCTTCTGCGCCGCCTGGTCGCGATCCCACTGGCGACGATAGGTCAGCCGCGCTTCAGGGCTCGCCTTGTCCCAACCCGCCGGCGGAATAAACGCAGCGTCGGCCGCCCGCTCGCGCGATTGCATCGCCTGCTTTTGCTGCTTGAGCTGATAGGCGCGCTTGTCAGCGGGGCTCGCAGCGTCCCAGCCGGCCGGCAACGCGAAATCATACTTGACGATCGGCGCACCAAGAACATCCACCTCCGCAATCGGTTCGGGGGACACGATTTTATAGCCGGGCGGCGGAATATGGCCGGGGGGAAGAGACATCGTGTTCGATCCTCATAACGTAGCGACCAGCCTTCGCTAGCATATTTCAGCCGCGAAGTAAAGGCGGAGCCGCTTTGAGATCGGATGCCAGGCGTTTTTGTGCCTTCCAAAACGAAAAAACCCGGCGCGGCAAGCGTCGGGTCCTCAGGTGCCGAGTCTGTGTGTCTCGAATTGCATCGCCGATGCGAATTTAAATCCCGGTCAGAGACTCCACGCACTTAGCGAGAGCGACAAATGATTTTGCAAACTCGTCCCTGCTTGCCTTCATTGTCTGGAGAATTATTCCTCCCTGCTCTATCTGTGAATCTGAAAGCGCAAATACTGGTGTACTGTGCTTCTGGGATTGAGCTATCAATGAATTGAAATCTGCGATATTTGCGAGGTTATACGGCGTGTCTCCTGGAGAAGATGCTCTGAATTGGCTTTCAGATATTGCCATATTATTTGAGGCCAGCACTGGCACAAACTCTTTGAGAACGGTTTGCTTAATAACATCGATCCACTGCTGAAATGAAAATGCCGGCGCGCCAGAACGCGGTCGATATCTTTGCGAAATTGTTCCACAAAACTGTGGTGGATGATTCGGAAACGGATACAATAATGACTTATCCCTAAACCTATTTACCTCGTCGTTCCAACGGGGCAATACACGAGATAAAGATGAAATCGCTTGATTGCAATAATAATCAGGGGATATCGGAACAATGAAATAGTCACTTCCCATTAGAAAGCATTGATTAAGAGCGCCGACACTCGGGCTCATGTCAATGATTATCAAATCTATCCTATTTTTATCTGCTGTCTTTCTCAGCAGCGCACCAACAGCGCCTGGAATGTTTTGCAGCGCCGGGATCGCCGCGCTTGTCGACAGAGCAACAGCGATCTGCGTCTCATTTTCAGCCAACTCAATATTGCCGGCTAGCAGAAACAGGTTCTTATTTGTTGTCTCAGTGATATCTGCTGGATCTAACGGAGCTCCAGTTGCCTTGAATATTGGATTTAGGCAGTCGCTTATGTTACCGTTTGGATGAGATTTGTAAAAAGAACTGAAGTCATTTACACCGTCGAAACCTAAGACGGTTCCAGTCAAATTACATTGCGGATCACCGTCGACTATCAATACTCTTTTCCCGCGATCAGCCAGCGCCCACCCGAGATTAAAAGTTGTGGTAGTTTTACTCACTCCACCTTTGTGATTGAACAGGGAAATAACTGCGGCCATCGGCGTCCCCTTTAAGCTTGTGTTATTTACGCATACCGGCACTTTTACAACACTGCCAAGCTAACCGATTTTGGCCGTTCCGCTAGTGGTATTTCTTTCTCCTGCCTGTCGGTCTGGGCGACTGCAAACAATTCGCCGCGTCGCGCTTCACTTCGGCATCGAGACCGGATGATTTGTTCTCGGCGATGTCTCGGACGACCTGGGCTTGCCGGGCAGGCTCGACGCCAGGCCATCCTGCGGTCTGTCGAAATGTTCGCCGGGCATAGGAAAAAATTTGGGTTGTCGTGATTTTGAGGCGTAAGGTGCGCGGCTGAGCCTGGAGCTTACTGCCTAGACTTGGTTTTTCCGGGTACCCCCCTCATCAGGCGATCGCGCCAAATTCACGACCTCGGGGGAGCCCTTTCCAAATGCGCGCGCCGGCGACGACTGGAGATCCGCGCGGCGAGGAGATCCTACCGGCTGAGCAATTGGGGCCAGAGATTGGGGCCGATGCCTCAAACCGCTTGATCCTAGAGGAGAGTGCGGCGGAATAGGTATCCGCTAACGAGGGTTGGGCGTGCGATGTGCCGCTGATCCAAGATGAGCACAAGCGTTGCAATAGCCTTTCTCGAATGCCCCTTACGATCCGGCCGCTGCTGAAATGCTGGGAGCTGTCCCGCGTGCGCCCAAGGCATCAGACTCTCCGGGTTTGCACTACTCCCGAACTTTGAGCCTTGGGTCGTCGATCCCGCTTGTCGGTTGGGATTTTGCCCTATCGTGTTTGGCTGCAATTTGGCCGTTGCGCGTGTGCGCGTGGATTTTCCTGCGTTTTTCAATGGTTTGGGCGGCGAGTATTTCGACACGGATTTTGCGCTAAACGCCGAAGTTTGAGGCTCACCACTCCTTATCTCTCTATTTATTCCTGGAAGCAGATGGAAGGAGAATGGAGGGAGGATGGAAGCAGGAATATTTTGGCTATGCCGTTGATGTCGCTGCGAAAATCGCTTGGGTGGAAGCACTGGAAGCAGAATCGGCAAATCGCTGCAAATCGGATCGTTGAAAACGCCGCGCGCAATATTTGTAGCGTTTCGTCTGTTTTTGCCTCCATGCTTCCACCCGAAGAGAAAACCGTTTAAAATCAATGCTGGAGGCATGGAGGGAGAGGCTGGAAGGAGAAAATCAGCTTCCATCCTTCGGACGGCGCCATAGAAGCGCTATGCAGGCATCCGTCTTGGGCAAAACGCGCAAGTTGCAGGTTTTAGTCTTTTTCGTTCCGAACCCGGCTGCGGTCAGAACTTCCCCGAGCCTATGCAGCGGCGTAGGCTGGGCGCCGCGGGCTGACCGCTGGTCTTTGACCCACACGGAATATGCGGCCGCCAGCTCGGCGAAGCTATACGCCTCTCCGTCGACCCAGGGGGTGCAGCTTCCCGTTGAGAGATCTTTCGTGCCAATGATCTGCTCTACGGCGCAGCAAGCTTCAATCCACTTGCGGGCATCATGCGGGTTGATGCTTTCCCGGATCATGTCGCTGCGCGCCGCGGTGTCGATCTCGATGTCGCGCCACGGTACGAAGCCGGCGACGTCGAGTGTCAGAAGATGATGAGCGAACGCCTCTCGGCCGCCGTTCTCGATCTGGTGGCTCAGTTTCGAAAAATATGCGGCGTCGCCGATCCGATGCTCGCTCACGTTCAAAACCCAGTGCCGGGCATCGCCCTCTTCGATATGGGCCGCATTGTCATGGTTGCTCGCCAGCCAGAAATTGACGCCGATAGGGCATTGGACGATGGGGACACCTTTAGTCTCGATCCCGATGACGCTGCCCGTCGAGAGCTTTTTGACTTGATCCGCCGCGCGGCGATCGCCGGCGAAGAGGACCTCGTCCAAGAAGATGTAAGATGCGCCGCGCAGCGCATCATTAAACCGGCCGAGAACTTGGTCAGCAGTGGCCGGCATGACGCCGCTCGGGCCATAAATTCTCAGCATGATCTGCTCAAGCAACAAACCCTTGCCGGCCTGCTGTTTTTTGGTCTTTAGGGCAACGATGATCTTTGAGGGCCGGCCGATGTTTTGGATCTGCCATGCAAGAAGCTTGATCATATAGTCGGTAGCCCGGACGTCCCCAGCGCAAATGACCTCCCGAATATGAGTGAGAATAAGGTCAACCGGCCCAGCCTTCGGTGTGACGCCAAGGCCCCTGCATAGGTTCAGGGTATCGCCGGGAACTTCCTTGCTGGTGAAAGCGATCCGCCTATAAACATGTCGACGAGCATGGCCAGTCCAAAAATTATAGGCAGACGCATAAAACGGGCGATTGTCCTTCCTGCCCGTGATGACAACCTCAGGAGCAAGTTTGCGCTTAAGGCAGATGTCTTGCAGCGGGTGCCCCGTACTGCGCTCGACATAGGCCGGGGCCGATCCCGGCGCTTCTAGCAACGCGTAGCGCTCGTTGAGCTGCGCCAATGTTGTAATCCGCTTTTCCGCGCCGCCAATGACGACGCTATCGGGTGTCGCTTGATCCGTCGCGTCTACAGGCTTGGGTCTCGACTTCTTTTTCGCCGCGGCTGGCTTCCCAGGTTCGAACGAAACGACATTGCTGATCTCGCTCTCGCCATCACCATATCCGGAATCCAGGGCGGCCAGGCTCGCCTCATAGTTTTCGTCGCGCGGCGGTTCAGGTGGCGTTTGGCGGTCCATGATTACGGGTTCTTCTTCGAAATGCGATGCAGATGCGGATCGTTGGGGATGGCCGCGGGCCGGCGCGGATGCTCGTTCATCGGATCAAGCTTCCCAAGGCGGAGTGGTGTCATCGAATTCGGCGACGCTGATCGGCCGCTGGTGCGATTTCGCAAGAGTTTGCTGCGCCGTCTGTGCGGGTGACGGGCCCTTCCGATCGGCCACCGGCTTGCGATCCTTGCGTGGCGCCCGCAAGGGCAGGATGGCATCAGCTACCATGCTATATGAAAGCTTCGGCTCGCCGGCTTTCTGATAAATCTCAACCTGCAGACTGCCCTGCGCGCTGAGCGAATCGCCCTCGCGGAGCCGCATCAGGTCCGCGCACGCGCTCTCGCTAAAAGACCTAATGCGCCAGAATTGCGTGCCCTCGGCGCCATCACGAACGCGCGCTGTGGCATCCACATAGTGCTTGCCACTCTTGCCGATTTTCCGCTCAGGCCCCCGGAATATGACTCCGAGAATCATAGCTTGCGCGCTCATGGCCGAGCTCCTCTGCGGATATCAACGACCTCGCGCGCCGCCTTTGCCGCGGCTCGCGCGAATTGCGTATATCCGCGCATCGATTGCTCAAGGAGGGCGTCGTCGCCGATCGAGGCGAAGGTCATCGCGGTGTCGGCGTAGTGCGCCGCAATCGAGAGCGACTCGACCACGAAATCGCGAAGGAGGTCGCACTTCGCCAGGTCGATCTTCGAGGGACCGTTGAAAGAGGCTTGCGGCGATGCTATATCTCGGGTGTTGATCGCTTGGTCGTGAGCAACATTTCCGAGCCCCGCCGTCTCGCTAACGGCGGGGTTTTCGTTTGGGCGCCGCATCATTCGCCTCCCGAAATTAGGGCGCGAATTGCGTCGGCCGGGATCAGCCGGCGTCCCGCAATTCTCAGTGTCCGTAGCTTCTTCGCGGCGATCAGATTAAAGATCGAGGATCGCGAGACCCCGATGAGCTTGGCGGCATCAAAGACGGTGTAAGCGCCGCCGTGGCTGAGGGGCAGAATGTTCGCGACGCGATCGCCTTGCGCGGCGGCCGACGTCGAACTGTCGGTTGTCGTGGTCTGGGGGTGCATTTGAGGGCATCTTTCGTGGTCGGTTATGAACGACCACGAGATTCGCCCTCAGACACCGCCGGCGCACCCGGAAACGCCCAGAAACGCCCAACAACTAGGTTTCTGGGTACGACTGTTTTTTTATGCGCCATTCATCGAGCCATGCCGGAATGCGCTGCTGAATGCCGGACATCGCGACAACAACGCCAAGCTTTTCTTCGCAAAAGCTTTCCAGATCTTGTTCAAGCCGGGCCTGCGCGTTCCACTTCCTGTCATCCGGAGTGAAATCGCCGTTCTCGTCCATCAATCGAAAAGTTTCGGACTTCACCATCTCCCAATTGACGGCGGGCGGCCTGCCACCTTTATTTTTCGATTTGGGCGCTTTGTCGGACACCGGCGTGAATAGGCGCCTTATGCCAATAGCGTCGACCTCGATGGATTCGAATACGGGTAGACGTCGACCGCGATAACGCAAGTCGCGATGACTGACGGAGGACCAGTCAGATTCGTATTCTTGCCAATCATGGGCCGAGATAATCTCCATCTCCCTGGTTTCGTGTCGCTCGCCCCGGCTAGCGATGAGCCCTTGCCGCAAGGACTCAATAAGGTCGACCATCGCCTGTGGCGGCACGCCGCCGGGGCGACGTAGCACTTCACGGGTCGAAAGGCGGGCGATCATACGGACGCCTTCATCAAGCGGAACCCATTCTTCGGAGGCCCCAACCGAGGCGGGATCGTCGTTCATCGCGTGTCCTAGCGAGTGTCCTGGGAACGCGGGGAAGCAAGTGGACTATCTCGCTTGTCGGCCGGCCAGCCTATCCCCGCGCGTTCGTGAATTCAGTCGGCACCGCGCGCCATTGGCGTCACATTCGCAGCCGCCTTGGGCTCGCAAAACATGGCCCAGGCCTCCATCAACCCGCGGCGCTTTTCCAGAGCATCCCCGCGCCGATAGGCCTGCTCGGCCTTATCGCCGATGACATGAGCCAACGCTGCCTCGGCGACCTCGCGTGGAAAATGCGTCTCTTCGCCCGCCCAATCCCGGAAGCTGCTTCGAAAGCCATGCGTAGTCGCGTCCATTTTCATGCGACGCAGAGCCATTTCCATACTCATGTTGGAGAGCGGGCGCCCGGCTCGCTGTCCGGGAAAGATGAAATCGCTTGTTTTGCCGTCGGCGAGTTCTTCAAGGATCTCGACCGCGCGGCCGGATAGCGGAACGCGATGTCCGCGCCCGGCTTTCATCCGTGTCGCCGGAACCGTCCAAACTTTGGCCTCAAGGTCTATTTCATCCCATCGAGCGCCGAGCACTTCGCCCGACCGCGCTGCGGTCAGAATCAGGAACTCGAGGGCCTTTGCAGCCATCGCGTTCATCGCGCGGAGATCGCTAATGAACTTCGGTACGTCAGAGTACAGCAGGGCCGCGTGATGTCCGCGAGTGAGCTGCTGACGCTTCGCCAAGAGCTTGTCGAGGTGCCCTTTCCAGCGCGCGGGATTCTCTCCCGATCGATGACCCTCCGCCTTTGCCGCATCGAGAACAGATTCGATCCGGCCGCGCAATCGCGACGCTGTTTCCGGCCTGCTCCCCCAAATGGGCTGCAAGACCGTCAGCACCGCAGCCGTGTCTATTTCGCCAACGGGCTGCGGGCGCAGGGGTGCGGCATATTTTTCGAGCGTCATTTTCCATTGAGCGCGATGCTTGTCGTTGCGCCACTCAGCTGACTTGGCTTCAACGAATTTATCAGCGTACTCGCCGAACGTCGGCTTCCCGGCCTCAGGCTTTCCGGCCTCGCGCCGCGCTTCAATCGGATCGACGCCCGCGGCGACGAGCTTGCGCGCTTCGTCGGCCTTGGCACGCGCGTCGGCGAGCGTGACGGCCGGGTAGCCCCCAAGGCCCATTTCCCGCCGCATTTCCTGCCGTTTTCCACCCCGCTTGCTGCCGCGAATCGCGAGGAAGATCCAGCGGCGCCGGCCGCCGGCGTCGATGTGCAAATACAAGCCCGCGCCATCGCCGTGCCTTCCGGGCCTCTTCAACGCCTTAACCGTTGCCGCCGTAAGCTTGTGTAACTTCCTAGCCATAGTTTTCTCCGGCCCCAACTCTGGCCCCAATCTCGAAAGTCGATTGTAGCAAACTAAGCTGGACGAAGGAAGACAGATTATCTCGTAACTAGCTGATCCATAGAGGACAACGTACACGACCTTGAACTGCCTTGAACGCTAATTCGGCGGACTCCCTCTCCGCCATTGCGCCAATAAAAATCAACATCTTATGCCATTTTGGCGCCTTCCGCCGTTTGCCCCTATTTCAGTTGCCGCCGGGGTAGAGCCTAGGCTGGCAGCGTGCCGCCGACGATCGAAAGCGTCTTTGTCGCTTCGTCTCCTATCCGCGAAGACTATCTCTCCTCCCCGAGCGCCAATGAAAGCCATGCGGAAAGCGCGTCGTCTAACACAAAGGCCTGCCTTTTACTGCGCGGACGCCGTCACTCGCCACACGGCGTTCCCAAGGTCGTCGGCGATAAGCAATCCGCCATTACGGTCCACGGCCAAACCCACCGGCCGGCCGCGCGCTTGATTCTCCGCGTTGAGGAACCCTGTGACGACGTCTTCCGCCGGTCCGCTTGGCTTGCCGCCGCTGAATGGCACGAACACGACTTTGTAGCCGGTGAGCGGACTTCGATCCCAGCTCCCGTGCTCGCCCACGAAGACGCCGCCGCGGTAGGCCGGAGGAAGGTTTGCGCCAGTGTAGAAAGCCATCCCCAGTGGAGCGACGTGGGAGCTCAACGCATAGTCTGGAACAATTGCGCTAGCGACCAAATCAGGCCGTTGCGGCTCGACCCGTGGGTCCAAATGTTGCCCGTAATAGCTGTAGGGCCAGCCGTAAAAGCCGCCGTCGCGCACCGAGGTTAAATAATCTGGAACCAGATCCGGCCCGAGCTCGTCGCGTTCATTCGCGACCGCCCAGAGAGCGCCGGTTTGCGGCTCCCATTGCAGACCGGTCGGATTGCGCAACCCGCTGGCAAAGATGCGGTGAGCGCCCGACATGCGGTCGACCTCCCAAATGGCGGCGCGCTCGACCTCGGCCTCCATGCCATTTTCGGCAATGTTGCTGTTTGAGCCGACCCCAACATAGAGTTTAGACCCATCGAGGCTCGCCAGCAGGCTCTTGGTCCAATGGTGGTCGATAGGGCCGCCGGGCAGATCGGTAACTTTGGTTCCGGCGGCCGTGATCCTGGTTTCGCCCTCCGTGTAGGGATAGCGGACGATGGCGTCGGTGTTTGCGACATAAAGGTCGCCGCCAACCAAGGCGACGCCAAATGGCGAGTTAAGATTGTCCAGAAAGATGGTCCGCGTCTTTGCAACGCCGTCATCTCCCACATCGCGTAACAAAGTGATGCGGTTGCCGCCCTTGGCGCCGGCCCCAGCGAACGATTGCACCCACCCCATTATCAAGTCCTTGGGTCGGTTGATTGGCGCTTTGGGGCCACTGCTCTCAACCACCAATACATCGCCGTTTGGAAGGACGTAGAGCGACCGAGGATGCTGAAGCCCAGTCGCCAAGGCGCGGATCTGAAGGCTCTGCGCAACCGTTGGCGTCTCATTCTTGCCCCAACTCGCCACCTTCGCGATGTTCATCGGCGGCAGGAGATATTGCTGCGGATCGGGCAGCAGCGGATTGGCGCCGATCTGAGATTTCGGATCGCCGCCCTTGTCATCGCAGCCGGCGAGGGCCAAACCAGAAATGGCGACGCAAAGAAGGGCAAGATGAGCCACGCGGATCGTTGAATCCGTAAATCGGAAAGCGCGCATCAATTGGCCACCCCGACGCGGTGGCGATAGACCATGGACCAGCCCGTCCAACCATTGAAAAGCAGGATGACGACAACGAGACCGGAAAGAATCAGGCCTGTCGGGACAACCGCGGTGTAACCGTCGCGGCTGTGGACGAAGACGTTGATCAAAGAAAGGACCAGAGCAAGCGCGTTGCCGAGCAGATGAGGCCACGCCGGCTTCAAGGCGCGTATTCTTTCGCTGCTTATGAAGTCGATCAAGCCGGCGATCGCCGCAAAGCCGGCCATGATCAGACCGGCAGTCAATAGCCATACAGAGAACGTCTCCCACATTACAGCAGCGGTATGCCAATATATTAGGTCAGTGACGAAGGCTCCCATAAAGCAAACGATAGGAAACGGTGCGAGCATGGGATGGATGGGATTTCCGCCGATCTTCAGCGTCGACGGGGGATTGAAATCAGCCATAAGAAGCGTCCTTGTTTGGCGCAGCGAAGCGTCGGAAACAGCGGTCCGCTAACGATCCAACGTTCAAGCAGTTCCGACGAAAACAAGCACACCGCCTCAGCGCCGCGACATCCCTCGTTTGCGGCCCCGGAGAGGGTCATCCATACCGCTTTGGCGCGATAACCTCATGATCGAAGAAAATAATTAGGCCGGACGCGGAAAAGATCCTCACGCCGCAATCCTAAGATGCGACGAGCTCTTGGCGCCCGCATGCCGGGAGCTATCTTCGCTTTATCGGTTTCACGCGTCCACGCGGCGGGTGTCGAAGGAACTCTTAGCAGCGCGAGGCATGCAAGCTGAACGCGACAGGCATTGCGGCGACCGCGTTTTAGACGCAAGCCGCGTCAAAAAACGTCGCGATCACGTCTCCATCATGTCGATCACGAAAACGCGCTGTGAGCAGCAGCTCGCAAAACGGAACAGTCTAACGACGCATGAATTGTATCGCTGTGAAAAGGACAATCGCATGCGAAATCATTTCATCGCGCGGGTTTGGTTTGAGTATCGCTTCTTTTCGCTATTCCTTCAGTTTTGCGCCGAATGGCTGGCTACGATGGGCGCTCTGGGATCGCGATTGAAGAAAGACCAGATTTGGTCCGACGCTAGGGCGACGATGATCTAGCAGGCCTTGCCGTTTTCCTGGCCAGAAATTCAAGATCGTCATTGCCGGGCTCGCTCTCTTCAGCCTCCGCTTCCGATCGAGCTTGACGCCAGTGCTCATCCGCGCGGCCATGCGCTCGGCCGTGCTTTTCCCACAAGGCATGAGCGCGTTCTCGCACGCGATCTTCAACTGTCTTCCCGGTCTCGGTCATAACAACCGTCCTTTATGTCGTAGGTTAGGATGCCTACCGCCTGCGGATGGCGCGTAATGTCATCGCTGGATCATCACGATGAATGTCCCATCATCGCCGCCAGCAACGAATAAGGAGCCCGGCGTTAGGGCCGGGCTCGCGGGCCGCTCGATTCAGCTGTTATATTTGAAATCGGGAGGCTCTTGAGCGAGTCTTTGGTAGCGCCAGGGAGCATCATCTGCTTGTCCTGCACCCGCAATGAGCTGAACGGTACAACTACATATTTCGATCCCATTCCGAGGAATCCGCCGACCGATAGCACCGCAAAAGGAACTCTCTCGCTAGGGGTAACGATCAGATCGTCGATCGTTCCCACCTTCTCATTCGCTTCGTTGTAAACATTGCTGCCAACGACTTTGGAAGTTCGATAGCCGGTCGCCAGCGACGCCGGGTCGACCCTCATCAGGGTCACAGTTTGCGGGGCGCCTTGCGAAAAGGCGGGTGCGTTATATGCAGTCGCTAGAACGACGGCGCTCGTCAAAAGCGGGATGATCCGTCTCATGGTTCGTTTCCTTTCGATAGATTGTTAAGCTCTCGGGGCCTAACCCCTTGCTCAGTGAACCAATGCATCGAAGTTCGGTTCAATCGATCACGTTTAAATAGGTAGCCGCTGCAGAACCGCTGATTGTGTGGTTGTTTTGCCCGGCTTGTGGCGCTTTCCGCGCGCATGAGTCGGGAGAACCGAGGAAGGTGCGAACTCCGGCACCACGCGGCAGATGATCGCGCGGACGCGACGCCTCAATAAAGCCTCCGCGAGTAAGTTACGGGTCGTCCGCCACATTATTATGCCGTCGGTCAAAAATAGCCCCTTTGGGGGGCTATCTTTTATGTATGTCGAAGCATCACTTTTGGCCGCGTCCCATCCCCGAGTCTGGCTCCCCAGAGGGGGCATTTCCGCTTGACGGCGCCATTGACTGCGTCCCCTTCATGTCGGTCGGCTCTCCCGAGGTAGTAGGTTCCTGGGGAGCAACGACGCCAACGCCGGGCGCTGCGCCTTCGTCTGCGGGCGTCATGTTTTGGGCAATCGCAAAGCCCGGCGCAATCGCCAGCAGCGTCGTGGATAGAGCTAGGGCAAATCTCATCGCGTTCTCCTTTTGACGTTTCCTCGCTAAGTCCCGCTCTAACGGGTCCGGGCGTGAAAGGTTCAAGCCGGCCGCGCGTTTCAAAGGCCGCTCAAATCCGGTCCTTTCAATCCGATGATCCGCAGCCGGACTTACCGACGCGCGCCTGTCCAACGAAGAGCTCGCGGAGCGGGAAAAACTTCGAGAATATGCGGCAGAGAAAGTCGGGAACCTACGGGCCGAGTTCAGGGTTACGAAAGCTCACCACTTGGGGAGGAGCAGATGGGGGACGATATCAAGAGCCGCGTCCGCGAAGGCTTGCCTTATCCGCTCGGCGCATGTTGGGACGGCCGGGGAGTGAACTTCGCGATTTTCTCGGCAAATGCTTTGAAGGTTGAGGTTTGCCTATTTGATGCTGGGGGAGGCGCCGAACTTGAGCGCGTGACGCTGCCAGAGTATACAGACCAGATCTTTCATGGCTGGTTGCCTGATATCGGGCCAGGCCAAGTCTACGGCTATCGCGTTCACGGCCCCTACGAGCCGGATGCCGGGCACCGCTTCAATCCAATGAAGCTGCTGCTTGACCCATACGCCCGCGCTCACATGGGCGATCTCCAATGGGACCCCGCGATCTTCGGCTACTCGATCGGCCACCCGGACGAGGATCTATCCTTCGATGAGCGCGACAGCGCGCCGTTTGTACCCAAGTGCATCATCGTTGATCCAAATTTTGACTGGCGCGGCCAGCCCCAACGTAAGCCTCTCGCTTGGGATAGAACCATATTTTACGAAACTCACGTGCGCGGCTACACAAAGCTGCATCCCAACGTCGATGAGCATCTGCGCGGCACCTATGCAGGCCTCGGCTCCGCCGATGTTTTGGCCCACATCAAGTCGATTGGCGTGACCTCGGTTGAGCTGCTGCCGATTCACAGCTTTATCAACGATAGTCACCTTCTCGAAAAAGGTCTCACCAATTATTGGGGATACAATACGATCGGCTTCTTCGCGCCAGATCCTCGTTACGCGTCAGATCGCGCAAACTGCCTTCGCGAATTCAAGGAAATGGTGGCGCGATTTCACGAAGCCGATCTCGAAGTCATCCTTGACGTAGTCTACAATCACACAGCGGAGGGCAATGAGCGCGGACCGACCTTATCGTTCAAAGGCATCGACAACGCCTCCTATTATCGATTGCTCCCTGATCAGAAGCGCTTCTACATTAATGATGCGGGCACCGGAAATACCGTCAATCTCTCCCACGCGCGAGTGATTCAGATGGTCACCGACAGCCTGCGTTATTGGGTAAATGAGACGCATGTCGATGGGTTCCGCTTTGATCTCGGCACCATTCTCGCCCGCGAACCGAACGGCTTCGACAATCAATCAGGCTTTCTCAAAGCGTGCAGCCAGGATCCGGTGCTTGGCGCCGTGAAGCTTGTCGCTGAACCGTGGGATTGCGGTCCCGGCGGTTATCAAGTCGGAGAGTTTCCGCCAGGATGGGCGGAATGGAATGACAAGTTTCGCGACGCGGTCCGCGATTTTTGGCGAGGCGCCAGCAAGGCCGCGGATCTCGCGCCTCGGTTGCTGGCGTCGCCGGCGACGTTCAATCATCAGGGTCGCAAGCCTTGGGCTTCGGTGAATTTTATCACCGCCCACGATGGCTTCACGCTCAATGACGTCGTTACCTACAACGACAAGCACGATGAGGCTAGCGGCGAGGATAACAAGGACGGCTCCTCGGACAATCGCTCGGATAATTGTGGCGTCGAGGGGCCGAGCGACGAGGCCGAGATCAATTGCATTCGCGGCCGCCAGCGTCGCAATATGCTGGCGACGTTGCTGCTGAGCCAAGGCTCGCCAATGTTGCTGGCGGGGGACGAATTCGGCCGCACTCAGAAGGGCAATAATAATGCTTATTGCCAGGACAACGATATCTCGTGGGTGAATTGGAGCTTTGGGGACAATGAGCGATCCCTGATCCGCTTCGTTGGCAGATTAACCGCCCTACGTCGCCGCTTTCCGATTTTGCGTCGTGGTCGGTTCCTGACTGATGCGTATAATGAGGAACTCGATATAAAGGAACTTACCTGGGTTAACCCCGGAGGCGGTGAGATGAGCGCCGGCGACTGGGAATCCGGCGCCTCTTGCTTCGGCCTCATGCTCGATGGCCGCGCGCAACCGACCGGCATCCGCAAGCGCGGGGAGGACGCGACAATCTTGATGATCTTCAACGCTTGGCATGACAACGCGGACTTTATCCTTCCAAGCCAGGGCGGTTCAGACCAGCGCTGGACCTTGATGATCGACACCGATGTCTCCGGGGAGATGGAAGAGCTGGAGAACCAGACCTTCAGCTTTGGACATAAATATGCAATCGCGGCGTGGTCTTTCCTGCTATTCGCGCTAGTGCCCGAAGAAACAAGGGCGACCGGGGGGTGACGACGCGGGTCCACCGGGCGCAAGGCGGAGCAAATTTGGAGCGGAACGGCGTGGTCCGCTTCCGCCTGTGGGCTCCAGGCGTCGAAAGCGTATGCGTCCTCCTCAATGAAGCCGGCGCGCTTCTGCCCATGAAGAAATTGCCAGGCGGTTGGTATGAACTCCTGACCGGCGAAGCAAGGCCCGGGACGCTATACCAATATGTTTTGCCCGATGGCCGGCGGGTGCCGGATCCCGCCTCGCGTTTTCAGCCGCGCGATGTCCATGGTCCCAGCGAAGTCATAGACCCCGGCGGCTACGAGTGGACAGAGAACTGGAGCGGCCGAAACTGGGAGGACCTTGTTCTATACGAGCTCCACATCGGCGCTTTCACGGAGGACGGCACTTTTCTCGCCGCGATCGAAAAGCTTGATCACCTGGTCGCTCTCGGCGTCACCGCAATCGAGATCATGCCCGTTGCGGATTTCCCAGGCCGGCGTAATTGGGGCTATGACGGCGTTTTGCTATACGCGCCGGATTCCTCTTACGGCCGTCCGGAGAACCTCAAAGCTTTAGTTGAAGCCGCCCACGCTCGGAGCATCGCGGTGTTGCTCGACGTTGTCTATAATCACTTTGGGCCGGATGGCAATTACCTCCCGGCATACGCTCCGGCTTTCTTCACGGACACTCACCACACGCCTTGGGGTGCGGCAATCAACTATGATTATGACGACTGCAGGCCTGTGCGGGAATTCGTCATTAACAATGCGCTCTATTGGCTCGAGGAGTTCGATCTTGACGGGCTACGCCTCGATGCCGTTCACGCTATCGTCGACGAAAGCGAGAAACATCTCCTCGATGAACTCGCCGAGCGCGCACGCGCCTTCGCCGGCCGTCCGATTCATTTGCTGCTCGAAAACGAAGATAATGACGCTCGTCGTCTCAAGCGCGAAGGTTGCGCGGTGACGCTTTACACTGCGCAATGGAATGATGATCTCCATCATGTCTTGCACACCACAGCCACGCGCGAGTGTTTTGGATATTATGCCGATTACGAGGGCCGGACTGATTTTCTCGCCAAGGCCCTCGCTGAAGGTTTCGCGTATCAAGGCGAGATGATGTCCTACCGTGGTTCGCCGCGCGGCGAACCTTCCGCCTTCCTGCCTCCGGGCGCATTTGTGGCCTTCATCCAAAATCATGATCAGATCGGCAACCGGGCCTTTGGCGAGCGGCTCGGGATGATTGCGCCCGCCAATGTCATGCGCGCCCTTTCGGCTATATATCTGCTGCTTCCTCAGACGCCGATGATCTTCATGGGCGAGGAGTGGGGCGCGCGGCAGCCGTTTCCATTCTTCTGCGATTTCGATAATGATCTCGCCGACGCCATTCGCGACGGGCGGCGCCAGGAGTTCGCCCGCTTTCCGGAATTCGCCGATCCAAGGCAACGCGAACGCATTCCTGATCCGTTGGCGGAAGCAACGTTCCGATCCGCTAAGTTGGATTGGGATCTCGTCGATGCCTCACACATTGCGCGATACCGCGACCTGATCTCGGTCCGCCGCCGGGAGATCGCGCCGCTGCTAAAGCAGATCAAATGTGGCGGCGAGAGCGTCGTCCATGGCGATGGCGCCGTAGACGTTCGATGGTCGGCCGGTCTTGGCGAGGTTCTGGCGCTTTCGGCTAATCTATCCAAAGCGCACATCGAATTTCCTGCGGCGGCGGGACGCGTCATATGGTCTGAAGGCGATACGGGAATCGTTTTTGGGCCGTGGTCGGTCCGCTGGTGCGTGGAGACGACGCGATGACGCCCCGCGCTACATACCGTCTGCAATTTCACGCGGGGTTTCGCTTTGCGGACGCCGCCCATCTCGCCCCTTATCTTGCTGAACTTGGCGTCAGCCACGTCTATGCCTCACCCTACCTCAAAGCGCGGCCTGGCAGCACGCACGGCTACGACATCACCGATCATCTTTCGCTCAATCCAGAGCTCGGCGACGCGCAGGATTTCCATAATATGTCGGCGGCCTTTGCGGAGGCAGGTCTCGGCCAGATTCTCGACTTTGTACCGAACCACATGGGCGTCGGCGGCGCCGACAATCCTTTGTGGCTGGACGTCCTGGAATGGGGGCCCGATGCAGACCATGCCGGATGGTTCGACATCGACTGGGACCCTGACAATAGATATCTGCACAATAAGGTGCTCGTTCCGTTCCTCGGCGACCAATATGGCGTCGAACTCGAGAGCGGCAAGCTCAAGATAAAATTCGACCCAGATGAAGGCGGTCTCGCCGTTTGGGCCTACGACGCACACAAGCTGCCGATCTGCCCACTGGACTATCACGTGGTGCTGGGCCACGAGAACTCCGACCTCGACTACATCGGCGATACGTTTTCGGACCTGAAGCACTGGCGTCCCGAAATCAAAGAGCGCGCGGTCGTGCTCAAGACGAAACTCGCGACATTGATTCGCGAACAGCCTGAGGCCAAGTCCGCCCTCGAGCAATCAATTGCATTTCTCAATGGCGACTGGAAAGCGCTGGATGCGCTTATTCAGCGACAGTTCTGGCGCATTGCCTACTTTGGCGTCGCCGGTGACGACATCAACTATCGCCGATTCTTCAATATCAACGACCTTGCAGCTCTGCGCATGGAATTACCGGCTGTGTTCCGGCACGCGCATGCGCTGATCCTGCCGATGATCGAGGAAGGCGTTCTTGACGGCCTTCGCATCGACCACATAGATGGACTGCTGGATCCAAAGGCCTATCTCGATTGCTTGCGGGGGGCCGTGAGGAGGCCATTTTATCTTGTGGTGGAAAAAATCCTCGCCTCGCATGAAGCGTTGCGGCCAGACTGGAAGATAGAAGGAACTACCGGCTACGACTTCGCCAATCTGGTTCTGGGCGTATTGGTCAACCCAGCCGCGGAAAAAAGCTTCACTGAGACCTACCGCAATTTCATCGGATCAGACAGATCGCTCTCTCAAATTGTCTATGAATCGAAGATTCGAATCATGGAGAACGAGATGGCGAGCGAACTCCACACGCTCGGTCGCGACGCCGCTCGCGTCGCTCGTCAAAACCCAATGACCGCGGATTTCACGCGGCAGATCCTGCAACGGGCAATCAAGCAGCTCGTCGCCTGCTTTCCTGTCTACCGCACTTATATAGAGTTTGATTCCGCCAGCGACGAAGCCGATCGCCGTTATCTGGATTGGGCGTTAGCTCGGGCTCGCCGCATTGATTCGGCCATTGACCCCACCGTGTTTGATTTTCTCGGCGGGGCGTTGTCTGGCAAGCTTACCGCGGAGCCAAAGAGCGGGTTCAGCCACGCCGGCATACTTCGTTTCTCGATGAAGCTGCAGCAATACAGCGGGCCGGTTATGGCGAAGGGGCTCGAGGATACTGCCTTCTATCGTTATAACCGCTTCGTGGCGCTAAACGAGGTAGGGGGCGATCCACAACGCTTCGGGATTTCCGCCTCGGGATTCCACAAAGTCAACGCGGAGCGCGCAAAGAACTGGCCGCATGCCATGCTTGCGACGTCGACGCACGATACCAAGCGTGGCGAGGATGTGCGGGCGCGGCTCGCAGCGCTGTCTGACTTGCCGGATGAATGGGCGCGGCAGGTGCAGATCTGGAGCCGACTGCTGCGGGCGCGCCTTGGCGACATCGAAAACGATGCGCCGCCAGACCGCAACGATGAATATCTGCTCTACCAGCTTCTCGTCGGGTCGTGTCCGGTTGAATTGCTAGAGAAGCTCGACGTATCTGGGCTCGAAGCCTATGCCGCTCGCGTCAAGGGAGCGCTGCAGAAATCGATGCGTGAGGCTAAGGTTCATTCATCCTGGTCGGCGCCTGATGTCGACTACGAAAATGCGATGCAGTCCCTCGCTATGGCCACTCTCGACGCTAATAGTTCAGCATTTCTGTCAAGCTTTCTGCCTTTCGCGCGGCATGTGGCTCGGCTGGGCGTCGACAATAGTTTGGCGCAGGTAACGCTTAAACTTACTGCACCTGGCATGCCGGACATCTACCAAGGTTGCGAGTTGTGGGATCTTAGCCTTGTTGATCCGGACAACCGTCGTCCGATCGACTTTGACGTGCGCCGGCAGGCTCTGAGCGCCGTCCTTCCGATGATTGTTGAAAATCCCAACATCGCGATGCGCAACCTGCGGAGCCGCTGGCAGGACGGCCACATTAAACTGGCCGTGACGGCGCTGCTTCTTGACCTTCGCAAACGTGAGGAAATCCTGTTTGCAAATGGGAGCTATGAACCACTGGCGGTCGGCGGCGAAAAATCCAATCTTGTTCTTGGTTTTATGCGCGAGGCCGAGCCCGTTGCAGCCGCCGTATTCGTCGCCCGTCATCCAGGCCTGCGTGAGGCCGACCCGAATTGGGGTGACGCCGGGGCGGTCCTGCCAATGGGATGCTGGACCGATGTCTTTACCAAACGCAGGTTCAAAGGCGGCGACGCCGCTTTGCCGCTGGAGGAAATTTTCGCGACGCTCCCCGTCTCGGTTCTTATAAAGTCATGATGAGCGCCGCCGCAGTCCTTTTGGCGGCCTTTCGGCAACTTTTCGAAACGTCTCAAGTTAGGGAGTCATGGATCCCATTCGATGACGCATACAGTGACTAATGAATCGTCTCCGCGAGAATGCACCAAGTCGATGCTTGAGGTGTTCCGATTTCATAACATCGCGCCAGGACGGGCTTTAATGGCCAGCGACGTGAGCATCAGACTTTTCACCAAGGGATGGGGCGGGGCAGAGTACCGCGCTGCAATTCAATATGCGGAAGATCAGAATTGGCTAAAGGGCGAAGGCGGAGCGGTTCGGCTGCTGCAGCCAGGGTTCGCCGCAATTTGGGGCGCGAAGCGCCCTTGGGATGTCGAGGATCTAGCCACCGTTAAGCCCTGAGCTCGCGCCTTGCCGATCGATCGCCCCACCACTGAGGCCGCGTTGTGAGCTTACCGATCCAGGATCTTTATGCTAGCAATGCATATTTGCAATTTGCGGCCAGCATGGGGCTCTCGCGCTGGGTGCGCGCCGGGCCGGTGGCTGACTAGGGACAATGGGACGCTGTGGAAACGACCGAGGACGCCAAATCGCCTGAAGCGCCCTCAATGGGGCTACGTGAGCGCAAGGCGATCAAGATCCGCCAGCGGATTACCGATGTCGCAATGATCCTTTTTCGCGAGCGGGGCTTCGACGGCGTGACCTTGGCGGAAATCGCCGAATCGGCGGAGGTGGCGCCTCGCACCCTCGTCAACTACTTCGGCTCGAAGGAAGCGCTTGTATTCGCCTGGCAGGATGCTGGGGGCGACCGGCTGTTGCAGATGATCGCCGCACGGCCTATCGAGGAAGATGCGTTCACCGTTGCAGCCAATGCGATTCATGCTCCCGTCCAGGACATGCCTCACAAAGAGGCTCTGAGCCTCGCTCGCATGATCGAGGAGACGCAGGCGCTCCGGGCGCGCGATCAACTCAAGACCAATGCGCTTGAAGTCCGATTGGCCGACGCGCTCCGCGCCCGCGAACCTGACCTGCCAGAACTCGACGCTCGCCTGATTGCGATGATCGCCCTGGGCGCCTTCCGAGTCGCCCAAACCCTATGGCTTGAAGGCGGCGGTGAGACGAAGCCTGGGCGCTATATCGAAGACGCTTTTGCGCGCCTGCGGAGGCAGGTCGCTCGATCTATCGCTAACCCCAAACAAACCTCGCGCGCCAAGAACAGACACGCCGCGCCCGTTAGCGCGAAGAAAACGGCGCCCCGGCCCAAGCCGCGAGATTCGGCTTGAACGCCAGGTCGCGGCCCTGATCGGATTTACTATCGTCGCAGACGAGGCGTCACCGATGTCGCGCAGCAGTTCGTCACGACCGTCTTGAAACGCGCGCGCCGTCTGTAGCGAGCGGTCTAACCGGCCGATAAGGAAGCCGTCGTGATCATCGGCGAGGTCACGCCCAGTCATCAGCCGTCGTTGTCGTCTTTCCTCAGCGCCTATCGGCCGCCTCGCGCAGACGCGAATCATCGCGCCGTCTGAATGCGCCATAAGCGCGAAATTGCGAATTTGGCGGCCTCTCAAAAAAACTTGCAGTTACTGCAAATATGCTATAATTGCATATCTAATGAATTTCTAAGAGCCCGGATGGATGCCTCATGTATAAATGGACGGACGCGAACATGCCGCGCCAAGATGGTAAACTCGCCGTTGTCACCGGCACGGGCGGCCCTGGCTATGAAACCGCTCTCAGCCTTGCCAAGGCCGGCGCCACAGTTGTCCTGGCCGGGCGCAATAGGGCTAAAGGAGATGAGTCGGTCGCGCGCATCGCCAAGGCAGTCCCGCAGGCGGCAATCGCCTTCGGCCAAGTCGACTTGGCGGATCTGGCGTCGATAAAGACCTTCGCAGACGCCTACAGCCAACAGCACCAGCGCCTCGACTTTCTGATCAACAACGCGGGAGTCATGACGCCGCCCAAGCGTCGTGAGACGGCGGATGGCTTCGAACTGCAATTTGGGACCAACTATCTCGGCCATTTCGCTCTGACTGGACGGCTGCTGCCGCTGATCAGGGCCTCATCAAAGCCAGTCATCGTCAATGTATCGAGTCTCGCTCATCGCCAGGGCGCTATCCATTTCGACGACTTGCAGTGGACCAAGCGCTATCGAACCTGGGCGTCTTACGCCCAATCGAAGATTGCCATGCTCATGTTTGCCTTCGAACTCGATCGTCGAGCCCGGAAGGCGCACTGGAAGCTTCGAGCTAATGCGGCGCACCCTGGATTTGCGCGAACCGAATTGATCGCCAACGGTCCCGGTGAAACTGGAGTCCTGGCTGGGATTAGCAAGCGCATTCTAAAGCCGCTACTCAGCCACTCGGCGCACGACGGCGCGCTGCCGACCCTGTTCGCGGCAACTTCGGAGCAAGCGATCAGCGGCGGCTACTACGGGCCGGACGGCTTCTACGAGCTAAAGGGCACGGTGAAAGACGCCTATGTCTTGCCGGCCGCCAGGGACCAGGAAGCTGGTCGCCGCTTGTGGACGGTTTCCGAGGAACTGACCGGCGTCGAGATCAACATCTGAGCGGTTCGCTCTACCCCGCTTACAGGAGCTTTCCGCGGAAATTACCAAGGTCGACGGCGATGGAACGCTTCTTTCTGAAGCTCGGCGCGGAGTCCCACCTTTATGTCCTCGAAGGCGCTCAGCGTGGCGCCTACAATAGGCCCTACGCCCGACGGGCTCGACGCCATCGCCCACATCGCGACCTTCTTCAAAACCCACCTCGAGTAAGCCGGCGTCGTGTTTCGTCGCCGCAAACACACTCGCCGCCGCGGCGCCCTATTTGCAAAGCGATTCGATATACATCCGCGTCCAATTCACAAACTCGCAGGCCAAATGCCACTGATGGCCCTTGATCATGTCGGGATCGGCCTTCGCCGGCCAGTAAATGCCAAGCCTCGCCCGGAAGCCATAGGAAGTGTCGCCGAACTGGTGCAGCACTCGTCCTCGCGCCTCGCCATCCTCGGACACAAGATAACCGATCAGGCGAACGGGCAGCGCGGGGTCGGGCGTTTCGACGGCGTCTCGCTCGTCCTGGGTGAACCGCGCATACATAAGACCAGGGAGCTTCCACCCGCCTATGGTCTCCAATATCGATACGCTATCATCGAGCGCTTTGACCACCGCGTAATGTTCGGGATGAGCATTGAACATCATCGCCTCGTCATTGGAGGCCACGCGGTCTTGGAACCACTTCAGAAAACCGCCCGCGCCGCCGCCATTCACGCGGATCTCCGTGATCGAGCCCGTCCATTCATCAGCCGACTGTTCGAACCACTTGTGCTCGATCTGCTCCATGGTCGATATCTCGTTCTTCAACAGCTTGGCGACTCCCTGTGCGCTCATCTTTTGGTAGAGAAGTAAAGCGGCAATCCGCGCGCGTTTCACTTCGTACCGCAGCAACTCGAGCTCGCTGATTTCGACCCCATCAATCAATGCATGCGAGGGATATGGCTGGTTCGACATTTTGTTTCCTAGAGTCTCTGGATGGGCAGCTGAATGAGTGGGTTAGAGCCAAGGAGGGCTCGCCTTCTTGCGGGAGAACTACTCCGTCGCGAAGTACGCTAGCGCTAGAAATGAGAAGGCGAAGCCGACCCACGCGGTGAGCGGCCATCCTCCCTTTGCAAAGGTCCAACCACCCAGAACCGAGCCGATCCCGGCGCCCGCGAAGAAGCAGGCCGACGCGAACAGAAGCGTCGTCCAAGGAAAAACCGTTCGTTCGGCAGGCTCGTTGTCGGCGGCCACGGCGGTCACGCATCTCTCCCAAAAAGAAAACGATCATTTCCAAAATAGGCAAATAAATCAGACAAGCGTCTTCATCGCTATTTCCACCACCGCCGCCATGTCTTTGCGTCTGCGCCCGGTTTTGCCGACCACCCGCATCCCTTGCAGCAAGCAGAGCATCAGCCGGGCGGCGGCCGCACTATCGATTTGCGAAGCAATCGAGCCATCAGCCTGCCCTTGCCGGATTAATTCGCGCAACAGCGCCTCGCTTTGATCCAGGGCGACGGCGATGCGCTGCCCAACCTCGTCATCGAAGATCGCGAGCTCCACCGCGCTGCCGACCAGGAGACAGCCCCGTCGCCCTTCTGCTCCATGCGAGGCTTCCATGTAGAAAATCAAAACGTCGCGGATTCGATCTCTCCCCGTCTCGCCGGCATTGATAATTTTTTGAAGCTTCTCGCGCCGGACGGTTTTGTTGCGGTCGAAGGCCGCGAGGAACACGGCCCGTTTGTCCTTGAACGCCTTGTAGACGCTGCCTTGGGCCAATTGCATGGCCTCCGTCAGGTCGCCGATTGAAGTAGCGTGATAGCCGCGCTCGCAGAACACCTGCGCAGCCCTATCGAGCGTTTCGTCTATGTCGAACTCGCGCGGACGCCCGGGACCGCGGGGGAGGAGTCGGGATGATGAAGCGTCGCGCGGCATGGCTCTCTATAAGAAACGAACGTTTCCAAATCAACTCAAATTTCGGTTACGGCTTATATTTCCGAAGACAGAGGGACGATAGGCGCACGCGAACCTTTCTGGCGGCCTTCACGTAACTCTGCCTTGCGATGGCGGTCGGTCCCCTGCCCTTTGCGTTTATGACCAAACGACCCAAACGCCGATATCTACGGTCCAAACTGCGAATCCGTGAGGGAAGGAATGGCTTGCGGCGCTGAAGAGGCCGGGAGCGGGCGCGATTTCGCGCCCGAGGAACTGTCCGAGAATTGGCTCCAAAAGTTCGAAGGCGGCTAGCCCCGGGCTTCGATAATTTCCCGTATCTTCAGAGCCAGCACGTCCATCGAAACGGGTTTGGTCACCATGTGCATGCGTTTGCCCAGAAAGTCATTCCGGACAGCGGCGTTCGCCGCGTAGGCGGTCATGAACAGGATTGGAAGGTTCGGGCGGCTCTGTCTGGCAATCTCGGCAAGCTGACGTCCGTTCAGACCGGGCAATCCGACATCTGTAATGAGAAGGTCAATCGGCGCGGGAGATTGAATGATTGAAAGAGCGGTGATGCCATTAGAAGCCTCAAGAGCCGCGTATCCAAGCTCATGCAGAACGTCGAGGACAATCAATCTGACCGAGGCGTCGTCCTCGACCACCAAGACGTGCTCGCCGGAGCCGGAAGGACCTTCTTCGTTGGCGCCTGGCTCTGCGCGGACCGCGTCGCCGTGACAGACCGGCAGATAGAGCTTGATCTCAGCGCCCTCGCCAAGCTTACTTGAGATCGTGACATGACCGCCAGTCTGTTGAGCGAAGCCGTAGATCATCGACAAGCCAAGCCCCGTACCCTGACCGATGGGTTTAGTCGTAAAGAACGGATCGAAGGCCTTAGCTACGACATCCTCGGACATTCCCGATCCGGTGTCGCGGACGCTGATTGCAACGTAATCGCCAGGTTGCACATGGTCGTGCTTCTCGGCGTAGGCGCGGTCCAGCTTCAACTCTTTGGTCTCAATTGTAAGCACTCCGCCCTCAGGCATGGCGTCGCGAGCGTTGATCGCCAAGTTCAGCACCGCGCTTTCGAGTTGATTGGCGTCGGTCATGGCCGGACGAATTCCAGCGCGGAGCTCGACTTGGAGAACGATCTGCTCACCGAGAGTACGTCGCAACAAATCCTCCATCGATGCGACCAACTGATTCACGTCGATGGGCTGATTGTCGAGCGACTGACGTCGTGAGAACGCCAGCAGTCGATGAGTAAGCGCCGCAGCGCTTTGGGCCGATGTCGTCGCTGCATCGACAAATCGTCCAATGTCCTGAACGCGTCCATCTGCGATGCGGCGCCGAATAATATCCATGCTGCCGATGACGCCGGTCAGCAGATTATTGAAATCATGCGCTATGCCGCCGGTGAGCTGGCCGACAGCCTCCATTTTCTGGCTCTGTCGCAGTTCATCTTCAAGCTGCTTTCGCTCGGTGATGTCGCGACCGACGCAATAGAACGCATCGTCGTCCGCCGTAATAGTCCAATTGATCCAACGCGCGCTGCCGTCCTTGGCTAGCAGCCGCAGATCAAACGGCTTTGCGCGGCCGCCTGCCGCTAAACTATCGAAGATCGCCTTAGCATGAGCCCTGTCGTCGGGATGAACGAATCGTTCGAACCGCGCACCGACAAGCTCTTCCGCCGCATAACCCA